>JAABQD010000010.1 GCA_011391635.1 Sulfurimonas sp. | reverse complement strand
AAATTATATTAAAAATCAAATTAAAAAATCTTACGAAACAAAACAAGCTATTTATGAAAATGATGCATTATTGGATAAAATTGAAGAAGTGGCTAAAAAATGTGTTACATTATATAGAGGTTCAAATAAAACTATTTTAGCTGGGAATGGTGGTAGTGCAGCTGATGCTCAGCATATTGCAGCAGAACTTGTTGGGAGATATGGCTTTGATAGACCTTCTATCCCTTCACTTGCACTCACTACCGATACTTCAAATATTACTGCAATTGGAAATGATTATGGTTATGACAAAGTTTTTTCTCGTCAACTTGAGGGGATGGGTCAAAGCGGAGATATTTTTATTGGGATTTCAACTTCTGGCAATTCTATTAATATAATAAATGCATTTGAAAGTGCAAAGAAGAAAGGGATAACTACAGTTGCGTTAGTTGGACGGGATGGTGGTACAATGGCGAAAATGGCTGATTTAGCTATTGTTGTTCCATCAGATTCTACACCTCGTATTCAGGAATCTCATATACTTATAGGGCATATTCTTTGTGATATTATTGAAAAAGAGATTTTTGCTGATGGTGTCGGTAAAGAGTGAGTGCATGATTTGAATAGAGCACTTTTTTTAGATCGAGATGGTGTTGTAAATATTGAAAAGGATTATGTATATAAAATAGAAGATTTTGAGTTTATGGAGGGGATTTTTGAACTTTGTAAACACTATAAAAATTTAGGTTATCTTATTTTTATTATTACAAATCAGTCAGGTATAAGCAGAGGATTTTATTCTGAGGATGATTTTTCTCGTTTGAGTTTTTGGATGTTAGAAGAGTTTGCTGTACATGGTATTAGTATTACAAAAGTGTATCACTGTCCACATCATCCTGATATAAGTGGAGAATGTAGTTGCAGAAAGCCACATGCCGGAATGCTTTTTGAAGCTCAAAGAGAGTTCAAAGTTGACTTGAAAAATTCAGTTTTAGTTGGTGACAAAGAACGGGATATAGAAGCCGGAATCAATGCTGGATTATGTGAAATGTATTTATTTGATGAATCACACACAGTTACAAATTCTAAAGCTACAAAAATAGTGACAAATTTAAATGAAATATATATGGGAAACTAAATGTTAATACTCAATAGTGGCGGTACATTTAACAAGAGGTATAATTCACTCAGCGGTGTATTAGAAGTTCCTTATGACAATGAGGCAGTGACTGTAATTTTGCAAAGTGTTACGATGAAATATGATTTAGCTGGTGTAATTTACAAAGATAGTCTTGATATGGATGTAGATGATAGAAAAATGTTAGCTGATATTATTGCACATTCAAGTGATGATACATTTATAATCATTCATGGAACAGATACTATGCATCTGAGTGCTGAGTTTTTGGATACAATTTTTAGTGACAAGAAGATTATTTTAGTGGGTGCAATGAAACCTTTTGAGATAGATAAAGTGGAAGCTAGTTTCAACCTAGGTATGGCTATAGGATTTTTGAAATCTTTGCAAAATTATGGAGTTTACATCTGTATGAGTGGGCATGTGGAACT
The DNA here is from genome assembly GCA_011391635.1 of Sulfurimonas sp. GTDB lineage: Bacteria > Campylobacterota > Campylobacteria > Campylobacterales > Sulfurimonadaceae > Sulfurimonas. The sequence goes on along the minus strand of JAABQD010000010.1, from coordinate 69,995 downwards.
TTGGAATAAAATAGTAAAAAATAGAGATCTAGGAAAGTTTGAAATTGTCTGAAAATATTGCATGTAGCCACTGTCACTTAGAGTTTAATCCTTCTGTGATGATTCATGAAGGAGAACACTATTTTTGCTGTAACGGGTGTCAAGGAGTCTTTCATCTATTGAATGAAGAGGGACTCAATAGCTTTTATGAAAAAGCAGGAAATGTGACACTCAATCCTCCTACACAGCAGTATGAGGATTCTTCAAACTTCAATTCTCCTGCTTTTTATGAAAGATTTGTCAAAATAAACAAAGATGGCTTTAGTGAAGTAGCACTTATTATAGAAGGAATTCACTGTTCAGCTTGTGTTTGGCTCAATGAAAAAGCTCTTCACAAAATGGATGGAGTTATAGAAGCAAACATAAATTTTACAAATAATAAAGCAGTGATTGCATGGGCTGATGATATTGTCAAACTCTCAAATATTATCGATATGATTCGAGCGATAGGCTATAACGCATATCCGTACGATGCTTCGCTCCAAGAAGCACATGCCAACAAAGAGAGAAAAGAGTATTATCTTCGTATGGCAGTTGCTATTTTTGCCTCTATGAATATTATGTGGATTGCAGTTGCACAATATGCTGGATATTTTAGTGGCATTACACAAGACATCAAAACAATTTTAAATATTGCAGAGGGAATCCTTGCTACGCCTGTACTTTTTTATAGCGGTTGGATTTTTTATAGAGGTGCATATTACGGAATAAGAAATAGAACTATCAACATGGACACACTTGTTGCTACAGGTTCATCACTTACTTATTTATACTCTATATACATCACGCTTGCACAAAGAGGCGAAGCCTATTTTGACTCTGTAAGTATGATTATTACTTTTGTATTAGTTGGTAAGTTTTTGGAAGTTTTGAGCAAAAAAAGTGCTGCTGACACTTTGGATGTGATTACAAAACATATTCCAAGTGAAGTAAATATCGTAAAAGATTCTAGGATTGTTGCTTGTAAACTGAATGATGTTTGTGTGGGTGATATCGTTGTTGTTGCAACGGGTGAACGCGTACTACTAGATGGAGAAATTATCAAAGGAAGTGGCTCTTTTGATGAATCTAATCTCACGGGAGAGAGTGACCCGATCTATAAGCAACTAGGTGACAGTGTGATCAGTGGTACAACAAGTATAGATGCAGATGTGCATTTTAGAGCTACAAAAGATTTTCAGCACTCAACGCTCTCCAATCTTGTAGCACTTTTAGAGAGTGCTATCAATAAAAAACCAAAAATCCAGTTGATGGCTAACAAACTTTCTGAGTATTTTTCTTCTGTAATTTTGAGTTTTGCATTTTTAACCTTTTTGTTTTGGTATCTCTCTGCACACGATTTTGAGACATCTTTTATGGTGGCTATATCTGTTATCATCATCGCTTGTCCTTGTGCATTGGCACTTGCAACACCGGTTGCAACACTTGTAGGACTGAGTTTAGGAGCTTCCAGAGGTATCCTCTTTAAAGAAGCAGCTCATCTTGAGACTATGGCAAAAATAGACACACTTGTGTTGGATAAAACAGGAACAATAACCATAGGAAAGCCAAAAGTTTACCAAGAACATATTTACAGTGAATTTGACAAACGCATACTCTACTCACTTGTTAAATCTTCAAACCATCCAGTGGCATGTGGAATTGCTGAGTATATTCTACAAGAGAGTAAAGATGATGATAGCATACTATTTGATACATTCAAACAAATTCCGGCATGTGGAATAGAAGCGACTTTAAAAGAGAAAAAAATTCTTGGTGGAAACTTGAAGTTGATGAAGCAAAATAGTATCTATATAGATTTTGTGAGCGATAACACACTTTTTTATTACGCAATCGATGAAAAGGTTGTAGCGATATATGAACTTAGTGATAAGATGAAAGAGGGTGCAAAAGAGATTGTTGCAAGACTCTCATCAAAAGGTATTACGACTATTATGCTCACAGGAGATAATGAACATACTGCCAAAAAAGTAGCTCTAGCAGTTGGAATTGAGAACTTTTTGTATGAGCAAACCCCTCAAGAGAAATCAGATTTTATTACGAAACTTCATGAAGAGGGTAAGAGGGTTGTTATGGTTGGCGATGGTGTGAATGATATCTTGGCACTCTCTTGTGCAGATATAGGTATAGCTATGGGAAATGGAAGTGATGTAGCAGTTGAAGTAGGTGATGTTGTTTTACTCAATGACTCGCTCAAGTCACTTGAAGATGCATTTAAAATTTCTCAAACAACCTATACGCTTATTAAACAAAATATTTATATATCGCTTTTTTACAACGCTTTGACGATTCCTTTGGCAATGTCTGGATTTGTGATACCATTGGTCGCTGCAATTTCTATGAGTGTAAGCTCCCTTTTAGTTGTAGGAAATTCTATGCGAATACGACTTCAGTGGAATAAAAAATAGGAGAACAGAGTGGATAATTGGGTCATTGCTATGATGCTTGGGGCATCAATATTTTTAGGTGCTGTGGCACTTTTTGCTTTTTTGTGGGCGATAAAAAATGGTCAGTTTGATGACGAAGAGAAGTTTTTAAACGCTGCAAAATTTGATGGACAAGATGAGTTAAATGATGCTATAAATCAAGAGAGAAAGAAAAAAGAATTAAAGAGAAACTATAAACCAGAATAATAAAAAAAAGTATGAACTGCCTCAAAGAGGCAAGTTCATGGATAGACTATTTAAGTGTAGCGATATATGCAGCAACTGCAGCGATATCAGCATCACTGTAAGTGCCTACTTGACCTTTCATAAGACCTTTCATAGCTCCACCGTAACTACCATCTTTGTAACCTTTAAGAGCAGCTTCTACTTTAGCAGCATCCCAACCCTTGATGATTTGAGACTTATTAAGAGCAGATTTCTCAGCAGTTGCACCATGGCAACTTGTACATTTTTTAAATAATTCTGCACCATCAGCAGCCATAAGTGAAGCACCAGCAACTAAGAGAGTTAAAGCGATTTTTTTCATTTTATTTCCTTGGATAAATTTTCGTGTTGATTATAGTGCTTTGAGTCTTAAATACTCGTTAATGATTATAAAGGTATTATTATATTAAATAAATTTGATTATGGATGAGAAAATGAGATACATAGAAGATGACTTAAAAGATAAAACAATTTTAATTACAGGTGGAGCAGGGTTCATCGGCTCAAACTTGGCTTTTTATTTTCAGAACAACCATCCTGAGGCAAAAATTGTCGTTTTGGATAGTTTTAGAAGTGGCGAAACGCTCTCTAATGGCAACCTCAAAAGTTTTGGGCATTATAAAAATCTTGTAGGATTTCGTGGAGAAATTATAAGCGGAGATATCAATGATAAAGATTTACTTTTAGACTTGGAAGTGAACTATAACTTTGACTATATTTTTCATGAAGCTGCCATCTCAGACACAACTGCACTCGAACAAGATTTGATGATAAAAACCAATGTAAATGCCTATAAAGATTTGCTCAATCTAGCAGTTGCTCATGGGGCAAATATGATATACGCTTCTTCAGCTGCAACTTATGGCAACGCTCCTTCTCCTCAAAAAGTAGGCTGTGAAGCACCAGCGAATGTGTATGGTTTTTCAAAACTCAGCATGGATTATCTCAGCCGTGAGTACATGAAAAATTGTGATATAAGCATCGTAGGTCTGAGATATTTTAATGTTTATGGAGCAGGAGAGTTTTTTAAAAATTCTACGGCTTCTATGGTTTTGCAATTTGGGCATCAATTGCTTAAGGGCAAAAATCCTCGTCTTTTTGAAGATAGCGATAAGATTTTGCGTGATTTTATCTTCATTGAGGACATTATTCAAGCAAATATTAAAGCGATGGAACCTAAAGAGAGCGGAATTTATAATGTTGGAACAGGGAAAGCTCGAAGTTTTCAAGACATTGTAGATATTTTACAACGAGAACTTGGAACTTCTTTGGCATGTGAATATATTCCAAACCCTTTTGTTGGAAGTTATCAGTTTCATACTGAAGCAGACATCCAAACGACAAAAGAAGCCCTCGGTTACGCACCAGCCTATGAGATGGAAGATGGCATTAAAGCCTATGTTCCTGAGATAAAAAGAATTTTCAAAGAAGAAGTAAAATAATGACACTGCTTAAAAATTCGAAGCCAAATATCCTTGTCATAGGCGATTTGATGATAGACCACTACTTGTGGGGAAGTTGTGAGAGAATCTCTCCTGAAGCTCCAGTTCAAGTGGTGGACATCGCAAAAGAGACAACCGTTTTAGGCGGTGCGGGAAATGTTATAAACAACCTTGTAGCTCTAGGTGCAAAGGTAAGTGTGAGCAGTGTTATCGGTGATGATGACAACGGGCATGAACTTACAAATATGCTCAAATTTATTGGTGTGGACACAAAAAATCTCATCACGCAAAAGGGGCGAAATACCTCTAAAAAAAGTCGTATTATTGCTGTAAGTCAGCAGATACTCAGGTATGACAAAGAGAGTAAAGATGATATTTTGCCTTCGTCTGTGAGTGAAATTTTAGAGACTTTGCACTCAAATATCAGAGAGTTTGACATAGTGATTTTGTCAGATTATGGCAAGGGTGTTTTAACGGATGCACTCTGTCAGGGCATTATAGAACTTTGTAAAAAAAATAGCGTCAAAGTTTTGGTGGATCCAAAAGGGAGTGATTACTCCAAGTACAAAGGTGCATATCTTCTCACTCCAAACAAAAAAGAGGCGATGTTAGCTACAAAGATAAATATTGTCGATGAGCAAACTCTTACAGAGGCACTTTTAAAACTCAAAAAAGAGTGTGATTTAGGGATTTCACTCATTACGCTCTCAGAAGATGGAATTGCTACTTATGATGAAAAACTTAAGAAATTTCCAACAGTTGCCAAAGAGGTTTTTGATGTAACGGGTGCGGGAGATACGGTTATTGCTTCCATCGCTTTTGCTCTTTGTGCGAACAAAAGCATCGAAGAGACCGCAAAATTTGCAAACCTCGCAGCGGGAGTTGTTGTGGGTAAAATCGGTTCTGCAACGGTCACTCTTGCTGAAATAGAGGAGTATGAAGCAACTCTGCATAAAAGTACCTCCGATGCGCATATAAAAAGTTTTGAAGAGATTGCGTCTATGGTCGAGCGTTACCGACAAAGTGGTAAAAAAGTTGTTTTTACAAATGGCTGTTTTGATATTTTACATGTCGGGCATGTGAAGTATCTCCAAATTGCAAAAAGCTTTGGGGATGTTCTTATTGTCGGACTTAACTCCGATGCTTCGGTCTCTCGTCTCAAAGGACCAACTCGCCCTGTAAATATTGCAGAAGATAGAGCGTATATCTTGGCGGCACTTGAAGCGGTCGATTTTGTTGTCCCTTTTTCGGAGGACACACCCTATAATCTGATAAAAATGATACAGCCTGATGTTCTGGTCAAAGGCGGAGATTATGAAGGAAAAGAGGTAGTTGGAACAGAGTTTTCTGGGGAATTAAAACTTGTTGATTTTGTCGATGGAAAAAGTACAACGCAAACTATTCAACGCATTCAAGGTAAGTAGGTATTCTTTATCTGGCATGTGGAAGTTCCACATGCCAAAACTCTAATAAATTTCTAGCTTTTTCATCGCTTCTATTACTTCATTTGCTGTAATACTTTTCATACATTCGTGATGCCCAAGAGGACATTCGCGTTTCATACACGGACTGCACTCCATTTCATGCCTTACAATTGTACTTTTTTCATTCATCCATTGCGAAGTTTCTGTATGTTTTGTCGGTCCAAAAATGGCAACGGTTGGCACTTGGTACGCGGCGGCAACATGCATAGGTCCACTGTCATTTGTGATAAATAAAGAACATCCGCCGATATTTGCACACAACTCAGCGATAGTTGTTTTTCCTGCTAAGTTGGTGTAGTTTTCCACATGCCAAGCTTTTAGATTTTTTTCTATCTCATTCGCCATTGCAACTTCATTTGACCCACCAAATGTAAGAATATCAAACTCATCTGAAAACTCTTTCGCAACTTCCGCAAATCGCTCAGGATACCATCGTTTGGCACTTCCATAGGTTGCTCCAGCATTGATGCCCAAAGTTGGACGAGAGAATTTTTTTGGTTCAATGTAAAGTTTTAAACTGCCAATATTTCCATCAAAACTGTCCACATTGGTCATAGCAAGTTGTACATACTGCTGGACTAAATGTTGCTTTGTGGAAATTTTAGGAGTGTGTGAGAGTAAAAATTGAGAGTGCCATGAACGCTTTGCAATGCAGACTACGGTGTTTGTAAAGCGTAGTAAAAGTGAAGCGTGAAGCTGGTTTCTAAAACTTATCGCCAAATCAAATTCACCTAATTCTCTGGCTAGTTTATAAGTGGCTAAAAGTCTATTCGATGCTTTTTTAGTCTCATCCACAACTGCTTTTTCACATTTTGGATGGTGTTTGAGTGCTTCGATACTCACAAAACTTCCAACAAAAGTAAACTTGGCATGTGGAAAGTTTTTGGATAAAAGTTCAATCGCAGGAGTTGCCATAATCGCATCGCCAAGCCAGTTTGGAAGTATAATCAGAATTCTCACTTAGCCCACCTATTTTTTTCTAAAAGTCCAGCTTCGGCTGTATCAATGGCAAAAAGAAGCTTTTTCATCTTTTCTACATTCGCTTCACTTCCGACTTGCTCGACTATATTTTTAAAATTGTACTTTACATATCCATCATTTGTAACTAGTCCGATGAGGTCTCCTGCAAAAAAGTAGGCAAATCTCTCATGGATATTTTTATCAAAAAGTGAACTTCCCATCGTTGTGATATTTGCTTCCCACCCTAACAAATCCACCAAACTTGGAAAAATATCATTGTGCGAACCAAGGGTTGTAATCTCCTGAGGTTCAAATATTTTTGGAGCATAAATGATAAGCGGAATTCTAAAATGCTCAATGGAGTCGAGGGCTTTGTCATCAGGACGATAGGCTCTTGCAATCTCATTTAGGGCATCTCCGCTTCCATGGTCTGAGGTGAAGATAAAGATGGTTCTCTCAAACCAAGGCTCTTTTTTTACGCTCTCCATAAACCGCTCGATAGAGTTATCTGCATAAATATAAGCGTTTAAAGAGCCATTGTAATTTTTCAAATCATGCGGATAGCGTTCAAACTTTTTGCTTGGAAGATAAAAATCTGAGTGTGTTGAATCCGTAAAAGCAAAGCCTAAAAATGGCTCTTTCATAGCATTGAGTTTTTTGTGATAAAAATCAAGCATATTAAAGTCGTAAGTGCCAGTGAGTGGTGCTCTTCCCTCATCACATGCTTCAATGTTCGGCATGTCATCTGCTCCATAGTAGGCATCAAAACCTGCAAGATGGCTCACAGCATCGACTCTGTAGGAGCGATTATTTGCCGCTTGCATTGAGAGTGTAGAGTATCCGTTGTTTTTTGCAACTTGTCCCAAGTAACTGAGGTTGGAGAGTTCTAAACCTTTGCCAAGATACTCAAAGCCTGTCGGGATAGTGATGCCTGTGAAAACTGAAGTTATACCAAAAATGGAGCGATACCCATTGGAGTAAAAATTGGTAAATTTCAGCCCTTCATTGGAGAGTTTTTTGAAGTAGGGTGTGACATTCAGCTCTTTGTAGTGGGTAAAACCATCCACATGCTCTGCTCCAAAAGATTCGAGTAAAACGATGACGACATTGTATTTTGGCTTCTCCTTTTTGGCGTAGGAGCGAAGAAGTGGATACTCTTTATCAAGAAAAGGTGCATTTGGAGTTTGCATTGCCTCTTGTGTGATTTTTATGGCATCGTCGAGTTTTGTAAGGGTGTGTTTGGAGGAGGTTTTTGCCGTTCTGTAAATGGTAAAAAAGCCGTTGAGTGCTAAGTTTCCGCTACTTACTTTGTTGACTGCATAGGCATCTGCACTTCCAAAACTTTTCCCTGCGAAACTATTTCTTATGCCTATAAAAAGCGTTAAAAGTGTGATGAGTGTAAGAAAAATGAGTTTTTTTCCCAAGATGAAATGCACTAATTCTTGTAAAAAAACTTTATAAATCGTATAGAAAAATGTACCACTGAGAATAATCGCACCAAGCGTAAAGGGGAGCATCGAACCAAATGCCATGCCCACAATAATATCCGCATCATCGCCAAGGTTAAAAATTTCACTCGACATGTGTCTGTGGATATAGTCGTAGTAGAGAACATCGCTAAAACTGAGGACAAAAATAGTGTTGAGCACCATCGCCCAAACTAGTGCTATCACAGCTCTTCTTTTGGGGTTTTTGACAAAGAGTAGAGCTAAAATAAAAAGAGAGGAGAAGGTAAAAAGCGTAATCATATCCACACGAAAACCCATCAAAAGTGAAGCGTAAAATTCCCCACTGCTTAGGTCGCTAAAGTCAGCAAGATAAAAATTATAAAGCGACAAACGAATCGCCATAAGCGTTACAAAACTGATGCAAAGTACAAATAATATTTGCGTAAGTTGGTTGCGAAAAATTATGGGAGTTCCTTTTTTTCTTCTTCTTGCATGAGAAAACCATAAATGCTCAAAGTAAAGAGGGTAACTATGAAAAATGAGGTTACAACATCACTAAAAAAGTGTCCACCTGAGGAGACTCTGGCAACGCTCACAAACACGCCATAGGCGAGTGTCAATGCAATCCAAAAGTTTCTTCGCTTCTTCGCTAAAAGAGCAAATCCTAAAAGAGAAAAAGCCGCAGCAGCGTGACCTGAGCTAAAAGAGTATCCGCCTTGATTGCTTGGAATGAAGGCTGGAGTGAACTCTTTTGTTCCACCAAAATTGAGTGTTTCAGCTGGTCTTGCTCTGCCCCAGTTCTCTTTGAGTGTAGCATTTACAATAAGTCCAGGGGCAAGACCCAAAACCAAAAGAAGATATAAAACAACTTTGGCATTCACATTTAAAACACTCTTTTTTGTAAAAAAATTGTAAGTAAAAATCGCTAAAGAAGCGAGTGCAAATGCGATGATGAGAGGTTGTACTGAGTAGTAAAAGAACTCTTCAATCCACATGCCGTTTGCTGGAAAAGTGTTGCCATCATAAAAGAGGTTTGTGACAAACAAATCTATCTGCGGAAAAAAGATAAAAAGCATAGACGAGAGTAAAAAAAGAAGCCAAAAAGAGAGTTTTATATGTAAGTATTTTTTATTCATGGGTGCAATTATACCGCGTCTTTTGTGTAAATATACAGAGGAGAAGCACTGATAGTGAGCGTTTCATCTTCTATTAATTTTCCCTCTGATGAGTAAACTTCAAAAGAGTCTTCATTTTTGAGTGTCGCAGGTTGGAGCGACCAGTGGATTTGTAAAAGTTGATTGTTTACATGAGCCTCTAAGATAGTGTACTCTTTTGTTGTATTTATTTGAAGGAATTTGGCATTTTTTAGATTTTTTACCATAAATTTATAGACATAAAAAGCGGAGCGTTTTCTAACTCCATCACGATTGTCAATCAGTCCATATCCCGCTGCAATGAGCTGATGCCAAGATACAGAATCCACATGCCCCGATGCGTAAGCTAAAAGATAGTAACGAAGCATAAAGTTTGCGTAACTTTCCTCATCCACACACTCATGTTCACTCGTTGGTGCGTAAGGTGCAGTGTTGCTTATCGGCCAATTTGTCTCCGTGATGTGAAGTGCATTTGCACTTTTTGGTGAGAGCCAAACCATAGTGCGAAGGAGTGCAATTTTGGCTGATAAATCAAACCCCATTTGGCTATTTTCAGGTGCACCGCGTCTATCGACATAGAGAAGGGATGCAACTCCATCGTAGTGGTATTTGAAAAAATTAAAGAGAGTGTGTGCCGTGAAGTGATACTCAAAATCTATCACTCCGCTTCCTAGAAGCTTGGCATGTGGAAACTCTGCAATTTTTAAATCATAAGCAGTTTGAAAAAAACGATTGTACTCATCTACACTAAAAAAACCCCACTTTGCACGGTTAATGGTCGAGCCAATTTCAAACATTTCCACATGCCAAGATAAAGTAGAAAAGATGGTTCGTAAATCTTCTTTGAGAAGTTCCAAATCTTCCACATGCTCTCTGTCTTGCATAATTTTGAGTGTGATTTTTTTATCTTGGCATGTGGAAATAAAATCTTTTAGCTCCTGAAGTTTCTCCATCTCCCAAAGTTTAAAACGGACTAAAACCCTCTCAACACCTAACTCTTCTAAAAGCTCCAAAGTAAGCTTTGGTTCTCGCTCAAAATCTACGCCCATACAAAAAAATGTGCTTGATTCTACATCCTTTCTTTTTATAAATGGCATCAAAATAAGCGAAATTGGCAAGATAAAAAGAGCTGTGAAAAATGTTTTAGTAAGGGAAAAGAGCTCTTTTTTTCGCATCATTTTTTTAAACGCTCTATCTTTGAGTTGGTAAGGTTGGTCGGAGAAGTTATCCCATGCAAAAGGCGGTTTCACTCTTTTTTATTCCATGTTGAATTTTTGAGAAGGTTCGCTTGGGCTGAATCGATGCTCAAAAGAAGTGCTTCCTCTTTTTTTGATACTTCGCCTTTTTGGCTGATAAAATCTTTAAAATTATAAAAAAGTGAACCATTGGGGTTCTCTAAAGCGACAATATTTCCCATTTTTACAAAAGCAAATCTCTCTTGTACACTTGCATCAAAAACAGAATTTCCAATCACTGAAAAAGGTGTACTCCAACCCAAAATATCTATGATACTTGGCAAGATGTCGTTATGAGAGGCGATGATATTGCTCTGTTTTTGTGTCACTATTTTTGGTGCATAAACAATGAGAGGCACATGAAATTCACTTAACTTCACACCCTCAGGATTGATTTTTTTCGCATTTTCAAGCTCAGTATGGTTTGTATGGTCTGCTGTAAAAATAAAAATCGTTCGCTCAAACCAAGGCTCTTTTTGAGCCGATTGCATAAACTCGTTTATCTGTGTATCGACATAATAAAGGGTGTTGAGATAGCCATTTTCGCTACTAGTGTCATGTGGATATTTCTCCCACTCTTTTCCTGGAGAATAGTAAGGTGAATGTGTGGAAGCTGTGAAGAAAAAACTCAAAAAAGGCTCTTTTAGAGTGTGAAGTTTTGAAGATAAAAATCGCAAACTATCCCCATCCCATGCACCATAATTTGGATTTCCAATTTCTTTGCCTGTATGTGTTATATCCTCAGAACCGTAATATTCGCTAAATCCTGCAAGAGAGCTGAGTTTATCAACCCGAAAAGAGCCTCTGTTGGAGCTTTGCATTGCAAGAGTCGTGTAGCCATTTTTCTTTGCAATGTCCCCTAAATAAGAGGGATTATAAAGCTCTAAACCTTCGCCAAAATTCTCAAAACCCACAGGCTGTGTAATTCCTGTGTAGACGCTTGTAATCCCTTCTTGAGAGCGTTGTCCATTGGCATAGAAGTTTGTAAAGAGTTGCCCCTCTTGTGCTAATTTATCCAGAGTTGGAGTGACTTGAAACTCATTTTTTGCGAGTGCGTCGAGGTATTTTGCACTGAGGCTTTCAATCATAATAATCACAACATTGTAGTTGTTTGGTGTTTTGCTTGTACTTTGTCTCATAAGCGGATAGGTTTCATTCACAAATTCAAACTTTTGAGAATTTAAAAGTTCTCTTACATTTTTGGTTGCTTGTTTTGCGTCTATCGTAGAGTGATTGACCTTTTGTGTATTTCCACCTCGATAGTAGCAAAAAAATCCATTGAGTGCCAAGTTTCCTGAAGAGACTTTACTTACGGCAAAAGCGTCGGATGTTCCAAAAGAGATGCCATCTAACTTGCCACGAATACCTACAAATGCGATAATAATGAGGAGTAAAATATTGACCCACTCTTTTTGTCTGATAGTTTTGTTTTTTATATCGAAGCTAAAAAATTTATAAAAACTATAAACGATTCCAATGTAAAAAAGTGTGCCAAGTATCGTTTGTATGAGATAAAAATCAACCACCATGTCGATTAAAATACTAACATCATTTCCTATGAGAGAGAGTTCGTTACTGAGGTGTCTGTTAACAAATCCAAAGTATAAAATATCGCCGATGTTGAAGAAAAGTATTGCTCCTAAAACAGTGCCCCATAAAGTTCCTAAAATGGTTCTGTAACTCTTGTGAAGCGTAAATCTAAAGGGCAAAAGAAGAGCTAGCCAAAGGAGTGAAGTAAAGGTAAAAATGAGTGCAATATCAACACGAAGTCCCATAAAAAAAGAGAGTAGAGTTTCATAAAATGATAAATCCGAAAAGTAGTGAAAATAGGAGATATAAAAGAAAAGTCGGATGAAGCTAAAGAGTAAAATGCTGTAAAGAGTAGCTAAAAAAACTTGCGTATATCTGTTTTGAAATTGCAATGGAGTTCCTCGAAAATAAGGCGAATTATATCCATTTTAAGGTAATATAAAAAAATTAAAAAATATTTTAGGAACTAAATTTATGAAAATATCAGTAATCGGCACGGGCTATGTAGGACTAGTTAGCGGAGTGTGCTTCGCTCAAATGGGAAACAAAGTAACTTGTGTGGATATAGATGCAAAAAAAATAGAGAATTTAAAACAAGGCATCATCCCTATATATGAGCCAGGTTTAGAAGATATGACACTCGAAAATTATAAAAATAAAACGCTTCATTTCTCAACGGATGTAAGTGGTGCTATAAAAAATGCACAAATCGCTTTTATAGCTGTTGGAACACCGATGGGCGAGGATGGAAGTGCTGATTTGCGTTATGTTTTGGCAGTTGCAAAAAGTATCGGTGAGGCTATGGAAGATTACATTGTGGTGGTCGATAAATCAACTGTTCCTGTGGGAACTGCGGACAAAGTAAGAGCGACTATCCAAGCACAACTCGATGAAAGAGGGGTGAATTTAGAGTTTGATGTCGTCTCAAACCCTGAGTTTTTAAAAGAGGGTGCTGCGATTAATGATTTTTTACATCCTGACCGTGTTGTTATCGGTGCGGATAGTGAGAGAGCGTTAGAGATTATGCGTGAACTTTACGCTCCATTTATGAAGCACCACGACCGATTTATCTCTATGGATATCAAGTCGGCAGAGATGACAAAGTACGCTGCAAATGCGATGCTTGCGACAAAAATCTCTTTTATGAATGAGATGAGCCAGATTTGTGAACGCGTTGGAGCGGATATCAATAAGGTGAGAAATGGTATAGGAAGCGATAGTAGAATCGGTTATAGTTTCATCTACCCAGGGTGCGGATATGGAGGAAGTTGTTTTCCAAAAGATGTTCAAGCACTTGCAAAAACGGCAAAAGATTTTGGTTATAACCCTAGAATTTTGGATGCGGTTGAAGCGGTAAATTACGACCAAAAATATGTAATGTCAAACAAAGTAATCACCCGTTTCGGTGCAGATTTAAGTGGAAAAACTTTCGCTGTTTGGGGGCTTAGTTTCAAACCTGAAACGGATGATATGCGAGAGGCAAGTTCCATCACAATCATAAATGAACTCACAAGCAGAGGGGCAAATGTCGTAGCGTATGACCCAAAAGCAATCCACGAAGCACAAACACACTACTTAAAAGGCAATGAAAAAGTGTCGTATGTTGAGAGTAAATACGAGGCGTTAAAAGATGCAGATGCACTTGTTTTGGTCACAGAGTGGCAAGAATTTAGAAGCCCTGATTTTGATGAGATGAAAAAATTGCTTAAAAATCCAGTTTTCTTTGATGGACGCAACCAGTTTAACAAAGAGAAGATGAAAAAGTATGGGTTTGAGTACTTTCAGATTGGGGTAAATTAGGCATGTGGAAACTTTTTGTAGCTCTATTTTTACTCTTTTTAAATGGTAACGCACTCACGCTGCAAAAAGCAAATATCTACAGCGATCAAAATATTTCTGGCTGGATGATGTCTGAAAAACTTGATGGCATACGGGCTTACTGGGATGGCAAAAAACTTCTCTCAAGACAAGGTCAAGCCATAAATGCTCCTGCGTGGTTTACGCAAAAACTTCCGCCTTTTGAGTTGGATGGCGAACTATGGACGGAACGATTAGATTATGAAAATATTCAGTCTATCGTAATGGATGAAGTCCCAAAGGCAGAGTGGAGTAAGATAAAATATATGATTTTTGAAGTTCCACATGCCGAGGGTAATTTTTCTGTACGATTGGAGAAAGCTCAAAAATACAGAGATGAGCATAAAATAAAGCATTTGGATATTATTGAACAAAAAGTGTGTCAAGATAAAAAAGAGTTGAATCTGTTTTTTCAAAATGTCATCGCTAAAGGTGGCGAGGGCGTTATTATCAAAGATGCGAAGAGAGACTATTTTGATGGGAAAAGCGACTCTGTTTTGAAAGTAAAAGAAGCCGAAGATATGGAAGCAAAAGTGATTGGCTACAAAGCAGGAAGTGGAAAATTCACTGGCATGATGGGAAGTTTGCAGGTGGAACTTAAAGATGGAATACAGTTTTTTATAGGAAGTGGATTTAGCCAAGAACAAAGAAAAAATCCTCCAAAAATTGGCGATATAATTACCTTTAAATATTTTGGTTTTACGAACAAAGGCAAACCAAAATTCGTTTCATTTGTGCGAGTGAGAAAAGATTGAATATTTTAGTCGTTCGTACTGATAAACTTGGCGATTTTATAACCGCTCTTCCTGCTATGCATGCACTCAAGCAACATAATCCACAAGACACAATCATCGCCCTTGTCGCACCAATGAATGAAGCTTTAGCTTTGGCATGTGGATTTATTGATGAGGTAATTGTCGATGATGGTAAAAGTTCCATCTTAACTCTAGCAAAAAAACTTCGTGATGCAAAAATTGATGCTTCCATAACACTCTTCTCAAATACCCGCGTTGCCCTTGCTCAGTTTTTGGCACGCATTCCAATCCGCATAGCACCTGCTACAAAAATAGCACAAATTTTTTATACACACCGAGTTTCTCAGCGAAGAAGCGAAGTGAAAATGGCGGAGTTTGAGTATAACCTAGAACTTACAAAAATACTCTTTCCTGAGATAAATTTAGAGTATAAAAAACCGCTTTTGGAGTTTAGCGATGCAAAAAAAGTGTATGAAGTTTTTTGTATCAATCATGACATCACAAAAGAGATAATCGCTTTTCATGTAGGTTTTGGCGGAAGCAGTGATGCAAATTGGAACTTAGATGAGTATGAAGTTTTAATCCGAGAAGTTTTAAATCAAGGCAAGTACCAAGTAGTTCTTACTTTTGGACCTGATGAAAAAGAGTTGTATGAAGAGATGCAAAATAGACTTCACGGCGAAGATGTTGTTTTTTATCTCTCACTTGATGGACTTATTTATTTCGCAAAACTCATAAGTCGCTTCAAACTTTTTGTAAGCACTTCCACGGGAACTTATCATTTGGCATCTTTGGTTGGTACGCCGACAATGACATTTTTTGCGGATACTCTCTTTGCAAGTTCTGCAAGATGGAAGGGTGTTGGAGATGAGAAGTTGCAACACAATTTTATGATTCCACATGCCAAGAGCGAAAAAGAGAAGTTATTTGAGAATGTTAAAAGTGCTTTGTTTGGGCTTTAACTTTTCTTTTTAATTTCACTTTTGCCTCCAAAAACTTCGCCTCATTGACCAAAATTTCAATAGCTTTTTGTGTATCTATGTTTGCCATTTTTGCATACTCAACGGCTAAAATAATCAAATCATTTTCATCTTTTGCCCAAAATTTATTAAAATTTGTGAGACCCTCAAGTGGGTGAATGGTTTTGAATTTCATTCTGTTAATATCTACGAGTGAAAATCTGTAGCTATCTTCTAGTACAGTTACTAAAATATTTCCAAGTGAATAATCCACATGCCAGACACCTTTTTGATGAAGAGCAAAAGTGAACTTTGCGAACTCTCTGAGAATATCTTGATAGGTACTCACTTTGTGGTGAAAAACTTCTCGTATAGTGAAATCGTAGGGTTCATAGATTGAGATAAAGTAGCTCTCTCTTAGAAGCCCTCCACTGAAAAATTCTATAACACCAATTGGCTCAGGCGTAGTGATGCCAAGTTCAAGGAGTTTCATACCATTGAGATAGGATTTTTTTGCTTTTGAAGGGCGAAAAAAAGAGTAGGCTATTCGATTGATGGCATGTGGAACTTTAAAAGATTTAACAACACATTTCAGACCATTTAGTTCAATAATTTTAAGTTCATTTCTCGCTTTGTGGATACTTTCATGGGAGCTTTTAAAAATCTCTTGAATTCCAATAAGATACGGCTCAAAATCTTGATATTTAGGGTTTAGTGTAAGGATATATGACAAAATTGCCCTCTTTATGTTGGATGTGCTATTATACCATTTTTGATATGAGAGGGAATTATGAGAGTTGCAGTTGTAGTAAGAAGCCTAAAAATAGGTGGGATGGAGAGAGTTGCGGTCAATTTGTCTGAAGCTTTTGCAGATGCTGGAGATGAGTCACATCTGATATATTTCAAAGATAAAGGGAGAGTTTTTACACCTAAGGCGACTGTGCATTTGCACCATTTTAATCTCGATAAAATATTAAAAAGGACGCTCATTGGAGCATTGCTTGGAGTTTTTGCGAAGCTTTTGAATGCAATTTTTAGAAATAGTTATTTTCTCTATAGTGGTTTATTGCTCACTCCTATCTTCAAATATAAATTGACACAGCTTGAAAAAGAGTATGGAAAGTTTGATTTAATCATTATGCGTGGGCATGGAACATTTGAACTTATTTGGGCTTATAAAGATGCGAGAGTTGTTCAAATGGTAGAGAGTGTTTTTATACGCCATAGCTCATGGCTGGATAAGTTATATATCAGATGTGTCTATAAGGGAAAAAATTTAGCTGGCGTCTCAAGCGGAGTCAAAGAGAGAATTTTAGAGGTTTTGCAAGAGAGTAAAGTAGATGCAAAATCAGTAGAAGTTGTCCATAATCCTTTAGATGTTGCTCTCATTCGCAAAAAAGCAACTGAGTATCAACCTAAAATGAGTGAGCCATATATCGTGAGTGTTGGCAGAATTACACCCAACAAAAATATCTCCTTTTTACTTGATTCTTACAAATATGCAAGAGAATATTTACATCTTACTCTTCCTTTAGTATTGGTTGGAAATGGACATGATATGGAAAATATTCGTACAAAAATTATTCAATTAGAGTTAGCTTCACATGTCACGCTTTTGGGTCTTTTGGAAAATCCCTATCCTTGGATTGAGGGTGCTTCACTTTTGACTTCGACTTCCAAAGCGGAAGGTTTTGGTATGGTTTTGGTTGAGGCTTTGGCATGTCATACCAAAGTAATTGCAACAAAATCAAAAGGCGGTATCAAAGATATTATGGTATCTGATTTAGAGGAATATATGGTTGATTTTAATATCGAAGCATTTGCTCAAAAGATGGTAGAAATTTTGAATCAAGAGAGTGTATGGGATTTTGAGAGATACACAAAACCCTTTTTACCAGAATCGATAGTCAAGCGATATAAAGAGTTCTATCTACAGTAATTTATCTATATTCTCACTCTCTACGACAAAAAAGAGTTCATTCGCTCTTGTAGCTCTTTTGTAGTAGCTTTTATCTTTTCCAAAAAACTTTCTTTTTATCATTTTGTTAAGGTGTTTTATCGACTGTTTGATGGAGATAAAGATGAGTGAATCTCTCAAATCATGCATCGCTTCTAGGGCAAAAAACTTATCCACTTGAAGATTGTAATCAAGCTCTGATGAGTAGATAGAATCAAAGTAAAAATCCTCTTTATTAGGTGGCAGTGTGATAGAGGAGTTGATTTCGCCTATCGGGTATGTTTCGCTGAGCTTTAAGTGGTTTGTATAGAGCAGAAGTTTGCATGAATGGTTTGTTGCTTTGAGTGCATCTATAAGAGCGAGTGTTGTGTATTTATGGTCAGAGTGTCTGTCAATTGTTGGGTGTGGCGTGAGAATAATGGCTGGTTTGGTCTGAGTTATAATGCTTATTAAATCTTCTAAAAAAGAACTATAAACAGGTTTGGCAAGATGTGGCAGTTGCACTTTTGCATGAGATACTTTTCTGAATTTATTAATATCATCGATACCTTGGATAAGGGAAGAAGCACTCTCTCCCTTGTGGTCATGCATCCATTTGAGGCTTAAATCAAAATAACCTAAAGTAAAAGAGTTTTCAATCGTAACATTTCCAAGAAGCGGGACACATAAAGCATCAAATATTCTCAGTTCTGCTTTTTTGAGGGATTGTTTGGTCTTGTCATTATCATAAATATCACAATAGTTACATGCTCCATACTCTCCAGCCGTTGTGACGGCAATGGTCACATCACTTGCTTTTTTGTAGAGTCCAAAAGCTGCAATCTCGGCATCATCGGCATGTGGAGCGAGAATAAGTATTTTGTTGGTAAGATTGATATCATTTTTGTAGCCATAAACAGTTGCTTCATCACTGCCAAGAGAAGCATAATGCATCTCTAAGCGTACTATATGGCTTTTGATGTGAGAGATATTAAGATATCGTACACCACTTGCTCCATATTCAAAATAGTGTTTTACATTTTCTATCTCTATGTATGGTTTACAAAAATAGGAGAGAGGGTTGAGTGAGAGTCTGATTTTGAGAAAAAGTGAATCATAATTTTTATAACTTTTATGCAAAACAATACTATTTTTTTCTATTTTGGTTTGAGCTATGAGATTTTTTTCGAGGTTGTAGATATAGTCATGCCCTGTATCGTATCTGTATTTATTTACTCTTTTGAACAAAAAGAGGAGATAAGCAGAAAAAATCAAAACCAATAAAAATAAAAAATATAGCATCAAGACCCTTTTTCTAAAATTTTATCAAAAGTTTACTGTGGTAAAATAAGTTTATGAAAATAACAGCGAATATTATAACTTTAAATGAAGAAAAAAACATTGAAGCCGCAATAAAATCTGTGCAAGAAGTGTGCGATGAGGTTCTTGTTATCGATTCACTTAGCACTGATAGAACTTGTGAGATTGCTGAGTCCTTGGGTGCGAAGGTCGTCAAACAAGCCTATCTTGGTGATGGAATGCAAAAAGCTTTTGGAGTTGCACATGCTAAGAATGTTTGGATACTCAGCATTGACGCCGATGAGAGGCTGGATTCTAACGCAATCGAAGCTATTCAAAAGCTTGATTTGGAGCATACGCCGTATGATGCTTTTTCGTTTGCCAGAAAAACTTATGTCGGCAAGGCTTTTATCAAACTATGGTATCCAGACCGTGTGACGAGACTCTATAGAAGTTCGGCATGTGGATTCACAACTGCGGGTGGACATGCCAGAGTCGATACGAGCAATGTTCAAGCACTTGAAGCGGACATGTTACACTACTCGTATGCGGATTATGGCGAGATGATACAAACGAGTCATAAGTTTATAACAAGAGGTGCAAAAATTGCACATGCCGAGGGGAAAAAGGCTTCGAGTTTTGACCCATTTTTACATGGCATCGGGGCATTATTTAAGGCTTTGATTCTAAAAGGCGGGGCGTTTCATGGAATCAATGGCTGGAATGTGGCGGTTATTTCCGCTTTTAGTTCGTACATGAAATATGCTTTGATATTGGAGATGCAAGAAAATGAGTAAAAAAACTATTTTAGAACTCTGTATGTCGCCTGATTTGGGTGGTCTTGAACTTTATATGATGCGAGCTGCGAAGGCTTTAAAAGAGGAGTTTCATGTTATTAGCATTATAAATGAAAATTCAAAGTTAGAGCAGTATTATGATGAAAATCACAAATATATAAAAATTAAAAAAAAGAGTAACCTTTTTATGTTGAGTGCAGCCAGAGAGTTGGCAAAAATTATAGACACTTGGCATGTGGAAATAATTCACATGCATTGGACAAAAGATATTCCTTTTGTGGTTTTGGCAAAAATGTTTTCTAAAGCAAAACCCAAAATTGTGCAAACGCGAAATATGACAATGACACGATTTAAAAATGACTTTTATCATAGGCTGATGTATAAAAATATCGACTTAATGTTACCTGTAACGCATCAGGTAAAAGAGCAGTTGGAGAAATTCATACCTGCGGATATTCGTCCAAAAATTAAAGTGCTTTACATGGGTTCGGATAAACCGCAAATGCTCGATGATGAAGAGGTAAATAGTTTGAAAAAGAGCTTGAATTTTTCAAATGAGAACTTTAACCTTGGAATGGTCGGTCGTATTAATGAAGCCAAAGGACAACATCTACTCATAAAGGCACTTGCACAAATCGAGAGTAAAAATGTTTACGCCTATTTTGTGGGGCATGAGATGGAAAAAGGGTACATCGATGCACTTCAAAAATTGGCAGCAGATTTGGGTGTTGCAAAGCAGGTTCACTTTTTAGGTTTTATGAAAAATCCGCACCATTTTTATCAGATTTGTGACGCCGTGGTTTTGGCTTCAAAAAGAGAGACTTTTGGTCTGGTTCTTATCGAAGCGATGCAGGTCGGCACTGCGGTTATAGGTGCAAATAGTGGTGGTGTTGTCGAGATAATCGATGATGAAAAGACAGGATTATTGTTCGAATCTCAAAACTTTGAAAGCTTGGCATGTGGAATTGAAAAGTTGATGAAAAACCCATTGCTTAAAGAAGAAATCGCAAAAGCTGGACAAAAGAAGTGTGAAGAGATGTTTTCAAATGAAAAGCAGTTTCTTGAACTGGCAAAAATATTCAAAGAGTTTGTATGAAAGTAAGCATTATAATCGCAGTATATAAAGATATTGAGTCACTGAATTTAATAATGAATGCACTCAAGACGCAAACATATAAAAATTTTGAAGTGATTGTAGCAGAGGATAATAATGCTCAAGAGATGAAAAATTATATTGCTTCTATTGAAGGTTTGGATGTCAAACACACCGCTCAAGAGGATAATGGTGTTCGTAAGTCGAGGTCTCAAAATAATGGAATTTTAAAAAGCTGTGGAGAGTATCTTATATTTTTGGATGGAGATATTATTCCATACTCGACTTTTGTAGAGGGGCATGTGGCACTTGCACAAAGAGGTCGTGTTCTGGCTGGAAGAAGAGTCAATTTAGATAGCAAATTGACAAAAAAATTTCGAGCTGGAACTTTGTCGCCTTTTATGCTAGAAAAATTCTATTTTTTGCTTGGAATGGGGTTGATGTTTGATAGAAATGCAAGGTTTGAACAGGGTGTACATCTGAATCCTCACTCACTTTTGTATAAAAAATTTATGGCAAAGAGAAAAAGAAATACAAGCCTTATTGGGTGTAATTTCTCCTGTTTTAGAGAGGATATGATTGCTATCAATGGTTTTGATGAGAGTTATGGGGCTTCATCATTACCTGATGATATGGATTTGGATTGGAGATTTAGAGCCTATGGGCTGAGTTTGCACTCTTGTAAAAATGTGGCAAATACCTTTCATCTTTATCACAAAAAACAGAACAATCCAACTTCGTCAGAACAGTGGGCAAAATTTAATAAAAATAAAGAAGAGAAAAAATATATTAGCGAACAAGGATTGGCACAGCATCAATGAATAGATGGATGAGAAGCATCGAGGCATATAAAAACAATAAAGATTTGCTCACTCTATGGATGAATAATCTTTTAGTGCTTTATGCTTTTTTGCTTCCCATTTCACAAACCATCAAAGCAACAGTATTTGCGACTATGGCTCTCCTTTTTCTCGTGCGTGGAGATGTGATACACCATATCAAAAATTCTTTGCAAAATAGAGTCGTTCGAGCATTTTTATACTTTTTTCTTATTTATGTTGTAGGGCTTTTGTGGAGTGAAGACCTAAGGACTGGGTTTGATTCTCTTAAGAATGTCAAATATGGTCTCTACCTTATTCTTTTTTACGCTATTGTGGATGGTCGTTATATAGATAAAGTCATCACAGCTTTTATCCTTGGCATGTTGGTGAGTGAACTTACATCCTATGGAATGCTCTTTGGTATCATGCCTTGGAAGCTTGAAATAGGGGATATCCTTTTTTATACAGCATATGCTATTGGTGATCCATCGCCATTCTTGCACCATATACATTATGGAGTGGCTCTCTCTTTTTTGGTTGTTTTACTTGGATATAGAGTGGTTTTTAGTAAAGAGACACTTTGGGTCAAACTTTTGATGAGTGCTTTTGTTGTTACTGCCATGGCAAATATTTTTGTAACTGGTGGAAGAACGGGGTATGTGACTTTTATAACTTTGATTCTTTTTTTAGCTCTATTTTATCTCAAAAAATATGCTATAGCTGGAGTTTTAGCCCTCATTTTAGTTGTGAGTGTCGCCTACAATAGTAGTACAATTTTTCAATCCAAAGTGAGTGAAACAAAAAGTAGTATAGAAAAATTATTGAGTGACGAGCCTGATTTTAGTACCTCTCTTGGCATTCGAGCAGGTTTTTATTATTATGCATTTGAAGTTATTAAAGAACATCCTATTGTTGGTGTAGGAACAGGTGATTCGATGAACGAGATTCATAAAATCACACCAAAAATGTG
Organism: Sulfurimonas sp.; assembly: GCA_011391635.1. Classification (GTDB taxonomy): domain Bacteria; phylum Campylobacterota; class Campylobacteria; order Campylobacterales; family Sulfurimonadaceae; genus Sulfurimonas. The sequence goes on along the minus strand of JAABQD010000010.1, from coordinate 47,565 downwards.
GACAGGAATTCATGCACAACCTCATGAGCATAATCAATATTTAAGTACACTTGTCAAATTAGGTTTTGTTGGTTTATTTATCTTTTTGAATATCTTTTATCAGGTATTTCGCTATAAACAAGAGGAGAAAGATTTACGATTTATTCAGATATTTGTTGTATTGGCAGTTGGTATTGGTATAACAATGACGCAATTTAATCTTAGATTTTTTTTACCACTTTTGGCTGTAATGCTTAGTATTACAATGATTCAAAGAGAGCGAAGAACGATAGAGAGAATTGAATTTGATGAGAAAAAGCAAACTTTGCAAATTATCGCACTGGGTGCTTTTTTCTCTCTGACGAGCTTTTTAAATCAATTGATTTAAGTTAAATGAGTAGCTCTAAATAGTCGTTTGTCTCTCTTTGTGGAGCAAAAATGATTTTTGCTTTTTCTATATTTTGACGAGCGAGTGCTTTTTCTTGCTCAAGATTTTTTGCGATAAAGAGTAATTTTTCTTTGAGTGCATCGAGATTTTTATCCTCTACTAAATGGATATGAAAGCCCATTTCACCAAAGTTTGAGATAGCAGTGTTATCAAAAGCCAAGACGATAATGCCGTGTGATATCGCTTCCATCATTACATTTCCATACCCTTCATCTGGTGTTGGAAAAATAAAAATATCATGTTTTGGGTATTCATCATAAATAGTGTTTGTAAACCCGTTGATATGGATATTCTCTTTGTATTCAATAGAGCTTAGCAACTCTTCAAGTTTATGTGCATACTTCAAATCCGCAGGACCAAAATTATCTAGTGTAAATGCTACTTGATGTTCATATAAAATTCCACATGCCAAGATAGCTTTGTCTATTCCCTTCCCTGAAGTAACGCGTCCAGCGTGTAGCAGTCTGAGTGTGTCGGATGTTGTTGGTTCGATAGCAGAGATACTTTTTGCCAAAGAGGGAACAATAACTTTGAGTTTTGTATCTTTGCCAAAAGGTATGATTTTTTTGACATTGGTGGACATGTATTTGGAAATCGCTACATGTGTAGTGACACTTGAGTAAACAAGGGTGTGAAACCAATCTTTTTTCGGGCGTGATTTGATGGTGCCATGGCGTACAATGAGATTTATATCTAAACCTAAAAAAGCAAAATAGAGTGATTTCATCTCCGAAGCACCAACAAAAATAACATTCTTGATATTTTTTTCTTGGATAATTCTTCGAACCGAAAAAATAAGAGAAGGACTCATCAAAGTTGTGCTAAAACGGATGGTTTCGTACTCTAGTTTTTCGTAATCAGGGTTAGATTTACACTGTTCATGGATAAAAGTATTCTCTTTTATGATGTAAGTCAAAGGTATTGCGTTGGAGAGATTATTTGCCAGTTTTGTGGCTGCTAACTCCATACCACCTATGTGATGAGAGAGGCAAATCAAAGCTGTAGGCTGTTTTGGATTCATGAGATTTTCTCATTTGAATATTTTTTTAAATACCATTCAATAGTTTTCACAATTCCACTATCAAAATTCTCATCCGCTATCCAGCCAAGTTCATTTTCGAGTTTTGTTGCGTCTATGGCGTAGCGTCTGTCATGTCCAGCACGGTCTTGCACAAAAGTAATTAGCTCTTTGTAACTTTTGTTGGCATGTGGAACTTTCTCATCCAATAAAGTACAAATTCTATCTACTATTTGCAGATTCGTTCTCTCATTGCGTCCTCCAATATTGTAAACATTTCCCTCTTTGCCTGTATGATAAACTAAATCTATTCCTTTACAGTGGTCAAGAACGAAAAGCCAATCTCTTATGTTTTTGCCATCGCCATAAATCGGGATACTTTCACCAGCTAATGCTTTTCTGATAATAGTCGGAATGAGCTTCTCATCGTGTTGTTTTGGTCCATAATTGTTGGAGCAGTTTGTGATAACGGTGTTCAGTCCATATGTCTCTTGATAGGCTCGTACAATCATATCGCTTGAGGCTTTGGATGCTGAGTAAGGAGAGTTTGGTGCGTAAGGAGTGGATTCTGTGAACAGACCTGTCTCCCCAAGTGTTCCATACACTTCGTCGGTACTTATGTGGTGAAATCTACAATTTTTGTGACTTTCTTTATAAACAAAAGGCTTTTCCATCCAATGTTTATAGGCAACATCTATGAGTGTGAATGTTCCATTGACATTTGTCTGCACAAAAACACCAGGGTTTTTGATGGAGTTATCCACATGGCTCTCTGCTGCAAAGTGTATTACGCCTTGAATGTTATATTCATTAAAAAGAAATTCTACGAGTTCACGGTTGCAAATATCGCCTTTGATAAACTTATATCTTGGGTTGCCTTCACACTCTTGAAGGTTTTTTAGATCTCCTGCGTACGTGAGCAAATCAAGATTGATAAGTCTGTATTGCGGATATTTTTCTAAAAAATAGGGCACGAAATTTGAGCCTATAAAACCTGCTGTTCCTGTTAAAAGTATGTTTTGCATTATCTTCTCTCTCCCATTTTCTTTAAACAATCATCTAAGCTATCTTTCCAATAAGGTATATTTAGGTTGTATTCTCGTTTTATTTTAGCTTTGTTGAGCAAACTGTAATTAGGTCTTTTGGCAGGAGTCGGATACTCTTTTGTCTCAATTGGATTAATCTGGCATGTGGATTTACTCATACGCATAATCTCTTTTGCAAAATCATACCAGCTGAGAACACCTTCGTTTGAATAGTTATAGATTTCTACTCTTTCATTTTTGATTTTTGGCAAAATATCCAAAATAGCTTGTGCCAAATCTCTCGCATAAGTAGGTGTTCCGACTTGGTCGTAAATTACGCCTAAAGACTCTTTTTCTTTGCCTAAACGAAGCATTGTTTTTACAAAGTTTGCTCCATACGAGGAGTAAACCCATGAAGTTCGGATGATGAGTGAGTTGTGTGGATTCACCTCTTGCATGGCTTTTTCGCCATCAAGTTTCGTTCGTCCATACACTGATTGTGGATTGGTTTGGTCATTTTCGGTGTATGGCATGTGGTTTTTGCCGTCAAAAACATAATCAGTCGAGATATGAATAAGTTTTATATTTTTTTCTTTTGAAATTTCAGCTAAATATTTGAGTGCTAGATGATTTATTGTATCAGCCATTTCTGCATCGGACTCTGCTTTGTCCACCGCTGTGTAAGCTGCACAATTGATAATTGTGTCGATACTGTTTGCATTTATAAATTCATTTATTGTCTTTGGATTTGAGATATCGAGAGTAGCTCTGTCTGTGAAGAAAAAAGTTTTATTTTCAAAAGTTTCATTTCCACATGCCAACTCTTTTATCTCAGAACCTAGTTGCCCATTACTTCCAGTCACTAAAACATTAAGCATAGTAATCCATTCCATACTCAAATAAGTCATTTGTCTCATTCAATTTTCTAGGAAACTTTTCACTTTGTGAAAGCACTTGCTCTAGTTTTGGCTGAACCTTGTCTTTTGCAGATAAGTTTAACTCGGCATGTGGAACTTGCCAATCAATGTTTAAAGCCACATCATCAAAAGCTATTCCTCTGTCATTTTCAGGACTATAATAGTTATCCACTTTATAGGCAAAAACCGTATCATCCTCAAGCACGACAAAGCCATGAGCAAAACCTCTTGGGACAAAAAGTTGTCGTTTGTTCTCACCACTCAGTTCAACTGCTACATGTTTTCCAAAAGTTGGACTCCTTTTACGAATATCTACTGCAACATCTAAAACTCTGCCTTGAATGACACGAACAAGTTTCGTTTGTGCATCAGGAGGAAGTTGGTAATGCAGACCTCGTAAAACTCCTCTACTTGACTTAGATTCGTTGTCTTGGCAAAAGTTGATTTTATAACCCAAAAAAGCTTCAAGTTTATCTGCTCTAAAAGTTTCGACGAAATAGCCTCTTGCATCTCCATGTACCTTTGGCTCGATGATGATGACATCAGGTATCTCGGTTCTTAGAAAATGCATACTATTTCAGTCCTCTTGGCTGAGAAGCCCTTTTTATGAGGTACTGTCCATATTGATTTTTGCTAAGAGGTGCTGCAAGTTCTAGGAGTTTTTCTTTACTGATATAACCCATTTCATAGGCAATCTCTTCGATACAGGCAACTTTTAAAGATTGGCGGTTTTCAATTGTTTGGATAAATTGTGAGGCTTCTAAAAGGCTTTCATGTGTGCCAGTGTCCAGCCAAGCATACCCTCGGCCCATCAGTTCGACTTTGAGATTTCCTTGGTTGAGATAGGTTTGATTGACTGTCGTGATTTCAAGTTCTCCACGCTCGGATGGTTTGACCTCTTTGGCAATTTGTACAACTGAATTTGGGTAAAAGTACAAGCCTACTACAGCATAACTTGATTGTGGATTGGTAGGTTTTTCTTCTATCGAGAGGGCATTGTAGCTCTCATCAAATGCAACAACACCATATCTTTGTGGGTCACTGACATAGTAGCCAAAAACAGTAGCTTTACGCTCTTGTGTTACATTTTTTACACTTTGAGCTAAGAGATTTGTGAGTCCATGCCCATAAAAAATATTGTCCCCTAAAACCAAACATACATCATCTGTACCGATAAACTTTTCTCCCAAGATAAAAGCTTGAGCGAGACCATCAGGTGAGGGCTGTGCCACATAAGAAAAGTTCATACCGATGTCGCTTCCATTTCCTAAAAGATCCTCAAATCGTGGTAAATCATGGGGCGTTGAGATAATCAAAACTTCAGTAATACCAGCTAACATTAAAACTGAAAGCGGATAATAAATCATAGGTTTGTCATAGATAGGCATGAGCTGTTTGCTTACACCTTTGGTAATTGGATAGAGGCGTGTACCACTTCCTCCAGCTAAAATGATGCCTTTCATCAATTAACGCTCTATTGCACTTTTAAAATATTCAATACTCTTCTTCAATCCATCTTCAAGCATCACTTTTGGTTCCCAATCCAACTCTTTTTTTGCCAAATCAATGATGGGTTGTCTTTGGAGTGGGTCATCTTGTGGGAGTGGATGGAAAACCATTTTACTTTTACTGCCTGTTAAATGTATCACTTTTTCTGCCAGTTCAAGCATCGTAAATTCCACGGGATTTCCGATATTTACCGGACCCGTAAACTCATCTCTTGAGTTCATCAGACGAATCATTCCATCAATCAAGTCATCGACATAACAGAAACTTCTGCTTTGTGTTCCGTCTCCGTACATCGTAATATCTTCGCCTTTGAGGGCTTGAACGATGAAGTTGCTGACAACCCTTCCATCGTATGGGTTCATGTTTGGTCCATAGGTGTTGAAGATTCGCATCACTTTTATTTTCACTCCGTATTGACGGTAGTAGTCAAAAAAGAGTGTTTCAGCACATCGTTTTCCCTCATCATAACAAGCTCGGATGCCCGTTGTACTCACAGAACCTCTGTAACTTTCAGGTTGTGGATGCACTTCAGGGTCGCCATATACTTCGCTCGTACTTGCTTGAAGAATTTTAGCCTTACATCTTTTAGCCAAATCAAGCATATTTATAGCGCCGATGACCGATGTTTTTGTCGTTTGCACGGGGTCAAACTGGTAGTGTGGAGGTGAAGCAGGGCAAGCGAGGTTATAAATCTCATCTACTTCAAGTGAAATAGGAAAGGTAACATCATGACGAATAAGCTCAAAGTAGTGGTTGTCTAAAAGATGTTCTATATTTTTTTTGTCGCCCGTAAAAAAGTTATCCAAACAGATGACTTCGTTCCCCTCTTTGAGTAGTCTTTCACACAGATGTGAGCCTAAAAAACCAGCTCCACCCGTGACTAAGATTCGTTTTTTCATGCTGTTCCTATTTTAAAAAGTATGCTATTTTACTTAAAAAATTATTAATGTAGTATAATTCCACATGCCAACAAATAATCATTTTTCATTTTTAATCAATTTGCTTTTCTCATTTTTGAAGCTTTTATTGATTCTTTTGTTTTTGATGTCTCTTGCACGGGTCTATCTGTTTGTGAGTTATGGAGCATCTTCATCGTACTCTATTTTTGAACTTTTACACACTTTTTGGCTTGGAATAAGGCTTGATGCAAGTATTTTAGCCTATATTTATGCACTTCCTACTCTTTTAGTTATGTTCATTTGGCTTTTGAATGCAGAGTTTTTACAAAAATATCTCTATACTTTTTTTAGAGTTTATTTTCTCTTTTTTGTGACGCTTCTAGCTCTTTTGACATTTGCCGATTTAACCTATTTTTCCTATTTTGCAGAACATGCAACACTCATGATTTTTGGTGTTTTTGATGATGATACAGAGGCACTTTTGCGGACTGCTTTTACAAATTATAATGTGCCTCTTCTTGGCGTGGGTGTTTTTCTTTTTTTTACATTTTTATATAGCACTCTTTTTAAAATCATAAAAGAGCAAAAACGATGGAATGTTATGTGGAGTTATTCCAAACAAGCTCTCTTTTTTATAACAATCATTGCTGTTGTAGGGCTTTTAGGCAGAGGTTCCATTGGCTTGTTTCCACTTGCAAAAGATATCCCTGATGTGAGTCGTGACCCATTTATAAATAAGCTTCCTCAGAGTGCAGGGTATGCAATGCTCAACTCCTATGAGCAGTATGCAAAAAGCAAATCAGGAAATTATGACCTCATAAAAATGGCAGGTTATCAAGGAAACATCGAAAAAGCTTTTGAGGTGCATACACAAAATGAAACGATAAACAAAGAGGATTTGCTTAGTAACCTAAAGCATAAAACAGCTCCAAACCAAGCTGCAAAAGAGAAAAATCCACATGTCGTTGTTGTGATGGTGGAGAGTTTTGGAACACCAATTTTGGACTATCAGAGTGAGAGTTTTAACATTTTAGGAAAGCTTCAAAAGCATTTCAAAGAGGATACACTTTTTACAAATTTTATTTCTAGTTCAAATGGAACAATTGTCTCCTTGGAGCCTGTACTTTTAAATATTGCAGCACGACCGGACTCTACATCGTTTGCTCAAAGTGAATACTTAAACACCTCCTTTAAACAAGCGAGTGCAAAGGTATATCAAGATGCTGGATATGAGACCACATTTGTTTATGGTGGAGATTTGTCGTGGAGAAATGTGGGAAGTTTTGTATCGCGTCAAGGATTCTCTCATGTGGAAGGAAGAGCGGCAATTGCGACAAGTTTGGGCCAAGACGCGAAGTCTATTTCCCATGATTGGGGTGTTTTTGACGAGCATCTCTATAACTATGTCTATGAGAAGTTAAAAAATGCCACAAAACCACAATTTATTTATGTCTTGACAACAAACAATCATCCGCCATACACTGTCCCAAGCGATTATAAATCAAATTCTCTGGAAGTTTCACAAAACCTCAAAGAACATATCACTGGCGATATACAACTTGCAAAACTTCGTTTTAAAGATTATGCGTACGCCCTTGATATGGCAGGTACATTTTTGGATAAAGTGAAAAATTCAGAGTTGGGCAAAAACTCCGTTGTGGCCTTTACTGCAGATAACAATACGATTGAGGGGATTATGAAGTATGATGACTACTACACGCAAACCAAAAAAATTCCTTTTTATATCTATCTGCCAGAGTATTTAAAACCAAAAGAGTCCATTGATATAACAGTCGCTTCCTCGCATAAAGATATATTTCCGACACTCTATAATCTCACTCTCGATGAAAAAGAGTACACTGCCATCGGGACAAATTTACTTGATAAAAATAGACTTCATTGTGGATTTAATGATGCTGGCATTCTTATGGCAAAAGATGGCGGGTTTTTAGTAGGCAAAGCTTCTTCAGAGGAGCAAAAGAGGTGCGAGGAGTATTATAAAGCTTCCTTGGCGGTTACAGAATATTTGATACAATCACACAAAAAGTAAATAGAGGAAGTTCATTTGAAACCTATTTTAAAAAGATATTTACCATTTATCAAAGAGTATAAATTACAGTATCTTCTCGTTTTGGTTGGAATCATTTTGACAGTGGGTGCAACTACTGCAACGGCACATATTATGAAACCTTTGATGGATGATATGTTTGTATCCAAAAAAGAGGAGATGCTTTATCTCATTCCACTTGGTTTGGTCGTAATCTACTTTTTAAAATCTCTTGGGCGATACATTCAATCTGTTTATATGAACTATATCGGGCAACATATCGTGACACGATTTCGTGAAATTCTTTTAGAAAAAATTATCTCTCTTGATATGACTTTTTTATATCTCAATCGCAGTGGAGAGCTGATTTCTCGTGTGACAAATGATATAGGCAGGATAGAATATTTTGTCTCAAATATGCTCCCAGAGTTACTTCGTGAAACACTTACGGTCGTTGCTCTTGTAGGATATGTTATTTATCTGAACTCTACTTTAGCATTTTACTCACTTATTGTTGTTCCACTTATTATTTATCCTCTTATTTTGATAGCAAAAAAACTCAAAAAATATGCACACCGCTCTCAAGAAAAAAATGCAGATGTACTTACACGATTGACAGAAGTTTTTAACAACTCCGAAATCATCAAAGCCAATGCGACAGAAAAATATGAAGTTGCACGATTTAGTATGCAAAATTGGCAATTTTTTAAGATAAATATGAAATCAGTGTATGTGGGAGAAATTGTATCTCCTTTGATGGAGATGGTTGGAGCGGCTGGACTTGCAGCTGTTATTTTCGTGGGTGCTAAAGAGGTGTATGATGGGAGAATGAGCGTTGGCGAATTTACCGCATTTTTAACTGCGGTGGGGCTTGTTTTTCAGCCAATTCGACGCATAGGTTCGATTTACTCCAAAATTCAAAATGCAGTGGCGGCGAGTGAGAGAGTTTTTGAAATTTTGGATACACCAAGCAGAATTACAGATGGTGAGAGACTCTTAGAAGAGGATATCTGGCATGTGGAATTTAAAAATGTAACTCTAAAATATCTTGATGCTTATGCTCTCAATGATGTGACTATTGCAATAAATAGAGGCGAAAATATCGCACTTGTAGGTGATAGTGGAGGTGGAAAAAGCACTTTTATCAATATGCTTCTTCGCTTTTATGACCCTGATAGCGGTGCGATTTTTATCAACAAAACTAACATTAAAGAGTTCAATCAAATCTCACTCAAACATCATATCTCTTTGGTAACGCAGAGAATTTATATCTTTCAAGACACGCTTGCGGCGAATGTTGCTTATGGACAGGAGATTGATGAAGCAAGAGTTTATGAGGCTCTGCTGCTTGCCGATGCTTCTAAATTTGTAGAAAAACTAGAGCATGGAATTTATACAAAAATGGAGGAGTTTGGAGCAAATCTCTCAGGAGGACAACGCCAAAGAGTGGCAATAGCAAGAGCGATTTATAAACACTCCTCACTTTTACTTTTTGATGAAGCAACTTCCGCTCTTGATAATGAGAGTGAAAAACGGATACAAAAAGCTCTGGGCGAATATACAAAAGATAAAATTACTATCACAATTGCCCATAGACTCAGCACTATAGAAGATGCGGATAAAATTTTAGTGATGCAAAGTGGTGCAATTGTGGCATGTGGAAATCACAAAGAGTTGTTAGAAACCTCAGAGATTTACCAAAGATTAGCTGGAGAGTTTGAAAAATAGTTTTATAACTGTTTCAACACTTTTTAGAGATAATCACAACAAACTATAAAATATTGGATTAAAAATGCTCGATTTTGCTAAATTTACAAAATATTCTAAACCTGGACCGCGTTATACAAGTTATCCGACAGCACTTGAATTCAGTGACTCTTACGAGTATGATGCGTATATAAAAAAATTGGAATCTCAAGATGCAACGCGTCCTCTAAGCCTCTATTTTCATCTCCCATTTTGTCGCAATGCCTGTTATTTTTGTGGATGTAATGTGGTTTTTACATCAAGAGACGATAAGATGCTTCGCTACATGGAGTACCTCAAAAGAGAGCTAAAAATTTTATCCAAGCACCTTGATTGCAACCGTCAGGTGATTCAGATGCACTTTGGGGGAGGAACACCTACATTTTTCTCTGCACCACAGCTGGGGGAGATTATCGAGGAGATTAAGAGTTATTTTCCTAACTTTGTAAAAGATGCTGAAATTAGCTGTGAGATTGACCCGCGTCACATCAATGAAGAGCAGATGCGAGTGATGAGTGAGGCTGGATTTAATCGTGTGAGCTTTGGAATCCAAGACTTCAACGAAAAAGTGCAGACGGCTGTACATAGAATTCAACCTTACGCAATCACAAAAGATGCAATGGATTTGGCACGAAAGTATAATATGCACTCTGTGAATGTTGATTTAATTTACGGTTTGCCACATCAAACTTTAGAGACTTTCAAAGAGACTCTTGCACTCTCCTTGACACTTAATCCTGACAGATTTGCGGTGTTTAACTATGCCCATGTGCCTTGGTTGAAAAAGACGATGCGAAAAATCGATGAGACAACGCTTCCACTTCCAGATGAAAAGCTTCATATCATGCAGTACACGATAGACTTTTTAACAAGTCACGGCTATAAAATGATAGGTATGGATCACTTTGCAAAACCTGAAGATGAACTCTTCAAAGCGATAGAAAAGGGTGAACTTCATAGAAATTTTCAAGGCTACACAACCAAAGGCGGAGCAGATTTGATTGGAGTAGGGCTTACTTCTATCGGCGAGGGCGTGGATAGTTATAATCAGAATTTTAAAGATATGGCTTTGTATGAAGCCTCAATCGATGCTGGAAAACTCCCGTTTGAGCGAGGTGTGGTTTTAAATGCGGATGACCAAATTCGCCAATATGTTATTATGGAGCTGATGAGTAATTTTAAGCTTGACATAAAAAGATTTGAGAAACTCTTTAACATCGAGTTTAAAACCTATTTTGCGGATGCTATCGAAGCCTTGAAACCTTTTGCTGAGGATGCACTTTTAACAATAGATGAAAATCATATTGAGTGCTCTGAGACGGGAACTTTGCTTATAAGAAATATCGCCATGCCTTTTGATGCCTACATGAAAAAACATGCGACAAACTCCAAAACATTCTCAAAAACGGTGTAACGCATGGCACATGAAAATATTTTTGATTTTAGTGCCATCAGTGATGAGTGTGTGAAGTGTGGAAAATGTATTCCCGTTTGTACCATTCACAATGTGAACGCCGATGAGGTAACCTCTCCACGCGGATTTATCGACCTTTTGGGTGCGTATCACAAAGGCAAACTTGACCTTGATGCAAATGCAAAAGATATTTTTGAGAGCTGTTTTTTATGTACAAACTGTGTAGAAGTTTGTCCAAAAGCACTTCCTACTGACATGATAATCGAGCAAGTTCGCTCCGATATCGCGAAAAAATTTGGCATCGCTTGGTATAAAAGAGCCTTCTTTTTGCTTCTTCGCCACAGATGGCTCAATGATATAGCCTTTAAACTTGGTTGGACATTTCAGACATGTGGATTTAAAATAAGAGCCGAAATAGACTCAATGAATAGCCGTTTTAATCTTCCTATGATTAAGAGTGAGAGACTTTTACCAAGCCTTCGAAAAACCTCTTTTTTAAATTCACATAAAGAGAATATAAACAACGGCGGAAAAAGAAAAGTTGCGGTTTTTATAGGGTGTTTGGGAAATTACAACTATGTAAACATCGGAAACTCTCTTTTAGAAATACTAAAAGCCCTTGAAATCGACGCATTTTTAGCAAAAGACCAAAAGTGCTGTTCAGCGCCTGCCTATTTTACAGGCGATTTTGACACAGTGGATGCGAATGCAAAACACAATATCGAATATTTTGAGAAGTTTGGCGATGATATAGAGGCTATAATCGTGCCAGAAGCCACATGTAGTGCGATGCTTAAAATCGATTACGAACACTATTTTCATGACCAGCCAGAGTGGCAAGAAAGGGCTAAAAAACTCAAAGGCAAAATCTTTATGGCAACGGAGTGGTTGCAACACCATACCCATTTGGAACATCTTTTGGCTTCAAAGAAAAAAGATGAACGCATTGTAACCTACCATGACCCATGCCATGCGAAAAAAATGCAGGGAATTCATCAAGAGCCAAGAAATTTGATAAAACAAAACTACAAAATAGTAGAGATGAGTGACCCAAATGCGTGTTGCGGTTTTGGTGGAATTACGATGCAGAGTGAGAAGTACCACTTTGCACATGCCGCAGGGATTCCAAAAGCACATATGATAGGGCAGACAAAAGCGGATGTGGTAAGTGCTGAGTGCAGTGCATGTCGTATGCAAATCAATAACTCTATGAGCAATGCAGGGGTTGAAACGATTTTCAAAAACCCTATTGAGTTGATAGCGGAAGCTCTTAGAAAATAACAAGGAAATTTCCACATGCCAAATGAAATAGCAAATAGTAGCTGGAATCACATCTACGACACTTTTAACCCCGTAGCTTTTCATATCTTTTCTCTTCCTGTGCATTGGTATGGGATGATGTATGTTTTGGCTCTTTTGAGTGCTTTGTATATCGGGAAATATTTTATTCAAAGAGATAAGTTAGAAATCTCTGGCAGTCAAATTGATATCTATTTTATTTATGTTGAAATTGGCGTAATTTTGGGTGCGAGACTTGGGTATATCCTTTTTTATGACACACAAACGCTCTACTATTTGGCAAATCCTTGGCAGATTTTTAATCCTTTTGTAAATGGCGAATTCATCGGTATTCGTGGTATGAGTTATCATGGGGCTGTGATTGGATTTGTGATGGCAACCTATCTTTTTTGTAAAAAACATAAAGTCTCTTTTGGCAAAATCATAGATTTGGTGGCTTTGAGCGTTCCTCTTGCTTTTGTATTTGGTCGTATCGGAAATTTTCTCAATCAAGAGCTGATAGGGCGGGTTACGGATGTGAGTTGGGGAATCTATGTGGATGGAGTGCTTCGTCATCCTTCACAACTCTATGAGGCGATTTTAGAGGGCTTTGGTGTATTCTTAGTCGTATATACTTATAGAAGATTTCAAAAGTTCAGCGGAGAGTTGATTTTGGTGTATGCGATAAGTTACGGTATTTTCAGATTTCTTGCAGAAATTTATCGTGCACCTGATGTACAAATAGGATATATTTGCTGTGAAATGATTACTTTTGGACAAGTGCTGAGTCTTGGAATGAGTGGTGGGGCAATGATTGCTTGGGTCTATTTTTATTCAAAACAGAAAAAGCTTGGCATGTGGGACAAAAACACCATAGCTTAATTTTTGGTTAACATGCTAAAATTTCGTATATTGTTATGAGGTTGTATATGTATGTCATTTGAAAAATTAGGAGTTATCAAGCCACTATTAGGTGCGATAAAGGAGTTGGGTTTTGAACACCCGACGAGTATTCAAAAAAGAGCTATCCCTTTAGTGTTAGCAAAAGAGGATATCTTTGCCACTGCTCAGACAGGAACAGGCAAAACAGCTGCATTTGGACTTCCACTTTTGCAAAGACTTCGAAATACAACAGCGACAGAAGATAGAGTGTTGCGTGGGATTATTTTGTCTCCTACAAGAGAGCTTTCTCTTCAGATTTTTGAGGACATGCAAAGCTTTGCCAAACATATGAGTTTGGAGTGTGCTGTTTTGGTAGGTGGAAAAGATTTAGAAGCACAGCAACGCACACTGAAAAAAGGTATCGATATCATCATTGCTACTCCAGGGCGATTGATGGAGCATGTGGAAAAAGGGTTGAACCTCGCTCATGTTGAGATTTTTGTTATCGATGAAGCGGATAGAATGCTCGATATGGGTTTTGCAAAAGATATACGAAAAGTGCATCCACTTCTCCCAAAAAGACATCAAACACTTCTTTTTTCGGCAACATACAGTGATAAAGTAAGAAAACTCTCCAAGCTCGTTCTTACAAAACCAACTTTTATAGAAATCTCTAAAAAGAACTCAACAGTGGATACGATTAATCAAGTCGCTTATATGGTCGATACCGATAAAAAAGCCGCACTTCTTGCATATTTGATTGGTTCAAGAAATTATCCGCAGGTTTTGGTCTTTACAAGAACAAAAGCAAGTGCAGATATGCTTGTGTTAGAACTTAAAAAAGATGGTCTCAAATGTGGGATTATTCATGGTGATAAAACCCAAGCAAACAGACAAAAAACGCTCAATGAGTTCAAAGAGGGGAAAATCAAGGTTTTAGTTGCAACAGATATCGCTTCAAGAGGTTTGGATATTGAGGAACTTCCTTATGTTATAAACTACGAGCTTCCTTCAGTGCCTGAGGATTATGTACATAGAGTAGGGCGAACAGGTCGTGCTGGGCGTGATGGCGAGGCTATTTCACTTTTGGATGTGTATGAAAAATTTGATATCAAAGATATCGAGAGAGTTATCGGTATGAAGATACCAAAAGAGACGGTTGTAGGTTTTGAGCCAGATCCAAATCTCAGAAGAGCTGATGCTGAAGAAGTAAAACTCAAAAATGAGCATAAAAAACCAGAAATAAAATATCATAAAAGAAATATGAAAAGTCCATCGTCAAACAAAAGAGCAGAAGTGACAAAAAAATCGGGAACAACAAAAAAAGTTGCTCCAGCAAAAAAAACTTCAGCTCCAAAAAAAAGTACAAAATCTAAGTAGTTTTGTAAAATATTGGCATGTGGAAAGAGTATAAGCTAGAAATCTTATATCAAGATGCTTATTTCGTCGCCATAAACAAGCCAAGTGGACTTCTCGTCCACAAATCTATGATAGACAGACATGAAATTTACTTCGCTATGAAGATGCTTCGTGACCAGCTTGGCATGTGGGTTTATCCAGTGCATCGCCTTGATAAACCTACTTCAGGCGTTTTGCTTTTTGCTCTTGATAACCAGAGTGCAAGGTTCATGTCAGAGCAGTTCGCAAATCACACAATCCAAAAAACTTACCTTGCAGTTGTTCGTGGTTATACCGATGAAGAGGGCGTTATAGACCATGCTTTGAGTGAAAAACTTGACAAAATAGCCGATAAAAAAGCAAAAGAGAACAAAGAAGCTCAAGAGGCAGTGACACACTACAAGCGACTCGCCACTGTAGAACTTCCACATGCCATCGGTCGCTATGAAAAGAGTCGATATTCACTTGTAGAGGTGCATCCAAAAACAGGACGCAAACATCAGATACGCAGACACATGAAACATATTTCTCATCATATTCTGGGCGATACAAAGTATGGAAGAGGCGAACA
The DNA here is from genome assembly GCA_011391635.1 of Sulfurimonas sp. GTDB lineage: Bacteria > Campylobacterota > Campylobacteria > Campylobacterales > Sulfurimonadaceae > Sulfurimonas. Next base: position 32,434 of record JAABQD010000010.1, on the reverse strand, counting down.
TAATCAGTCGATTCGAGAGAATTATGGATGTCATAGATTGCTTTTACATGCCAATAAATTAGAAGTAATACATCCTTATAGCAATGAAAAACTTGAAATATCTGCTCCTTTAGATAGCGTGTTTGAGCATCTTTTTGAGTGTTTTGGTTGGCATGTGCAGAGGTAAAGTTTTATTTTTTTAGGGGGTGTTGTAATATCTCATTGAGTGTTTTTTCAGCTTTGAGCATTGTCTCCTCTACTGAGTCGTTATTTCTTAGAAATGCTACGAGAATTTTTATCATTGCTTCATTACATTGTTGAAGTTTTAGATTTTTAGGGTAGAGTGCCATCTCATTGGCAGATTGAACATAAGTTTCTCGAAATGGCAAATTTTTGAACTCTTGGGTTTCTATAACATGTTTATTTGCAGGAACTTGCCCCGATAATGCCCAATCAAAAGAGTTTTCCGAAATCCACTTGATAAATGTAACGGAAGCTTTTTGTTTGGCAAGATTATCCGTTTTTAATACTGCAAAAGTATGTGAATCTCCAAAGTTTGCATTTTTATCAAAAAGTTTTGGAAATTTAGTAACGCCAAAATCGAGTTCTTTGTTTTGTTGAAAGTTCCATGTTGCCCATACACCTGTAATCATAGTCGCGGCTTTATTGAATTTGAAGAGGTTGTATCCTCGCTCATCATGTATCTCTTCATCCCAAATTTTTGCTTCACGCATTTTATAAAAAAACTCAAAAGCTTTTTTTCCTGCTTCATTGTTGAATGCAACTCTATTGTTTACTATGTACCCAGAATTTTCTTGCTGAGTGTAAATGCTATACCAAAGCCACCAAGGTAAAACATTTGAATTTGGAGTAGATAAAGGAAGCGTGTCTGATGGTAAAGATTGGTGCAGTTTTTGTAAAAAAGCTATAAATCCATCTACTCCATTGCCAATCATAGGTTGAGAATTCTCATCTAAAAGGTGTGCTTGTGCAAGATATTTTTTATTAAAATAAAAAACTTGTGGATGCATATCGAGTGGAAGAGCGTAATATTTATTCTCAAATCGTACAGCATCCAATAAATGAGATGGAAGATTTTTCCACTCTATATCATAAGGAGTTATATCAACTAAAGAGTTTTGATTTACATAAAATGGCAGAAGAGACGCATGAATGATACCAATATCAGGCGAGTTTTTTGTATTGAGACTCTCATTAAGTGCTTTGTAATACTCCGCCCACTTGATTACTCTCATTTTTACATTTATATCTTTGTTCGAGGCATTAAATTTATCAACCATCAGTTGCATAGGTCGCCCATCACCACCACTAAAAAGCACCCAATAGTTGAGGTGCACAACATCATCCGCTCTAAGCATTGACATACATAAAACAGTAGTAAAAATCAAAAATTTTACAATCATCATTTGGAAATTATAGCACGAGCATTTTAGATTAATCTTCAAATTACTAACTTTTTTAAGGGATTGTCAAGCTAACTCCGATTTTAGCTTGTAAATTTAATAATATTATCCTGTTATTGGTACTTTTACTGAAAATAAGTGCAAGTTTTTGCCCTTCGTCTTCCACTTACTTGTTAGCCCATTTAAATATGTCAAGAATCACTATCACATCATTATCAACTAAGTAAGGAATTGTGTAGCCTTTAAAAATTAAATCTCTCGTTTGGACATCATCATAATGGATTGATTGTCTGTTTTTCAAAGGCATATTTATTAAATCTGTTATTTTTTTATCTAGCTCTATTTTAAATCTTTTGGCATTAGCAGGATTATTGATAGCGATGAACTTCAGTATTGAAAAAAGTTTATTATTGAAAGAGGGGTTTTTGTTTATTATCATTGAGTTAAAGGCTATTTAGCCAATTGTCAATTTCATCCATACCTTGACCATAGGGTACTGTTTTCATCTTACCACTTCTATATTCTTCTACAGCTTGGGTAACTCTTTGTCTTGCCTCATTTTTAGAAATTGCAGGATAACCATCATCTTCTACATCTTCAACGATATTAACTTGAGTGTGATTTTGATTTAAAAACGATAGCAATTGGCTATAAAAGCCATCATCTACATTTAATCTTAAAGAATGCATTTTTTCAATCCTTTATTTTAATTTTGTAATTGTAACATACTCTAAATACTTCGTTTCAGCGTTTCAGCATGTAATTTAATTCAAAACTTTACTGGTTATCAGGCACATTGTTTTTTTGAAACGTCAATTCTAAAAACGAGTAAATTTATACGGTGACACTTTAGGTGACATTAGGAAAACCGATAGTACTGATTTGTTGCTTGAAAGTGGCTATTTTACGATGTTTGTAAGTGGTGTCAGAGGGGGGACTCGAACCCCCGACCCCCGGCTTATGAGACCAGTGCTCTAACCAGCTGAGCTACCCTGACACTTATTTGGAAGGCTGGAATTATATCTATCCAAAGCTTTTACTTAGCTTTATTTTTGAATTTTTTAATTGCATCTTTTTTATATAATTTAATCAAATACTTAGATATAATAATTTTATGAAAACATATGGAAAAGTTCTCTTTTTTAATCAGACAGATGGAAAGGGTATATTAATTACTTCTCAAAAAGAGAAAATCGAGTTTAATGTTCATGAATGGAATGACTTTGATGTTATGCCATCTACTGGTTTACTTGTCGTTTTTGAAAAAAAAGATGGTATGGCATGTGATATTATTGCAAAAATAAGTGATGTTCCTCAGGAAATCGTCGCTAGTGAAAAAGAGGAGCTTATAAGTAATACGCCAGTAATTACTGAGACTGCGGCAACATATAGCATTCCCGATCTTAGTCAGATTGCGGATGATATTGATGATGGTAGTGCGTCTGAACAGTTTATAGAAGAAAATCAAGAGAGTATCGATGAAGTAATTTCTGATGATTCAAATCAGCATGTGCAAGAGTATCCTGAGTCCAAAGATGATAGTGAGCCTTTAGAACCTACAAGTGCAACTGGGCAAGTAGAAGAACATTTCGAAAAAAGAGATGATATTGAAATTTTGGAGAATCCTGTAGATGAAATTCCTCCACGAGAAGAGAGTATAACAGTTACTTTAAATTTACATATGGCTGTTGCTAACTATTTTAAAATGATAGATCAGCATATAAATCGTAGAATAAGTTATAAAAAAGTCGAAGGAAGATTAAATTATTTAGTTATCAGAAGATTTTTGTGGACTACTTTTAATAATTTAAGCGAAATAGATTTGCATATCATAACTCCAAAAATTAAAACTTTGAGTGATGATTTAAAAGTTATGGGTGGTGTATATGATGATTTCTCAAGAAAAATTAGACATCCACATCTCGCATATGAGGAAGTGTTTTTATCTTGTCAAGCTGAATATTTAAAAATTCGAGAAGCTACTGAAAAAATCATACAAAAGCTAAATCAGCTTAGAACGAATGAAGAAATTATTGGTGGAATATTAAGAGTTAAAAAAGAGGAACTGGATAAAAACATTAAAAGTGCAGAATTTAATGCATTAAAAGCGGAGATGAAATCCCTCAATGGAAATTATGTAGATGTTGTTCATATGATGGCGGAGCTTGATGCACGATATAAACATGATTTGATGTTGCTTCATAACTTTGAAAAAGAGTATAAAGAGGATTTTTATGATATTTTTGCAGTCGAAGCAAAAAAGCATAAAAGGGATATTTTAGAAATTTTGGATGCTCAAGCTTACATAGTCGATGCTCAGTTGTGGCAACAAGCGAAGGTCTCCAAATCAGTCAAAGCACACTTTAAAAAGTCATCAATTGACGGAGAATTAAATACAAAAACATATTTAAAATATTATCTTGATACACTCGACGCTACAAAAGCTTCGGAAGATACAAAAAAACTTTTTGAATTATATGATTATCTTGTTTCCATACAAAAAGAGTATATTTTAGTCATTACAAGCTCATTTCAAGAGGCGATGGAGTATGAATCTGCAATAAAAAATGTAGATAAATCGTATGATGTGAAATCTTTTGTGGATGAAAAAGAGGCGATTAAATGGGCGATGAAAAATAGTGTAAAAGTTTTGATTTTAGAAGATATGTTGCAAAAAACAAATGCAGAAACTTTTTTAAATATTTATCATAATAATGTTCTTCTGAAACCAAAAATTGTACTTGTAGGTAGTAAGCCAAGAACAAATTCGAGTGCTTATACAATAAGCAAACTTTTAATGAAAAATGCTATGCCAAGAGTAGTTGCAGATGCTGTTAAGTCAGTTCTTGCAACAAAGCAAGTTGAAGGCACACAACCTACCAAATAAGTAGATGATATAAATATTTATTTGATGGTATATTTAGTAAAGTCATTTAATATTCTTTAGTTGTTTATATAAATAAACTTTAGTCATACAGACTAAGGTTGCATTGACTTTGTTACTTTTTTTTTGTACTATTCCCTTTCATAAATTATATGATTACAAGGAGCTTATATGAACTTTCAGCCGTTAGGAAAAAGAGTTCTAGTTAAAAGACTAGAAGAAGCAAATACTACTAGTTCGGGGATTATAATTCCTGATAATGCACAAGAGAAGCCATCTCGCGGTGAAGTAATTGCAGTGAGTAAAGAGGTTACTGATTTGGCATGTGGAAATGTTGTGTTGTTTGGAAAATATTCAGGCAATGAAGTTTCACTTGGTACGGATAAATTTTTAGTTTTAGAAACTGATGATATTTTTGGAATAATAGGATAATTAATCATGGCAAAAGAGATAATATTTTCAGATAATGCAAGAAACGCATTAGCTCGTGGAGTTGCAAAACTAACAGATGCAGTAAAAGTGACAATGGGACCTCGCGGTCGTAATGTTTTGATTCAAAAAAGTTACGGCTCACCAATAATCACAAAAGATGGTGTGACAGTTGCAAGAGAGATTGAACTTAAAGACAAACTTGAAGACATGGGTGCACAACTTGTAAAACAGGTTGCTTCAAACACTGCGGATGAAGCAGGAGATGGCACGACAACAGCTACGGTTTTAGCAAATGCGATTTTTTCTGAAGGTCTTAGAAACATCACTGCTGGAGCAAATCCAGTTGAAGTAAAACGCGGTATGGATAAAGCGTGTGAGGCGATTTTAGCAAACCTAAAAACAGCTTCTAAAGCAGTCAACGGCAAAAAAGATATAGCACAAGTTGCAACTATCTCTGCAAACTCAGACACGGCTATTGGCGATATGATTGCTGAAGCTATGGACAAAGTTGGACAGGACGGTGTGATTACGGTTGAGGAAGCAAAAGGTATTTCGGATGAGCTAACAGTTGTTGAAGGAATGCAATTTGACCGTGGCTATTTAAGCCCATATTTCATCACAAATCCTGAAAAAATGATAGCTGAGATAGAAAATCCTTGGATTTTACTTGTGGACAGTAAAATTTCATCTCTTAAAGATTTACTTCCAGTATTGGAGCAAGTTCAGAAAACTTCTCGTCCACTTCTCATCATTGCTGAAGATGTAGAGGGAGAAGCACTCTCAACTTTGGTTGTAAATAAACTTCGAGGCGTTTTAAATATTTCTGCAGTCAAAGCCCCAGGTTTTGGTGATAGAAGAAAAGCAATGCTTCAAGATATAGCAATTTTAACGCGTGGTACAGTTGTTTCAGAAGAGACAGGACACACACTAGAGGGTGCAAATCTTCAGATGTTAGGACAAGCGTCTCGTATTATTCTCGATAAAGATACGACGGTTATCGTCAATGGTGCAGGAGATGAAGCAGCTGTAAAAGCAAGAATCGCTGAAATCAAAGTGCAAATCGATGCGACCTCTTCTGAGTATGATAAAGAGAAACTTCAAGAACGACTAGCAAAACTTAGTGGCGGTGTAGCGGTTATCAAAGTAGGTGCTGCAACTGAAACAGAAATGAAAGAGAGAAAAGACCGTGTGGATGACGCTTTATCAGCTACGAAAGCAGCGGTAGAAGAGGGAATTATTATCGGTGGTGGAGCGGCTTTAGTCCGTGCTGCTGCGAAAGTAAACCTTGATTTATCGGGTGATCAAAAAATCGGTTGCGAAATTATTCTTCGTGCGGTCAAAGCTCCGATGAAACAAATCGCTCAAAATGCTGGGTATGACACAGGTGTTGTAGTCAATGCAGTGGAGAGTGCTACAAATGAAAATATTGGCTTTAATGCAGCTACGGGCGAATATGTTGATATGTTTGAAGCGGGAATTATTGACCCACTTAAAGTAGCAAGAGTTGCACTTCTCAATGCTACTTCTGTTTCAAGTTTACTTTTGACAACGGAAGCTGCTATTTTTGAAATTCCGGAAGAGAAACCTGCTTCAGATATGGGCGGTGGAATGGGCGGAATGCCAGGAATGATGTAATCATTTCCACATGCCATAATTGGCATGTGGAAATAAAAAGTTTACTTTTGAAGTTTACTAAATGCGTCTAAGAGATTACTTTTCTTCTCTTGGGAGAGAGGCATATCTTTATTTATAAAAATATAGAGTTCTACGCGTCTATTTTTAGCTCGATTTTCTTCTGTAGAGTTTGGTGCTATCGGTTTTGCTGAGCCAAATCCAGCAGTTGAGAGACGCTCTGCATTGACACCATTCACAATCAATTCTTTCATTACTGTATCTGCTCGTTTAGCTGATAATTCAATATTGCTTGAAAAAGCAGAATCTTTTGCAACTGGTTTATCATCTGTGTAACCACGAACAGAGATATCTACATTGGCTGGAAGAGCATTGATAATATATGCAGCACGGCGAATAAATAGATGTAACTCTTCATTATCAATAGTAACTTCTGCACCTTTAAAAGGGATAGAAATAGGAAGTTTTAGAAGAACTCCATCCATTGCTTGATCAAGCGGTCCATCTGAACCAGCAGCTGCTTTTTGCATCTCCTGTTGGATTTTGCTTATTGCATCTTTCGCTTGTTGCGGTTGTTTCTCTTCGCCTACGAAAAGTGAACCTCCATCTTCAGCCAACATTTTACCAGCAGGTTTGCCTTCTGCATCAGGATCTGGTTTTTTGCTATCAGGTGAGAGATTTTGTACAGGAGTCATTCTATCAGGTGGAGCAGCAAAATCATAAATTTTTACAAATTCTTCTTTGACAGCTTTTATTTTTTCTGTATTGACAGATGCAATAGCAAAGAGAGCAATGAAGAGTGCTAGAAGGAGACTAAAAAAGTCGGCTGTTGGAACTGCCCATTTTTCTCCAGCTGGACATTCAACTTTCTTACACTTTTTTTTCTTGCCCATCTAACTACTCACTTAATTAAACTGACTATGTTTTTCTTCTGCAGGAGAGAGGAAATTAAGTAGTTTTGCTTCAAGATTACGAGGATTATCGCCATTTACAATTCCGATAATTCCTTCTAACATCAACTTTTGCTCTTTAACTATATGATGTGATTTTGCTTTCATTTTGTTTCCAAATGGACCCATAACAACATAAGCCGAGAAAATTCCTGTAACAGTTGCCGTAAACGCACCGGCAATACCTTGTGCCATTGCAGGAGGATCGTCTAGTTTTTGGAGTGCAAGGATGAGACCCAAAACCGCCCCGATGAGTCCCATAACGGGAGAAGTTTCACCTGCGAGAATCCAGTAGTGAGCACAACCATGCCAATACTCTTCCGTCTCTTCAACAACTAACTCAAGTGTTTCGATTATAGTATCGACTTCATTCCCATCGACTGCCATACTCAAACCTTGTTTGAGAAATTCACTATCGAGTTGTGATACTTTTTGTTCGAGTGAGAGGAGTCCATCACGGCGTGCCAATGTAGAGAGTTCAATAATCTCTTTAATTCTTGCATGTAAGTCAATAGGGCTTTTTTTGAAAACCATACCAAGATTTTTGAATGCACCACTTACATATTCGCCGTCAGTACTTACCATAGCAGCGAGCATAGAAGTAGGAAAAATAATAATAAAAGAAGCAATGTGAAGAATATGTACAGGATTTCCACCATCTATTATGTCTCCGGTAGAAATACTGGCAATTGCTCCAAGTATTCCCAAAATAACCGTTAAATCCATATAACTCCTTTTACTTCAAGATGTATAAACTCTATTGTTTAATAAATCTCTAGGCTCTTCTTTACTTTTTCTGAAAAACTAATATCGACAGATTATACAATAGTTTTACTAAAGAAAAGTGTGAAATAAATCGTAGGTACTTTTTTGGGCGTTAAACAACAATTAAGTTGGATATATTTATACTTTGTAGCATTACCTAAGAAGTAAGGAATTTCATGTATCAATATAAAATAATATCTGTTGATGACACTCTTATGAATTTAATTCTCATTGAAGAGATAGCAAAAGAGATGGGTGTTGCCGTTCAAAGCTTTCAAGACCCTTTAGAAGCTTTAGAGTATATCAGGCAAAATAGAGTTGATTTAATGTTTGTTGATTATATGATGCCCGAGATGAATGGGGTCGAACTTATTAAAGAAGCATTAATCTTGCAAGAAGAGTTGATTCCTATCATGGTTACAGCTATCGATGATGATCATGCATTGAAACTAGAAGCATTAGAAGCAGGTGCAACAGATTTTTTAACAAAACCGGTAGATGTAGCTCAATTGGAAGCGAAGATTAGAAGTTTTACAAAAATTATTCAATTAAAGCTTGAATTGAAAAATTTTAATGTTAAGTTGCAAGAAGAGGTGAAAAAAGCTACTGCTGAGCTTGTTGAAAGAGAACATGAAGCTTTGCAAGTTATCTCAAGGTTAGCTGAGTACAGAGATCCTGAGACAGGAAGTCATATCTCCAGAGTTGCTCATTATTCAAGACTTCTTGCCAAGGAGTATGGACTCAGTACAGAGGAGCAAGATATTCTATTCTTCGCTTCACCTTTGCATGATATTGGTAAAGTTGGAATACGAGATGCGATTTTGCTTAAACCTGCAAAATTGGAAGATGATGAATATACAACTATGAAAACGCATTCATCCATAGGGTATGAAATTTTAAAAAATAGTAAAAATCCTTACCTTCAAGCAGGTGCAATTATTGCAAAGCATCATCATGAAAAGTATGATGGAAGTGGATATTACAGTGGACTTAAAGGGGATGAAATACATATCTATGGGCGTATTACAGCAATCGCTGATGTTTTTGATGCCCTTACATCGGAGAGACCCTACAAAAAACCATGGAGTTTTGAAGATACAGTGGAATTTTTAAAAAAAGAGTCTGCAAAGCACTTTGACCCAAAATTAGTTGATTTGTTTATCCTCAATATAGAAAAAATAAAAGAAATTTATTTGCAATTTGAAGCATAAGGAGAAGAGAAATGAGAGTAAGTAATTTAGTATTGAATGATAGTGGGGATTGGGATTGTATTTCAAAAGGTTTGAATGAGGCTGAGAGTGCTGATATAGTGTTTCTTTTTGGTGATACAGACCGAATAAAAGATAAAAAAATATTTCAAAAAATTAAAGAGAGGTTTCCCGATAGTCATATTGTAGGCTCCTCTTCTTCTGGCAATATTCTTGGCAAAGAGATATCTAAAAACTCTTTGGTTGCAACAGCTGTAAAATTTGAAAGTTCAAGAGTAGAAGTGCAACATGCAGATTATGTTGATGGAGCAAATCTTGAAGAAGTCTCAGCAGAACTTATTCATAAGTTAAGTCGAGATGGATTGAAGCATGTTTTTGTTCTCTCAGATGGTCTTAAAATCAACGGTTCAGAGCTTGTTAAAGGAATCAATAACGCTTTGGAAGGGATTGAAGTAACGGGTGGTTTAGCTGGAGATGGTGCAAAATTTGAAGAAACTTTTGTTTTGTGCGATGATGAAGCAAAAGAGAGTCGTATAGCGGTTGTTGGTTTTTATGGAGAAAATCTTGTCATCAGTAGTGGTTGTTTTGGTGGTTGGAGTGAATTTGGTGCATATAGAACGATTACAAAATCTAAAGGAAATGTTCTTTATGAAATAGATAATGAACCAGCACTTGATTTATATAAAACTTATTTAGGAACTTATGCTGCGGATTTACCGAGTAGTGGGTTGCGTTTTCCATTGAGTATCAAGAAAAATGAGGGTGACCCAGAAGTTATACGAACTCTACTTGCAGTGGATGAAGAAGAAAAAACAATTACTTTTGCTGGGGATGTTCCGCAAGGATATTCAGCGAGATTGATGAAGCCTGATACCGATAAGTTGATAGATGGTGCAGGACATGCTGCGAGTGAGATTACTATTGCAAATGATAAACCAGCTCTTGGTCTAGTTGTAAGTTGCGTAGGTCGTAAAATAGTTTTAGGGCAACTTATCGATGAAGAGTTGCAAGAAGTAGGGGATGTGCTTGGTAAAAATATCAATCTCGTAGGTTTTTATTCGTATGGAGAAATAGCACCATTTGAAGTGAATAAACTTAAATGTGAACTTCACAATCAGACCATGACACTCACGGCAATTTACGAAAATTGATATGCATAGACTGCTAAAAAGACAACTGAAAAGACATTTTGGAGAAGATTCGGATAGCTACTCTCACATGAGTGGCTTTACAGAATTTCTTGAAGATATATCTAAAAGTTATGATGAGCTTTATGATGAAAAAAAATTTTTAGAACATACGATAGATGTAAATTCACAGGAGCTTGGAAAAGCAACGACGAAAATTAGAGAGCAAAATAGTCATCTTCAATATCTTCTCAATAAAACAGCAGATGAAAATGAAGAGATGGTTTATGTTCTTAAGCAATACAAAGAAGCCATAGATAAATCTCTTATCGTCAGTACAACGGATACGCATGGAAAGATTAAATATGTAAATGAAAATTTTTCTAAAATCAGTGGATACACACAAGAAGAACTCTTAGGTAAATCACATAATATTGTGCGACATCCTGATACTCCTAAGTCTGTTTTTTCTGGCATGTGGAAAACAATATTGGATAAAAAAGTCTGGCAGGGTATTTTTCCTAATCGAGCCAAAAATGGTGCTACTTATTATGTCAATGCGACTATCGTACCACTTCTCAATAGAGAAGGTGATATCGTTGAGTTTATAGCTCTTAGAGAGGACATAACAAAAACCATTGAATATCAGAATAGAATTGAAGCTGAAAAACAAAAAGTTTCTCAAATTTTAGACAATCAACAAAGTATAGTTGTTCTCTTTGATAAAATCCATGGTGTTTCAGAAGTGAATAGAAAGTTTTATGAGGTATTTAAATTCGCTACGCTTGAGCAATTTAAAGAAAAACATCAATGTGTATGTGAGCTTTTTGAAGAGAGAGAGAATTTTTTAAAGCCAAGTACAGAGGGTTATTTTTGGATAGCACCAGTGATAGCTGAACCTCAGAAAGTCCATCTTGCTATGATAGATAAAAGAGTCTATAGTGTGAAATTAGCAATTGTCAATATTGAAGATAAAAAAACCTATTTAGCAACTTTTACTGATATTACTGAGATTGAAGAAGCAAGGATTAAATCACGAGAAGCAGAAAAAGAAAAATCAAACTTTTTAGCAAATATGAGTCATGAAATCAGAACACCAATGAACGCAATTTTGGGCTTTTCTGAGCTTTTATCCAAAACAAAACTTGAATCAAAACAGAGTAGGTTTGTTGATTTGATTCGAAGTTCTAGTTCGATTTTACTTCAGATTATTAATGATATATTAGACTTTTCAAAACTTGAAGGTGGGCTAACAGAGCTTGATTTAACAAAGATTAATCCATTTATGGAATTTGAAGATACCTTTATGCTTCTGGCTGGACGAGCGAGAGAAAAAAATCTCTCTTATATGATAGATATAGACTCCTCAATAGAAGAGTGTGTTGAGATAGATAGTTTTCATATCAAACAAATTTTGATTAATCTCATCGGAAATGCTATTAAATTTACTCCTGAGCATGGAACAGTAGATATAAAAATCAAAAAAAAGCTACAAGATGGCAAAAAATTTATTCGTTTTATTGTTCAAGACACAGGGATAGGCATACCAAAAGATAGACAAGAAAAGATATTTGAACCGTTTTCACAAGCCGATAGTTCTACGACAAGAAAATTTGGTGGCACTGGTTTAGGTTTGAGTATTTCTAGTAGCCTTGTAGGTATGATGAAAAGTAAGTTGCAACTTGAAAGTATAGAGGGCAAAGGAAGTAAATTCTACTTTGATATTAGCTATGAAAGTTGCGAAAGTGGGAGAGTTTTAGAAGAGCATTTACAGCCATTTAAAATTTATCTGTTTGATTTAGATGAGAGTAAAATTCAGCGAATTTCTCAGCAACTCCAAGCCTATAAAATTGAATATCATATCGTGAAAGATTTTGATGCCAAAATAGATTTAGAGAACTCAGTTGTTATCTCTACAAATGAAGCACTTATGAAAGATTTTCAATATGCGAAGATACTTCTTCTCTCAAAAACTGATGAAAATTTTGAGGATTCAAGACATCATCATGTTGAAATTTATGATGAATTTCCATCGATTCTTTATAATGAACTGATGCGATTGAAGCTTATAAAAAATGATATTATCGCGAGTGGAATGCAAAATATAAGTTTGAAAATTTTAATAGCAGAGGATTATGAAATCAATAGAATCCTTATTTCTGAACTTTTAGACCAATTTAATGTGGATTATAAATTTGCACTCAATGGACAAGAAGCAGTGGATATGGTTTGCTTAAGCAACTATGATTTAATTTTGATGGATATCAATATGCCAATTATGAATGGTATGGAAGCTACGAAAATTCTTAGAGAAACATTTGAAATAAAAACACCGATAGTAGCACTCACAGCGAATGCACTTGATGGGGACAGAGAACGATTTTTGTCTATTGGAATGGATGATTATTTAACAAAACCAATCGAGATAAAAGCATTTGAAGCTATTTTAATGAAATATAATCAAGAATTAAATAGCAAGAGTCAAACACTCAATGCTCAAAACGAGCAAAAAAGTGAAGTAAAACAACAAAGTGTTTCGTTGGATATAAAGCTCTCTTTAGAGTCGGCGATGAAAAATATGAATTTTTCTCAAAATATCATAGGAAAACTATTTAAAAGTTATGTCCTTTCTCTTGATGATTTAGAAAAAAACATTAGAAATGGCATAACAGAAAATGATTTCGCAAAGATGCAGATAAATGCACATAATCTTAAAAGTGGTGCTGCATCTTTATGTTTTGATGGGATTGTAAAAATAGCTCAAGAGATAGAAACATCTGCAAGAAAAAAAGATGCAGAGTTTGATTTTAAACAAAAATTACAAGAAGTATTGCCTTATTTGCAACTACTTAGAGAGTATAAACAAACTCTTGATGTGTGACAATTTCTTTTTTTGGCTAATTTCATATAATGCCAAAATTAGTTTAAAAGGTATAAAAATATGAGTACAATAAAAGAATTTTTGAGTCGTGACCATAGTAGATGTGATGAGTTGTTTGCGAAAATGGAAGATATCGCCATGAAGTCATTAGTGGATGCGAAGTTGGCATGTGGAGAGTTCGTGAATGAGAGTGAGAGACACTTTCAAATGGAAGAGCGAGTGATGTTTTTGGAATTTGAAGCAAAAACAGGAATGACACAAGGACCAACTGCCATGATGCGACACGAGCATACGCAGATGCGTTCTTTGATGAAGCAGATGTTAGATGCGATAGATGCACAGAACAAAGATAAATTTTTTGGTTTATCAGAGACTTTGATGATTTTGATGCAACAACACAACATGAAAGAGGAACAGATGCTCTATCCAATGGCACAGCAGCATTTGAGTGAAGAGTCTCAGAGAATAGTTTCTATGATGGAGTCGATGATTGTTGCGTAAAAAGAGAAGGTTGGCATGTGGATTTTAATGGCTTGTCGCTTGACCAAGCACCGCCTATTTCTGCACCGCTGAGGTTTTTTTTAACAGCACCTCTTTTTGGCATTATCGCTGGTTTGATTCTTCTCTTTAGTGACGCCTCAGCACTTATGAGTAGGTACTCTTTAGAGTCAATTGCAGTTACACATGCCATAACGATTGGTTTTTTTGCTTTTGTGATGCTTGGAGCATTGATGCAGATGCTTCCAGTGTTAGCTGGAGCAAAAATAGCAAAAGTGAAGCTTGTTGCGACTTATGCACATCTTTTACTCTCTTTTGGTCTGATTGCTTTGTTGGTTACATTTTTATGGCAAAGCTCTCTTTCTGGCTTTTTGGCTTTTGTTTTGCTTGGAGCTGGATTTTTGTTACTTCTTATTCCTATCGCCATCGCCATTCGCGGTGTTAGTAATGTGACTCCGACAATCAAATCGATGAAAAATAGCGTACTGTTCGCATTTTTTACTCTTTTTATGGGGCTTTTTTTGCTCTATTCGTACCTCCTCAAAGATTTTTCAGCCCTTCATGTAGCTCTTGCAAATATTCATAGTGTATGGGCTATTTTTGGTTTTGCTGGGATTTTGATTATTGGCGTTTCCTTCCAAGTGCTTCCAATGTTTTATGTCGCTCCTAAGTTTAAAAATTTTTGTAAAAAAAGAGTGATTTGGCTCATCCCTATCGGGCTTCTTCTATGGGCTTTTTTAAACCTTTATGATGAGAGTTATGCACTTTTTGCAAAGCTTTGGATAACTCTTTTCTTTTGGGCATATGCGACAACAGTTTGGAAAAAACTCAATGAGCGTCGTCGTCCTATCAGTGATGTGACTGTTTGGTACTGGAGAAGTGCGAGTATATTTTTGACGCTTGGTGCATTTTTGTGGATATTTGATGAATATTTCAAGCATGAATATGTTGTAATGGTTGCAATCCTAATAGGTGGTGGCTTTATCATGTCTATCATGATGGGCATGCTCTATAAGATTGTTCCATTTCTTGTGTGGTTTCATCTCAACGCAGCTGGATATATGAGTATTCCTACAATGAATGAATTTATCAACAAAAATTTGGCTAGATTGCAGTTTATTCTCTTTATAATTGCACTTATTGGATTTTTAGGCTCATTTTATGCACCTATTTTATTAGAAATTTCTTCACTTTGTTTTATACTTAGTATGATAATTTTAGAGTTCAATATAATAGCACCGGTGCGTGTTTATATAAAAATAAAAAAAACAAAGCCAGATTTTGATATGAGTTCATTTATGGCATAGTAAGAGAGCAAAAAGTGAAAAATATAGTTTTAATCGGATTTATGGGTGTAGGAAAAGGGAGCATAGCCAGAGAGTTTATAAAAATCTCTGATTATATTGCAGTGGATACAGATGATTTAATCGAGAGTATGCAAAATCGTAAGATAAAAGAGATTTTTGAAGATGAGGGTGAAGCCTATTTTAGGGGCTTAGAAAAAAATGTTGGCATGTGGCTTGAAAATAGTGTTAAAAATACACTTATTTCAACAGGTGGCGGTTTTTATAAAGTGGAGAATTTGAAAAATATAGGTACAATTGTTTTTTTAGATTCGCCATTTGATTCGATTCTCAAGCGAATTAAAAAACATCCAAATGCAACCCAAAAATTGAAAAAAAGACCTTTGCTAAAAGATTTAAAAAAAGCAAAGGCGTTGTATGATATAAGACGACCCGAATATTTGGCATTAGCTGATATAGTTATAAATGTAGAGAAAAAAAGTGCATCAGAGTGTGCAGAAGAGTTATTGAATAAGGTAGGAAGTAATGTTTAAAAAATTAGTTTATTTAGTATTGTTAATTGCATCAGTTGCAATGGGTGCGGATATACAGTGGGCAAAAGATTATGAAAGCGGTATAAAACAGGCGACAGAACAAAAGAAGCCTGTGCTATTTGTACAGTCGAGTCATGGGTGTAAATACTGTGTGATGCTTGATGAAACGACTTTTAAAGACGCAAAAGTGATTGAAGCACTCAACAGAGATTATGTTGCGATTCTCTCTTATGTAGATGAGCGAGATTTTATTCCTGAAGAGCTTTGGAGACCGGGAACACCAACAATTTGGTTTTTATTTTCTAATGGCGAACCTATTTTTGAACCACTCATGGGTGCCGTAGATGCTGAAAATTTTTTAAACGCTCTTGCTATTGTAAAAGAAGAGTTTGACACAACGAAAAAAGAAGAAAAATAGATATGATTTTTACAAAAACAACGGATAATACTTTTCAAGCAAGTTTTGATGAGCTTCTTGGACGAGGAAAAATGGATATTGCAAATGTAAGTGCAATAGTTGGAACTATTATTGATGAGATAAAAAAAGAGAAAAATCAAGCACTCAAAAGACATATAACAAAGTTTGACAGTTGGACACCACATGCCGATGAAGATTTGCTTATTTCGCTAGAATCTATGAAAAAAGCGTATGATTCTCTGGATGAAACTTTGAAAAAAGCCCTTCATCTTTCGTATGACAGAATTAAAATATATCATGAAAAACTTAAACCGAAAAGTTGGTTTGATGATGAGCCAAATGGAACGATTCTTGGGCAAAAAGTGACACCAGTAGATAGTGCAGGACTTTATATCCCTGGTGGAAAAGCGGCGTATCCATCCTCTCTTTTGATGAATGTGATTCCCGCACAAGTTGCAGGGGTGGAAAATATCATCGTCTGTACGCCCACACCCAACAATGAGCCAAATGAGCTTTTACTTGCGGCATGTCATCTTTGTGGTGTGACAAAAGTGTATAAAGTTGGCGGGGCAAGTGCAATTGCTGCTATGGCGTATGGCACCCAGAGTATTCCAAAAGTGGATGTCATTACAGGACCGGGAAACATTTTTGTTGCAACTGCAAAAAAAATGGTTTTTGGGGAAGTAAATATTGACATGATTGCAGGACCAAGTGAGATAGGAATCCTTGCAGATGAGAGTGCAAATCCATCGCATTTGGCTATTGATATGCTCTCTCAGGCAGAACATGATGAAATGGCAAGTTCTATATTGATTACACCTTCACAAAAACTGGCGGATGCAGTTAAAATTGAGCTTGAAAACTGGCTTTTAAAACTTCCTCGCCAAGAGATAGCACGAAAATCTATCGAGGAGCGAGGAGCAATTATTGTAACGCGTGATATGGATGAAGCTCTGAAGTTGATGAATGAGATAGCACCAGAACACTTGGAGGTAGCGACAAATTCGCCTTTTGAACTTTTACCATTTATCAAACATGCAGGTGCAATTTTCTTAGGACACAATACTCCCGAAGCAATCGGAGACTATGTCGCAGGACCAAATCACACACTTCCAACAGGGGGTACAGCGAAATTTTACTCTCCTCTTGGAGTTGAAAACTTTATGAAAAAAACATCGATTATCTCCTTCTCTGCAAAAGCTATCAATGAGATAGGCGAAGAGTGTGCTTTGATTGCCAATACAGAGGGGCTTCATGCACATGAGCAATCTGTGCGAGTGCGATTGACAAAGTAATTAGATTTCCACATGCCAAGAGTTTATAAATTTTGGAACAATTAGCATGTTTAATTTATAACAATTAACTATTAAATTGTAGAATATAGTAATTCAAAAAAAGGATAAAAATATGTTACATCCAGCAGCTGCTCATTTTGCGGTGGTTTTACCAATTATTTCTTTAGTATTAGGAGTTGCTTATTTAATTAAGCCAAGCGAGTTGATGTCAAAAATTTCAACGCGTTTTATGGTTTTTGCTAGCATCTTTTTATTAGCAGCATTTTTTTCAGGAAAAACTGAGGCGGCAGATGCTTTTATTCTTTTACCTGAAGCAGGACAAGAATTACTCAAAAATCATAAAGAGTTTGGACTCTTTTTGGTTATTGGGATGGGCATCGCGACGATTGCCAAAATCATAGGTTGCAACAAAAAGATGCTCAAAGCAGAAATTTTTGCGATACTTATGGTTGCAATTATAAGTGGCGGTGTTCTTTTTCAAGGTAAAATGGGTGGGGAACTCACTTACTCGTATGGTACGAATGTAGAGAAACATTCAGATGGAATGGATTGTCTTACAAACCCTTCTGAGTTTGTCGTCGAAAAATAACAATTTTGTAATTCCACATGCCAATCACACTTTGGCATGTGGAAAATAAAACTCCAAAATCTTTTCAAATTATCCTTCTCAAAACTACTCAATCACGCATTTATTACAAAAAAGATATCACATCTTTATAACATTTTTAAGGTTTCTTAGGTACTATGGCTACAGCAAAAGGGCTCTTTTTTTGATATAAGAGAATCTTTTTAAATAGATTAGAAAAAGCTATAAATCTTAAATGTACCATCAAAAAGGTTAAAGGAGAATATATGCAATTAGGTTTCCTAGTTGATTTGCATCTGTGTATGGGATGCAAAGGGTGTGAAGTCGCATGTAAAGTGGAAAATGAAGTTCCGCTTAGTACATGGAGACTAAGAGTAAAGTATGTAGATGTTGGAACTTTTCCAGAGACAAAAAGAACATTTACACCGCTTAGATGTAATCATTGTGAAAATGCTCCATGCCAGAGAATTTGTCCGGTAAGTGCATTGCATTATCTTGAAAACGGTATCGTCAATATCGACAAAGAGAGATGTATCGGTTGTGCTGGTTGTGTTATGGCATGTCCTTATGGTGCTATTTATATTGATCCATTGACACATACGGCTGATAAGTGTACTTATTGTGCACACCGTGTTGCTTCGTCTATGATGCCTGCATGTGTTGTTGCATGTCCTGTTCAAGCGAATATTTTTGGTGATTTAGATAATCCGACTTCAAATATTTCTAAATATATTCAAAAAAATCAAGGGAATGTTCAAGTGCGTAAGCCTGAAAAAGGAACAAATCCTCATCATTTTTATGTCAATGGTGGAAATGTTACTCTTAATCCTTTAGCTTCTCATAGAGGAGAAGGACATAATCTCTTTAACAATATTACTACACTTCCTATAGGAGGACACCACTAATGGCGGCACATGAAATATTAACAGCAACAAATGCTATTGTAACTTTAGATGTAGCTTTACCAGGGACAGTTTGGCCTTGGCTTGTAACTGTGAACATGTGGGCAAAGAGTATTGGAACGGGTGTTATTTTTATGCTCTTTTTACTTCTCAAAAAGTACCCAGATCAAGCTGGTAAATTGCGATTTCCAACGACGGTAGTTTCAATTATATTTATTCATATATTCTTATTGTTCACACTTGCTGATTTACATCAGCCATTTAGAATGTGGCATATATTTTTCTTCCCACATGTAACATCGGCGATTACTGTTGGTGCTTGGATGGCTACGGCTTTTGTTGGGCTTCTTTTCTTGTTAGCATTTCTTAGTTTCATTAAAAAAGATGATGCAGCATTTGATAAAACTTTGACATGGGTTGTACTTCTTGCTATCCCTGTTACGCTCTATACAGCGGGGCTTATGTCTCAGTGTACAGCACGCGAATTGTGGCAAATGCCGACAGAATCAGCTCAAATGATTTTAGCAGCACTTGTTGCTGGTTCATCGTTTATGATTTTACTCTCAGGTTCAAAACTTGACTATGAAGCGAAAAAAACTTTAGGTGTTGTTCTTGGCTTAAGTGCAATGATGTCATTTATTTTATACATGTCAGAGTACATTTTTGGTCCAATGAAAGCAGAAGAAGTTGCGGCAGTTCTTGAATACATCAAAGGCGATGGTCCATATACTGTAATGTTTTGGTTAGGACAATGGATGACGTATCTTTTACCAATGTTGCTTATAGTGCTCAGTCGTGCGAGTAAAAGTGAAAATATTTTAAAACTTGCCGCTGTTTTAGCGTTAGCAGGTCTGTGGTTAGTTAAACATGTTTGGCTAATGATTCCACAATTATTACCAATGAGTTAGGGAGAAATATAAATGTATTTACAAAGTAGAAGAACATTTTTAAAAGGTGCTGCATTCACTGTTGCTGGTGCAACTATTGCTAAAGGTGTATTTACAACGGACGCTCTTGCTGAGTCAGTAGCTGAGAGTAAATTTACAAATACTCCTGATACACTCTCATTTTACCCTCCTATGGAAGAGTGGAGTGATTTTAAAGAGTTAGATGGGGATGATTGGAAAAGAGGTGGAATAGACCGTAAAGGTGTAAGAAGCGAATCAAATCCTGATGGTATTGAAGTGAATGATTATATGATTATTCCTACCGCATGTTCAAACTGTGAAGCTTCATGTGGACTTACTGCATGGGTAGATAAAAAATCATTTACAGTCAAGAAATATATGGGGAATCCATTACATGCAGCAAGTAGAGGTCGTAACTGTGCAAAAGGATACGCTGCACAATCGCAAATGTATGATCCAGATCGTATAGCATTTCCACTCAAAAGAGCTGCTGGTTCTGCTCGTGGTGAAGGAAAATGGGTTCGTACAACTTGGGATGAGGCGATGACTACCATTGGTAAAAAAATGGCAGACACGATTGAAAAAGGGGATGAACTCTCTAAAAAATCTGTGATGTTCCATGTTGGTCGTCCAAATGAAAATGGATTTGTACCTGCTATCTGGCATACATTAGGACTTGATTGTTATAACTCACACACTAATATCTGTTCATCTAATGGTCGAACACCAACTATGCAATGGGCGAATGATGATAGAACATCTCCAGATTGGGCAAATGCAAAGTTAATCTTTCTTAACTCTTCTCATGCTGCGGATGCTGGACACTATTTCCAACAATCAGCTTCATTTATAGCAGATGCAAGAGCAAAGGGTGCAAAACTTGTAGTTATGGATCCTCGTATGTCAAACTCAGCTGGTATGGCAGATCTTTGGATTGCTTCATGGCCAGGGACTGAGCCAGTAATTTATCTTTATTTAACACAAAGAATGTTGAGTGAAGGCAAAGTAAATAAAGCTTTCGTGAAAAAGTGGTTGAACTGGGAAGTAATGCTTGATAATAAAGCATACTTAGAATATATGGTACTCAAAGGCTATATATCTAAAATGCCAAGTAGTGACAAATTTGAAGATTTTATCGAAATGCTCAAAGAGCTTTATGCACCTTATACACTTGAGTATGCGGTAAAAGAGACACATGTCCCTGCATACAAACTTGAGGCACTTTATGATATGTTTATTTGGGCGGGAACTTCTATTTCTACCTATTTCTGGAGAGCTACTGCTGCTGGAAATCGTGGTGGTTGGATGAGTGGTCGTACAGGATACCTCTCGTTGGCTCTTCGTGGAGCAATCGGACCAGAGGGTGGTACATTTTTCCATCACTGGCATGTTATTTCGGTTTCAGGAAAAGGTGGAAGTGCTACGGTTGGTCAAGGTATGCGTGGTGCAAATATTCCTAAAGTGGATGTTTATAATGAACTTACATATCCACCAGAGTGGCCTCTCTCTTCGTATGAGATGTCGTATCTTTTACCACACCTTCTTAGCGATACAGAGTGGCAGAACAAGTGGATAGCAAAAGGACTAACAGTTCCTAAAAAACTCTCCGTGTATATCCCTCGTATGTACAATCCTGTATGGATTAATCCGGATGGATTTAGATGGATAGATACACTTAAAGATGAATCTAAGATGGAACTTACGATGAACCTCTCTCCTGTGTGGAGTGAGACAAACTGGTATATGGATTATATCCTGCCAGTGGGACTTGCAGGTGAAAGACATGACCAACATTCTGAAGCTACAATGCCTGCAAGATGGACATCATTCCGTCAACCAGTTCTTCGTGTTGCTTTAGAAAAAATGGGATGGAAAGCTAAAAATCCTGCACGAGCTACGCTTGAGGCACATATTAAAGCTGGTCTTGGTGAAGTTTGGGAAGATAATGAGTTCTGGTTTGAAATGTGTGTGAATTACATTGACCCAACTGGCAGACTTGGCATCAAAAAAATGTGGGAATCTAAAAAAACTCCAGGTACACCAGTGACAATTGCTGAGTGGTACGATGCAGCATTTGGTGATAATTTACCAAATCTTAAAGCAACAGCTTTGGCAGATGCAAGATATAAAAATTCTGAGTTTCCAGTGTATGAATACTTAAGAGACCATGGTGCATGGATGGAAGAGAACAATATTTATTCTCCTCAAGAAAGAGTGATAAAAGATGATGGTGAAAACTACATCTCTCACGGACATAAATATGAGAAAAGCCATGTACATATCAACCCGCGTACAGGTGTTATGACGGCTGAGCATGATGGTAAAAAAACACCGATGGGCATTGAGATTGATGGCGTGAAAATGGAAGGTTTTGCAACACCAGATAAAAAACTTGACTTCTTCTGTGAGTGGTTGGCTGATGATTGGAAATGGCCAGAGTATGCGATTCCATTCTATCCAAGAAATGATGCAGAGAAAAAGAAGATGACACATATCGTTTCTCATGTAAATCACTCGTTTATGACAGAGAAAAATTCGTATGCACTCAATACTGTTTTCCGTTTGCCGTATAATATTCATACGCGTTCAGCAAACTCAAAACACTTGATGGAAATTTCTCAAAATCATGATCCGATTTGGATTTCAACTGGGGATGCAGCACGTCAAGGATTTAAACGCGGTGATGCAATTCGTGTAAAAATTGTAGATAGTTTAACAGGTCTTGAATCAGGCTATTTTGTGGCAATGGCAGTTCCAACTGAGGGTGTTTTACCTGGAACTCTTGCTTGTTCACACCACGGCGGTAGATGGAAACTTACTAACCATGTAACAATCCCTAATGGTGTAACAGATGGTAAAGTAGATTCACAACCAGTGACTAGAAATATGAATGACCCTAAATTTATGGCTCATACACCAGAAAATGTAGGTAAAGAGGGTGCACAAATTATCATCGAAGGGTATAACGGCACAAGTGGAATCAATAGTTTCGGTGTTCCAACTGCTGAACTTCAGATGGATGGAAAAGAGGGTAAACTTAAATATGTTGAGGGAATTAAACCTTTCCATACTGAAAGATTTGCTGATTATAACAGAGATAGTGGAAATATTTGGTGGGATGGTTTAAGTGGTTCATGGCAAAATGCTGTGGCAGCTCCACACCCAGACCCTATTTCTGGTATGCATTGTTGGCACCAAAAAGTTATTTTAGAACCTGCAGAAAAAGGGGATAAAATAGGTGATATTCATGTTAATTATGAAAATAACTTTAAAGTATATCAAGGATGGAGAGATCAGCTCACAAGAGGATTGGATGAAAATTCAACAATCCGTCGCCCGAAACATCTCAAACGCCCTTGGGTACCACTTTCTGATAAAGCGTATGCGGTAACAATTAAATCGTAATACTCTTTTTTGAAGTTGGCATGTGGAATTTATTTCCACATGCCAATACTCATTTTTTCCTCTTATAAACTACTCCACCACATTCTAAGATATAACCCTAAAGTTGATGTATAACCAACTTCACTAAAAACTAAATTTTTCTCTTTATCATAGATGAGTGTTGTCGGAAATGCAGCTATTTTGAAGCTATTGGCATAGATACCATTCGCATCATTGGCAACTTGAAAGTTTAAATTTCTCTCTTGCAAAAATTGTTGTATCTCTGCATCACTTCCAGATTTTACAGCAATAGTAATTGTTTCATAATGCTCGGAAATTTTTTGTATGTTGGATGCTTCAAGAGAGCAGGTTGGACACCATGATGCCCAAAAATGGATGAGAATAGGCTTGGCATGTGGAAGTTGATAGTTTTGATTCTTGATAAGCGTAATTGAATCCATTTTAAGAGGCTCTTTATTTACATCACTACTTTTGTAAAGGCTCAAAACATTTGCAATAAGTGTGAGCAGAACAAAAAAGAGGAGTGTTTCTTTGGCGTAGTGTTTTATTTTTTCTTGCATTTTATCCCCATTTTTTTTGAATATGTACGCAATTATAGTCAATTTAACAATTATGTAATAAATAATTGCTATCATCTTCACATTATAAATTGAGGAATGTGTATGGTAAAGATATTAGGTGCTATGGTTATGGGTTTATTGCTGCTAGGGTGTGCAACGCAAAAGAGTGAATGCACTCCAAACAAGATTTTTCAAAGTGTGAAAAAATCGGATGCGACGCTTTTGCAAGAGGGTGCACAAAAAGGACAGTGTGTCAGATGTGGAATGGATTTGGTAAAGTTTTACAAAACAAATCATGCTGCCATACATGATGGTAAAAATATTCAATACTGCTCTTTACACTGTCTTGAAGAGCATTTAGGCGAGGGTGTAGAGCTAAAAAATCCAAAAGTTGTCGATGTAACTTCACTCCAGTTTATTGATGTGACAAAGGCATATTATGTGGTTGGAAGTTCTAAAAGAGGCACGATGACTCAAGTGAGTAAATATGCTTTTTTAGAAGAAGCAATGGCAAAAGAGTTTCAAGCTAAGTTTGGTGGAGAGATAATGGATTTTGCACATGCAAGAGAAAAAGTACAAGAAGATTTTAAATATTATAAAAAATAGTTCCACATGCCAAGATTTTTGGCATGTGGAAGTTGAGAGAGAATAATTGCTTATTCTATCTCAGCATCAATAACGTCGTCATCCTGCTTTTTCTTTTTCGTATCTGCTTCACCTGCTGAAGCACCTTCCTCTTTTTTGTACATTTGCTCTGCCATTTTATGACTTGCTTCTGTAAGAGTTTTTACTTTTGCTTCGATTTGCTCTTTTGTAGAGTTGTCATCTTTGAGTGTATCTTTGAGTTCACTGATTGCTTTTTCGATAGCCACTTTTTCATCTGCCGTGATTTTATCACCGATTTCAGTGAGTGATTTTTCAGTTTGAGCAATAAGTGCATCTGCTTGATTTTTAAGGTCAACGAGTGCTTTTCTTTTTGAATCTTCCGCTTTGTGTGCTTCAGCATCTTGAACCATTTTGTTAATCTCTTCTTCACTTAGTCCAGACGAACCAGAAATTGTGATTGATTGAGATTTGCCTGTTCCTTTATCTGTTGAGCTAACAGTTAAAATTCCGTTTGCGTCGATGTCAAAAGTTACTTCGATTTGAGGCACACCCCTTGGAGCTGCTGCGATGTTTCCTAGTTCAAAAAGACCTAGTGATTTGTTATCTTTTGCAAACTCTCTCTCACCTTGAACAACTGAGATACTTACAGCTGGTTGGTTATCTTCCGCAGTTGAAAAAACTTGAGATTTTTTTACTGGAATCGTTGTACCTTTTTCAATGATTTTAGTAGCAATGCCACCTAAAGTCTCAATCCCGAGTGATAAAGGAGTAACATCTAAAAGAAGAACATCTTTAACATCTCCTCTTAAAACTCCCCCTTGGATAGCAGCACCAGCAGCTACAACTTCATCAGGGTTTACGCTTTTATTTAGGTTTTTGCCACCAAAATAGTCTGAAACCATTTTTTGTGCAAGAGGAACACGGATAGAACCACCTACCATGATAATCTCTTTGATAGCGTTGTTATCTAAACCAGACTCTTTCATCGCTGTTTTGATATGGTCAATCGTCTCTTTGATAAGTGGTTCAATCATTCCCTCAAATTTCGCACGAGTAAGTTTAAGAACCAAGTGTTGTGGTCCAGCTTCTGTCATCGTGATAAATGGCAAGTTGATTTCAGTTTCAGTTGAACTTGAAAGCTCTTTTTTTGCATTTTCAGCAGCATCTTTTAATCTTTGAAGAGCCATTTTGTCATTTTTGAGGTCGATGCCGTGTGAGCTTTTGAACTCAGCATTGAGGTAATCAACGATTTTGTTATCAAAGTCATCTCCACCTAAAAATGCATTACCATCTGTTGAGAGAACCTCAAAAGTACCATCACTAATCTCTAAAACAGTAACATCGAATGTCCCGCCTCCAAGGTCATAAACAAGTACATTTTCCTCAGATTTACTCTCTAAACCATACGCAAGTGCAGACGCTGTTGGCTCGTTTATGATACGAAGAACATTCAGTCCTGCGATTGTTCCAGCATCTTTTGTCGCTTTTCTTTGTGCATCATTGAAGTACGCTGGAACAGTGATAACTGCGTCTGTTACAGTTGAACCTAAATAGCTCTCCGCATCTGCTTTGAGTTTTGATAAAATTTTTGCTGAAATTTCTTGTGGTGTATATACTTTTCCATCTACATTTACAGCTGCCATACCATCTTTATCTACGATGTTATAAGTTACCTTATCGTGTGCTGCTTTTGCATTCTCCTCATTCATCATAAGACCCATAATTCTCTTAATTGAAGAGATAGTTTTGTTTGGGTTTGTGATTGCTTGGCGTTTTGCAGGGTCTCCTACTAAAACTTCACCTTTATCTGTAAATGCAACAACTGAAGGCGTTGTATTTTTTCCCTCTTTATTTGGGATGATTTTTGCCTCACCGCCCTCATACACTGCTACACATGAATTTGTTGTTCCTAAATCTATACCTATTACTTTTGACATATTATTTCCTTAATTTAATTTATTTTTTTATTCTGACTCGCAAGAGTCAAGCTTTAGTCGCCTTAGCGGCGTCAGCGTAGATATTTGGGACTTTGTTCCAAATATCGTTCTAGTAATTAATTCGCAACTACTACCATTGCCTCACGCAAAGGTCTCTCTTTATATTTGTAACCCGTTTGAAAAGTTTGCACAATCTGCCCACTCTCGACTGTATCACTATCAACACTCTGAATTGCATTATGGATATTTGGATCAAATGGCTCATCATGTGAAACCATTGTAACACCATGCTTTTCTAAAGAAGTCGTTAATTGTTTAAGTGTTAACGCCATTCCCTCTTTTATCTTTTCTATCAATTCGCTAGGTTCTGCATTGGATGATGCGGAAGCTATCGCCATTTGAAGTGAATCCATCACGGGAATCATATCTTTCGCAAATTTTTCGTTTGAATACTCTACTGCAGTATATTTTTCTCTCTCTAATCTTTTTTTGATATTATCAAAATCAGCATGAACACGAGCATATTTATCTTTTAATGCTGCAAGTTCCTCTTGCAAGAGGTCGAACTCATTTTCTACAGCAACAGCTTCAGCCAAAGCTTCATCCGAATTTATCTCTTTATGAGCCTCTTCTTTGAGGGGTTCTGTCTGTAATTCTTCGTTGGATTGTTGTGACATAATCGTTTTTATACTCCTTATTTAAAAGATGGCGTTATTATACATATTGAGTGTAATAATGTCAAGAGTATATTTAGTTATTTTTGTAAAGTTACTTTAGTCTACTTGTATCAAGTTTATTTTTGAACTCTTTTTCATCCTCGATAAACTCTATTTTGAGGAGTTTGCTCTCTTTGATAGAGAGAAGCGTGAGATGATTTTCTTGGTAAGGAAGTGTCAGATTATACGCTTCATCGTAGCTTAGAAGTATAGGATGCTCATAATTTCGCATTCTTGGAAGGATAAAAAGATTTAAAATTCCCTCTGGAGCTTGGGAGAGATCCACGATGAGATTAACATCTGTTGGCATGTGGAATGCTTTGAAATACTCATTGGCAATGCTTGTTTGTACTTTGTCCCAGCAAATAATCCACATGCCATCTTTTTTGAGTATATACTCTTTGTCGTGTTGTGATTTGAGTGAGACTTCCTTTACAGTGTCGCCAACTTGGAGCATTTGAGCCAAAAGCAAAAGTGGCAAAAGAAGTAAAAAAAGTGTTTTCATTCACTATCCTTGATATTAGTGTTT
Organism: Sulfurimonas sp.; assembly: GCA_011391635.1. GTDB lineage: Bacteria > Campylobacterota > Campylobacteria > Campylobacterales > Sulfurimonadaceae > Sulfurimonas. The sequence goes on along the minus strand of JAABQD010000010.1, from coordinate 4,955 downwards.
AAAACTTGCGTCTGCCAAAGCCAGACATGCAAGTACATTTTTATTGTTTTTGTTCATAGAGTTTATGGCATGTGTAAATGTTAAACCAGTTGTCACGATATCATCTACGAGTATCACATCTTTTTCTTTAAAGTTCTTGAATACAAAATTTCTTGGATGGAGGAGTCGAAATTCTCTACTTTTTCCTGCATAACTGACTTGATTTTTATCTCTAAGCGTGTTGAAATAGGGCTTGATATATTGACTTTGAAGCTCCTTGTTGAGAATCGCTGTGTGAGAATATCCACTTCGTACATGGTCATCAATTGCTATTGAAGCGACAAGATTTGGAAATTGGAAGCTATTTGCAAAGAGTTTGAAACTTTTTTTTGCCAGAAGCGAGTAGATGTAAAAGCCTAAATCTGTATGTTTTGTGTAGAGCAACTCTTTGATTTCATCATAATTATAAAACGAGATGACCTCGATATCATGAAAAATTTTTCGTTTGTGAAGGGACGGCGTGAGGTAAATTTCTTGGCATGTTGAGCAGATGTGTTCAAGCGATAAGCCCTCACACAACACACATCGCATCTTTTTTGTTAATCCATTTTTAAAACAGACATAAAAGCCTCTTGAGGCAATTGAACTTTTCCGATGGACTTCATCCGTTTTTTACCAGCTTTTTGTTTTTCTAGGAGTTTTCGCTTACGCGTAATATCTCCACCATAACACTTCGCGGTTACATTTTTGCCCATAGATTTGACAGTTTCTCTTGCAATGACTTTGTTGCCTAAAGAGGCTTGGATAGCGACTTCAAAGAGTTGTCTAGGAACTATCTCTTTCATATTTTTTACCAATGCACGACCACGAGAATCGGCTTGTGTGATAGGAACGATGACGCTGAGTGCATCTACGACTTCTCCTGCTACACGGACATCGAGTTTTACAAGATTGCCCTCTTGAAAAGCGATTGGCTCATAATCAAAACTAGCATACCCTTTGGAGATGGATTTAAGTGAATCATAAAAGCCAACAACTATTTCATTCATTGGGAGTGAATACTCAAGCATGACTCTGTCTTGATTGAGGTAAGTCATCTTGTCTTGGATACCTCTTTTGTTCATAAGAAGAGTAATAATATTGCCTAAATATTCACTTGGAGTGATAACTGTCGCTTTGACATACGGCTCTTCAATTCTGCTGATGTGATTGACAGGTGGAAGTTCCGAAGGGTTTTGTACCTCAATCATTTCACCATTTGTAAGATAGACATGATACACAACAGACGGAGCAGTCGCTATCAAATCAAGTCCGAACTCTCGCTCGAGTCGCTCTTTTACAACTTCCATGTGAAGCATTCCAAGGAAACCTACACGAAAACCAAAACCAAGTGCTATGGAAGTCTCTGGTTCATAAGAGAGTGAACTGTCATTCATTTTAAGTTTGTTGAGTGCATCACGAAGCTCTTCAAACATGTCTGTATCTATCGGATAAATTCCAGCAAAAACGAAAGGTTTTGCAGGTTCATAAGTCCCCACTGGCTCTGCTGCTGGATTTTTTGCATCTGTGATAGTATCGCCAACATTGATAACACCGACATCTTTGAGTCCAAGCACAACGATACCGATTTCGCCACTTTTGATACTCTCTGTTTTTTGTCGTCTGAGTGGATGCGGATACATCAAATCAAGCACTTGATGTTCTTCAAGGTTGCTCATAAGTCTCACAAGCTGTCCTTTTTTTATAGAGCCATCAAAGACACGAACAAGAGCCAAAGCACCCATATATTGGTCAAACCAAGAGTCGTAAATAATCGCTTTTGTTGTTGCATTTTCATCGCCTACTGGAGCGGGAACACGCTCTACAATCGCATCTATGAGTTCACGGATGCCGACACCAGTTTTTGCTGAGATAAGAAGTGCGTCTGTTGCATCAATGCCTAAACTTGTCTCTATCTCTTCTGCTACTTTCATCGGATCAGCTGCGGGGAGGTCGATTTTATTAATTACGGGAATAATCTCAAGGTTGTTATCCAGAGCCAAATAGACATTGGCAATCGTTTGTGCTTCAACACCCTGAGCAGCATCCACGATAAGCAACGCACCATCACTTGAAGCCAAAGATTTACTTACTTCATACGAGAAATCCACATGCCCTGGAGTGTCGATGAGATTGAGAATATAGTGTTCTCCATCTTTGACATAATCCAGTCGCACACTTTGTGCTTTGATAGTGATACCGCGTTCTTGCTCGATATCCATAGTATCCATCATCTGTTTTGTAAGTTCTCTTTCACTTACTGCACCACACTCTTGGATGATACGGTCGGCTAAGGTACTCTTACCATGGTCGATATGTGCGATAATAGAAAAGTTTCGAATGTTTTTCAATGAGTTTCCTCTAAAATATATAATTTTTTATGCAAAAAGTGAATTAACACTTTCGTTGTGATAGACACGGCGAATTACTTCAGCAAAAAGAGGTGCAACAGTTAAAACAATGATTTTTTCATGGCTTTTGCACGAGAGCGTATTTGTGATGATGAGCTCATCGAGTTCACCCGTGTCCAAATTATCATACGCTTTACCACTGAGAACTCCATGCGTTGCACATGCCATAACAGAAGTTGCACCTTTGTTTTTGAGGGCTGTTGCAGCTTTTACCATTGTTCCAGCTGTGTCCACCATATCATCTATCATAATAACATCTTTGCCTTTGACATCACCGATAATGTTCATTACTTCACTCTCATTTGCTTTTTCACGGCGTTTATCGACGATAACCATCTCTAAGCCCATGCGAGAAGCGAAGTATCTTGCTCTTGCCACACCACCGATATCTGGAGAAGCGATGATAGGATTTTTGAGATTTTTGCTTCTGATATAGTTTTCAAATGTTACTGAGCCATAGAGATTATCCACAGGAATATTGAAAAAACCTTGGATTTGCCCAGCGTGAAGGTCGATGGTTACAACACGACCAATCCCTGCTGTTTCGTACATATCTGCAACTAATCTTGCCGTAATAGGTACACGAGGTGCAGCTTTGCGGTCTTGTCTTGCGTAACCAAAGTATGGAACAACCGCTGTAATACTACTTGCAGAAGAGCGACGAAGTGCATCTGTCATGATAAGGAGTTCCATGAGGTTGTCATTGGATGGTGCACCCGTAGATTGGATGATAAATACATCGCGACCACGAACGCTCTCGGCGATTTGTACAGAAATCTCGCCATCACTAAATCTTTTTATATCAGCCTTAGCCAACGGAACATCGAGGATTTGACAAACTTCTTTTGCAAAATCAACACTTGCAGAACCTGCAAAAATTTTATAACCACGCATGGTATTCCTTCTGGGAAAATTTAATGCGTGATTATACAAAAAGAGTTCTGAGGGGATATTAAAATTATTGACAGTTTTTGCAATTGCCTGAGAGTACGAAGTCTGTTTTGTCGATTTGAAACTGATTTGTTTTTGATATTGCATCCACAAAGGGTGTTAAATCGACCACAACATCTTCAATCGCACCACATTTTTTGCATAAAAGATGAGAGTGAGAAGTTTTTGTCAGTTCGTAAACAGACTTGGCATGTGGAAGTTTTACCTCTTGCAAAAAATTGCACTCGAGCATGAGATTGATATTTTTATAAATTGTAGCAAGAGAGATGGAGTGAAATTTTTGCAACATCAGCGTATATAACGACTCAGTATTCATATGACCATACGAGTAGAGGGCATCTACTATCGCTAATCTCTGAGGTGTGACTTTTAGGTTGTGTTCTCGTAGAACTTTTGGATAATTCATCATGAGTGAAATTGTACTGTAATAAATAATAACTCTTCTTTAAGAAAATATTGCAAAATTATACTCTAAGCAAATCTCTATTTTCTTTCTCGAAAAATAGTAATGTTTTCATTTCCACATGCCAAGCTGACACCTCTTTTTTGACATATTTAGCAAAGCTTGAGTATAATCGCCATATAAATAACAAAGAGGTGATTTTATGCAAACTTTAAGAGTCGAAATAAATGACACAATTGTTGATAAAGTATTGTATTTTCTAAATAATCTTCCACAGTCTGATGTGAAATTAAGTATCGAAAATAGCGAAAAAATGAAAACACCGCGTAAACTTAGCTCTATTTCATTAAAAACGAAAGGTTTCAAATTTAATAGAGATGACGCAAATGAAAGATAAAAGTTTTTTAGATACAAATATCATTATTTATGCTTTTTCTGAAGATGAACCGCACAAGCAGTTAGTTGCTTTGTCGCTCATCGATGGTATAGATGACACTGTTATAATTTCGAAACAAGTTATAAATGAACTTGCAAACATCCTTTTTAAAAAGTTTAAGCTCTCTTCCAATCAGGTAGAAGATGCTTTACTGGAACTTGATTCCCTTATAAATATTGTAGGATTTGATATCTCTACACAAATCAAAGCTATTCGTATCAAAGACAAATATAATCTTCAATATTATGATTCTCTTATCATCGCAACAGCTCTTGAAAATAAATGCACACTTCTCTATAGCGAAGATATGCACCATGATTTACTCATAGAAAATAGACTAAGAATAGTAAATCCCTTTCAACAATAGAACTCACAATACTGAATGTTTCTCGTTTGCTCTAAAAACTGTAAAAATGTAGCACTAAGCGGTATCGTACAAATGTAATCTTGGGTTGAAATACTCTTTTTAAGTACTTTTCGGAACCGATGGCTTGCCTTCGGTATGAGAGTGTTTGAAAACCGCTACTTTTAAGACATCACAGCGAAGGCAAGCCATCGCTTCCAAAAGTAAGTTCCACATGCCAAGCACCTCCCAAAAACCACATTTCCATCTCCAACCAAACTCAAATTCCATCCAAAAATAATAAATAACGAATTAAGCCAAGATATATATATATATATATATATATATAATCTGATTTCCTGCTTAAAGAAGTAGGATAATTTTATTGTGAGG
>JAABQD010000009.1 GCA_011391635.1 Sulfurimonas sp. | reverse complement strand
CCGTAGAAAAATACATTTGCTGTCATATCATCTTTGTTTTTGAAATCGTTTTTGAAACCTAGTTCTATTTCATTTCTTATACCGCTGTTTCCAACTACATTGGACAAGTGTTCACTTCCGCCAAAGTAGCCATCATCTGTGGAGTTTACAACACCGCTGTTGTAGCCGATGTAGTAGTTACTGTTTTGTTCTGCGGCAAATGCACCTATACTCAAACACACCAAACTCATGATTATTTTTTTCATTTTTTAGCCTTTTTTATCTGTTCTATCTCCAAAAGTGCTTTCAATGTATCATCTTCTGTTTCTCTCAGTCCTTGTTTTTTAGCAATAACAAGTGCTTCATTCAGTACCATTTTTGCTTCATCGAACCGTGATTGATTAATATAAAAAATTCCTAAATTACTCTTATGAAACCCAAGCTCTGAGTAGTGTCCAAATTTTTCATCGTTTGAAATAGCTTTGAGGTACATCTCTTCTGCTTTTTTAATATCACTAATTTTTGTATAAAGCCTTCCAATGTTATAATAACTACTTCCTTTCTCAGATTCTTCCTCATAGCTCAATGATTTTTCGTAATGTTCAAGTGCTTTTTCGAACTGAGATTCTTCCATATAATATACTGCAAGATTATTATAGGATTTAGCTATATTATTCATATTCCCTAATTTCAGGGTTATATCTAATTGTTTCATATAATAAGGGTATGATTGTTTTGAATTACCTAATTTATAGTAAGTCATTCCAAGATAACTATAAACTCCTCCAAATTCATTTAATGATGATGCTTTTTTCTCCGCCTCTGTAAAATAAGGGAGTGCTTCTTTATAGCGTTCTTGATTTGCAAGTGATGTTCCAGCACGAAAAAGATTATTAAACGACCGCTCTTTTTTGAGTTGTTTGATGTAACATTGTTCGGATTGGGTGTAATTACCTGCTCGATAAGTGGCATTACACATATCTTCTGCCATGGCAACGGTACTGAATAATCCTGCACAGAGGAGGGAGAGGGTTAGGGTTTTCATATAATGTCCTTAATATAATCTTCTGCTCTTTGTTTACTAATCTTTTGATCCTTATATATCCCTGGGTTAGTCATTTGCATCACAAAATAAGCTCTAAAACCTTCTAGTGTATCTTGAAATTTATGATTTCCAATTTTAAAATCTTTTATGTACCAGTTTATATCCTGATATGTTTCCAATTTGGAAGTATCTATATTAAAATTATGCCAAGCTATCTTCGCAGCTCTCTCAAGTTCTTTTGTTGTCATTCTTTTCCTTTTTATAAAATTACTCTACTTTTTTAAGCAGGAAACAAGATATATATATATATATATATCTTGGCTTAATTCGTTATTTATTATTTTTGGATGAAATTGGAGTTTGGTTGGGGATAGAAATATAGTTTTTGAGAGGTACTTGGCATGTGGAAAAGAAAATGTTGTTATTTTTTGAGAAAGAAAATAGAGATTTGCTTATGGTATAATTTTTGATAATAAATTTTCAACTCAAGGCTTCTGATGAACTTAGAAACTCTTATAGCAACTCTCTCAAAATACAAAAAGCTTTATGCGAATGAGGGTTTTAGTATCGTAGGTATTTTTGGCTCGTGTGCTAGAGGTACTGACAATAAGTTTAGCGATATTGATTTAGCCTATAGTTTGGAGCATCAAAAATTCAGTGAAAACTATAGTGATGGCTTTTCTAAACTTTTACGCATCGATGCTATAAAAAAAGAGTTAGAGAAAGTTTTTCATAAAAAAATTGATTTAGTATCTTTAAACTCAAGTAACAAAGAGTTGATTGAACAAATCAAAAAAGAGCTTATTTATGTCTAGCCCACAACAAAGACTCAAAAATATTAAAAATTCGATTGATGATATAGAGTTCATTTTAAATAGCGTAGAGTTCAAAATCACTCAAGCCATCGAAGATAAAATACTCAAACCAGCCATAAGAATGCACATCATAAAAATCGCTGAACAATTTAGTAAACTCAAAGACGATAATGCTTTTGATGTACTTGAGAAGTTTTCTAGCAATGATTTAAAAGGTATCAGTGCCGTTAGAAATTTTATCGCTCATGATTATGATAGCGTTGATGACTCGATTATAGAGGATGTTTTAAGAATAAATATGCCAATGATCAAAGCAATTATAGAAAGAGAGTTAATTTAAAAAATCGCATCAAAAATATTTCCACATGCCAAACTTCTTTCTTCGGCATGTGGAAATGAAACATTTTTACAACCCCAACGACTCCACAGCGTATTTACTTATTGCATTAAGCTCGTTTATGCCGGGGATATCAAAAAGAAGCGATGTTCCAACTCCGCCCCATAGAACGACCAGAGCAGAAATCACGATAAAAGCTAAGGAAACTTTATAACCGTAGTGAACTTCCACATGCTCGGCTTCTTTGAAATAGAGGTGTGCGATGACTTTGAAATAGTAATAAATCGAGATAAATGCCGTTATTGCTCCAAAAAATGCGAGAGCTGTGTATCCCGCTTCTATCGCTGAAGTGAGGATATAAAACTTTCCTATAAAGCCAATAGTAGAAGGAAATCCTGCAAAAGAGAGCATAAAAATCGTAAGCGAAGCTGCGATGATTGGACGGGTTTTTGCCAGACCGTTCAAATCTTCATACTGGATAAGTTTATCACTCCCTTTGCTGATGTAACTCAGCACTCCAAAAGCACCTATGGCACTGATAAAATAGGCAAAAAGATAGAAAATAATCGCACTTGCCGCACTTGCAGTTGCCTCACCTATGGAAGCAAAAGCGATGAGAATATATCCGCTATGAACAACCGAAGAAGCCGCCAACATCTTTTTGACACTTGTTTGAATAACCGCTAAAAGTGAACCAACAGCCATCGTTACAACCGCACCGCCGATGATGAGCGGGTCATACACGCTATCAAAAGTAATATAGTCTTGCAAGAAAACCCGCAGAGTAAAAGCAAAAATTGCGATTTTAAAAACACCAGCCATATATGCAGTAATTGGCAAAGATGCACCTTCATACACATCTAAAACCCAAGCACCAAAAGGAACTGCCGCGATTTTAAACATGATGGTTATCATGATAAGCATACTTCCAGCAAGGATTAAGAGCTGAGAGTGAAGCTCAGTGTGGAGAATATACTCTGCAATTGCATCAAGATTTGTACTTTTTGCCTGAGCGTAAATAAGCATCATTCCAAGGAGATAAAAAGAGGCACTAAACGAACCAAGCAAGAGATATTTGAAAAATGCTTCGGAGGCTTTGAGCGAATTTCTGTTGAGTCCTACCAAAATATAAACTGACATCGAAGCGATTTCTAGGGCTATAAATGCTGTGAGAAGCTCGTTTGCCATTGTTAAAACGACCATGCCAAAGAGCGAAAACAAAAGTAAAACAAAAGATTCATGCGTAAAAAAATCTGTTTTATCGACAAAAGATTTAGCAATTGCCAAAGTCAAAAAACCACCTAGCAAAAAGAGCGAAATAAAGGTCGCTGCAAAAGTGTCATACACAACCATCGAGTTAAATATTTGAGGCAAAATTTCCATACTAAACTTCGTGCCAATGCCCAATGATGCAAAAATAAAAGAAACAAAAAGTGTTGCTAAAGTGATGAAATACCCTCTGTTTTTGGTGTAGTAAGAACTAAGCCCAAAAAGCAAAATAAAAATAGCACTAGAGAGTAAAAGTGCGGGAACAGCCAGTGCAATAAATGTATTACTCATAATACACCGCCTCTTTTTTATCTACAAACGCTTTTGCAGTGGGTTCAATTTTTTGGATAAAGTAGTTTGGGAAAATTCCCATTGCCAAGATAAGCAGTGCGAGTGGAATGATTGCCACAAGCTCATGTGCTCGTAAATCTTGAAAGTTTTGCGTTTTCTCATTTGTTTCGCCATAAAGAACTTTGCTGATAGTTTTGAACATAAAAAGCATTGGAATAAGAAGTGAAGTTGCCGCAAAAAATCCTATGAGCGTGTCATACTCAAATGCTCCCAAAATGATGAGAACCTCTGCCACAAATCCAGCAGTAAGCGGAACTCCGACTATACTCAAAGCAAAAAAAGCAAAGAAAAGAGCAAAGAGTGGTGCAACTTTTGCAATGCCTCCAAGAGAATCAATCGTGTAGGTTTGCACCCGCTCATACATCATCGCCACCATCAAAAACAGAGCCGCCGAAGAGAGGGCATGTGCAACGATAAAGTAAGATGAACCAATAAGCCCATAGGTGTTATAGATAAAAAATCCCACCACGATTAAAGAAAGATGCGATGCCGAGGAGAGTGCAAACATCCGCTTGAGGTGCGTTTGACTAATTGCAGAAATTCCAAAATAGATAAGCCCAAAAAGCCCAAGCCAAATAAAATAGGGAGCTAACTCTTGCGAAGTTTCATTGAGTAGAGTAAATAAAAATCTCCATATCGCATACGTTCCAAGCTTTGCCATCAAAGCCGACATCACGATAACAATCCCCATCGGTGCACTTCGGTAGGTGTCACTCAACCATGTGTGAAATGGAAAAATCGGTATTTTTATACCAAAAGCAATCATAAAACCACTAAAAACCAAAAGCGATTCTGTCGTTGTGAGTGTAATATTTTTAAGCTCTTCAAGTGCAAAAGAGTAGAAGCCAAACTGCTCCTTATGCTCCACCGCAAGATATAAAATAGAGAGAAGCATCATCAAAGAACCAAAAATGGTGTAGATGTTAAACTTCATAGAGATAAAATTGTTTTTGCCATATCCAAAAAGACCAATCATAAAAAATATCGGTAAAAGCATAAGCTCCCAAAAGAGATAAAACAGCATCAAATCCAACGCCAAAACTGCACCCATAATCCCGCCCTGAACAAAAAGCAGATTTATCCAATACCCTCGTTTATCTCTTTGTTTATAGAGTGCGATTGCAACAAGGGGCATGAGAAGTGCATTCATCATCACAATCCCAAGAGAAACACCATCCACACCTACATGATAGTGAATCCCATACTGCTCAATCCACCCATGATGTTCTATAAACTGTATTGAGGAGAAGGCATCAAAATCTATATAAAGTTTCATAGCCAAATACGCCACTATGAGCGTTACAATCATATAAACAATTTTGACAAGATTAATATGCAAATGGACAAAAAAGAGAAATATTGCCGCAAATATTGGCAAAAATATTATTGCACTTAGTAAACTCATAAAGCACCCCTTAGTGACCAGTAGAGATAGACAAACCCAAAAACAACTCCAAAAAGCATATACAGAGCATACAATCGCACATTTCCATTTTCAGCTTTAGCGACAATTTCTCCTAGTTTGAAGTAACCAAAAGCACTCCAATTTATAGCATTGTCAATCAAAAATTGACTCACCCATTTTTCAAAAAAGTGTGAGATAATTGCTATTGGAGCGACAATAAATCTCTGATAGAGAGCATCAATATAGAACTTATTTGCAACAAGACCATCATTGTGCTGCGTCACAATTGTCTCAGTGTAGGCATATTTTCTATACGCATTGTAGATGACTAAAAGCACAAAAAATGTATTAATACCCATCAACGCCAACTCTTTGGCATGTGGAATTAAAACTGCCCTATCTGGCAATCCAAGCCAATGTGAGATATGCATATTACCACCAAAAACCTCTGGAAAGTTGAGAAAACCTGCGAATACAGAGAGTATAGCAAGAAGCATCATCGGAAAAAGCATCGATTTTGGACTCTCCATCGCCTCTTGTTTGCTCTTACTAAAAAAGAGTACAAACATCATGCGAGACATATAATAAGCAGTGAGCATCGAAGTCACAAAAGCCATCATAAATATTCCCACATGCCCATTCACAAACAAAGCACCCATAATGGCATCTTTTGAGAAGAATGCTGAAAAAGGTGGAATCGCTACTATCGTCAAAGAGGCGATTGCCATCATTTTAAAAATTTTTGGCAGTTGGATTCCACGAAGCTCACGGATATCTTGCTTGTGATGGTACGCCACGATAATCGCACCTGCTGCCATGAAAAGGAGTGCTTTGAAAAAAGCGTGTGTAAACATATGAAAAAGAGCAGTTGAATAGGCTCCAGCACCAAGTGCCATAAACATAAACCCTAATTGACTCATCGTAGAATACGCCAAAATTTTCTTAATATCATACTGTCTTGTCGCAATCAGTGCAGCAAGTAAGGCACTCAATGCTCCAACATAAGAGATGATAAGTGAGATTTCTGGTGTCATGTTGTAAAGCGGTGCAAACCGTGCCACCATATAAACACCAGCTGTAACCATCGTAGCCGCGTGAATAAGTGCTGAAACAGGAGTCGGTCCTGCCATCGCATCGGGAAGCCAGACAAAAAGAGGGATTTGAGCTGATTTTCCCATTGCTCCAACAAAAAGTAAAAATGCGATGAGTGTAAGACTCGATGGCTCCATTTGTGCAAGATTCAAAAAGATATTTGAAAAACTAAAACCACCACTAGGAATCTCCAAAAAGAGAAGCATCAAAGCACTTAAAAAACCAAAATCCCCGATACGATTGACTATAAAAGCCTTATTTCCAGCATAAGTGTTTTGGATATCTTTGAAATAAAATCCAATCAATGCATACGAAGTAAGCCCAACGCCCTCCCAGCCAATAAACATAATAATCGGATTATCCGCTAAAACCAGCAAAAACATAAAGAAAATAAAGAGATTAAAGTATGCGAAAAAACGCCCATAACTTTTGTCTTTGTCCATATAACCCGTTGCATAAATATGAATCAAAAAGCTCACAGGAGCTACAAACAAAAGCATAAAAGAGCCAAGAGCATCGGCTTTGAGAGCCACTTCAATACTGAAATTACCAATACTCAGCCATGTAAAAAGATGCGAGATAAACACCTCTTTTTCAAAATAACTGTAGTAACCCACATAAAGTGCGAGAAGTCCACTTACGCCAGAACCCATCAAAGCAAAAAAAGTATAAAGATACTGCTTGGCATATGGAAATAGTATATTGATTAAAAAAATAAGTAATGCACTCACCAGCGGAGCAAGAAGCAAAATAGCTAAAACACTCATTTTTTGCCCCCTAAAATATTAAATAAATTCGCATCTAAAGAGGCTCTATTTCTAAAAAGCACCACAAATAAAGACATAAATAGTGCTGCTTCAGAAGCCGCAATGGCGATAATGATGAGCGACATAACCTGAGCTGAACTCTCCGCTAAATCCGCACTGATAGCGATAAGAGAGAGATTAACCGCATTGAGAAGAAGCTCAATAGACATATAAATCACGATGATATTGCGTCTGCTAATAAGCCCAACAATGCCGATAGAAAAAAGTAAAATTGAGAGAATCATATATGCTTTTAACACTATTCACTCCTTTTTGAGAGGGTAACTGCACCCACAAGAGCTACAAGTAAGAGGATAGAAACAAGTTCAAAAGGTAAAATCCACTTGCTAAAGAGCATCAAACCTACATCTTTAATCCCTCCAAAACTCTCACTTGGAACGCTGTTTGTAGCAATATCACTTCGCAGTATCAAATCAATCAAAATCGCTGAAAATGGAGCAACAATCACAGATGTTGCAAGTAACCATCTGTTTTTGTACTTCTCATCGGGCAAGTTTTCATCTTTGATATTTAAAAACATGATGATAAACAGAATCAGCGACAAAATCGCTCCTGCATAGATGATAATCTGCACAACAAACAAAAAGGAAGCATTGAGAAGTCCAAAAAGTGCGGCAATGCTGATAAGCGTAACTATAAAACTCAGAGCCGAATCAATCGGTCGATGTGCACTAATCATAACGATAGAACTCACAATCGCAATGAGTGCTAAAACGGTAAAAAGTATCTCATTTTGCAAGACTAAACTCCTCTTTTGATATTCCCTTGATGCTTAGAAGTTTGGCTTTGTCATAGATAAAACTCTCTCTATTATCGCCAACAACTGAGTACAAACCACTATCCATACGAATGGCGTCACATGGACACGCTTCCACGCAGTAGCCACAAAAAACACACTCAAGCAAATCGATGTTAAAAATCTCTGGCATCTTCTCATCCACGCCATCTTCACGGGCAATTGCCACGATATTGATACACTTCGCAGGACACGCTGTCGCACACATAAAACAAGCGACACAGGCTATCGTATTGTCACTTTTTCTATGTGTGAGCCTATGAACTCCGCGGTATCTTGAAGTAATATCTCGCGGAAGTTGTTCAGGATAACAAATCGTTGGAATATTAGAAGCATCACTCAGGTTTGCAGTGAAATGTTTCAGCGTGGTTTTCATCCCACCAAAAATGGCATGAAGATAAATCTTCTCTATAAATGTGCCCCCGTGGCGTTGTACAACTTTAATTCCCATCATTCACTCCTGAAACAACTTTTGCATCGCATCCATCGGCATTGGTTTTGTATAGTAATACCCTTGAACAGAGTCAATTCCATTTTGTACTAAAAAATCCAACTCATCCTCTGTCTCCACTCCCTCTGCCAACACATGAATATGCAACTCTTTTGCCAAAAAGATAGTCGTTTTGACAATAATCTGATTTTTAGGCTCATTTTGTATATTTGTAATAAAACTTCTATCAATTTTGAGCTTATCAATAGGAAGATTTTTCAGGTAAGAAAGTGAAGAGTAGCCCGTGCCAAAATCATCCATTGACAAATAAAATCCCAATATTTTCAACTGTTGGAGCAATTCTATAGCCAATTTTGGTTTTTCCAAAATATAGCTTTCTGTGATTTCCAGCTCTATCCAAGAGGCATCACATTTTGTCTCTTGAAGCATACTTTGAATATTTTTTATAAAATCCAGATGAAAAAGTTGACGCGTTGATATATTTATAGCGATTTTTCCCTTGAGTATGCCAAGTTCATGCCATGTATAAGCCGTTTGAAAAGCTTTTAAAAGGACAAAATCACCTATCTCTATAATCAATCCACTCTTCTCAGCAAGAGGTATAAATACATCTGGTGGTATCATTGTCTCTTTATGCTTCCATCGCAAAAGAACCTCAGCACCAGATATTTTACCGCTTGGCACATCATTTTGAGACTGAAAATAGAGTTCGAGTTCACTGTTTTTTATCGCCTGTTTTAGGTTTGTCACCATTTGTGTATAGGCTATCGCATCTTTTTTAAATGCCAAATCATAAAAACTAAATCTATTTTTACCCAATTTTTTAGCATTAAACATCGCGGAATCTGCCGCTTGATAGAGCTCTTGCATGTTTGTACCATCTTCAGGATAAAAACCAATCCCTGAACTCGCAGTGATATAAACATCAATCAAATCTATTGAAAAGGGTTTACTAAAAATGTTATCCAATTTTTGCAGTAAAGAAGAAACTTCCGCTCTGTCATTTGTATCTATAATAATCCCAAACTCATCCCCGCCCATCCGTGCTACAAAAACATCAGATTTAAAAACTTCTTGAAGCACTTTTGCTACTTCGAACAGAAGTTTATCTCCAAAATGGTGACCGTAGGAGTCATTCAACATACCAAACTCATCAAGATCAAGAAAGATAAAACAAAATACCTCTTTTTGCAAACACTTTTCAGTGAGAACCTCAGTCAAATGGAGTCTGTTTGGTAAAGAAGTTATCAAATCCATGTGAGAGAGAGCATATAAACTCTCTTTTGATTCTAGGAGATATTGCTCATGTTTTTTTTGATGTTGCAGAATTTGCTCAAGATTATCACTATGTTGCAAATGTGTTGCGTGAAAAAATCTGTAACTTAAAAAAAAGAGAATAACTGTAGTGACAAAAACAAAAAACCATCCCTTATAGGTTTGAAGCATCGTAACTTCTTCTGCATGATAAGCGAAATGTGCGACAACATAATCAGAAACTATAATCCAGATAACACCTAAAATAAAATAGATGAAAGAGATGAAAAAAGCACTCTTTTGGCTTTGCGTATCATATATTTGCATTTCTAGCCCCCATGTTTAAAATTTTTTACCACTATATAAAAAGCTCAATAATTAACCCAAACAACAACTATCGCCGTTATAAAAATGTTCGCTAACGAGAGTGGAAGCAGGATATTCCACCCTAGTTTTTGCGTTTGGTCATAACGAAATCGTGGCAAAGTCCATCGCACCCAGATAAATACAAAGTGCAAAAAGAAGAGTTTTACTGTAAAAATTGCAAACTGTAAAAGCATCACGCCTACTTCACTAGCATGTGCAAATCCTAAAGCGTAGTAGGACATGACAATGATGGCAAAAATCGTAAAAGCGATAATAACCGTCGTATAAACCTTTGTTTCATTGAGTCCACTCATAGCAAAAATATTATGTTTTTTCATCCATCTCAAAAAGAGCAGAGAGGTTACAACCGCAAAAGCGATGATGAGCCAGAGTACCAACTCAAAATTATTGATAAGGTCATTTGTTGTGAGGTATGGAAGCTGATAGCCACCCAAAAAGAGCGTCACGATTAACGCACCCGAAGCCGCCATAGCGATATACTCCGCCACAAAAAAGAGTCCGAATTTCATCGCTCCATATTCGGTGTGGTATCCTGCAACGATTTCACTCTCGCCCTCCGCCGCATCAAAAGGTGCACGATTCGTCTCAGCAAATGCAGTCACGACAAAGATAATCGCGGCAAGTGGTTGCAAAACTATGCCCCAAGCAGGAAGGATAAAAAAAGTTTGTGATTGATACGCCACCATTTCGTTGAGGCTTATCGTTCCGTAAGTGATGAGCATCGAAACAAGCGATAATCCCATCGCAACTTCATAACCGATAACCTGTGCAGTCGCACGCATCGAGCCTAAAATCGCATACTTGTTGTGACTTGCCCAACCGCCTAAAATGATGCCATAGACGCCCAAACCAGCAAAAGCCAAAAACCACAAAACACCCAAATCTGTCGGGAGTGCCTGCATGTGGAAAGTCTCTTCGCCAATAGTAATATTGTCCGCATAAGGGATAACCATAAAAGTCAAAAAGGCACTCATAAAGGCGATAGATGGGGCAACCATGTAGTAAAATTTATTTTTAATGTGCGAAGGTAAAAACTCCTCTTTAAAAACTAACTTCATCATATCTGCAACTGATTGGATGATTCCACCCAAACGGATTCCGTTGATGTGACATCTATTTGGCCCAAGTCTGTCTTGAATAAGTGCGGCGATGCGTCGCTCCATCCAAACCAAAATCGGCACTGTAACAAGTGAGTAGAGGATGGTTAAAACAAGGGGCAAAAGGATTAAAATCGTGCTCATTTTAGCTCCTCTAAAAGTTCTACTAATCTTGGTGTTTCGCATCTGTATTTGGTTGCATAATACTCTTGTCTTATGCCGTCGCAGTTAATAAGGGTACCGTTTTCATGGGCAAAATTTGCAATGGCATAGACAGTTCCATAGTCGCATTTTGAGGTGCTAAAATGGAGAAGTTGTTTATTTTCTGGCATGTGGGATTTTAAAAGATTATGGTCAAAATTTATAATAAGATTTGCATCTTTTAAAGAGTTTTCAAAATCATTCTGGCATGTGGAAATTAAAAGCTCTTTTACACCTGCAAAATTTGCACTACGGTCATTTATTTTGAGCCAATCATCGCCGAAACTCTCGTCCACATAAGGAAGTGAATAAAGTGCAATACTATTTTTTTCACAGAACTCTTTGATGGCTTGGAGCTGTTGAAGGCTTAGTGAAGGCGAAGCTAAAGCCACTTTTTTTTCAATTTTTAAATATTCTTTGAATGTTTCCACATGCCAAGTACTTGAAGTAAATTTTTCATTCAACTCTTTATAACTCAACCTTCCAAAGTCGCATAAAAAGGATAAATTTATCTCTTTGTTTCTTCGTGCACGAAATCTGTACACTTTTTCATCTGTATATTTTGTTTCATTGTAATCGATGAAAATATTACATCCGCGAGAACAGCCGTGGCAGATACTTTTTGCAGAGTCCAAAAACCAAACTCTTTGTTGAAATCGGAAATCTTTTGAAGTCAAAGCACCCACAGGGCAGAGTTCTACGACATTCATCGCATAGGAATTATTCAACGGATGGTTGGGTGCAACTGCAATTTTCGCCTTATCTCCACGACCGATGACTCCAAGTTCTCCCGTTTTTGTGATGTTGGAAGTAAAACGAACACATCGCATACATAAAACGCATCGCTCTTGGTCGAGCATGACATTTGAACCAAGGTCGATATGTTTGCCTTTTTTCGTTTTTGGCGTACATAAATGGCTCTCATACAGCCCATAATCCATGTAATAATCTTGCAACTTACACTCACCCGCTTGGTCGCAAATAGGACAATCTACGGGATGGTTGAGGAGTTCAAGCTCTAAAATGGAGCGTTTAACTTCGTTAATTTTCTCGCTCTTCGTGGAGACTTCAAGGTTTTCACACACAAAAGTATCACAGGCGATTTGCGGTCGTTTTTGCCCTTTAATCTCTACCATACACATACGACAGTTTCCATCCATGCCCAAATCTTGCTGGTAGCAAAAGTGAGGAATTTCAACGCCATTGTTAATGAGGACATCAATGAGAAGTTCGCCCTCTTGGCACTCAATTGGCGTATTGTCAACTAGGATTTTCATACGATACACTCCAAAAATTCACTCTCAAAATGTTTCAAAAAGCCATCAATGACACCGCTCGCCGCAGGTGCAAAAACACAAATAGTTTGTCCATTCATGCTTTTGCTTACCGATTTTAAAACCTCTAAATCTTGCAAAGTTGCAGTTTTATTTATAAATTTATCGAGCGTTTTATCGACCCATGAAGTTCCTTCACGGCAAGGCGTACACTGTCCGCATGACTCATGATGGTAAAATCTGAGAAGATTTTTGAGTGCTTTTACCATAGACACATCTTCGTCCAAAACTATCATGCCACCCGTTCCCAAGGCTGAACCAAGAGATTTTAGGTTTTCATAATCCAGCTTTGCTTCCATCACTAAATGTGCAGGAAGTATCGGAGTGGACGCACCCCCAGGGATGACAGCTTTTAACTTTTTGCCATTTTTCACTCCACCGCCAAGCTTTTGTATGTAATCCCACATGCCAACACCAAACTCCGCTTCATACACTCCCGCTTTTTCCACATGCCCGCTTATTGCAAAAAGAAGCGTTCCTGAGGAGCAATCTGTGCCGTATGCAGTGTACGCCTCTGCTCCATTTTCGATGATAAAAGGAACGGATGCGATGGTTTCAACATTGTTTACAAGTGTCGGTTCACCGAAATAAAACTCAGGTTCAGGAGATTTCGGTTTGAGTCGTGGATGCCCACGATTACCTTCGAGGGATTCTAAAAGTGCAGATTTTTCACCGCAAATATACGCCCCTGCTCCTCTATGAATAGTTATTTCAACGGGATATTTTGCCTCATCGCCTAAAATGTTTTTCGCATAGGCTTCATCAATGGCAATTTGCAAAATATCGCTAAACTCCTCATACTCGCCTCGCACATAGATGTAAGAACTATTTGCACCAATTGCGTAGCATGTGCAGATAATTCCTTCAATGAGCAAATGTGGGTCTTTGGAGATAATTTGTCTATCTTTAAAAGTGCCAGGTTCGCTCTCATCGGCATTGACAACAAGATATTTTTTTCCCTCAAAATCACTCGCCAACTGCCATTTCGCTCCAGCTGGAGCACCACCGCCACCTTTTCCACGAAGATTACTTGTTTTGATGATGTCAATTACTTCTTGTGGCTGATATGTGAAAAGTTTTTCTAACGATGTGTAACGCCCATTTTTTAGAGCCACTTCCAAACTGTTGGCATGTGGAATTTCAAAATTTTTACTTACGATTTTAGTTTGCATTTAAAACCTCATCCAACATTTTGGGTGTTACATTTTCGATATATTTTCCCTCTAAAGTACACATCGGAGCACCGCCACATGCACCCATGCACTCCACTTCTAAAATCTCATACTTATCACTATAATTTTCAAGCAAGTGTTTTTTAATCACTTGGCTTCCGTTTAATTCACATGAAAGTGTGCGACATACTTCAACCACTTTTTTCTCATTTTTGACTAATCTAAACATCGAATAAAACGAAGCAACGCTGTAAATGTGCATGTATGGCATGTGGGAAAGTTCAGAGATTTTTACCATTGCTTCTTCGCTTATAAATCCCTCTTGCTTTTGAGCCAACCATAAAAGTGGCAAAATCAACGCTTTTTTTTGCGGATAGCGTTTTGATAAAAGCTCTATTTTGAGGTTGTTTGTTTCGTTAAAAGAAAAACTCATCTATCCATCTCCCCTGCGATAATATTGAGACTTCCCAAGGTCAAAATCGCATCTGCAAGTTGTCCGCCCTCGACGATTTCAGGGTAAGCACTCATTGCGGTAAAGGAAGGAGCTTTGACTTTAACTTTATAAGGTGTCCCGCTTCCATCACTCACGATAAAAAATCCAAGCTCTCCATTTGTCGCTTCGATGGAGCTGTAATGTTCGCCAAGAGGAACTTTTACACCCTCGAAGGTAAGTTTAAACTGGTTCATCGCCCCTTCGATTGTGGTGTAAACTGCCTCTTTTTTTGGCAAAGCAATAGAAGCATTTTTGACATTGATTTCACCCTCAGGGAGATTTTGCATCACTTGATTTATGATTTTTATGCTCTCATCAATCTCGCCAAAACGAACCATTACTCTGTCATACACATCGCCCACACTTCCTACAACTACATCAAATTTATACTTCTCATAACCATAATACGGTGCATCTTTACGCATATCAAACGCAACTCCTGTAGCCCTGAGGTTCGGACCTGTCATTGCGTAACTTATTGCATTTTCAGCACTGATAACACCAACATTTTGCGTTCTGTCATGGAAAATTCGGTTGTGTTTAATGAGAGACAAAGTTTGTGCAACGCCGTACTGCACTTTTTTAATAACCTCTTGCAAATCCGCCTCAAAGCCCTCATACAAATCATTTGCCATTCCACCGACACGCATGTATGAGTTTGTAAGTCTCGCCCCTGTCAGTTTTGAGAGCAAATCGTAAATATCCTCTCGTGGGTTATACATGTACCAGTAGTTTGTGAGTCCACCCATATCCACCAAAACCGCCGCCAAACAGACAACATGGTCTTCGATGCGTGAGAGTTCAAGGAGCATGACACGAATCGCCTGAATTCGCTCATTTATTGCAACGCCTAACATCTCTTCCACCGCTTTTACAAAAGCGATGTTGTTGCTGATTGCCGAGCAGTAGTTGAGTCGGTCTGTGTAGGGAACGATTTGGTTGTAAGTGTGATTTTCGCAACTCTTCTCAAAACCGCGATGCAAGTAGCCGATTTCACTCACAGCACACTCGATTGTTTCGCCATCTAGGGCTACAAAAGTGCGGATTGTTCCGTGACTTGCAGGGTGCGATGGTCCAAGATTGAGAAACATCAAATCCTTGTTGCACTCGCTAAATGAACCACTTTCCAACTTACACACAACACTTTTACTTAAAAGTCGGTTGTTCATCTCATCGAGCAAATCATCAGTTTCATAAAGGAATTGCCCTTTTGTAATTGGGTAGGATTTGCAAAGCGGATGCCCTATAAACTCTTTATGATTGAGGATTCTTCTGAGGTTTGGATGGTTAACAAATGTAATGCCATACTGGTCATACACCTCTCGCTCCAGCCAATCTGCACCTTTAAAAACATCGCTGATTGTTTCGATTTTTAGTTCTGGCAGATAAGTTTTTAGCACCAAATGTTCTTTAAAATTTTCATGGCGAAGAATATAAACAAGGGCAAAATCTTCCTCTTGTTTGATTATATATTCACTGTAATCTATAGCTGTGATATCTAGGAGATAGTTAAAACCATCGCTGAACTTTTCTAAAATATATGCGTATATCTTGGCATGTGGAACTATAATTATCTCAGACATGATCTAATCGTCCTTTAAAATCTTTGTGGCGATTAGGATTGTATTTGTTTGTTCTTAAATCATTTTGCAGACTTAAAAGTGCGTCTATAAGGGCTTCAGGGCGTGGAGGACAACCACCGACATACAAATCGACAGGAATAATTTCATCAATCCCTTGAAGGGTCGTATAGTTGTCATAAAATCCACCACTACATGCACATGCACCCATACTGATAACCCATTTTGGCTCACTCATCTGCTCATAAATCTGCTTCAAAATCGGGGCTTGTTTGTAGGTAATTGTACCTGCTACGATGAGCAAATCTGCCTGACGAGGGGAAAAACGAACCACCTCTGCACCAAAACGGGAAATGTCATATTTACTTGCCGCCACACTCATAAACTCAATAGCACAACACGCAGTTCCAAAAATCATCGGCCAAAGAGAAGACTCTCTCGCCCAACCAATCGCCTCATCAAGGGTTGTAGTAATCGCCACTTCGAGTGACGGGCTATTTAACTCCATTTTAAAGCACCTTTTTTGTAAATATAAATGAGTCCCGCAAGTAAAAGTATCATAAAGGTAAACATCTCTACAAGTCCAAAAAGGCTTGTTTCTCTGAGTGTAACAGCCCATGGAAACATAAATAAAATCTCCACATCGAAAATGACGAAGATAATGGCGACAAGGTAATATTTGATATTAAATCGCTCAAAGCTGTCTTTGTAAGTTTTTTTAATTCCACTTTCATAGGTTTGATTGATTCCCATATCAGATTTTGATTTTTCGCCGATGTAGCGACTCAAATGGAATAAAAAAGGAATGAGAACAGTCAGAATCAGGATAACAGCGAGTGGAAGATAGAAGTTATAACTCATTTTTCACCTTAATTAACTTTGCATATTTTCTAATTATACAGCAACTATATTACATATAAGCCACATGCCAAAAAAAGGTTTTATCCCTCTTCAACCCTATTGCGTCCTCTCTCTTTAGCTTTGTACAAAAGTGCATCAACGCGTTGGAGAAATGTATCTCCTGTTTCATTGTCTCTAAACTCTGTTACTCCAAAAGAGCATGTAACATGCCCTATAGCTTCAAAGGGTTCTTCTTGTATCCTCAGGCGTAATCCATCAGCTATTTGGATGGCAAAACTCAAAGATGTGTTTGGAAGAAGGATGACAAACTCCTCTCCACCCCATCGAGCAATAATGTCACTCTTTCGTAGACTATTTTTTACCAAATCCGCCAGATGACGCAAAACATCATCACCCACACTGTGACCAAAAGTGTCATTGACTGCTTTAAAATGATCAATATCAAAAAAAATCATACAAAGTGGCGTTTGTTCTCGTTGTGACATGGTGAGTGCATACTCAAAAAGAAGATTAAAATGCATTCTATTTGCAATTTGTGTCAAGGCATCCATAGTTGATTTATTAATGAGTTCGGATATATCATCAAAAATAGCTATCACACGAAAGAGTTTTCCACTCTCTACTACCGAAGCACTTACTTTGAAAAGTCTTGTTTTATTGTGCATGGTTATTTTGGCTTTACACTCACACTCTGGATGCTCGAGAATATACTCTATCCATGTTTTTTCATTCATATTTGCTACAAGGTACTCATCTGTGTCACCCTCTTCAAAGAAGTCACAGATACAATCATGCTCATTTTTAAAAGCTTCAAGTGTTTCATACCCTATAAAGTTAAGAAATGCATTGTTTGCACTTATGAGTTCTTTTCCATCCGTTATGATGATAAGATTAGGAGTAGCATTAAGAATTGATTGTGCATATTTTTTTTCAAAATTTGCCCTGCGATAGAGCAATAAAAGAAGAATAAAAAAGAGGGCAATTACAGAAAAAAGAAAAATTTGCACCATTATATTGGCTCAGGTTTGCCTGTATAGTAGCCCTGTGAATAATCCACACCTAGTGATTTTAATTTCAGAAATATTGCCTCATCACTTACAAACTCTGCTATGGTTTTTGCACCAATTTTTCGTGCAAAATCGACAATTGTCTCTACGATAATAGCATGTCGCTCATCAGTTGCGATATTTCGTACCAATGAACCATCGATTTTGATGTAATCCACATGAAGCTGAAGAATATGCTCAAAATTGGAGTATCCTGTTCCAAAATCATCAATAGCAATTTTTGCACCTAGAGATTTTACTTGTTTAATAAAATGTTGCACAGATTCATAGTTTTCAATCCCCTCAGACTCAAGTATCTCAAAAACAACGCGTGAAGCGGTCTCGGTCTTGAGAAGAGTATTGATAATATCTTGAACCGTTGTAGGGTCTTCTATATCATCAATGGAGAGATTAATCGAGAATTCCTCTTCTCTATGGGCGAATGTTTTACATGCCTGATGCACAACACTGCGAGTAATTTGTGAATAAAGTTTTGTTTTTTTGGCGATGGGTAGAAAATAGAGTGGCGGAATGATAGAGTTTGATTCATCAATAAGACGCACTAAAGTCTCATACTTTACTGCTTTTCCTGTCGTAAAATCAACTATAGGCTGGTAGTGACAAATAATCTGTCCCTTGGCGATTGCTTTATGTATCGTTGCTGTCATTGCAATGTTAGTACGATACAACTCCTCTACATTTTCTGTCTCTTCATAGAGTGCATAAGCAATTTTAGCTTCTTTGGCATTATGAAGTGCAATATCTGCTTGAGTTAAAAGTTTTTGACTTCCGAGTGCTACTCCAATATTCATGCGTATAGAAATCAACTCATTTCCTATATGAAAATAAGTTTGTGACAACTCTTCTAGCCACACGGCCAAAGTAAACTCCAAAGCACTCCACTCTACTTGCTCAAACAAAAGAGTAGCGAACTCATCTCCACCTATACGATAGACATCAAGTCCAAGTTTTTTAAACCATGCTCCTACTTGTGTCAATATCGAATCTCCGATACTCACACCAAAAAGATCATTTATCTCTCTAAACCTATCAATGTTAAATACGATACAGCCATAAGGCTTCTGATTTTGGATATCTAACTGCATTTTTTGACGATTTTGTAAACCTGTTAACTGATCTGTGAAACTCAGTTTGTCAATCTTCTCTTTTGCTTCAATTTCTACTGTATTATCCAGTAAATAACCTTTTATCGAGACAGGGAATCCCTCTGCATCATAATCAATAACTGTAAAATCTTTAATCCACATGCCACCTTTTGTATTCACAATGCGGTACTGCTGTGAAAAAGAGCCTGTTTGTGCCGAAATGAATGCTGCTACTTCCGCAGACACACTCTCTATGTCATCTGGATGAATATAGTCTGAAAAATGCACCGTACCATCCATAAGCTTGGCATAGCTCATCCCAAGAACCGCTTCCACATTTTGAGAAACATTTTTGATAGGCCATCCCTCCTCTGCACTCCACTCAAACAAGACAACCGGACCACTATCAATAAGAGCGTTCATAGCTACTAATTCACTTTCAAGCTTTTTTTGGATGGTAATATCTCGCCCACTTCCAATTGTGCCGATGAGTTCACCCGCTTCATTATATAAAGGAGCTTTATGCACTTCCAAGTAAGTCAATTCTCCTCGGATATTGCCATACTCTTCAAACTGCATAGATTGCATACTCTCTAAAACGACTTCATCACTGTTATAGCACAACTCACCAAATGTGTGCCAATGAGGATTATGACTATACTTTTCTCGCTCTCGTTTTGCAAAAAAAACATCTCCATTGCCAACGACCTCTTCTGGCGAGCTCATGAGAAGATTATCACAAATTGCTCTATTTGCAAAGAGATATTTGCCCTGCAAATCTTTTGCCCAAAGCATATCTGGAAGATACTCGGAGATAAGTTTAAGAAAATTTTTATCTGTGATTTTTTGGTGAGTCATCTACTTGCATCCATGTTTTTATATAAACATAGAGTTTATCGCAAGAAATCTTAAATTTGTGTCAAAAAGAAGGTGAGTATTTGAAAGTCAAAAGGAAAGTGTAAAAGAGAGAGTTAAGGAAAAATCCTTAACTCATTTGAGCAGCAACTTCTGCAGCGAAGTCGTCCACTTTTTTCTCAATTCCTTCACCTACTTCAAGGCGAACGAAATTTGTAATTTCAGCTGTTCCACCCAATGCTTTAGCAGCTTCAGTAACAGCTTCTGCAACTGTTAATTTGTCATTTAAAACATAAGTTTGGTCTAGTAAAGCTTGTTCTTTATCTAAAGTTGTGTTATCGTCGATAAAACGAGCAAGTTGTCCTGGAACAATTTTGTCCCAGATTTGTTCTGGTTTACCTTGAGCTTTTAACTCAGCTTTGATAGCCGCTTCAGCATTTGCTAAAACTTCTTCAGTCAATTGACACATAGAAATATACTGAGGTACATTTATAAGTGGTTTTTTAAGGCGAGAAAGTTCTTCGTTCTCTTTTTTGATAGCTTCAATTCTACCTATAGTTTCTGATTCTACATACGCAGCATCAAAATCTTTATAAGAAAGAGTTGTAGGTTTCATTGCAGATGCATGCATAGCGATTTGTTTTAAAGTCGCTCTCATACCCTCTGCAGTTTTTGGAGAGTCACATTTTGCTACAACGATAACTGCAATACGGTTGTTTGAGTGGATATAACCATTCAATGCTGTATTCGCATCCGCTGTAAGTGTCGCGAAACGACGAACTACGATTTTTTCACCAATTTTCGTAACTGCTTCTGTAAATTTCGAACCAAATGAACTACCCATAAGAGCATCTACATCTGCAGGATTATTGTTATAGATTTCAGTTACAGTATCTTGTACTAAATTTTTGAAACCATCATTTTGAGCAACGAAGTCAGTTTCAGAGTTGATTTCAACTACTGTAGCTTTAGAAAAATCATCTGCAATTTTGTATCCTGCAAGACCTTCAGCAGCAACACGGTCAGCTTTTTTAGCTGATTGTGCGATACCTCTTTCTTTTAGCCAAGCTGTCGCTTTTTCCATATCTCCATCAGACTCAACTAAAGCTTTTTTACAATCCATCATCGGTGCATCAGTTGCTGTACGCAACTCTTTTACCATTCCTGCTGTAATTTCCGCCATAATTATACTTCCTCTGTTTCTACTGTAGTTTCTACTTCTTCAGTAGGATTGTACTCTTCTTCAACTTCTTTTGACTCTGTTGAGCCGCCATTCATCAAAGCTTTTCCTTCGTTAATAGCTTCTGTCATTTCACGACAAAAAAGTTGAATTGAACGGATAGCATCATCATTCCCTGGGATTGGGTAAGTGATTAAGTCTGGGTCACAGTTTGTGTCAAGTGGAGCAACAACTGGAATACCTAAACATCTAGCTTCTAAAACAGCGATGTGTTCTTTTACAGCATCAACAACAAAAAGCATATCTGGGATTTTTTTCATTCCACGGATACCACCGAAATACTCTTCAAGTTTCTCTTTTTTTCTAACAAGCATTAAAGCTTCTTTTTTAGTTAAAAGATTAATTTGACCATTTTCTTGCATCTCAGTGATGATGTCAAGTTTACGGATTGATTTTTGGATTGTTGGGAAGTTTGTAAGCATACCACCTAACCATCTGTTATCAACATACGGCATTCCACATGCTATCGCAGCATCTCTAACAGAAGCACGAGCTTGTTTTTTTGTACCAACGAAAAGAACAGTTTGTCCCTCAGCAGCAGCATCAACAACGATTTGGTATGTGTTACGGAAATAACGAAGTGTTTTTTGTAAATCTATAATATAGATATTTTTACGAACACCGAAGATATATTTCTTCATTTTCGGGTTCCAACGACGCGTTTGGTGTCCGAAGTGAACACCACACTCTAAAAGGTCTTTCATAGTTACCATAGGTAATCCTTAAGGGCTATTTTTCAAGCCAGAAATTTATCAGTTAGCTTTGGTATCACCGAACAATTATGCCCTAAAAAGGGTGTTGCACTGATTTTGTGGCAGATACCTGTGAATGTTTTCAGTTGCATAGGCAAAAGAAAAATCCGCGAATTGTACTTAAAATTTATTTAATTTAAGCTTACTTTATGCTATGAAATTTTGCAATTTGGAGAAGTTTTGAAAAAACACTACACATTATTTATCTTTTAAAGCCTCAGAAATTTCACTGATTGTTTCATCATTTTTGAGTTTAAATTTTATCTCTATTCTTCGCGAGGCTAATTTATCTTCGACATCATTTTCATATATGAGTTCTGTGTCAGATCTGCCATTTGCAGCAACATATCCTTTCAAATCTTTTTCAAGATTGGGTTGAAGCGTAAGTATAAACTTCATTACCTCTAAAGCTCTTTTTTGCGACAACTCCAAATTGCGTAAATAATCTCCATCACTATTTGTATGCCCTTCTATAATGATGCTCTCAAGATTACTTTTAATTTCACTGTCACGCATAAGCACATCAATATATTCAGAAAGTACATCTGTGAGTGCTAGTTTTGCATCACTTTTGAGTGTATAATCAGCTTGGTCAAAAAGTATATTAGCCGCAAGTCTGAGTGAACCATCTTGCGTATTGACAGTTATTTTATCCCCTAATTTTTCTCGTAATCTTTCGATAACAACAGATTTAACAGATGCCAATTTTCCAATTTTTTCTTTTGTTTGCTTGAGTTCTTTTTTGAGCATTTGCGCATCTTCTTGTATCTTCGCGGCCTCTTTCGCAAGAGTTTGAATCGATGATTTTTGCTCTTGAACTTCAGAGTTTATAAAGGAGTATTTTACAACTACAACGCCCACCACCAAAATAAATACAAAAAGCAATCCAGCCATCAAGTCGGCATAAGAAATCCAAAAATTGCCCTGTGAATCGTTTAGTTTTTTCATATTTGTCTATTCTGTGCTTTTTGAGTAGCACTTATCAATGTATCTAATTTTGCAATGAGCTCGATATTGAAATCTTCTAAACTCTCTTCAAAAGATTTTACAGAGCCAATCATGAGCTCATTTCCATTTTTTATATTCGTAGCATTTTGCTCAAACGATTGAAGTGTATTGCCAATATTATTATGAAATTTTGAGTATAACGACTCTAAGGATGCCAAGGATTTGTTGACAGCTTTCATCTGCTTTTTGGTTGTTTCATTATAGGTATCATTCATTCCATCCAATAAGTTGAGCATTCCATTAGATAAATCCAGTAACTTATTCGACATTGAACCTATGCTGTTTTGTGCATCTCCTAAATCTGTACTAAATCCACTGAAGAAACTATTAACTTTTGTTGTTTCTGCATTTAACTGAGCGAGAGATGCTGCCAATATTTCAACAATTTGTTTGGATGATTCATTGCTTAATAAAAATGTTTTACTCATAGATTCAAGTTCACTTACATTATGAGAGAGTGTTTCATAAGATATATTTGCACTATGGATGGATTTATCTAATTTCTCACTGACAAGAATTTGTTTATCCGTGCTTATTCCCAAACTATCTACCAAACTATCCATCGACTCTGCAACACTAAGCAATTTGTCAGATGCTCCATAAATAGAAGATTGCGTATTGACTAAGCTTGTCGTTGTTGATTCAAGAAGATGCGTAATGTTTTCTGTCTGTGTTCCAAAAGTCGCCACTACTTTTTCTAAAGCTTGTGCTACATGTTTTGATGACTCATTTTGTTCTGTTATCGCATCATAGTTCGCTTGAAACAGCTGACTAAGAGATTTGAGTTTATCAACATTCTCACCAAGATGAGCATAAGAGTTATTTGCAAGAACCACTGTCTGATCGAGCTTTTGAGCGACTACCTCTTGCATATCTGTAATCGTTGCAAATTTATTGACAATTTCTGTATAAGTTTTTCTCTGTTCTTCGTGAAAAATTCTATCTGCGTTAAGTGTTTTAAAGAGTAGTGAAGTCTGCTTTGTTGCCGTTTCATTGAGTTTTTGTATAAATTCTAAAGAGAGAGACTCTTTGATAGCTTTTTGCAACTCAAGGTTGAGTTCTTTTTGCTCGATGAATGTAGCTCGTTTTAGCTCCTCATCACTCCACAACTTTGTCTCAAACTCTTCTCGCATCTCTTGAAGCTCTTTTTCGATAAAAGAGAACCCTTTTTTTTCAAAAAAAACCCACCAAAGAGATAAAAAAATTCCATAAATAGAGGCATAAAAAGCTGTTCCAACACCACCGAGTAACTTTGTTAACTCAGAGTTAAGGGCATCGGATGAAGAAGCACCAAAATCTGGCATGGAGAGTGCAATACTTATAAAAGTACCTAAAATACCTAAAGTTGGAAATGTTCCAGCCGCAACAGATGCATAATTATCATTGCGAAGCATTTGTGAAAATTTATCAAAAAACTTGTCAATAGAACCAATCGCTTTTGTCTCTCCCATCAAAACAATAATATTATCTGTGAGATATCTCGAAATTTCTGATACAAGATAGTGTTTATGATGATGAAAAATACAAGTCGAATAGGAAGCATTATGCCTTACAAACAGAGTAAAAATAAGATAAATCACGCCTATAATGATAAGGGAATGAAGTTCCATTTGTACAGGAATAAGCCCAAAATAGGCAATAAATACTATGAAAACCAAAAGTGTTGGAACAGAGAGAATTTTCACTAAATTCTTAGAACATTTCGATTCTTTCTCATCTTTTTTGAGTTGAAAAACTTCTTGATAACCATTACTATTCATATTCATTTCCTATGTATCACACTATTGATTTTTTAATTTTTGTAACTCTGCTTGTACCGCTTCTACATGCCCTTTAACTTTTACACTTTTCCAAAGAGCTTTAATGATGCCTTCTGGATTTATGATATAAGTTGAGCGAACAATCCCCATATACTCTTTGCCATAATTTTTTTTCATCTGCCAGACGCCATATTTCTGCATCATTGTTGTCTCTTCATCACTCAGGAGGGTAATAGTTAAACTCTGTTTTTCTATAAAACTACGATGTTTTTTTGTACTATCTGCACTCACACCCAGAATAATTGCATCCAAATCTGAAAAATCTGGTGCAGCGAAGCTAAACTCACACGCCTCCGTTGTACACCCTGGTGTGCTATCTTTTGGGTAGAAATATAAAACTATCCATTTTCCTCGTAAATCTCTTAGACATATCTCTATATCATCTTGATTTGGCAAACAAAATTCTGGTGCTTGTGTACCCAGTTCTAACATATTTTTTCCTTCATTTTATTTCAATAGATAAATAAGAGTGCATAAACCCACATGCCAGTTAGCGAAGTGAGAACAACCCCTCCAAAAACTATGCGACCTGCTTTTTGATGCATATTGGTTAATAAAAGTCTCTTTATCATTACAAATGTTGCAATCCAAACGATAAGTGTAATCACTGAAATTGCTATATGAAACATCAACACAATAAAGACATACTCATGGGATGCTGTCGTTCCTTCAATAAAATAGCGGTATCCGCCACCAAGCCTGACACCAAACTCAAAATAACTCAAAACAATAACCGAAACGATAAAAATAACAATTTGTAAAAAAGCGTGAACCTTATACTTTTTTATTTTTGCAAAATAGATAGCACCAGCGACCAAAAAAGGCAAAAGTGCTACAATCAATGTCACCATATCCATAAAAAGAGGAGCTCTAGTTCCTAAAAAACCCTGCCCAAACATATAGTCCATATTACTCATTTATCAATCCTTATTATTTTTGTTTAGATTATTTTCAACATCTCGAATCATCTCGAGTGCCACATCTTTTTTAGCATATTCTAAAAGTTTTTTACTTTTTTCTTCCAACTTTTCATCCAATATTGCAACTAGTTTTTCTCTTAAATTTTCACTCTCTCGCTCACACCAGCCAAGATGGTTATCGACTATAAACTTTGCATTATAAAATTGATGGTCTCCAGCGGCATGTGGATAGGGAACAAAAAAAGATGGTACACCATTCACACATAACTCCCAAAGCGTACTCGCTCCTGAGCGACTTACAGCCAAGTCGGCATGTGGAATGAGTTGTGGCAACTCTTTTGTA
This sequence comes from Sulfurimonas sp., assembly GCA_011391635.1. Lineage (GTDB taxonomy): Bacteria > Campylobacterota > Campylobacteria > Campylobacterales > Sulfurimonadaceae > Sulfurimonas. The sequence goes on along the minus strand of JAABQD010000009.1, from coordinate 48,664 downwards.
AATCCATACAATTCTACCTCTATGCCAAGATTTTCATACTCTTTTTTGACGCGTTCATAATCACTCTCTCCCGCTTGGTGGATAATTTTTATACCTCTACTTGTCAGTTCTTGTGCAACACTTAAAGCTAAATTATTAATAGCTTTTGCTCCTTGAGAACCACCCAAAAATATAATACTTTCAAGTTTATTTCGTACTCTGGCACTCTTATAAAAACTCTCATTTACTGGATAACCTTGAATAGGGCAATTTTTATCATACGCTGAGATAAATCTCTTTGCATAGGGCTTAAGAAGTGCATTGAGCCTTCCCTCTACTGCATTTTGCTCATGAATAAAAAGAGGTATAAAGGTGCTAAGTGATGCAAAAGATGCAGGTGCAGCTGAAAAGCCACCCACACTATATGTTGCATCAATTTGATGTTTTTTTAAAATTGCTCTTGATTTGAAAAAAGCCTTAAAAACTTTAAAAAGAGCCTTAATTTTTCCAAGACCTCTCTGATTGACGACACCTGTTGTTTCTAAAAAATAGACTGTTGCAAAAGGGCTATTATGTTCAAAATATTTTCTATCCTGCCCACTTGTTGAACCTATAAAGATAATTTCATGTCCACATGCCAAAGCTGCTTGTGCAAGAGTTTGTGCTATCATCAGGTGCCCGCCTGTTCCCCCGCCTGTAATGCAAAGCTTCATTCTTTCTCCATTGGATGATACTGTATATACCCATCTTCAGACTCATCTGACTCTTCTTTTGGATTAATTTCTGTCTCAACCTCTGGGTATCCTTTGGACGCCATAAGTACCATGCCAACGCCTATGGAAGCTGCCAAAATTGCCGAACCTCCATAACTTAAAAATGGAACTGAAATACCTTTAATCGGAGTAATTCCACTGATTCCATACGCATTCACCAAAAAGGCAAAAGAGAGAAGAAGCCCAATACCAATACTAAAAAGATAGACACTTTTATCACTCGAGCGATTTGCAACTTTAAAAATTCTTTGTAGCATCCACATAAAAAGAAACACAACTATAAAAACACCAAAAAAACCAAACTCTTCTGCAATTCCAGCAAGAACAAAGTCGGTGTGCACTTCACTTAAAAATCCAAGTTTAAAAGTTCCATTTGCAAGACCAACACCAAAAATACCGCCATTATGAATTGCATTGAGAGAATGCCCTATCTGATAAGGCTCAACCTCAGTAGGTACTCTTAATTGTGAAGCGATAGAGTCTGGAAACATCCCCAAAACACTATTTTGAGCCAATGCCCACCAAGATTTGATACGCAAAATTCTATGTTCCGCTGTCATGATGAAAAACATAAAAAGCATCATAATAACAGATAAAATACTAATAAAGAATTTCAAACTGCTTCCAGCAAAGATAAGCATAAATATCAGCGTTAGACCAAGAACAACAACCTGCCCCAAGTCATTTTGGACAAACGCTATAACAAACATAGAAGCAACAAAAACAAGTGCATACGGAAAAAATCGCTTAAACTCTTTAAAAATTCCCATATCATCGTGATGCCCCAATTTTCTTGAAAAACTCCAAGCAAGAAAATAGACAAACCCGATTTTGAAAAACTCCACAGGAGCCAAAGAGAAACCTCCGATTTTTATCCATCGTTTTGCTCCACCTACTGCGGAAACCAAAAACTCTGGTAAAAAAGGCATCGCTATCATCAAAATGGTGGAAGTAAAAAAGAGCAAAAATCCAATCTTTTTGAGCCATTTTTCTGGGTCAAGTTGTGCTATCGACCAAATCATTGTAAGACTAAAAAGTCCAAACATAACTTGTCTTATAGCAAAATGAAACTCATTTACTCCAAAAAGAAGTGTTGTATATGCCGTTAGAGTATAAGAGAGTGCGATACCTATACCGATAAGCGTCGAAACTAATACAAAAAGCGTTCTATCTGCCATAAACCTACACTACTTGATTTTATTGATTTTCAAAACGAATTCAACTTCAGGCTGCGAGAGATGTAGCTCTCTAGAAATTGTTTCTAAAGAGACACCTTGCTTAAAGAGAGAGATAATTTTCTCATCATCATTTGCATGAATGGACGAAGGGATAGAAAACTGTTTTACCCCATTCTCAAGCGATGAAATTCTTGCATCCACTTGAGAGCCTATTGCATGAATAGTCTCTTGCATATGCTTGAGTCCGATAGAGAGTGGCTGAACCATATCATACACGCTTCGCTCTATCTCTTGATAAATCTCTTCATCATTCATCCCTCGTGTGCTTTGCTGTATCCCTTTTTTGGTTTCTGTGAGATTTTTATTGAGATAAAATATCTCTCGATTGAGCTCTTCTACAACCGTAGCAATGGAGCGAATATTTTTATTGTATTCAGAATCTTTACTAAATACATAATAAATAAGATACAAAATCACAACCGCCATCGCCACCATTACATAGACTAAATTCAAAGATTCAAAATTCATTTTATATTTTCTTTTGCTTCACGGATGAGAACTCTCTCTCTAGCTCGAATATAACTACTCCACTCTTTTTCATCTCGCTCATGAATGCGTGTAATAAGGGCTAAAGTAGGTGTTTGTGCTTGAAAAAAGATACCTATCTCTCTCTTTGGATAAATGGGCATCACAATTCTGCCATAATACTCTACACCAACGGATAAACTTTCCTCACTTATATTAAAATACTCATATCCAATAGAGTCTATTTCACTCGCATAAGGTACAAAAACTCTTTTTGGTTTTTCATTTTTTAAAAACATCTCAAGTGCATCTATTTTGTTATGCAAATCCACAATAAGATTGATCAAAATCAGTTCCATCTCTGTCGCATCTGCTCTTGATTTTGCATGTTTAACCAAAGAATTTACAGGATTATCATCCAACTCACGAAGCTGATGGTACTCCCTCTCATACCCCTTTACATCGTTACTTGCTTCACCATACACTATACTCAGAGGGGCTAAAACTAAACGAGGATTCATGCAACCACCTTATCTAAAATTATAAAAATCAAAAACGCAACACCAAGATATCCATTCACTGTAAAAAAAGCACGGTCAATTTTAGTAAAATCTTTGCGTACCAAATGGTGTTCATACGAAAGCATCACTCCACTTGCAACGATTGCTAACATCGCAAATAAACCAAGCCCAGCACTCCAAACAAACAAACCCCAAAAAAGAACACTGAGCATGTGGAAAAAAGAGGAGAGCAAAAGTGTTGCTTCTGCACCATATTTTGAGGGAATAGAGTGGAGATTATTCTCTTTGTCAAACTCAATATCTTGAAGTGAATAGAGCAAATCAAATCCAGCAACCCAAAAAATCACACCAAGACTCAGTAGCACAGACCAAACAGGAATAGTCGCACTCACAGCGACAACTCCAGCAATAGGTGCAAGTCCAAGAGAGATACCTAAAACAACATGTGCCAAAGAGGAGAACCTTTTAAAATAGGAGTAACTCCCCAAAACAAACAAAATAGGAAAAGAAAGCATAAAAGCCAAAGAGTTTATCATATATGCCACTAACACAAAAACAAGAGCATTGACTACAATAAAAATCATAATACTCGCACTATCGAGTCTTCCATCTACATTGGGTCTGTTAGTCGTTCGTGGGTTTCGTGCGTCTATGTCTCTATCGGCATATCTGTTGAGTCCCATAGCAAAATTTCTTGCACTCACGGCGGCTAACACACCCATAACAAGAAGCCAAAAACCAAACCAGCCATCCGCTGCAACAATCATAGCAATAAAAATAAATGGGAGAGAAAATATAGAGTGTTCAAACATAACAAGCTCGTTAAAATCTCTTAATTTTTTAATATATTTTTGCACCATCTGACCTTGAGAGTATAATTAAGGCTCATTTTATCCAAACTTGTTTTAAAATGATATAATTTCTCAATGAATACAGCGATAAAACAACTAGCGATTATAGGTGCAACAGCTTCAGGAAAGAGTGATTTAGCGATAAAAATCGCTCAAGAGATAGATGCTTACATCCTCTCCATCGACTCTTTAAGTATCTACAAAGAGATTGACATCGTCTCAGCAAAACCCTCCAAAGAAGAACTCGCCTTAGTGAAGCATTTTGGTATAAATGTTTTGTATCCCGATGACTATTTTAGTGTCGATATTTTTATGAATTTATACAAAGAAGTTCTCTCCACATGCCAAAAAGATGGCAAAAACCTCATCATTGTTGGCGGAACTTCTTTTTATCTCAAATCACTTCTTCACGGCTTATCTCCACTTCCAAAGGTAACAAAAGAGATATCTTGGCATGTGGAAAATCAACTCTCAAATGTCGAAAATGCTTACAACTTTTTATTCACACTTGACCCGCAATACATGAAAAATATTGCACCAAACGACAAATACCGCATCGAAAAAATGCTTCTCATTTATGAAGCCTCAAAACTTACGCCCTCTGAGTGGTTTAAGGCAAACCCACCTAAACCTATCATAGAAAATTTGGATATTTATAACATCAGTGTTACAAGAGATGTTTTACGAGAGCGTATTGCCAAACGCACAAACAAAATGCTCACACAAGGACTCATCGATGAAGTTTGTTTTTTGGAGCAAAAATATACAAGGCTTCCACATGCCATGAGCTCTATTGGGATTATAGAAGTTTTGGAGTTTTTGGATGGAAAAGTAAGCAAGGATATAATGCTTCAAAACATCACAACACACACCGCACAACTCGCAAAAAGACAAGAGACTTTCAACCGTACACAATTTGAAAATGTTATTCATGCACCTCTCATAGAACTCGAAGAAATCATCAAAAAAGCACATCAAATTTAGATATAATCAAAAAAACAGTAGCTAAATGGAATGGGTGTGATGATAAAATTAACAAATTTTTCAGGGAATTTTTGGGGTGGAACAGCGGCGATGCTTGTGGCAATGCCCGCTGCTATCGCTTTTGGGGTAACAATTTATGCGACTATAGGTGGGCACTTTGGGGCATACGGTGCGATTGCTGGGATTTTAGGGGTTGCTGCGATTGGTATCGTTGCTTCGCTGCTTGGCGGAACACAAAGGCTTATTTCTGCTCCTAGTGCTCCAGCTGCAGCGGTTTTATCTGCTTTTGCACTTGAGCATATTTCCAATGGCATCAGTGGAGATACTATTTTTGTGATGTTGATGGTCATTGCCATTTTTGCAGCTCTTTTTCAGATACTCTTTGGTGTTGCTGGACTTGGACGACTGATAAAATATATGCCATTTCCCGTAGTTAGTGGTTATTTAAGTGGTGTTGGACTCTATATCATTGCTGCACAAACACCAAAATTTTTAGGTCTTTCCCACGGGGAACACTTCTGGCAATCCATACAAGCTCCTGCTCTATGGCAATGGGAGAGTTTAGTGGTCGGAAGTGTTACGATTGTATCCATGCTCTATGGCGAGAGACTTTTTCGTGTTATACCTGCTGTTATTACCGCTTTGATTATGGGAATTGCGACCTATTTTATACTTGGAGCATTCAAGCCCTCTTTGTTTGAACCAAACAATATTTTTATCATCGGTACTTTGGGTGGAAATGATGGGATTGATTTTTTTAAAATGATGTCATGGCGTTTTAACGAACTGATGGAACTCTCATGGAACAATATTTCCATGCTCTTTTTTCCTGCACTCACTCTTGCAGCACTGTTATCCATTGATACGCTCAAAACATGTGTAATTCTCGATTCTATGACACACTCTTTTCATAACTCCAATAAAGAACTCATCGCTCAAGGCTCAGGAAATCTTCTCTCCGTCCTCATCGGAGGTATGCCAGGCTCTGGAACGATGGGTGCGACTATGGTCAATATCTCAAGCGGTGCGACAACACAACTCTCAGGTTTTATTGAAGGTGTTATGGCAGTCATTGCTTTTGTACTTTTAGGAACATTTATCGCATGGATTCCTGTTTCTGCCCTTGCTGGTATTTTGATTGTTATCGGATTTCGCATGATTGACAGACATAGCCTTATGCTTATCCAATCCAAAAAAACTACTCTTGACTTTTTTATCATCGTAGCCGTGGCAATTACTGCTCTTTTTGTAAGTCTTATCGCTGCTGCTGGTGTTGGTTTGCTTCTTGCTATCGCACTCTATATTGCACAACAAATCGGAGCATCTGTCGTCTATCGCCATATGGATGGCAATGATGTTCACAGTAAAGTGATTCGTAACGAAGATGAATCTATCATCCTTACGCAAAAAGGTGGTAATTTTTCAGTTTATGAGCTTCATGGAAGTCTCTTTTTTGGTACAGCAAATCAACTTTACTCGATGTTACGAGATGATTTAAAAGAGAAAAAATATATTATCATGGATATGAAACGCGTCCAAACTGTCGATTTGACTGCTGCACATATTTTGCTTCAAATCAAAGATATTTTGCATGATAACAACGGCTATCTTCTCCTGAGTAGACTCCCTCACAAACTCCCAACAGGTGATGATATGGAGAGTTATTTCAACCATGTCGGGCTTCTCAAACACCTCAGCCCTATCAAAGTTTTTGATGATTTAGAATATGCTATCGAATGGGCAGAAGAGAAAATTCTCAAAGAAAATCGTATAACAACTACAGAGGAGTCTCTCTACGAACTCAAAGATTTTGCTCTGCTGGCAAATAGAAAAGAGGAGACCATAGAAGAGATTCAAAACCTTCTCGAATACAAAAGCTTTGCAAAAGGCGAAGTTATCTTCAAACAGGGAGATTTAGCAGGAGAACTCTACCTGATTCGTCGCGGCTTAGTTCGTATTGTTTTAAGAATATCAGAACACAACATCGTCCACTTAAGCACACTTGGACAAGGAAACTTTTTTGGAGAGTTCTCATTTTTGGAAGGAAGCCCGCAATACAGTGAAGCAATCGCCACAACAGATACAGATTTGTTTATCATCTCTCGTCGGGCATTTGATCAGTTCTCAGAGCGACACAGTAAAGCCTCTTTTCACTTCATGCAAAGTCTTGCAACTGTTCTAGCGGAGAGACTCCGCATGACAAGCTCTGAGCTAGGTGCGGAGTATGATGTTTAGTGCTTTGAGATAATCTCGTAGCACTCTGCTCTTCTATCGCGGATAAGTCCCCAATACTCTCTTTGCTTTGCATTTTCTTCCAAGTCAAACTCTGCATAAATTATCTCTTCTGCATTGCGAGAAGCTTCAGCAATTTTTGCACCTGTATAATCCGTAATAAACGAAGAGCCATAAAAAGTCAAAGAACAACTCTCGCCCACCTCTTCGCCATATCTATTTGCAACCACAACTGGAACAGTATTTGTCGCCGCATGTCCCATTTGAACGCGTTGCCAATGCTCTTTGGAGTCCAAACCAATCTCAGGTTCACTTCCAATAGCCGTCGGATAAAAAATAATCTCCGCACCCATAAGTGTCAAAGCTCTCGCCGTTTCACAAAACCACTGATCCCAGCAGATGCCCACACCAATCTTTCCACATGCCGTATCCCAAACTTTAAAGCCTGTATCTCCAGGTTTGAAGTAGAACTTTTCTTCATACCCAGCACCACAAGGAATATGCGTTTTGCGGTAGTTATCCATAATCGTACCATCCGCGTCCACCACGACAAGAGAGTTAAAATACTCACTTCCCGCTTTTTCAAAATAGCTCACTAAAAGGACGATTTTGAGCTCTTTTGCCAAAGAAGCGAATTGCTCTATAAGTGCATTGTTTTCTCTCTCATTTGCCCATGAAAAATATTTTTCATCCATGTCTTTACAAAAATAGAGACCCTCAAAAAGTTCAGGCAAAAGTACAATATTTGCACCATTTTTTGCTGCTTCTCGTACAAGTCTTTCAGCCTTAGAGATATTCGCACCTTTATCTTCACCCATGCTCATTTGAATAGCAGAAACTTTTACCATTATAATTCTCCCGACTTGGCATGTGGAATGAAAATTTATTTCCACATGCCATAATTTATGTGAAATTCTACTCTAATTTTATTTGAATCTTTAAATAACCTCAATTTATTTATCTTCTTAGCACCCCAAGGGCATTTGTCGCTTCGCTCGAGCAGATATGGAAATAAATTTTCACTCATTTGAGTAAAATTTACTCTCTCTGCATGGCACTTTCATGATACTTTTGTGATAAAATCTAAAAAAATTTACAAAGGCTCAAAATCTTATGGAATCAAAACAAAAAATCATAACAGCTTTACTCATTATTTTTGCTCTCTTTTTTATCTCAATGATAGTCAGCACGACAATAAATTTCAGAAATTATGGTCTCAGCACAGCAGAAGACAAAGCAAACTTAACAGCTGAGATAGTCAAAATCGGGCTCACTTCGCACATGGTCAACGGTATCATGGATCATAGAGACTATTTTCTCGATAAGATTGCAAATGTAGAAAAGATTAGTGAACTTTGGATAGCAAGGTCTCCTACGGTTATCAAGCAATATGGCGAAGGTCACAACAACGAGACTCCAAGAGACAAAACCGACACAGAAGTATTGCAATCAGGCATTACAAAATCTGTCACAACCGAAACACCAAGTAAAAGTTTGATGCGTGTCACTATCCCTTTTACAGCATCTGAGTTTGGCACACCCAATTGTATGCAGTGCCATGAAGCAAAAGAGGGTGAAGTTTTGGGTGTAGTGAGCATGGTTATGGATATTACAGAAATTCGTACAAGTAGCATCAAAAGCGTTCTCTACAATATGGGACTCACGATTTTAGCTGCTATTTTCGTATTTATTGTTATGAATAAATTTATCAGACCCTATGTCAGTATATTTTACTCTATCAAAGAGGTGATGCAAAATGCCTACCGTGGAGATTACTCAAGCAGAGTTAAATGTGACAATAACACAGACAACGAATCTGTTGCAAAACTCCTCAACACGATGCTCGAAAAACTCCAGCACACTTTTGAAGAGCTTGATAAAAAAGTATATGTCTTTATCAAAAACAAAAATTATGTCAAAGAGCTAGACCCACTTAAAAATATCAATAGCACCATAGAAAGGCTCTCTGATATCTATAAATTTAAACAAACGATAGAGAATGACAAAGAGTTAGAGGATATCTACGCACGCATTGCTTATGTGCTCAAGTACCATTTTCATCTCGATGATTTTACTATGACAGAAATCGACAACATGAGTAAAATCAAAAAAATTGTACATAGTGAAAAAGAGGTGCACTGCTCTATTTTAAATGGAGAGTGTCGTGCAGAACGGATTCAATCAAGTGTGGATTCAAGTATATTTACCAAATCATGTGCTTTATATACCCTTGAAGGGAGTGAGCATATCTGTACTCCTTATACGATTTCAAATGATTTGACACTGATTTTGACGATTGTCACAAACAACGAAGAGCAGACACAGTATGTTCGCTCCATCATGAGTGATGTAGAAGATTATGTTACAACTGCCCGACCTGCAATAGTGAGCAAAAAACTGATGCAAACACTCAATCAAATGGCAAGAGTAGATCAACTCACAGGGATGTATAACCGTAAATTTTTGGATGAGTTTGCAGATGTTTCTATCCCTCAAGCGATTCGTGCAAATACTTCGTATGGTGTTTTGATGGTGGATATCGACTACTTTAAGATGATAAATGATACCTATGGGCACGATATAGGCGATGAAGCTATTCGCATCATCTCAGGCGTTATCAAAAAGCAGATACGCAAAGCAGATATCGCGATTCGCTACGGTGGAGAGGAGTTCTTGGTACTTCTTTACAACTGTGAAGCAGAAAATATTCTCAAAATTGCAGACGCAATCAGAGTAGAATTTGGCAAACAAAAAATTTATGCACATGGAGAGAGTTTCAGTAAAACACTCAGCGTCGGCTGTTCTCGTTTTCCTCAAGATAGCGATAGTATCTGGAAATGTATCAAGTTTGCTGACATCTCTCTCTATGCAGCAAAAGAGGGCGGAAGAAATCAGGTTGTAGCATTCAACGAATCGATGATAGAAAATAAAGAGCTTGGAGAGAATTACTAACTAAAGAGTTTCCACATGCCAACATGTGGAAACTTATAACTCCAAAAGTACAGTATCTCGCCGTGTTACTTCAAACTTACGACAGGCACTCTCAAATGCACTTCCCTCGCCTATTAAAATACACTTATGTTTTGCCCTTGTAATCGCCGTGTAAATGAGCTTCGTGTTATGCATAATAAAGTGCGTAAAACTCATCGGAATGACAACGATATCATACTCCATCCCTTGCACTTTATGGATTGTCAAAGCGTAGGAGAGCATCAAAAAGGACTTTATCTCCTCATACTCATAGACGACCACGATATCCTCACTCGGATAGAAAACAAAAACCTGTTCATCCTCCTCTTCTATCTTAAAAAGGAGTCCGCTCATGCCGTTAAAAATGCGTCTTTGTGCTGAATCTTCACCCATTTTAAAGCCTTCGCCACTCCACGAAGTCATGTTCTCATTTTTAGTATGCACCACTTTATCCATCAGCCGAAATTCTGCACCGCCCTTTTTTACAAACTTTTTAGGGTTTGGATTAAAATACTCTTGCAAAACACTATTGAGATTGTTTGAGCCTAAAACTCCGCCTTTCATGGGTGTTATGACTTGAAAATAGTTGAGATACTCTTTTATCTCTTTGTTTTTGAGTCTGTATCTTGCTTTTTCGATATTTTCTAAAACTTTATGCACTATCTCTGCGACGATTGCGTTTGAGTTCTCCTCTCTTTTTTCTTGCAACTCGTTTGAGGAGAGCTGATTTTTCATGGCATAATAGTTTTGAATGGAGACATCTATAAACTCAAAATCTTCATACTTTTTTCTATACTCAGGAACATTTCCAAGGCGTATCTCATTTGCGATGAGCGTTATCGCTTGGTCTTCGCTCTGTCTGTAAATTTTTGTGAGCTTGACTATGGGAGCGATTTGAAGCGTCAAAGCGTCACTCAAAACATTTCCAGCCCCAATTGGCGGAAGTTGGGCATCATCACCGACGATGATGAGGATTGCACTTTTACTCACTTTCGCCAAAAGTCGTGCAAAAAGAGAGGAGTTTATCATCGACGCTTCATCTATGAGCATGACCGAATAGGGAAAAGTATCACGAGATTCATGTTTTACCAACAGCGACTGTATCGTTGCACTCTCATACCCCGTCGTATCGGCGATGCGTTGCGAGGCGATACCACTCAAAGCACAAGTCATAATCTCTTGCTTCTCATATCTGGTGTTGAGTAAATTAAGAATGGTTTTAGATGTTGTACTTTTTCCCGTTCCCGCATAACCGACCAAAAAGAGCAGAGATGCACCGTTGTTTATAATCGCAACCGCCTCTTTTTGCTGTTCGCCGAGTTGAAGATTTCCACATGCCAAGAATGCGTCCAAATCTTTTACAAAACCGCCACTGTCAAGTTTTGCTCTTGTTTTAAAAGTGTCATACAAAAACTTTTCCGCATCGTAAAGTCTCGCAGGAGAAACTCGCTCATTTTTCATAATCACGATACTCTGCTCGGCAACTCTCTCGATGAGTGCCACTTCATAAAGATGATTTTTACCGCTAAAACCTAAAAGCTCATTCAGCCCAGAAAAAAGAACCTCTTTTGCCACACAACTGTTGCCCTGCTGTTCACAATAGTTCAAAAGTACAAAATCCATAGCAGAACTTATACGACCCTCATTTTCTCTCTCCACGCCCATTTTAAGAGCCAACTCGTCGGCTCTTTTAAAGCCTATGGAGTTTATGGAGGTCAAAATATAGGGGTTGTTTTTTATCTTTTCACATGGATTTTCCACATCTTTCATAGCGGTTGCGATGGTGGTCAGCATTGCAGGGGAAACATCATAAGGAGCCAAAAACTCTCCAAACTCTCGCATGGAACGAAACTGTTTCCAAGATGCTTGGATCTTTTTGAGCCGTTTCTCTTTGATGCCGTTAAACTCTAAAAGTCTCTCAATGTCGTTGTCTAAAATATCAATCAGTTTTTCATTTCCAAAATGCTCGATGAGTTCGCTTGTGAGGCTCTTTGTAAAGCCTTTTATAATTTTGTTTAGGAAGAAAAAGAGTTGATTTTGATTGACTTTTAAAAAGTCAAATTTGAAGGTTTTTCCATGCTTCTTATGCTCTTGCCAAACACCTTTGAGCGTTATGGCAGAGCCTTTGAGGTTTGCGACATCGCTCTCATAGTAAGTACCGCTGATTTTCTCTTTTGTTTTTAAAACAGCGATAAAAAATCCATCCTCTTCAAAAAGGATTTTGTCGATTTGTCCTATGAGAGTTTCGCTCAATTTTGTACGCCCTGCGAAGAAATTTTAACCAAAATTATGTAGTAGATATTTCTAAAAATCGTTTATGCTTGTGCTTAAGGGATGTTTAGTAAAAATTTTAGCCACCTTGTTGGTGGGTTAAATTTTTAATGAATGTTCCTTGAGTGTAATGATAAATAATTTTTTTAATTTCTACTACATAATTTTGGTTTAACGCTATTATAGAGTTTTAAAGCTTTTTTTGTCATTGAGGAAATCCCCGCACCATGAAGAGAATCCAGTGCAATCCAAAGGACATCCTCCGCTATGAAATCCACCTTATAAATATTTACTTCCAAACGATATTTTGTCACGGCATGTGGAAATGTGCCTAACAAATTTTCTTCTTGGCATGTGGAAGCGATATTTGGAAGTTCAAGCATATCTTTGTACATCCCTTCACCCGAACGATTCATAGCGATTTTGCCGTTGCGTTCACAAATTCCAAAATGAAGTTTTTTGTTCTCATAATTTTTCTTTTGCGTTTTGTAGTATTTATCAGGCTCACTTGAACCTTGACAACTAGCGACAAAAGGACACTTTTCACATGCCGGATTCTTCGGCAGACAAACCATCGCACCCAAATCCATCAGGGCAAGATTGTGAGAAGTAGGGTTTGAACTATTTAAAAACTCATCCGCCAACTCCCACAAATGAGCCTCTTTTGCATCTTCTTCGCCAAAAAACCGTGCCAAAACCCGAGCGATATTTGTGTCGACCACGCTCACACTCTGATGATACCCAAAACTACAAATTGCACTTGCCGTATAACGACCAATACCAGGGAGTTTTTGCAAAGATTTTAAATCTCGTGGAAAAGCATCCACGCAAAGCTTCGCACTCTCATGCAAATTTTTCGCCCGTCTGTAATACCCAAGCCCACTCCACATGCCAAATACCTCTTCAAGTGGTGCTTGTGCAAGTGCAAGAAATGAAGGAAACTTTTCTAAAAACTGAAAATAATACTCCTCCAAAACCCGCTTCACCTGCGTCTGTTGCAACATCACTTCACTTACATAGACATGATAAACATCCGAAGCATCACGCCAAGGCAAATCCTTGCGACCGTGAATTTCGTACCAGTCAAGGAGTTGCTTTTGTGCTTGAACGCGTTGTGATTTTTGCAAAAAAAGTTCTCTCTTACTGATTAGATTTATTTAATTTTTTCAATATCTCTAAACAATCTTCATATGCTTCAGCTTTTCCACCCACATATTCATTGAAACCAAACTGTTCGATATCTGTTGATTCCCATAATTCTTCTTTGTATTGGCTTCTGCACTCTTGAGCTAAATTAGTTATATGTTGAACTGCTTCATTGTTCATTATTTTTTCAATAAAGCCCTTTGACATCAATTGTAATGTTTCTAAATCTAAATTTTGAAGATTTTCTACTAGCTCAAAGTCTTTAAATTCATCATTTTCTAATACTTCATCAAGCATTTCCTGAGAAAATTCAATATCATAGAGTTCATCATCTTTATCAAAATTTGTACAAACAATTTTAAATGGAAAATAAAAAGATGAATTATCTAGTAAATATTTTAAAATTTGTAGTGCTAATTCTCTTGTAATTGGCATTTATTTCCTTAGTATATATTTCCCACGACTTTCAAATTTTAGATAATTTTTATCTCTTAAAATCTGAAGTTGCTGTCTTATTTTTGCTTGTATATTATTGTTTTCAGGATGTCGGATTTTTAAATATTTTTCAAACTGATACATATCATTTAAAGAAAAATTTACTTTTTCAAGTTTTTCAATACATTTAATAATATCTAGCAACCAACCTTTTGATTGAATACTACTTGATTCCTTTAAAAAACTTATTTTATTCCACTCATCCAAAATTTTAGTTTTGCTTTGAACTTGTTTATCTTTTATATAAAATACTTTGCCACTACTTGGGATATTTGATATATCGATATTACACATGATGTAATTAGGTCTATTCGGTATCCCTTTTTTTCGCGGGATAATCATATTAGGAACAAATAAATAGCTAGGAACTGCCAAAAAATTAACTATGTCATAACTGCTTTTATCATAATTTAAAAAGAAAAAATTTGGATTTGTTTCACTTGTAATTCTATCTATCATAGAATTATAAGCACCGTCGGAGATAGTTTTACCCAACATTTTGCTATTTTTACTTTTTAGCTCATAATCCTCATTGCAATTTTTACAATAAAAATCTGCAACGGGTCTATTATTTTCGTATTCGTTTACTGCACAGCCACAACTTGGACAATAAATATGCTCATTTACCCAATTTTCAGTCAATACTCTTATTTTTTGAGAATTACTACGATAATTATCCGACATGGTAGAAAATAAATTTAGAGTCATAGTGCAGTCACCGTTTCCCTTATCAATTTTAAAAACTTATTCGTATTCTAAATCTCTAAATAAAATATGCTATAATTTTGGCAGTTGGGACAGATAGAGAGCTGTGAACTCTCTAAAAGCTTTTAATAAACTTTTACTTCCAAAAGAAGCAAAAGAATAACAATTATGATTGCGAGTCGCATTGTTACATCCTTTGGTTAAAGGCTGACCCTGTCCCACCTTCCACCTCACAATACAACAAAACAATCAAACCGCCAACTGACAATCTGATTTTATTAAAACTTTTTGATGTTTATAGATTTTATGACAATTTGCAATAAATTTTACGCTTTCACCCTCATATTTCGCTCTTCTTCTTGCGATTTATAAAGCTCTGCACACCCTTTTGAGAGTTCACGGATTTTTAGGATGTAGTTTTGTCTCTCTGTTTGGCTGATTGCTTTTCTTGCATCGAGGACATTAAAAGTGTTTGCTGCCATCATACATAAGTCGTACGCTGGAAGTGGTAAACCTGCTTCGATGGTGCGTAAACATTCACTGCTTTTTGCGTTAAATTCTGCAAAAAGCATCGCTGTATCGGCCACTTCAAAGTTGTATTTTGAGAACTCTATTTCAGCCTCTTTATGCACATCGCGGTAAAGCGTTTTGCCATGTGCATTTTCACCCCAAACGATGTCAAAAACTGTGTCCACACCTTGAAGGTACATCGCAAGTCGCTCTGTTCCGTAAGTGATTTCAACTGCCACAGGATTACATTCGATTCCGCCGACTTGTTGAAAGTAAGTAAACTGTGTCACTTCCATGCCATTAAGCCAAACTTCCCAGCCAAGTCCCCATGCACCAAGTGTTGGAGATTCCCAGTTGTCTTCTACGAAACGGATATCATGCTGTGAAACATCAAGACCCAAATACTCTAAAGATTTCAGATAAAGCTCTTGAATGTTGTCAGGAGAGGGTTTAATGAGTGCTTGAAACTGATAGTAGCTTCCAAGTCTGTTTGGATTTTCTCCATATCTTCCATCTGTTGGACGGCGAGACGGTGCGACATACGCCACAGACCATGGAGTTGAATCGAGTGAACGAAGAAAAGTAGCTGGATGGAATGTTCCAGCACCTGCTGGAATGTCATAAGGCTGCACAATATTGCACCCTTGTTTCATCCAAAATTCTTGTAGTTTGAGTAACATTTCGCTAAAAGTTATCATATTTTTCCCTTGATTTTATTTTATTAGAAGCTAATTAAGTGCGAAATTATACCTCAGAGATGATGGGTAGAACTTAAATCAGCTTACAGATAATATCGCCGACTTCTTTCTTTAAAGAATTTGCTACAACTTGGCATTTTACTTTGAGTAAAAAAAAGATGTTGCTTCTGTGCGAGGGCGTTAAACACTCATAGTTTCCCATCCCTTTACTAATCACGATATCCGCACTGTCAAAAATCTCTTTGGCATGTGGATTGGCACGAGAGTATACAAACCCAGGGGTATTTACTCCGCTGTCCACAACTGTGCAGAGTTTGTCAAATCCACATGCCGATGTATCTTGGAGTGTGACATCATTGATGATAGGATTTCCACGCACCATGTAGTAATAAGCAGCATGTGGAAAGAGTTCTATGAGAGTTTCAACAAACATATAATCAAAAATGTGTTCGCCTACATTATCGCCGATGATGAGAACAGACTTGGCATGTGGAAGTTGATTTTGTAACTGGGAAAAATCGTTTTGTGCGAACTCTGTATGGAAGATTTTTTCAAGCTCTTCTTCGAGGTCAAACTCTACCTCAGCAGCTAAATCTATCACATTTCCTGCGACTGCGATTTTTGTAGCGGTTAGGAGTTTATCTTGAGAGAGGAGAAGTTTCTCTTTTAGCAGTGGAACAAAAGAGAGTGCTTTTTGCGTTGAGAGCTCTTTTACTTCATCATAGAGGTCGGTTTTGTTGGCGATTTCTGCCATTTTTTCATACACATAAGAGGCAATTTCTGGTGGATTTTGCGAGGGAGAAAAATCTTTGCTCATCTGCTCCACAGTAGAAGTTAATTGCTTTGAGAGAGCTTCAGAAGCATGGATTGCATTGGCTACTTTGACGCTTTGGTTGATGATACAACCAATGCACGCTTCATCCATGAACATTAATTTGTGTGTTCTTCGATAGCTTTATTCCACATGAGTTTGTATTTTCTTCTCATAAATTCAACCTCTTGTTGGGAGAGTTTGAGCTGTTCTGTGAGTGTTGCTATGGTTTTTCTATCTTCATCATAAAGCTCTTGAAGTGACTCTAACGCCTCTCGCAAAAAGAGATTCTCATTTCGCATCGAGACAATGGTCTCATCTTTTGCATCAAGCACTTTTTCATGCAGGTTGATAATTGTACCTATCGTTTTTTCTACAAACTGTGGATTCACGACCATATCGGCAGTGTTATGAGTGGAGAGTGTTCTGAGCTGTGCTGGAACAACGGACTGTGTTCCTTTGGATGGGTCAATCATGCGTATGCCATTTTCTACTCTCACAGTGAGTTTGCCTCGCTCACACAACTCATCAATTGCTGAGATGTCTAAACCTGTCAAATCGCTATACTCTTCATCACTCATCCACTTCATTTTCAATCCCTTATTTTGTAATAATTGTTTCGATCTCCAAAGAGTCCATCTCAACCTGCTTTGCTTTTGCTATGCGGTCTTCTTTGAGTTTCATTGATAATTCATCATTATCAAGTGCCAAAATTTGCATCGCTAAGTAAGCCGAGTTGATTGCTCCCGCTTTTCCTATTGCCACTGTAGCAACTGGCATTCCAGCTGGCATTTGAACCGTCGAGAGAAGTGCATCGATTCCGCTCAGAGCTGAAGCACTCATAGGTACACCGATGATTGGTTTAACCGTTTTAGAAGACAAAACACCCGCTAAATGTGCAGCCATACCAGCAGCAGCGATAAAAACTTGTGCCCCTTTTTTTTCTGCTGTTTCAATATACTCTTTTGTTCGCTCAGGTGAACGGTGTGCTGAAGAAATAATCAACTCATAACTCACACCAAACGCTTCAAGCGTGTCAGCACAATATTTCATAACCTCATAATCACTTTTACTTCCAATCACAATTGATACAAATTTCATCTACACATCCTACTTTTTATTTTTTAGATTATACATTTTCTTTTCTTTAGAGTTCTTAGCAAGAACTCTATTTTAAACGCGAAATGAACAAGTCCATTTCACTACGCTAAGACCGCTTGGGTCACTAAAGCTACCTCTGCGAGGTAGGCGACTTCTTGCAAATTTTGCAAGAACTCTCTTAACTTTTTGGATAAGTTCCCATATCTTCATGTGAAGGTATGCGTAAAAAAGTGTATGAAGGAAGTTTTGTTGGCAAAACTATTGGGTTTACATTTCCACTATGCACCTCATCCCACACTTTATTATTTTGGGCTAAAAGCTTCTTTAGCTTCAAATAAACACGCCCGTCTCTCTCATAAGTTGTTCCTATTTCGTTATCCACCAACTCTATTTTAGAGTCCAGCGGTGCAACGATTTCAAGTTCGTCATGTGGAAATGTTTTGTACTTACATAAAAAGTGCGTTCCCTCTTCATTTACCTGTCCACTTACTTGGTGCGTTCCGAGTTGCATCGTAAAATCCAAACTTTGTGTGTCATGTTTTTCAAATGGTCTCGAGATGAGATACGCATCTGTGTAGCCACGGTTTTGCAGTGATTGGAGTTCATATTGGTATTTTGACACATCCACCTTATCCGCATAATAGTCATCAATCGCCATGCGATACGCTTTTGCAGTTGTCGCAGCATAATACGCTGTTTTTGTTCGCCCTTCGATTTTGATGGAATCTACTGCACCACTGTCTAAAATTTCTTTAAGGTGTGAAGCAAGATTTAAATCTTTTGAGTTCATGATGTAAGTACCAACGCCCTCATCCTCTTCGAGTCTAAAAAGTGTTCCCGTGTCAGGATTTGCGGCATACATTTCATAAGGAAATCTGCAATCATTCGCACAACTTCCACGGTTTGGAACGCGTCCGCTTTGGAGCGTCGAGATAAGACATCGTCCACTGTAAGCAAAACACATTGAACCATGCACGAAGACTTCTAGCTCCAAATCAGGAAGCTCTTTTTTTATCTCTTTGAGGTCTTTGAGTGAAATCTCTCTCGCCGTGATAATACGCGTTGCACCCATGTCATAATAAACTTGAGCATCCAAAACATTCATAACATTGGCTTGAGTTGAGAGATGCAGAGGAATCTGCGGAGCAAGTTCGTGTGCCAGTTTTAAAACACCAGGAGTTGCCACGATGAAAGCATCAGGCTTTAACTCCGCCATTGCCAAAATATGTTTTTTAAGGAGACTTAGTTGTGAGTTAAAAGGAAAACCATTGATAGTCGCATACACTTTTTTGCCTCTGGCATGTGCATACTCGATTCCCTCTTGAAACTCCTCCATACTAAACTCTTTGCCAGAGCGGATACGAAGGGAAAAGTGGCTCACACCACCATAAACGGCATCCGCTCCAAAATCAAGTGCTATTTTTAATTTTTCTAGTGTTCCTGCAGGGGAAAGAAGTTCTACTTTTTGCATATATATTCTCGTTTTACTACTTTAAGCAACAATGCTTAAAGTGAATTGGTTTGAAGATTACGCCAAATAATGTTGGCATGTGGATTAAAAATTATTTTCCAAATTGAGCAAGGAGGGCTTCAATATCATCTGTCGAAGCTAAATCGTTGTGTGTGTCCCCTGCAATATGTGTCGCAGAAGAGACGCGTTTATCATCATCTATTCTACCCTCAAAAAGTGTATTCATATATTTTGACAAGGCACGCATAACATTGATAACGCGTTCAATTTTTTGACGGTGAATATCTTGGTACTGCATAATGTCCATTACATTCATAATAGCATCACCACTCGTTTGAATCATCTCAATCGTATCATTTGCATCATTAAGAGCCTCTTCATTTTTAGCGAGTTGCTCTGCAAAAGCATTTACATCTGGGAATTTTTCACTCAGTGTTGTAAACAAATCAATGTTGCTCTGTAGAACATCAATCACATTCTGCACATTGGACTCTTTGTCCATCAAGTCCGTGCTAATAACTTCAATAATATCGAAAATTTGACTTGCTTTTTCTTCGCTCTCTTTGGTTACATCATCGAGCTGATGCACCATCTTGTTTTCATCGGTTGCTGGAAGTGGCCACTGATGTGCTGTCTCTTCACTGTAACCTACGGGTGTATTTTCATACTTGGACGATTTTTTAACTTCAGTTTCTGGTTCTTCTTCTTCAAATTCAAAATCATCCGCTTCTTCTGCTACTTCTTCTGTGGCAGTATCAAGATCATCTAAATCGCCATTCATTAAAGCATCTAATTCTTCTTGAGTCATAAAAAAGTTCTCCAATTTATTACATTAATAATTTGTCACTATAATAACATAAATAATCTAATATGTGAGAATTTTTTATGCTAGTTGACCTCCATAACCATACTCCTTTATGTAACCATGCCGAGGGTGCGATGTATGAATACATCGAAAAAGCGATACAAAACGGAACAAAATATTTTGGTTTTTCCGACCACGCTCCTATGGATTTTGACCCAAAATATCGTATGAGTTTTGAGCAGATGAAAATCTACGAAGAGGATGTTTTGGCAATGAAAGAGAAGTACAAAAATAGCATCAAGATACTCTTAGGCTATGAAGTGGACTATCTCCAAGGACACATGGATGAGCGAGTTTTACATCCACATGCCGATTATCTCATCGGTTCTGTTCATTTTATTGATGATTGGGGATTTGACAATCCTGAGTTTATCGGGCGATATGAGCATGAAGATATCGATGTGATTTGGCAAAAATATTTTGATGCAATTGAGGAGATGGCAAAAAGCAAACTTTTTGACATTGTTGGGCATTTAGACTTAATCAAAGTATTCAAATTTATGCCCCACAAAGATATCAATCTCATTGCTAAAAATGCACTTATAGCTATCAAAGAAGCAGATATGGTCTTGGAAGTCAATATGGCTGGATATAGAAAACCCATCGCTGAAGCCTACCCATCGCTTTCTCTTTTACAAGAAGCGTATCATTTAGGTATTCCCATCACTTTTGGTTCAGATGCCCACATGCCAGAACAAGTTGGACTTTTTAGTGACGAGATACAAAAAATGGCAAGAAGCGTGGGATACACACAATGTGCCATTTTTCGTAATAGAAAAAGAGAGCTTATTAACTTTTAGTATTGACCAGCCACATAGAAAAAATATCTAAATAATCCCAAAAAGATTGTATGTACTCTGGAGTTATACCCTCATCTACAAGAGCTTCCAAGAGTGGTGCATAGAGAGCCAACCAGCTTTTTCTTGCAGCTTCATCAATGCGAAAAGGTGCATGGCGACCCACCATTTGTGGTGCTCCGCGTGTTTGAGTAAAATAATCTGGTCCACCAGATATCTGGATAAGAAAATCAAAAGCATGTTTTTTTGCCTCTGCAAAATCCTCTTCATCATTCACAGGAAATAAAAAGGCAATATCACTCTTTTCTATCAAATCATAGTGAGCATACACCAGTTTTTTAAATCGCTCTTCGCCAACTTCATGTAAAAATCCAGGATGTGGTTTTGCGACTGGCGGACGAACTCCGATTACACCATCTGTAATTATCAATTTCATTCTCTCTACCTTCAAAATATTTTTTCGATTTTATAGGAAAATTTGTTACATTCCTATAAAATGACTCAATATTTCCTCAAAGGCAAACTGCTTATGAATGTTTCTCCCGACTTATCGCCCTCTATTAAACTTATGAAACCCTATTTTTTACTCTCCTCCTTTTTTTATCTTTTGAGTATGCTTTGGCTTTTTTTCATCAATCCACATGCCGATATCAGCGATTTTGAGATTGTCGGATGGGTACATCTTTATATGATTGGTTTTGTAATGTTTGGGATATTCGCTGCTATGGCTCAGCTTGGAGCAGTTGTGAGTGAGACAAAACATGCCAATGTTACTATTTTCAAATATGTTTGGATATTTCTTCTCCTTGGGCTTCTTTTTATGCTTCTTGGTTTTTATGTTCATATACTTTTTTTACTTTTGGGTGGCTTCTTGGTTCTTTTTGCGATGGGCATTTATGCCGTAGAATTTTTACTCACACTCAAACAGAGCAAAAGAAAAACAGGAATAACCAAAGCGATGACAATGAGTAACTTTTTTTTACTTTTTGGCATTTTAAGCGGAATCACTATGGCTCTTAGCTTCAATGGTTGGCTCGATATCAATCCACATGCCATAGTAGTCACACACACATTCACACTCATTGTAGGTTTTGTCGTACTTTTGATTATGGGGATTTCTATCATTCTCATTCCCATGTTTGGCAATACAAAACGCTTAAGCGACAACTCCTTTTCAAAAAGTTTTTATATTTTGAGTTTAAGTGTGATTACGATGCTATTTTCACCTCTTTTTTTTACAGAATATCTCAAAAATATAGCCTATACTCTGAGTATCCTTGCCATAGTTTTGTACTTTTTCCAGCTCTTTTTGATGCTTCACTCACGCACAAAAGCTACACACGATATCTGGGCAAAATCTATGTATGTTGGTTTTATCTCATTTTTCATTGCATTTATGCTCTTGACATCCTCTCTGTTTTATGAAAACAGTCTGCTTTTCAAACTTGGCATGTGGATTTTATTTGTAGGTTTTTTTGGCTTTTTAATCCTTGGAAATTTTTACAAAATCATCCCTTTTTTAGTTTGGTTTCAAATATATGCACCCCTCATAGAAGAGAGAAATGTACCCATGCTCCACGAGTTGCTTCCAGAAAAACTAGCAAGTTCGCAATGGCTTTTTTCTACACTCGGACTTGTTCTCTCATCCCTTGGTTTGATGCTTCAAAATATCTCTCTTTATTACAGTGGTATTACATTTTTGGCACTTGGTGACGTTGTGTTTATCATTACTATTAATAAAATTTTTAAAACAAATCTATAAAGATAGATTTAAAGGTTAGATTTGTATAATGCCCTCACAAATAAAATTATGCAAGGAATACTTAAATGGGAAAATACATAGAATTAACGAGTGCTAACTTTGAAGCAACACTCGCAGAAGGCGTATCTTTGGTGGACTTTTGGGCTCCATGGTGTGGACCTTGTCGTATGATAGCTCCTGTTATAGAAGAGTTAGCAAATGATTTCGATGGTAAAGCAAAGATTTGTAAAGTAAATACAGATGAAGAGCAAGATATCGCGGTAAAATTTGGTATTCGTTCTATCCCAACTATCATGTTTTTCAAAAATGGAAAAATGGTTGACCAAGTTGTTGGAGCACAATCAAAACAAGCTCTCGCTGACAAAATTAACGCTCAATTAGCGTAATCTACAAAACTTTGGTAAAAGGGAAATTTCTCTTTTACTAAAAACTTCCCTTTCTCATCAAACTTAGAACAAAAAATAGACAAAAATCAAAAGAGTCTCTTTATAAACAATAGAGTAATATACCTCAACTATATAATTTACAAGGAACAGATATGCTAGATTGTGCAATAATTGGTGGCGGACCAGCTGGACTTACTGCTGGACTTTATACTACACGCGGCGGATTAGATAAAGTTACTATGTTTGAAAAAGGTATGCCGGGTGGTCAAATTACTTCAAGTTCTGAGATAGAAAATTACCCTGGAGTCACGGGCGAAATTAGCGGTATGGATTTGATGATGCCATGGCCAGAACAATGCCAAAAATTTGGTCTCAAACATGAAATGGTAGAAGTAACGCGTGTGAGTAAAGAGGGTAATATCTTCAAAATACACAAAGGTGATGGCACGGTGGATGAGGCTCATAGTGTTATCATAGGAACAGGTTCTCGCCCTCGTCGTGCAGGATTTACAGGCGAGGAGCAATACTTTGGTCGTGGAGTCAGTACTTGTGCGACTTGCGATGGATTTTTTTACAAAGGCAAAGATGTAGCGGTGATAGGCGGTGGAGATACTGCGATGGAAGAGGCACTCTATCTTGCAAAAATATGTAAAAAAGTATACATTGTCCATAGACGCGATAGCTTTCGCTCTGCACCAAATACAGTTGAGCGTGTCAAAAGAACAGCGAACATCGAACTTGTCCTAAACTCTATCCCTGAGGAAGTGTATGGCGATGCTATGGGTGTCACAGGCATCAAAGTCAAAAACAGTGAAGGTGTTATTCGCGATATTGATATACTCGGTGTATTTACTTTTGTTGGAAATGATATCAACAACCAAGTGCTTATCCAAGAAGATGGTACTTTTTTATGTGCTATGAATGATAGGGGCGAAGTGATTGTAGATATTAGTATGCGTACTTCAGTAGCAGGTCTTTTTGCTACGGGCGATATGAGAATCGCAGCACCAAAACAAGTTGTAAGTGCAGCTGGAGATGGAGCTGTCGCAGCTCTTCAAGCAATCGCGTATGTGGATGAGTTATTGAGTCACTAAATAAAATTTTAAAATATAAAGTATGGGGAGAAGAGAGATGATAAGAGTTGGAGTTTTTGGTGCAAGTGGTAGAGTTGGAAAACTTTTACTGGAGGATTTAAAAGAGACAAAAGATATGAGTGTAAGCTCGGTGTATGTTCGTAATAGTTTAGATTTTTCTATTGACCCTTCTATTTTAGTATCTTCGGACATGAAATCTTTTCTTAACGCGTGTGATATCGTGATTGATTTTTCGCTTCCTGAAGCGTGTGAGACTCTTTTAGAAGTTGCAATGAAAACACCAAAACCTTTAGTGATTGGAACAACAGGTCTCAATACACATCAGCTCAATCTCTTAAAACAAGCAAGTGAAATTATGCCTGTTCTTTATGCGACAAATATGTCTTTGGGTGTTGCACTTTTAAATAAGCTTGTTTATCAAGCTTCTGCAGCTCTGGAAGGCTTTGATATTGAAATAGTAGAGATGCACCACAGACACAAAAAAGATGCTCCTAGCGGTACTGCTTTGACGCTCAGTGAATCTGCAGCAGCAGGTCGTGGATTAAATTTGGACAAAGTGCGTATTAGTGGCAGAGATGGGAACATCGGCGAGAGAACAAAAGATGAAATCGCTGTTATGGCACTGAGAGGAGGCGATATCGTAGGGCGTCATACTGTTGGATTTTATAATGATGGGGAATTTATTGAACTCAACCACACAGCAACTTCACGAAACACTTTCTCCAAAGGTGCTATCCGAGCTGGAAGCTGGTTAGCAGATAAAGAGGCTGGTCTTTATACAATAAGTGACTGTTTAGAACTCTAGTCTATCACTCTTGGCATGTGGAAATAAATTCCACATGCCAAGAAGTTTCTCTTTCTTATAAATTCTTCGCATCTTTTGCTAATTTTGCCCACGCTGAACTTGGGTCTGCATCCATCGCCTCTTGATACGCTTTTTTCGCATCTTCGGTTTTAAGTAATTTACTATAAGATGTCCCTAAAAGATATTTTTGTCTTGCTCTTTGTGCTATAGTTAATTCTACTTTATCCAAAGATTCTATTATTTCAAGTGCTTTTTCAAAATTCTGTTTATTGACATATGCTTGGTAGAGTGTAAATTCAACAAATGGACTCTGTGCATAAGATTTGGATTTATTTTGAATATCTGCTACTTTCGTTGCATATTTAATAACCATAGCATCATCTCTGTTTGTGCTTCCTATGCTCATCATCGCTACATATCTATCAATATCTTTATAATCTAAGCCATACACCTGTTCCAACGATATTATTGCTTCTAGGAGCTTCTCTTTTTGCTCAAGTCTTTGATAAGTATCAAACAAATACCTGTAAACATCTTTATATTCTGAATCTTTATCATCTTGAATAAGTGTAACCAACTCTTTAGATGCTTCAATGACATCACTATAATTTCCAGTTGCAAAATCAACTTTGATATATCTATAAAGCCATTTTTTACGAAGCTCTAAATCTTTTGATTTGAGATTTTTACTCGCTATTTTTTTAGAAAGAGGATAATCTCCTCCCTTCATAGCACAATCATAGATTCCCTCATCCCACTCATTGGAGAGAGTTATATTATAATCTTTAGATAAATTCAATACTTCATTGCACTCTTTATTTTCTAAAGAGAGTTGCATAGCTCCAACGGCAGAATCTTTTATAATATCTTCTATTCCTTTATAAATTTCACTATCAAGTGCCAAAATAGACTCTTTAAATGCTAAAACTTCTCGATACATTCCATCTTTGAGAAGTAATTTTGCTTTTTCATATGTTGCACGATTCCCGATACTGTCCTCTTTATATGTCTCAATTAGAGTATCATACTCAGCTAATTTTGCTGAGACATTACTATCATCTGTATCAAAGAAAAGAGAGTCTTTGACAACTTGTATCTCTTTCACATATGCTCCATCAGGGAATTTTTTAAGATACTCATTTAAAGTAGCAAGGGCTTCTTGCTTATTCTCTGTTTGTGAGAGCCATACTCCTCTCTCTTTTAAAAGTTTTTCATACGCATCATCCCCGCTACCCATCTGATCCAATATAACTTTTGCAAGAGCTGCCGCTGTTGGCTTTTCTGCTCCTTCAGCTAATGCGTACATCATCTGTGATGATATCTCTAAATCTTTCATAAAAAAACTAGGTTTCGCATTGATTATTTTCATAACATACTCTGAGCCTTTTTTTCTATCTGAATTGGCAATTTTGTTTCGGGCCAAATTATATGCTGCTGTTGTCGCTACTTCTAAATCATCTGTTTCATTTAAAGCTTTTTCATAAAAAAATGGTGCCTTAGCAACAAAACCTCCCGCTTCGAGCATATTTCCTTTATAGATATAGCCCCACTGTGCGAAAACTGAAGACTCATGTTCGCTAAATAATCTATCAAAAAAATAATCCGCATCTGTACTCATACCTACTATCGCACTTGATCTTGCCATAAGAGATAAAACTTCAGGCACATTTTCATCGGATGAGTACTCCTGCAAATACAACTTCGCTAATTCTATAAGACCTTCATTATTTTTCAACTCTTTGTAAACTTTGATTTTATAATAAACTAACTCTGCATTAAAAAGTGAGTTTGGATACTCCACTTGTAGGTTGTCTATTAACTCTAAACATAAAGGATATTGTTGATTTTTAAAAGCTTCTTTGATTTTTAAATAGTCTGTGACATCTTGAACTTTATTAATATGTACTGGCTTTCCATCAATATCTA
This sequence comes from Sulfurimonas sp., assembly GCA_011391635.1. Lineage (GTDB taxonomy): Bacteria > Campylobacterota > Campylobacteria > Campylobacterales > Sulfurimonadaceae > Sulfurimonas. The sequence continues at coordinate 21,808 of JAABQD010000009.1, read as the reverse complement.
AGCCACCCACATAAGGCATGGAGTCAAGCGATGAAGTGTAGGGAAAGTTTATTGCAACATCTGTTTTTTTCTCTTTTTTTATAAAAGGGAGCTTCTCTTTGTAACCTATCATCATCCAATGTTTTGCTCTCTCTAGCTGTGGTTGATACACAGTATCGTCTTTTGCAAAATCAAAAATCATAGGGTAGAGTTTTATTTTATAGTAAGGTGTTATTATTAAAAAAAATGTTCCCTTTTTTTTCTGTACTTCTATTTTAAAAAAATCATTTTGTATTGTTTTTAACTCTTTTGTTGGTTGTTTTACAAAGGCACAAACTATTTGTGTAACCTCTTGAAAATCATTTTTCATCTCTTGGCAAAGAGACTCTTCTATGTCTTTGATATGAAGGATGGAGTAATCTTGAAAGTTCTCTTTTGCACTTGCCAAGGAAATTTCAAGAGCAAAAGAGCTTGTTGCTAAAAAAAGAGCTACAAGAGATAAGAGCATTTTTTGTAACAAATTCTCTTCCCCTTGGAGTATTTTATATATTAATATCCACTGTTATATACAAAAGCTGTAATTAATTCTAAAAGCGGGTTTAGTGCTATAAAAGCAAATATAGTTCCTATTGCTGCAAATCCAATAATAGATTTAAGTGCGATTGTCGCATTTGAAACATATACATGCCCATCATTGCCCATTACAGGCTCTTTCATAAACATATATACAATAAGTTTTAAATAATAGTATCCTGCAATAGCCGAGTTAAGAGCCATGATAAGAGCCAATACGGTATATCCACCTGTAACTGCGGATGAAATCATATAGAGCTTACCCCAAAAAAGTGCAAATGGAGGAACACCCGCAAGACTTAACATAAAAAGACCCATAATTGAAGCCGCAACTGGTGATGTTTGAACCATACCTGCAAATTTATCATAAGTGTGGTCTGTTCTTTGGTGTTCAGGAAGATGTTTTTGACGCGAAATCCAAAGCATACTAAATGAACCTAGGTTTGTGAAACTAAAAAGTACCCAATACAAAAACAATGCACTATTTGATTGCGTTGTACCTATTAAAATTGCAGCCATAACAAAACCGGCATGTGAAACGGAACTGTATGCTAACATTCTTTTTACATCTGTTTGTACCAATGCCCAAATATTTGCTGCTGTCATTGTAATAACAACAAATGCATATAAAACAACTTCAAGCCATATAACACCACTATGAATTAAAAATTCAAAAAGTCTCATAGCAACAACAAAAGCTGCAATTTTTGGCACAATAGACATAAACCCTGCCATTGAAGCACTTGCACCCTCATAAACATCAGGAGCCCATGTATGGAATGGAACTAACGAGAGTTTAAATCCAAAAGAAGCGAGCATAAAAACAACACCTACTAAAACATATCCAATATCTACATACTTATTCGCTGCTAAAACTGCGGCAATTTGATTAATTTCAACTGAACCTGTAAGTGCATAAAATACCATCGCACCAAAACTGTAAAAACCAGCTGCCAAAGCACCCATTGTAAAATATTTTACAGCGGCTTCAAAAGATTTATCACGATTGTGCATTGCAACAAGTGTGTAAAGTGCTAAAGATGAAGTCTCTAATCCAACAAATACAAGTATTAAATTATCTGTTGCAACCATAAATTGGAAACCAGAAATCATAAACAAAAAGAGTGCAAAAAATTCTGGGTAAGAGAATTCATGAAATCTTTTATGTGTAAGTGCAAGTGGAATAAAAAGCATCGAAGCAACAACGATAATAAATTGAGATAAAATTGCCAAACCATCAATGAGCATAACATTAAAGACACCCATCATAATACCGTCTTGAGAAAAAATACCTGCAGAATCTATCAATACACTAAAATCTATCAATAAAAAGAGAAGACTTATGACAACATAAAGAGTTTTATCTAATCCGCCTTTGATAATGTCAATAACTAGGATTAACAACGCACCAATGATTGGAATTAACATTGGTGAGAGAGTCATTAAATTTAATGACTCTAAAGAAACATTTACTGGCTCTATCATTAGTGTGCCCCCTGCTCTGAAGTTTTAGCTGTTTCTACATTTTTTACAAGATTTGGAATTCTAGATTTAGCCTCACTTGTTGTAGATTTATCATGCATCAATTGAACGATAGATTCAACACTATTGTTAATTGGATCTAGCACTGGCTTAGGATAAATTCCTAACCAAATTGTAATAATAGACAAAGGAATAAGTGCTAAAAGCTCTCGTCTATTTACATCTTTAAGATTCGCATTTTTTTCATTTGTAACGGTTCCAAAGAACATTTTTTTGTATGCTGCAAGCATATAGATTGCACCAACAATAATTGCTGTTCCCGCCAAAAGAGTTAAGATATGTGATTGTTTATAAAATCCAAGTAAACTCAAAAATTCACCAACAAAATTTACCGTAAGAGGTAAGCCAACCGAAGCCATAAGCATCAACCCAAAAATTGTTGCATATCTTGGCATTACATGAGCTAATCCACCAAACTCACTCATCATCTTCGTATGTCTTCTGTCATAGATAACACCTACAAGTAAGAACAATGCACCAGAGACTAAACCATGTCCTATCATCAAAAAGATTGAACCTGAAATACCCTCAACATTGAGTGCAAATGTACCAAGAATTATAATACCCATGTGTGAAACAGAACTATATGCAACAACTTGTTTTATATCTTCTTGTGCATAAGCAACCATAGCTGTGTAAATTACCATTATAATTGCTAACACAGCAATTGGAAACATAAAAAATACTGACGCATCTGGAAACATTGGTAATGAAAAACGAATAAATGCGTATGTACCCATTTTCAAAAGTATCGCTGCAAGAATTACAGAACCAATAGTCGGTGCTTGACCGTGAGCGTATGGCAACCATGTATGAAATGGAAACATTGGAACTTTAATAGCAAAACCTATAAAGAAAGCCACAAACAACCACAATTGGAAAGACTCTGGCAGAATCAAACGATACCACTCTAAAATTGAGAAACTCCATGCCCCTGTCGCTTGGTAATAGAGATATGCCATAAATAACATACCAACAAGCATAACAAGAGAACCAGCAAATGTATATAAGAAAAACTTCACAGAAGCATAAATTCTCAAAGGTCCACCCCATGCACCAATGATATAAAGCATAGGTACAAGTGACAATTCCCAAAATACATAAAATACTATTGCATCAAGAGCAGAAAAAACTCCTGCCATCGTCATCTGTAAAAACAGAAGTGTCACAATCATATTTTTTTCATTTTTAGTATCTGTTAGCGAAGCAATACCAATCATAGTAAAAAACGATGCTAATATAATAATAAAAAGTGAAATTCCATCCACACCCAAAATATAGTTAATTCCAAAAGCAGGAACTAATGGAAGTTGTTCCATAAATTGCATACCCGACGCATTGGAATCAAAAGCGAACCAAAGCCATAAAGAGAGTGCAAATTCTATTGTAGCTACTGCCACACCATACGCACGAATGCTATCTTTGTGAATAATAAACCCAAGCATTGCAGCCAATGCTGGAAAGAAAATTAAAATTGATAAAATATGATCTATCATCTACTAAACTCCTAAGCCTGATAAAATTGTTTTAATTTCACCAGAATATCTAGCCGCTAGTCCAAAAACTACAGCTAATGACAACAAGCCTATAGTACCTGCAACCATCCATTTAAGCATAGTAGAGAGGTTACCACTTTGCATTACTCTTGTTTTTTCACCACTTGAATAAATTATACCCGCGATTCCATCGACAGTTGCATCGACAACTTTCATATCTATTTGTTTCCAGAACAGAGTTGAGAGCTCTTTATATGGTTTTGCCAAGTACTCTTCATAAATGTATGGGATATAGTATTGATTACTCAAAACTTTATAGCATAAGCGATTTTCCATTTTACTTGTTCCATCTGGAACTTTGACTTTGTTATTTGCATATTTTTTATAGGCAAATGCAATTGCTAAAATGACAAATAATTGTGTTCCAATCGTCATTATCCAGTATGTAATCGCACTATGAACATGATATTCTGTAGCTGGAAGAACGGCTGTAACCATCTCAAAGTAGGTCATTTTAAATGAACCAGCGATAATTGCAAGAAGAAGTAAAGGACTCATTGCTACTAGCATAAATTTATATGCTTCATGCGGGTGGATACCAAAAAGTTTATATCTCTCTTCACCATGGAAAATAAGTGCCACTAGTCTAAATGAATAGAATGCTGTTAAACCTGCTGTAAAAAGAAGAACCGTGTAAATAATATAGTGATGTTCAACAAATCCAACTTCAAGAATCAAATCTTTCGAGAAGAACCCTGCAAATGGATAGATTCCAGCAAGAGCAACAGAAGCAAGAGTCATCATTACAAATGTTCCCTTCATTACTTTGCGTAAACCACCCATTTTGAATGGATCAAGTTCATCATGCATCGCGTGCATAACATTTCCAGCACCAAGGAAAAGAAGTGCTTTAAAGAATGCATGAGCCATAAGGTGAAAAAGAGCAACCCAATACGCCCCCAAACCAGCAGCCACAAACATATAGCCGAGCTGTGAAAGCGTTGAGTAAGCAATAATTCTCTTCATGTCACGATTTACTAAAGCCATTGAAGCCGCAAAAAGTGCAACAAAAGCACCCAAAGAAGCGATAAATAATCCAACATGTGGGATTAAATCATACAATGGATTTGCACGAACAACAAGATATACACCAGCCGTTACCATCGTTGCAGCATGGATAAGTGCAGAAACAGGAGTTGGACCTTCCATCGCATCTGCAAGCCATGTGTGAAGTGGAAACTGAGCTGATTTACCCATCGCACCGATGAAAAGGAAAATTCCCATCCATGTCAACACTTCTTTATCTAATCCATTCATTGCTGCGAATGCTTGATCATATTGAAGTGAACCTGTATTCCAATAAATTAAGAAAATACCGATCAACATCCCAAGGTCAGCAATACGGTTCATAATAAACGCTTCATTTGCAGCCCAAGTAGCACTCTCTTTATGGTACCAAAACCCGATTAAGAGCCATGAACAAAGACCAACGCCTTCCCAACCAATAAAAAGACCTGCAAAGTTATCACTCATAACCAAAATCATCATCGAGAAAACGAATGCTGAAAGATATGAAAAAAATCTATTGAACCCTTTATCATGATCCATGTAACCAATTGAGTAAAAATGTACAACCGTTGAAACTAAAGACACAACCATCATCATTGTTACAGAAACTTGATCTACAACAAAACCAAAAGGTATATATAAATCTCCTGTTGCCATCCATGTCATCATCTCTACATGTACTTTCGCACCACCGCTCAATATATAAACGAGGAGGATAGTGCTACTTACAAATGATACAAAAAGTAGTAAGCTCGGAACAAGACCCGCTATTTTAGTTCTTGGCGATGCACCAAAAAGTCCAGCGAATAAAGAACCAGCGAGTGGTGAAAATAGTGCTAGATATAAATATAATTCCATACTTCTATCCTCTCATTGTTGACATGTTATCTAGGTCGATATTGCCATGGCGTTTATGCCATACAATCAATAACCCAAGTCCTACAGCCACTTCAGATGCAGCAATTGCAATTACAAAAAATACAAAAAGCTGACCTGTTAAATCGCCATAATAGTGTGAAATCGCAGCAAAAGCAATATTTACAGAGTTGAGTAATATTTCAGTTGCGAAAAACAGCAAAAGAAGGTTCTTTCTACGCATAACGCCAATTAATCCAATAGCAAAAAGAAGCGTTGAAAGCACAAGGTAGTGGTTTAAGCCTATTTCCATCATGAAAGCACCTTTTTATTTTTTTCTATTTTGGCTTCTATTATCTCTGCATCATTCATAAGCGTAAGAGATAAATCCATTTTTTTACCAGCTAAAACAATTCCTGCAATCATTGCAACAAGCAACATAACAGCAGCAACCTCAAATGGAACTAAATACTTCGTAAATAATACCATTCCTAGCTCTTGTGTATTACCTGCACCCTCAACCATTGGATAAAGTGCGGATATATTATCTGTAACCATCGGAGCGGAAAATATCACAACAACTAAAACAGCAGATAAAATACTTAAGCCAAACACAATATATTTATTGCCATTCTTCTCTTTGACATCTCTTGTAGTATCAAAAAACATCATACCAAACGCGTAAAGTGCCATAACCGCACCAGAATACACAACGATTTGAATCGCACCTAAAAAGTCAGCACCTAGAATAAAGAAAAATGCTGATATAAATATCATCCCTGCCGCCAACGCTGTAAGTGCATGTAACGCCTGTGTTGTCATTACAGCTATAAAAAACATCACAGTTGTTAAAAAAGCAAACAGATAAAAAGCAATCGCTTCAAACATAACCAAACTCCTTAATATGAGAGAGGTGTTTTTTTAACACGCTCATCTTCATGTGGTGTAATAGCACCAAAACCTTCAAACTCTAACTGTTTCCCAGCTTTGAGTGCATCGATTGGTGTTAACATATCTTCAAATAGTACAAAGTGTTCTCTCTGATCACTTGCATTTTCGTAGCGTCCACCATGCACAATAGCAAGTTCTGGACAAACTTCCGCACAATATCCACAAAAAATACAACGACCAAGATTGATACTGTACTCTGTAACCTCTTTACGAGAATTCTCATCAATTTTAGTGTCCATTCTGATACAGTTTGAGATACAGATTTTTTCACAAAGTCCACATCCAATACATCTCTCAGTTCCTGATTCCCATAATCTTTTCATTTCATGAACAGCACGGTATCTTGGACCAATCGGCATCTTCTCTTGTGGATATTGCACTGTGTGAATATCAAACTTTATCATTTCGCGAAGAACAACCCAAAGACCAACAAAAAGTTCGCCTCTGAATGTTCTTTTGATAACTCTTTTAAACCTGCCCCAATTATCAGTTGGATAATCCTCAATATCTACTAAATAGTAGCCATTGTCACTAACATTTCTGTTATTAAATTGCTCATTATGCATTCATATCCCCCTTAAAACATCATCACTAAGCCAGTGATTACAATATTAATCACCGCTATAGGCATAAGCACTTTCCAGCATAACCACATCAATTGGTCTGGTCTTACATCTGGCCAAGCAGCTCTAGTCCATAAGAAAAAGAAGAAGAAAAATGACATTTTAGCGAGTAAGCCCAAAGCACCTAGTAAACTTCCATCTCCATATCCACCTAAAAAAAGAAGTGGAATAATAAAAGATATAAAGAACATATTTGCATACTCACCAATGAAGAAAAGACCCCATCGCATACCAGAGTATTCTGTACCAAATCCATCGATAATCTCATGGTCATTTGCAATCAAGTGAAATGGAGTTCGTCCAGTTTCAGCAAAAGCTGCTATCCAAAAAAGAATAAATGCAACCGGTTGAGACCATATAATCCAATCACCAATGCCACCTGCTTGGTATGCATTAAAATCAATAAGAGAGAGTGAACCAACCATCATAATCGGAGCTAAAATCGATAGACCTGTTACAACTTCATAAGAGATGAAAACCGCAGCACCCCTTGCAGCTGAGAGCAAGGAGAATTTGTTTGCTGATGCCATACCGCCCAAAAGAGGTCCATACAAACCAACGCCCATGATACCAAGAATGTATAAAATACCTATATTGATATCGGCAACTATTGGATGCACTGTGTAACCAAAAAGTGTAAATTGTGGTAAAAACGGTATCGCTGCCGCTGCCATAAATGCAGTTGCTGCTGTAATTACCGGTGCAATTTTAAAGATATTAGGCACAACATTACTTGGGATAATATCCTCTTTTGTAAAAAGTTTTACACCATCGGCTGCGACTTGCAGAAGTCCAAAAGGTCCAACATACATTGGCCCTAGGCGACGCTGCATAAAAGCAAGAACCTTTCGCTCGAAATAAGTTCCTATCCCTGCTAAAGCAGAAAATATAAGTAAAACAACAACGACTTTGATAACCGTTTCTATTAAATATGCTATATCCATATTACACCCTTTCTATCGAAGCTGTATTGAAGCGGTATCCGCTAAAAAGAGCCTCTGAATTTAATTTACTATCAAAAGTTGGCAGACAAATGATGCTACCAGCTATTTTGTTATCACTTACGATTGTAGCAACTATCTCGCCTTTATCGCTTTTGATACGCACTCGTTCACCCTCATTGAAATCAGATTTACCTAAGTATTCCTCACTCATATAAACACCGCTTACCTCATCAAGATTTGTTGCTTTATTTGTAAATTCGTTAAATTGTCTTACAGGATTTACAAGATAAATCAAACTCTCTCCCAGAGATAATAAGGTCTCTATTTTTTCTACACTTTCATCTTTGGCATGTGGAACTGCTACATTCTCTAATTCATAGCCACGAACCTCTTGCCCAGCATTTGTGTAGTGGTTTGGTAAATCATCAAATTTCTCAGGTTTAAAGCCTTTTGATGTTGGCAAACATGGCGTATAGCTGATTGTATTTTCAGCCTTCAAACCAAGTGCATTTGCAATATCATTAAGTGTGTATCCACCATATGAAAGTGCAGCATTTGTAGGATTCACTCGCTTGTTAATTGAAGTGAGCGTTCCCTCTTGCTGATTCATACTTGGCATGTGGAAATCTCCATCGCCTAAAGCAGAGAGTGTAAAATCACCTTTTGTGTTATATCCGATAGTGTATTTACCAAATTCATTAGAGAGTTCATTGATAAGTGCAACACCTAGCGTGTTTGTCAAAGATGGAATCATCACAAGTTTGAAAGCACTATATTTTTCAATCAATGCCACTAATCGTGCCAAGTTTTTGGCATGTGGATGTGCATATAAATCTGCTCCTACCACTAAAGAGAAACTGTCTTTTTTAGCAAGTAATTTTTCTAAAGTATCACTAAAATCTTTCCCTGCTCCAACAAGCTCAAAGAGTTTGTTATCATCCACTTCAACCTCTTTAGAGATTTTTTTAGGAACAACTTTGGATACTTCCTCTTCTACCTCTTCTTCTACACCTGTCTCTTCACTCAGTTTCATAGATTTGACAACTTCTACAATTGTCTCTTTGATAGTCTCTTCAACCGTGATTGTTTTTGTAGCATGGTACGAGGCTAAATATGCAACTACCTCTGATGGTAACTTCTCTTTATCCGCAAATAAATCCAAGATAAGGTATAAAACAGCCTCTTCTTGAAGTGGTTTATGTTTAATACTTACAATGCTTTTGCCAAGCCCATCTATAATCGGGTCACTTAATGGATGAAAATAGAGTGCCGCACCTTTATTGACTGTGAGTGAATTATTGAGTGCATATCTTGCATTTGGATTATCACTTTTTATCGCAGTTCCTACAGAGATGATAAAGTTACTCTCAGCCACTTCTTTGAGGTTACCGCTGTAAAGAGTTGTTCCACTCACTTCAGAGTAATTTTTCAAGAATGTTTGAAATGCCAACGCCTCATTATTGACAAGTTTATAGCCAAATTTTTCTCTGAGTTTTTCTAAAATCAACGCTTCTTCATTTGTAATTGTCGAAGTAAACTTAATAGTATCCGCTTTTTTAAATGCTTCTACTGCTTTTGTTAAGCTATCTTTCTCTTTTGTAGCATTTGCATTTTCATAATCAAAGCCATATCTTCCAGCACCACAAAGTGAAACGAAGTTCCACTCATTTGAAACACGGTAGATTTTATCTTCTGGGTTTGCAATATCTGTATGTTTTTTCTCATAAGAGATTTGACATCCAGCACTACAATGTCCGCATGTTGCAGGAATCTTGGTAAGTTCCCAAGAGTTTGATTTGTACATAAACTGTGTATCCACCAAAGCACCCACTGGACAAACAGATGCACACTCTCCACAAGAAGTACAATCAAGAACATCTGTCCCGTTTGTGAGACCGATAATGGACTTATTAAGTTTATTCCACATGCTGTATGCATCTTTTGGCATAGACTCTTTGTACTCAGCGTCAAGGGCATCTCCACCTCTTGCAACTGTCTTGAGCGAGTTGTCTCCAATCATATCTTTACAAACAGTGACACATCGCTCACAAACGATACAAAGACCAGCATCATAGTGAATATGTCCCCAATCTTTTGAAGGTCTAGCCACATCTTTTACAGCGTAGCTTTGTGCATCCACACCCATCTCTAAAGTATAGTTTTGAAGTTCACATTCGCCTGATTGGTCACATACACCACATTGAAGAGGATGATTCACATCATACACTTCCATAATAGCGCGTCTCTCTTGCTTGATTGCATCCGTTGTTGTTGTGATATTCATCCCATCTTTAGCTTTTGCATTACAAGCATACACTTGCTTTCCATCGGCTTCTACAAGACATATACGACACGCAAGAGTAGGACTACATCTCGTTAAATAACAAATAGCAGGAATAAAGATATCATTCGCTCGAGCCGCATTAAGTATGTACTCACCCTCTTGCGTCTGAATCTGTTTTCCATCAATATTTATAGTAATTTCACTCATGTGCTACTCTCATTATTTTGGATTTTTCAAATTTATATCTACTTGCATCTGCGACACTATCGAATGTTGGATTGAGTGCAATTGTGCCTTTGAGAGTCGTATCTAACTTAAACTCTCTTAGAATAATTGTAGAACCAAATCGTATCTCAACTCTGTCCCCATCTGCAATTTTTGCTGCTGTTGCAAACTGTGCTGAACCTCGCAAGGTAACATCTTTTTCAAGTTGTTTCGCACTATTTGTAGAAGCATTAAATTGTAACACTGGATTAGAGTTATAAATGATTGTGCCATTAAACTCTGGTAAATCACTTATCGCTTCGAGTGAGCCATCCATTGCACATACCACTTCATCAAGCAGATAACCTCGTTCATCCTCGCCTAACGGTGAAAGATAGTTTTGGAGGGCATCAAACTTAATATTTTTAAATCCGGCATGTGGATTTAACTTTGGTGTGTAATCAATTGTATTTTCACTCTCAATTCCACATGCCAAAGCTAAATCATTGAGCGTATATCCCGCATAACTGAGTGCCACATTTGTTGGAAGCACTCTGTTATCAATACTTACAAAAGTCCCCTCTTGCTGGTTGAGTGCAGGTATAGAAAGGTTAGCAAATTTGAATGCTGAAATTACAAAATTACCTTTTGCATTATATCCAACCACATCGACGCTCTCCTCATCTACATCTAAATCCGCAATAAGTGAAACACCTAGGGTATTGACCTCATTTGCTACAATGATTAAAGAAAATGAACTATATTTTTCAATCAAAGCAGATAGTTTAGCAATGTTACTTGAACGCTCATGTGCTATCAAATCATTTCCGATGATAAGAGTATGATTTTTTGTTCGTGCAAAAGAGTGCATCATCTGTGCTATCTCTTCATGCCCGATGTTGCTCTCCGCTTCAAGGTATCCTAAATCAAGTGCATCAAAAAATGCTCTCTCCTCTTTGGACAGATCAGCATCTTTTAGAAGTGCATTCGCTAAAAGTGCCAAAACACCCTCTTCCGTTCCGACTTCATACTTCATAAACTGCGTTACTGTATTTTGCATCAAAGTATCTTCAAGAGGGTGTGCATAGACAACTTTTGCACCATTATGCTTTGAAGCAGTTGTAATTGCATATCGTAAAGCTGGATTATCCGTTGCTACTCTTGTACCAATTACAATAATTGCATCTGAGAGTTTCACAGCATCGAGTGAGCCACTGTGATGTTTTTTACCACTTATTGAACTATACGATTTCATAAACTCTTGATATTTTCTTGCATCTTCATTGAAGAGTTTTAGACCAAATTTTTCTTTGAAAAGTTGTAAAATATGCGTCTCTTCATTTGTAATCATAGAAGAAAAACGAATCGCTTTTGCATTTTGCAGAGCTTCAACAGCTTTATGAAATGCCTTCTCATCACTTACTTCTTTGTTCTCAAAATCAAAACCAAAACGACCAGCACCACAAAGTGAAGCAAATTCAAAATTATTTTTTACTCTGTAGATAGAGTTGTCGCCATCAATTCCCGCATAACGAGTTTCATATTCTAAAGAACATCCCGCCGAACAGTGAGCACAAGTCGCAGGAACACGACTAAGTTCCCAAGCATTCGCACTATATTTGAAATCTGAACTCACCAATGCACCCACAGGACAAACCGCAATACACTCCCCACAGAAAGTACAATCAAGCGTCTCAGCATTTTTAGGAATAATAGTCGAGCTATATCCCCCAAACTTTACTTCTATCGCATCATCGCCTATAACTTCATTACAAACATGGACACACTTTTCACACAAGATACAAAGTGATGGGTCATAACTGATTAAGCCCCAATTTTCTATCTTACGCGATTGCTCTCTCGCACTAAAATTTTGAGCAGAAATTCCAAACTCTAAAGTTTTGTTTTGCAGGTCACACTCGCCCGATTTATCACAAACACCACACTCTAAAGGATGATTCACATCATAAAGCTTCATGATGTTTGTTCGCTCATTCTCAAGCTCTTGTGTATTTGTTGTTATTTCAATGCCCTCAGTTGGAGGCGTGTTACAACTAAGTACAAACCCTTCAACCCCTTTGGCTTCGACAACACACATACGGCACGATGCACATGGTGTTGTTTTAGAGATATAGCACATCGTAGGTATATAGATGCCATTTTTACGAGCCACATTTAAGATCGTCTCGCCTTTTTTTGCCTCTACAGAGATACCATCAATTTTAAAATTGATTAATTTTTCCATATCCATACCTCCTTAAACCGCGACCATAGCGATGTAATAACAACGCATACAACGATCAGCTTCACTTATGGCTTGTTCTTGTGTAAAGCCTAAGTTCACCTCTTTGTTGTTATCTTTTCTTACATCTACACTGAGAACTTCACTATGCTCTCTTGGCAGACCTGGCAACCAGCCCTTGATTTTCTCTTTTTTGTTATACACATGAAGTTTACGAAGATGATCTTCCATAATCTCATCATCTGTGAGCGTAATTTCGCCCGTTTGCAAATATCTGCTCATAACTGAAGAGGCTCTTTTTGCTTGTCCAACTGCATTTACAATTGTCATAGGACCATATTCACAATCCCCAGAAGCAAAAATACCCTTACGAGAAGTCATATAATCTTTCCCATTTGTTTTGATAGTTCCCCATGAGGTTTTTTCTATCTCCCACTCTTCTGGCAAAAGCTTCAAATCTGCCGCTTGAGATACCGCAGGAATCAAGAAATCTGTCTCAATGATATAAGATTCACCCTCTACTTTTACAAGTTCTGCACGACCGCCATTTGGATCTGGCACTAATTCAAACTTATCCACTAAAAGCGATTTAAGAACATCCTCTTCATCATTCATTTTAGCAACAGCCGAGTGAAATAAAAACTCTACTCCCTCTTCTACTGCTTCATGATACTCTTCATAAGTCGTATTTCGGATAATTGTTTTTTCATCACGGCGATAAATCATATACACTTTTTTCGCATTTGCACGAATCGCACATCGCACAACATCCATGGAAGTAAATCCACCACCAACACAAACAACTGTTTTGCCAGTTAAGTCAACTCTCTCGCCAATGCCGTATTTGTCCCAAAGATTAATCTGATCAAGCATCTCAATAGCTGACCAATATCCCTTGATAGATGCTCTTTCATTATCACAATACACTTTTTTTGATATTCGCGTTCCAGTGGCAACCATCGTCGCATCGTACTCTGCATCAAATTTTCTCATATCATCTGCATTAATTTTTCTATTTACTAGAAAATTCACACCCATATCTCGAACACACTCGATATCTTGATTATATTTTCCAATCGGCATACGATACTCAGGAACACCAACTGCAACCTCACCACCTAGAACTGGAAGCTCTTCATAGACATCCACTTCCACGCCCTCAGCTGCCAAATAGTACGCCGTAGTAAGACCAGCAGGTCCAGCACCGATAACCGCTACTTTTTTACCAATACTAGGCTTTTTCTCCATTGGGTGAAAGAAACTATATCCATGATCTGTTTCCCAATCCGCACCAAGGCGTTTAAGTGCCATAATAGAGATAGGTTCATCAAGATTTGTTCTACGACATGCCTCTTCACAAGGGTGTGGACAAACACGACCGCAAACATGTGCAAGTGGCATTGTTTGACGCGTTGCAAGAAGTGAATCATCAAATCTCAAATCTCTTACACCCTCAATATATGCAGGAATATCTACATGTGCAGGACAAGCATCCGTACATGGAGCTGTAATTTTTGCAATATAGCCAACGCTTTCATGGTAATGTTTGGATGGTTTTTGCTCATTGATACATGCCATAAACTCATCTTCAAAATGCGTCATCAAATCTAAAATAGGATTTGGAACTGTTTTTCCAATCTCACATTTAGAAGTCATTTGCATACTCTTACCAATTTCCTTCAAGTGATTCAAATCAGAAACAGACCCCGCACCACGAGCAATTTTATCGAGTTGGTCATATAAAATTCTGCCACCCCATCTTCCAGGTGCACATCTTCCACATGCCTCCGAATACTCTTGGTACTGTGCAGCGTACTCCATCGCTAGACGGATTACATCTACATCTTCACTAAACAACGAAACACCATCCCAGCCAATAAAGGCTTTTGAATCACGATGTGCGTCATACTGTGCGGGTAGGTTATAAGCTGATTCTTGCCACTCTTCAACAGGCTTATTGATATTATTTACCAACTCACCATTCCAAGTAGAAAAATAGACTTTACTCAAAATCAACCCCTGCCTATTTTTTTGCTACGATAGTCCAATCGACTTCGTTAAACTTTAAAGAGTTCATCAACTCATAACCACACTCTTTTACCAAATCTGCTGATTTTTGAACCGATGAAAAATCACCGATTTCAAATAAAAAGATTGCAACTTCACCTGCTTTGTGAGAGCCAAGAATCTCTTTCATTCTTGGTTCAAATTCGCTTTTTAAATGTCTCAAATCATATCTTTTCATTATCTATCAACCTCACCAAATACGATATTTGTAGTACCAATAATAGAAACAACATCCGGAATATAATGCCCTGGTAAAAGGTCAGTTAGAATCCCTGTATGCCAAAAAGATGGTGCACGGAGCTTGAGTCTATATGGGTATGGTCCACCTTGAGAATTGATGTAAAAACCAAGCTCACCTTTTGGTGATTCCGTTGCTACATATACTTCTCCAACAGGAGGTCTCATACCCTGAGTTACAAGTACAAAATGTTGCATCAATGAATAGTTTTGCGTCATAATATCAAGTTTAGGAGCAGAGATGTATTTTGGTGCATGTGCCATCAATTCAGTCTGATTATTTTTTACACATGCTGCATACATATCCATTGTTTGATACAAAATTTTTGCAGATTCTCTCATCTCTTCCATGTAGATACGATATCTTGCAAAGTTATCACCTTTATCTGAAAATGGAACTCTAAACTCTACTTCATCATACAACTCATACGGCTCTTCTTTACGAATATCCCAAGCTGTACCACTTGCACGAAGCATAGGACCTGTACAACCCCATGAGAGTGAAAGCTCTTTTGAAATTGTTCCGACCTCTTCCATTCTCATCAACCAGATACGATTTGTATCAAGCAAATCCTCATAATCTTTAATATTTTGAGGTAATTTATCTAAAAAATTTCTAAGTTGCACTAAAAATGTATCCTGAATATCTAAAGGAACACCACCAATACGAATAGCAGAGTGCGTTAATCTCGCACCACAGTATCCCTCAATAATATCCATCAAATACTCTCTCTCACGAAATGCAAAAAGGAATACTGTCATAGCACCAATATCGAGTGCAGTTGTAGCTAACCAAAAGAGGTGACTCATGATACGGTTAATCTCAAGCAACATCATGCGAATCACTTTTGCACGGCGAGGTACTTCTAAACCGATGAGTTTCTCAACCGCTAATGCAAAACCATAGTTATTTGAAGATGAAGCGATGTAATCCATACGGTCTGTTGTTGGCATGAACTCATTATAAATCATATTTTCAGCCATCTTCTCCATACCACGGTGAAGATACCCTATATCTGGATGTGCTTTTACGATTTGCTCTTGTTGCAAATGAAGCATCAAACGAAGTTGACCGTGAGCTGATGGGTGTTGCGGCCCGAAGTTTAAGATAAGCTCATTATCTTCTCTATCAAATGTAATATTTTCAAAAAACGGTGTTAATCTATTTGTTATTTGTGCCATATTTTACCACCCTATCTTTGTGGGTCATCAATAACGACTGATGACTTTTTATCAAATTTTTTAATCAAGAACACGCCACCCTCTTCTTGGTAACTTTGCTCTGTTGGTGTCTCATTGCCTGTAATCTCCGTCCCTTTTGGAACTTCAAATCCAAGTCTAGCAAATCGTTCTGAATCATATCTATCCACTCTAGCAGTATCACGAAGTTCAGGTCCGATAATATCTCTCGCCTCTTTTCCATATATCTTATCCACTTCATACCAAGCAGCAAACTCATCGCCTTGTAAAGGGTAAGTTTTAAGAAGTGGATGCCCTTGCCAATCGTATGGCATAAGGATTCTTTTCATAAATGGATGTCCATTTGCCTCGATACCGAACATATCAAACATCTCTCGCTCAGACCAATCAGCCGAGCGGAAAAGCTCATTGACAGAGTTTACAGCTTGACCATTCTCTATGAACATCTTGATACGAATGCGTTTTCGTTTGTTCATGCTCAGCATCTGATAAAAAATCTCAAATTTATTATCTTTTGCTAACCAATCGATTGCACTCATCTCTGATAATTGCGTATATTCAAGCTCATCTCTTAGAAGCTCCAAAACACCATAATTATCTTTTGCGTTGATATAAACAACCATCTGTCCCACTTGAATATAAGCATCACTTACTTCAAATTTTGCTTTGATTGCTTCTAAATCTGCTACAAAAACTGCATCGCTCTCTACTGCTTCTTTTGGAACTTGCGGAGCAACATAAAATCTATCTGTATAGTACGGTTTTGCTTGTACATTATCTTTAGGTGTATAAGCTCTCATTACATCAACCTTTTTGGTTTTTGTGCATTTCCAGCTTTGTTTGCACGGATTTTTTGCTGAAGCAGCATTACACCATACTGAAGTGTTTCAGGTCTTGGTGCACATCCTGGAAGATACAAATCTACAGGAACGATTCTATCTGCTCCCTGCACAGTTGCGTATGTGTTGAACATCCCGCCCGTATTTGCACAAGAACCCATGGAGATTACCCATCGTGGTTCTGTCATTTGGTCGTAAAGTCTTTTGATAAACTCAGCGTGTTTTTTTGTAAGTGTCCCAGCGATAATCATAACATCCGCCTGACGAGGAGAAGCACGGAAGATAGTTCCATAACGGTCAAAGTCAAATCGTGACGCACCTGAAGCCATCATCTCAATACCACAACATGCCAAACCATAAGTTAAAGCCCAAAGAGAGTTTGAGCGACCCCAATTTACTATCTTGTCAATACTCGTAAGTGCAACCGGCAAACCACCATCTTGCGTATAATTTATTTTATGTTGTGCCATTCAAGCGCTCCTTTTTTCCATGCATATACAAAACCAATAGCCAGTAACAAGATAAACATAAGCATCTCAGCAAAACCAAACCAGCCAAGAGCCTTGAAATCTACCGCCCACGGGAACATAAAAACGATTTCTACATCAAACAATAAGAAAAGAAGTGCAAAAAGATAAAACTGAGGCGAAACTCTGTTGGGTTGTTTCGTAATCTCAGGTCCACACTCATACACTGATAACCTAATTTTTTCGCTATTTTTAGCAGCCAATGCACGAGAGGCAAGACGAGCAATTATCGTTGTTGCTGTAAATGCACCAAATGTTATAACAAATAGTACAAATACCCCAAAATACGGATTTGCTGTAGCAATATGTTCCATATAACCTACCTTTTAATTTAACAATCACACCCCTTGGAATGTGATTATTTAATATATTTGTTTTCAAATACCCTAAAGTATCAGAAAAAACAGTTACTAGACTATAACAAAAAGAGTATTAAATATAAGAGTTACGGATATTAAGAAGTGGGAAATGTCACGAAACGCAACACTCCTTTTGGCATGTGGAAGTGAGTGCGTAGAATGGTAATAGTTGATGTTACTTTATGAATCAAAGCACACTATTTCCACATGCCGACATGTGGAATTTTGAAGGTGAGAAAAGAATCAACTTTTGTCTGCATTCCACCTCGAGGGAGGATGGAACAAGAAAAGTTTTGTAGTGTTACAAAAGTTAATTCTGGGGCATATTTAAATCAGCTCCTAGGCTAGCTGCAGTTACGCCAATTAAGTTGACTGCCATATCTCCGCCTGCATCGCCTTGGAATACATAAGTGCCTGCAGTGCCTCCTATATTGTAGTCAAATGCGACATTGTTGAAGTCTGCAATTTGTGCGGATAGGTAGGTGAGAGCGGCGGTTAATTTAGCTGTACTATCAATAGTTATCATAGTATTAAGACTCTCGTCTCCAAAGGTAACTACACCACTAGTGACTCCAGCAAAGGCGATGTAGCTAGTATTTGCTATTAGTACATCGTCAGTGCTAGAGTTACGGTTGCCAGCATTGTTCACATCTACAACTCCATCAGCAGCAATCGCAGTCGATACACCCATATAAAGAATATCATGAGCTGGGTCGAAATTTATAATCATGTCTGCTGCTGTTGGTGTTGAATCCGAAGAAAGAGTGCCCGCTTGGACTGCGGCATTTGCTTCGTTGAGCGCTGTTACTTTTCCTGAGAAGACAGATGCTGACCATGTTGCCGTATCATATATAGTTGCAAGTGCATCAGTTTCATCAGCAACTGTTGTAGTTATATCACCTTGAACTTCTGGTGCTATGGTTAAACCATTAATAACCGCTGCCGCTGCAGCCGTAATCGCAGATGTTAGCACTGTAGATTCATCTGTAATTTCTTGTGATGTGGCATCTGCATTAGCATCAATAGGTGTTCTAAATCCACTATCAACCGCATCTTGTGCCCATCCTTGTGCATCTTGCGCATCGGTTAGGTCTGTAACATATCCTATGAAAGTATCGTTAGCAACAATCGCTGCATCTAAAGTCGCTACTAATGCGTCGTAATTTAGATCAGTTACATCTGTCACATACACCGCATCTTCTGCATTAAATACAGCAGTCTCAAAATCAGTCAGTCCAGCGTTAATTTCTTCTACTGTAGCTGGACCTGCAATATTGAGCATACCATCCACATTGTTTTGTGCGCTTGTAGTTGCTGTTTTTGCAGTATCCAAATCAGCTACCAAGCTAGCAAACATACTTTCTGCATCAACTGCAACATTATACGCTGTTACTAAAGCATTAAACTCATTTACTGCAGTTTGAGCAGTTGTTTGTATAAGTTCAAGTGCTGCTACTTCGTCAGTAATTTCCCCTGCTGTTGCGTCTAATTGAGCATTTATCGGAGTTCTAAATCCTGCATCTAACCTATCTTGTGCATCTGTAACCGCCAAGGTCAACTGTTCAACAGAAGTTCCCCCTCCAATATGAATAGTATCCGTTCCAGCGTATGTATATGCACCGTTGTCGTCTTCAATTCCATTCAAAATAATAATATCTTGACCCAAACCGCCAGTGATATCGTTTATTCCTGTCGTTTCTACATCTATTGTTTGGTTGCCAACTGAAGCATTTACGGTTGTGTCACCTGCTCCCGTTATAAGTTTATTAACTGCTTGTTCCGCTGTAAGGACTAACTTGGAGTTATAAATTTCACCGTCATAATCGTATGTACCAACATAAAATTCATCTACTGAACCTAAGTTTGAATTCGCTGAAATATCACTTACTTCACGATTTGAACTTGCTGTAATATGCAAACTTTCAGAAAAATTAGATAAGTCAGTATCATCTTCATAACTATTTTTCAACAACACCTCTACATAACCTGGACCACTCACTGTAAGACCGCTAAGTGTGTCACTATTTCCATTAAGAGTAGCATGTTCTTCAATTATAAAAGAAGCATCTCCCATATATGCATACATATCAAAAGTAAGAGAACCGGTTCCTATTACCGTAACTACTGCACTGCCGAAATTATTGTTTGAAACAATTCCATCTTCGCCTTGATTTTGTGGTGTCGTATCTATTGTTGCAGTCAAAGTATTGGTATTAATATAGGATAAATCAGCCCATGAATCATTTTCAAGTCCTGTTATATTTACCGTGCCATCACCGGAAATCATTATATAACTTTCCATATCTGAATTTACAAAGTCAGATACAGTGCCTGCTAAAGTTTGACCTTCTGCAAGAACGATATATGAATCCATTGCACTATAATCCACACTGTTTTGCGCAGTAGTTCCACCTCTAGAAAATGTTGCAACAGAATTAATGCCATCGCTCCATGAAATAGAAATATTTCCTGTTGCTGTTCCACCAAAAGTTATATCACCATTATCGTCTTGTGCAACTGTAAATGTTGCAGGAGTTGAACCACCGCCACCACCAGCTGAAGGAGTTACAGCATCTTCTCCTTCATCCACAATATTTTGTGCATCTTCTTGTGCTGCTGTAGGGTCTGTTTCTATATCATCCGCCAATGTTTCAGGATGGTCAAGATAAGTAGGGTCTAGTTTTGCAGCTTCTACTGTTGTTGTAGCTGCTTGAAGTGTTGCGGCGATATCTGTAATCGTTCCATCTTCTATTTTTTGAGCTATTGTTTCCATCATCGTTTTTAGATTTTCTAAAGTAGTTTCAAGTGTAGCTTCTGAAGCTGTGTCTTCTAACATTGCTTTTACTGATTCTAGTGTTGCTATTGCATTTTCAAGTGCTGTAGAGTCTGTTGCTGCCATAGTAATAATACTGTTGACGATATCCACTGTATTTGCATCTGCTGTAACTGCTGCAAGTGCTTTTTCCATAAATGCTGCATCTGTTGTGCCGTTGTCTATAAGGCTTAGGTTGACGGCTGCTTTGTTATCAAGTCTCATACCATCTGTGTTTCCTGCACTCCCAGCAGAATCTAACAATGCACTCATGATATTGCCTTTGTTAAAACCTGTAGCATCTGGGTTTTCTAGTTGGTTTATCCAGTTTTGAAGTCCACCTGCATCTGGAGCTCTTCCAAATACATTAAAATAAATAGAAGTAATGTAATCTGCACTTGATTGTGTTAGAGGATAAGTTGTGATGTACTCAGTTTGAGCTGAAAAGTTTTCTGAGATTGCAGAATAATCCATCAATCCAGCAGTGTATTGGTTTAACCAGTTTTGGAGTCCATCTGGCTCTGCTGCTCTGTTAAATGCTGCGAAGTAAATCTTTGCTATCTCCTGTCTTGCTGTTTCTAATGCATCTAGTGCCATTTTTGTGTCCTTTTGTTTTTTAAGATGCGTTAATCTAACATCAAGTTGTGGCATAGTTGTGACATTTTTGTTACATTTAAATAGGATTGGTTTTGAGTCATTAGCTTGCAGGGAGGGGGTAAAATGATGAATTTTGAATGTGTTTTGATGTTTTTTGTTTAGTTTAAAGAATTTATAAATTGTTTTGGTTTGTTTCTTTTTGTAGCATTTTTTTAGTTGTTCTTGGAAATTTAATAAATGATGGTGCGTTGATTTGAGAGTTGGAACCGATGTGGAATTGATTGGCATGTCTAAAAAAATATTTTAGTTTGAATTTATATAAATTTGAGATATAATTTTGTCCTAGTTGGGACAGGATAGAGAGCGACCAACTCTCTACCAAGCTTTTAATACAATCTTGTTGCTAGAA
>JAABQD010000084.1 GCA_011391635.1 Sulfurimonas sp. | reverse complement strand
AATATACGCTTTTCTTATGCTTACACACATGCGCGTGACAATGTAGGCAAAGCCCTTGAATTGATTCCTTTACATCGATTTAAAATAGAAGACACCCTAGACATTGATAAAAAATGCAAAGCGTATCTTGGTTATCAGTATATTGGTTCTTTATACAGTGCCAACTCGGCTACTTACAGTGATGAATTTATAAAGTTGGACAGCTATCATCTAGTAGATGCTCAGTTTATATACAGTTTGTCTGACAAAATGCATGCTAGAATCGGTACTAAAAATATGCTTGATGAATCTTATGAATGGAGATATGGATATCCGGCAGAAGGTCGATCGTATTATCTCTCTTTGGATTGGAAGCTTTAGCGTAAAGCGTAAAAATCTTTTTTTTCTTTATACATGTTTTTATCGGCTACCTGTATGAGATCATTAAAGGTGTTTCCCTCATCAGGAAAACATGAACTGCCTATACTCATATTGATTTGACAAGATTGTTCACCTTGTGTGATGACAAGAGGAAAGGCAGATTTGATCTTGGACTCTATGTAAGCGATTTCGTCACGATGCGTTATATCTTCAAAGATCAACACAAACTCATCTCCGCCATATCTTGCAACCATATCATTAATACGAAGTAAATTCTTCAATGTTTTGGATACAGTCCTTAAAACACTGTCACCAAAATCGTGACCATATCTGTCGTTATACTGTTTGAACTCATTGATATCACATATAATAAGTGCCATTTTTTGATCACTTTTCAAGGCTCTGTTTTTAGCCATTTTAAAAGTATTTTCCAATAGGACACGATTGGCTAATCCTGTTAAAGAATCATGCATCGCCAGATGCTGATAATGTTTCAGCATTCTTTTTTGTTCAGTGATGTTTTCAAAAGTAAGAATAACATATGGAGTACCGCGATCCATAATTGTATTATTTTTGTTACATAGTAAAATATGTGTATTGTTCTTACATTGCACATACACTTCCATGGACTTGGAATATGATGCTTGCATTGAATCCCAGTAAGACGTGACATAAAAAGAATTCTTATTTTGATTGGATTTAAAATACGATATATGCTTCCCAAGAAGTTCAATTTCTTCATACCCGGTCATTTCAAAAAATGCGAGGTTTGCGTTAAGAATCGTAGCATCCTCACCAAGAATGAGCATAGCAATAGGGCTTTGATAAAAAATCAAAATCGCAAGATCATTATCTAGACACTTTTTTATATGCTTTATGGGCGTCTGTTGCATAGGTATCATTGGCTGCAATCCTCCCGTTAAAATTGTTCATTCACTACTATAACTATACCGATGTCATATTTTCGTCACATTTTATAAATTTCACATGACATAAATATGACATCTTTTATACTATACTTCAGCATGAAAGTATTAATAATAGAAGATGATGCCCAACTAAACATTGCCATTACTGAATTTTTTAAGATCAAAGACTTTGATACAGTGTCTGCAAGGGATGGTTTAAAGGCTATTGACCAAATAGACAATGAACATTTTGATCTATATATCATTGATATCAATATTCCTGATATCAATGGTCTGGACCTGCTCAAACACATTAGAAAAAAGGATCTGCATACACCCGTTATTATCATCACCGCTTCTTTGGAGATACAAAATATTTCTACAGCCTTTGAAAATGGCTGCAGTGAATACATCAAAAAACCATTCTATTTAAAAGAACTGGATATACGGATCAATAATTTATTGACTCTTTCCAAGTCTGCAACTGTCAGGGTGAGAAATGAACTCTATTATGATCTGTATACAGAGACATTTTTGTATGCAGATCAGCCCATACACTTAAGATATAAAGAGAAAAGATTTTGTGCTATCTTGATGCGACATGCAAACAGAATTGTTTCCAATGAAACGATCTTCGATTATGTTTGGGAAGGCGATATTAAAGAGTCTTACCCTCTAAGGCAGCTACTTGGCGAACTGAGAAAAAAACTGCCTTGCAATATCATACAGACAAAGATCAGAGAAGGGTATATGATTGAAACTCAAAAATAGACTTTACCTCATTCTATTTTTCATAGCAAGTACATTGGTCATTTTTACAGGGGTAATGTACCATACTTTTCAAAAGC
>JAABQD010000083.1 GCA_011391635.1 Sulfurimonas sp. | reverse complement strand
TTAGTCACTTTGACTAAAGTATACTATTTTGAACTGTTCGGATATTTTGCTATACTTTAAAAATGAAACATTTATATTTGATACGCCATGCAAAATCAGACTGGAGCGACCCCAGCCTAAATGACTTCGACAGAGGTCTTAGCCCCAGAGGCAAGAAAGATATCGTTCTGATGGCAAACAGTCTGAAAGAAAAAAAGATAGAACCGGATTATATACTCTGCTCTTTGGCAAAAAGAGCTAAACGGACTGCTAAAGGTTTGCTGAAAGAAGCTGAACTTGATAAGAAGATAGTGTACAAAAAAGATCTCTATTTGAGCACACCTGAACATATCATTGAGGTGATTAAAACCATTGATACCAAACATAAAAATGTGTTCATATTCGGGCATAACCCTGAATTGACTGAGCTTTCCAATCTATTGCTTGATGAGTCTATTGACAATGTTCCCACTTTGGGTATCGTGGGAATATGCATCGCAATAAAGCACTGGGAGAAATTAAGCCCCAAAAAAGCGCGTTTAGATTTTTTCATTTACCCCAAACTATTCAAATAATACCTTTATTGCTTTGGTAGAGGCTTGCAACCCATTTTTTGGTGCTCTTTGAGTAGTGTCGCTTTTTTTGTTTCTGCATCGCGGAGCATTCTTTTTTTGTTACCGCTTTGCGTAATCTCTGTTTGAGGCAACGTATAGGCAAGTTCTTCTGCATGGACAGCAGGCATACCTTGTACTTTCTCTATAAAGGTATCTACTTTTATCAGTTGTTCATCAAGCGCTCTACACTCTTTTGCCTGTTTGATGTTATCTATGTTTGTATCACTAGAAGGTATTTGCCCTGTACATCCAGCCATAAAGCCAAGCGCACCAAGCAAAGAGAGGGAAAGCATTCCATATTTTTTCATTCAATCATCCTTTTTTAAATTATTATAGCAGATGCATCCAAAATAGAATGAATATCATCTTAAAAATCAAAACCAAACAGAAGACTCGATGTCGTTTTATTGTTACCCACTTCCGGATCAGGGTTACTGTCATTGGTATAGTCTATGATGAACTTAACCGATAAAAAATCAAAAAGAGGTATCGTAAACCCTAGATTTGATCGCATAATCCAGTGCTGATCGGGTTCAGTTAAACTCGGATAATACATGATATTTCCATCGATGATAATCGTATTGATATACATCACATCATCCATCAGATATTCACCAGAGAGTCTCAGCGCAGCAGCGTTAAATTCATCATCTGGATATTGACTATCCGTATAGGATGTAGTCGCATACGCTAACCCCAAAGCAGGCTCTAACCAAAAAGCCTTATCAAAAGTGAATTTATATCCATATCCTACAGAAGGGAGCCAACGCTGCTGTATCTGTCTGGGTCTGTCGTACTCAGCAGCCAAAGAAGCAAAGAAAAACTGCTCATTTTGAAAATAATTCTTATAGGTAGCTGCAGCTATAAGTTCATCTTTGTTTTGCACCTCCGGAGCATCTACAGTTTGTGTTGTCTCAAAGTTATAATTGAGAAACAGCCGTGTTTCATGTTCAGCTACCTTGCGTTTTAAATTCATACGTGCTTCAGCTGTGCTTTTCTTGTTTATTCCACTTTCTACTTCCAAACCAACATGAATAGAACCTTTGGTATAAGGAAATTGATTACGTACTACGTTTTCAAATGAGTCATCTTCACTAAGTGCCATCACAAAATTGTCTATATCCGCAATTTTTACCGTTCTCTCTTTATTGCCCTCTAAAATCTTGAGATACTTCTTGCTATCTTCTATGCCTACAATACGACCTTCAATATCCATGCGCTTAAACGAAATATGATAATTATACTTCGTATAAATAGAATCGATATCTTTATAGGGTATGCGGTTTGTTCCGTCACTATATCGGAGTTTAAATGAAAGTCTTTCTGGACCTATACCCGTCACACGCCCATGCAAAACCATGCCGTGCACCACAATAGTGTCTCGAATCTCTTCTTCTTTGGAAGGTGACACCAAAGCTGTATCGGCTAAAGAAAATAGTGTACTTAAGACAAAAAGTAATAAAGAGGTATACACCATTTTTTTCATCAAAAGCCTTAATACACAGCACAAATGACTGTTTTAATTATTGTACTATGTAACAAATGAAAAACAAATTAGTATGATTCGCCCAAAGCCAAATGTGCGTGGTGTTCTATATATCTTTTTACTTCTTTGTCTAGATGGCTCCAGTTTTTCTGATAAATATAAATATAGTCTATAAGATAAACCTGTTGTTTTTGGCCTATATATGCGAGAAGATCCTGAAACATTTCTACCATCTCATAAGCATGCAACTCTTCATAAATT
>JAABQD010000082.1 GCA_011391635.1 Sulfurimonas sp. | reverse complement strand
ATGAAAAAAACTAAAATGACGACACTCACAAACCATATCTTTTCAGCTAAAGGGTTTGTTTTTGTTAGATTTAGCGAGGTAAACTCAAAATGTTTCATAGATTTTGACCCTCTAAACCAATAGACAATTTATGGATCTTGTAAAACCCTTCAATGGTGTCATAGATATAGTCGAGCTGTTTTACAAATCCTTTAAGGGAATAGGTTATAGAGGTTATGATGATCTCAGCTGCAACAAATTCTCCCAGTGGTAACGTGCCGTTAATGACCAGATACCCGCCCAAAATCAAAAAAATACTGAAAATAAAGCCTTCTATGAAATAGGTAAGTGCTAATTGTTTGATAATGATTTTGAAAAATTTCTGTCTTGCTTTGGCATAGTGACTCAAACTACCATCAAACCTCTGCAGTATCTCCTCAGTACTGCCTTCTTCATCCTTAATATGCTGTAGAAAATAAATCGTAGAGTGTTTTGCATCAGATCGGTTTAATGCAAAGTCGATACCTCTGCGTCCCAAAAATAAGATGAGATAAAAATAGAGTGTAAAAAATATGATTCCAGCTACAAATAACAATGGATCAAACGCCAACAGAAGCAACATACTGACCAACATTTTTACCACAACACCCAATCCATCAAGCAACAAGATCGGGAATACCTTTTGAATGGCTGTGACATCAAAGAAATAGTTCATCAGTTTTTTATACATCTTAGGGTCAACCAAAGCTTTACCTCTTAATTCCATAGCTTTTAGTGCTATTTCTATCCCTGCTTTTAAAAATAGTTTCTGTTGAAATTTCTCAATAATGTACTCTTTAATTACTTGTAATAACGTCACAATAACAAACAAAACAAGAATAATCATACCCAGTATGTAAACGGAAAAGGAGGCATGAGCAAGAATACTGTTGATAACAAAAGAGGAGGCTAGAGGAATAGACAAGACCAAAAGTGCATCTATCACCGAATAATAAATGAGGTTATAAACATTTTTTCTGTCTTGTTTGATAATTTTTTTAACATTATCAAAAACCACATCATTCACATTCATGTAAAATATCCTTGTGTGTAAAAATCTCCATAGGATACAAAAGTAAAGGGAGAGAAACTCTCCCCTCTGTTATCAATATCCGCTAGCGCTTATCATATAGTAAAGATATGAAAGAAGCGGTTGCACATAGAAAATCGCTCCTATCGTAGCAAATGTTGCAAAACCGATAATGACCATAAGTGGTTTTGAAAGGTTATAGTAAATCGTATCGACATCTTTGATAGGGTCCTTAAGAAACATAAAGACGATCAGCTTTAAATAATAATAAGCAGCAATCGCCGAGTTAAGCCCCATGACTACGGCAAGCCACACATAGCCTGCATTGACAGCTGCCTGCATCACATAAATCTTACCCCAAAATACAGAGAAAGGTGGAACACCTGCCAGAGAAAGCATGAACAATGCCATCACAACTGCACCCATTGGCATGATCTTGATAAACCCTGCAAACTTTTCATACGGATGGTCATAATCGATGTCAAAGCGTCTTGTTTTATGACGCGATATCCACAACATCGCGAATGCACCTAAGTTAGTGAACATAAAAAGAGCATAGTAAAGGAAGATGCTGGTATTTCCTTCACTAGTATCTAAAGCCATGGCAGCCATGATAAAACCTGCATGAGAGATTGAAGAGTATGCCAACATACGCTTTACATCATTTTGCACCAATGCCATAATGTTAGACAATGTCATGGTAATCACAGCAATACCTAAAATCATCCATCTTACCCACTCGACACCCAGATCAATATACATACCAAAAATTCTGATACTGACCACAAATGCTGCCACTTTTGGTACAACTGACATATACCCAGCTAAAGGTGAAGAGGCGCCTTCATAGACATCTGGTACCCATGTATGGAAAGGAAATAGTGAAAGTTTAAAAGCAAATGCCACCATCAACAACACAGATGACCCAAAAATGGTAATCATCAATCCTGTCTCATTCATACGCCCGGCAAGCACTTCAGCTACTTTATAGAGCTCTACTGAGCCAGTTAAGGCATACACAACCGCTGAACCCATCGCAAAAAAACCTGCTGCGAGTGCACCCATAGTAAAATACTTCACCGCTGCTTCATAGGAGTTGCTTCTGTTATGAAGAGCGATAAGCGTATAGAGTGACAATGATGCAGTCTCAAGACCTACAAAAATAAGGATAAGGTTATCTGAAGCAACCATAAACTGGAAGCCTGCAATCATAAACAAGAAAAGTGCAAAAAATTCAGGGTACGAATACTCATGAAATCTTTTTGATGTGAGTGCAAGCGGTGTAAATATCATCGAACCGCCTATAATAAGCAGTTGTGAGATAATGGAAATACCGT
>JAABQD010000081.1 GCA_011391635.1 Sulfurimonas sp. | reverse complement strand
TCGCACGCCAAGATAACCCCTGAGCGCATTCGCAACGATACAAGCCGCTTTAACACTTACAAATACAAAGGTTTGCCTCCTTCACCCATAGGTGCTGTCAGCTTCGATGCACTCAAGGCTGCCATGAAACCTGCCAAGACTGAGTTTCTCTATTTTATGAAAAATGCGCAAGGTACGCATGATTTTACGCAGAGCTTCGATGCCCATCGCCAAAATGTAAAAAAAGCCCAATAGCACCAAAGACTTTACTGCACTTTATATTTTTTTTTGATACAATTTACTATGGAGCTACATACTTCATGCTTTACATTTCAATGTGAAGCCATATTTATCTACAAAGAGGAAGAATGATGGAAAAAGAACTTAAAGAAAAATTGGACAAAGTAGTCTTACTTATTAATGACATGATGGTAGATCCTGATATTGATATTGAATACTGTATACCTGAAATAGCAACGACAACTGACACTTGTGATGTAAACGGAGATCCGTATATCTTAGTAAAATATGTCATCAGCGAATACAATACACCCACACGTAAAATTCGTTTAGGAAAAACCTATCTTGACTATACGGCTGAAAAAATTGCCGATTTAGTTACTTTTTCCATAGAGCAGTTCAAATCTGAAATTGATTCTGTACAAATGGGATAAAAAATCAAGCAACTCTTCTGTTTTTTAACAAAAGAGTAATGCTTAACATTAAATAGTACAAAGGAAAATACCATGCAACAAGAACTCAAAGCAAAATTAGAAAAAGTCATAGACTTGGTGAATAATGTCCTAGTCGATCCGGATATTGAAATTGATTACTATATCCCTGAAAATATAGAAAAAATCGATATGCATGACACACACTCTTCAGCCCCTTATGTCTTACTCAAATACGCTATCAATGAGACACATGTACAAGAGCAAAAGATATTGATTAAACACAACTATCTCAGTAAAACACCTGAAGATTTGGCCAACCTTGTTACTTTTTTTATTGAACAATTTATAGAGCAAATCAGCTCTGTCCAAATTGGACCACAATAAAAAACCAGTATAAAGACTCTATCATTGAGTCTTTATAGCAGGCTTAAAGTACCTAGACAATATCTCCCAGATCATCCTCATACAGTATCTCTTTATCAAGCAAACGTAGCGATAGCACCTCTATTTTTTCCCAATGTGCCTCTACCAATTTAATGGTTTTATGCTCACTCTGCGTCATCCAACGTTCAAGTGCATCATCGATTTTTTTTGTGCTTTGTTGTGTATTGTTTGACGTATGTGTATGTTGCTGGGCATTGGTATGTCCCTTCATGTTGACATACCTCACCTCTGTATCCATACCGTAGTGGGTGATCGCCATATAAGCATCGTGGATAGCATGCTGCAAATCCGCAGATCCTTGCATATCTAAGCCTTCAATACTTCCATATTTTTTGATTTGTGCTATTCTGCCGGCTAGCGATACACAAATTCTATTTTGGATATCTTCAATGGTCATATTGCTTTCACCCTCTTCATAATTGTTGGCAATAAAGCCATTTTTATGATTGCGTGGTGTAAGTGCGATTTGTTTTATCTTGAGGTGAGGCATCAGAATTTTGGAGATAACCGCATGTGCTGCTTCTTTGATGGAAGCTTTGAGAAAAAGTTGTTCGTTGGAGATATGGGAGATGTTTTCACCATATTTGATGGTATTGATCTGTTTTATCAATATCTCCTGCGTGATGTGCGGTACGTTGTGTCTAATACAGTAGTAGGATGCTTCTTTGCTTACCAGTTCTAGCTGTGCACCCGTCATACCTGCGGTATAAGTCAAAAGTTTATGCATATCAAACTTACCGCTGGTTGGCTTATGTTTGATGATCTTGTCGATAAAATATTTCCTGGCATCTTTGTCCAAATCATCTATCTTGATATGTATTTCTATTCTTCCTGGCCTTATGATGGCACTGTCGATATTTTCTTTATAGTTGGTCGCAGCGATGATAAAAACATTTTCATCTTCTTTATTTGAAAATCCATCCATTTCAGCTAAAAATTTATTGATCTGAACTTCACGGTTATTTCCTTTTTCACGTATACCAATGGTGTCGATCTCATCGATAAAAATGATAGATGGCGCATACTCTTTGGCTTTGGCAAATACTTTTTTAATCTTGTCCAGCTGCAGCAGCTCCACACCTGTAATAGAGATAAAAGGCAACTGCGCTTCAGCCGAAAAAGCTTTTGCCAAAAGTGTTTTTCCTGTACCGGGAGGGCCGTATAGCAACATCCCCTTTGGAGGTTGCACATTAAAGGCTTTGAGCATTTTGGGCTCTTTTAAAAAGTTAATAACTTCTTTGAGTCTCGTTTTTGCTGTAGTATGACCTGCAATATCGGCAAAAGAAACATTGGGGATATCAAATACCAGCCCATCCTCACTAAAATCCTTGATACGCTTCACCTGCTTAAACCGACAGTTTTTGATGG
>JAABQD010000080.1 GCA_011391635.1 Sulfurimonas sp. | reverse complement strand
GTTTTAATTGCCATAGCAGTTGACCATTTTTTAGGCACATTTGTACATCTTTTTGTAAAAAGAGATTTTAATATTCTTAAAAATCTTGGTGGGATAGGATTAAAATTATTTATTATAATAGGGGTTGGATTATTATTTGAAGGATTAGGCACTTTAATAGTGGCACATGATTTTGTGTATGCTTATCTTATTACTGTATTACACTTAGGAGTGTTTTTATACCCAGCTAAAAGTGCTATGTTAAATTCACACATTATAACTAAAGGAGTCTTTCCCCCCAAAATATTAGTTCAAAAAATATCTACTTTTACAGATACTTTTGATATGAAAGATTTAGACTTTAATAAAGAAAATAAATAAAGTTATGAAAAAAAATAATCAATTGAGTTCAGTTAGAGATGTTTTTACAATACCTTCTATTTGGAAAGCTATAAGAAAATTACAAAATACTCCTGCTGTTATTTCATTACACAATGAATTAATAGGACAATTTACTGTTAGTTATTCTGGATTTTATTCTTTAGTTTCTTATTTTAATGACTATCCTGGAACTTGGACTATGACAACAGATGTAGCTAATAAGAGATTAGTTTTTACAAATTCATTAGGAGCAGATTGGCTTCCTACTGGACATTATGATATAACTGCTTTTACACAAGCAGTTGGTTTTAATTTAGTTTTTTTACAAGGGGTTCATATAGGAGGAGGTCCTGATAAAGGAAAAATATATGTTTCTTTAGTAAACACTGCAGGAAATTTTGTATCTGATGTTGATGCTTTAAAAATAAATATAACAAAAATAACATATTAAAATTATGGTAACTAGTACACAAGCTTTAAAAAAATATGGAGACCCAGTTAAAGAGTTAGCAATGATTCTTTGGGATGTTCCTACTGAACTAGAAATTGGAGTTTTACCTAATAGACTTTATTGTAATAAAGATATGGTAGAACCTTTATCTAAAGCTTTTAAAAATATTATAGACAGAGGATATTTAGATGAACTTAAAACTTTTGATGGTTGTTTTAATATCAGAAAGAAAAGAGGATTAGTTTCTATGTCACTACACTCTTGGGGTATTGCTATAGATGTTAATGCTGCTTGGAATGGATTAAATCAGACACCACAATTATCAGCAGGGTTTGTAAAATGTTTTACAGATGTAGGGTTTGATTGGGGAGGAACTTGGCAAAGAAAGGATGGAATGCATTTTCAGTTAAGTAAGATATAAATTCTTAAAAATTTTAGTCTTGAAAAATATATATAATTTCAATGTAGATGTAGAAACACCCCAAAAAAGTATTCAAGAAGAAAAACTCTTTTTGAAATGGAAACCTATTTTAAAACGTATGCAAATATCACAAAAACTTATAGAGAAATATAAAAAAGATTTATTAACTTTAAAGTTAATTATGCTATTGTTGTTTACAACATTATCATTTAGTCAGAGTGTAATAGTACCAGCAGGAACAAAAGATTTTACATTAGGAGAAGTATTTCCTCTTATGCAACAGTTAGATACCATTGAAAAAGAAGTAAGTTTAGGAGTCCCTTCATTTGAAGTTCCTGTTCCTCCAAAAAAAGAACCTATAAAAAAGAAAAGTTTATTTCAAAAAATACTAGAAGCAATTAGAAACTTATTCAAATAGATATGAAAAATATTCTTGACTTTATAAAAAACAATTTTTTTAATATTATCATCTTAATAGTAGTAGTAGTATTATTAATGCAAAGATGTAGTAGTACTAGTACTCCTGTAGAAAAACCTACTACAAAAAGAGATACTGTGTGGGTACAATCTCAAAACTTTTTTAATACTTTGCCTACTGTTATGAAAACAGTTCCAGGTCAAGGAAGTAAAGAATATTTACCTGACCCTAATTATGAAAAGTTAGTGCTTCAATATCAAGAATTGGTTAAAAATTATATTGCTAAAAATATTCATAAAGATTCTATTAAAATAGATAGCATAGGTTATGTCAAAATAGAAGATACTGTAAGTCATAATTTAATTACTGGAAGAAAAACTTCATATAGTTTAAAATATCCTATAATAACTAATACTATTACTTTACCTCCTGTTAGAAAAAATCAATTATACTATGGTGGTGGACTAGAGTATAGTCCTGTAGGTGGTCAAGAATTTAATGCTGGCATTTTATTAAAAACTAAATCAGACCAAATTTATAGTGTCTATGGAGGATTAAATTCAAATGGAAGTTACCAAATTGGAGTTCAATCTTTTTGGAAAATAAAGTTACATAAGTAAATATTTTTATTTACTTTTGTATATATTAATCTTAAATAAATACAAAATGTCAAAAATTGATTTAAACAAAAATTTAGTGGACTTAGAAGGAAAAGAAATTCCTAATGCAAATGCTGGTAAACTTGTAGCTAATTTGTTAGCTCAAGATAATAAAGGAGATGCACTTAAAAAATTCGGCATTGCTCAAAAGTTATACAATGGAGATAAACTAGATTTAGATGCTAGTGATACTCAAATGTTAAAAACTTTTGTTGAAGCTTCAGAGCAAATGACTGTCCTTGCAAAAGCTCAAATTCTTTTAGAATTTAAGTAACATTTTAATAAATTGAAATAATGAAAAAAAGAAAAAACATGTTGACTGTTAACAATAAAAATGTTCAGTCAATCCCTTCTATTTGGACAGCCATAAGAAAGATTCAAAAAGGAGGAGTAGTAGAAGATAAATATAAAGTTTATACTGCTCTACTAAGTCAATCAGGAGCAGATGCACCAACAGCTAAAATATTAGAAAATACTTTA
>JAABQD010000079.1 GCA_011391635.1 Sulfurimonas sp. | reverse complement strand
CTTGGAAAAATAAAAAATGGAACTTTTGGAATATGTGAAAAAAGTTCTGAACCCATACCTCTTGAGCGATTAAGAGTAAATCCTATAGCAAGAACCAAGGTGGGATTGTAACGCAGAAAGTTGTAGCCAAAGCACATCGGATGGAATATCATGCATTAAAAGACATTATTGATAATTGTCTAATTTTGGAGGAAACGAATGATACAGCTATTTAGTGCTGGCAAACTGTACCACTGTTTCGATTTAGAGATATTTATTTTTAAAATGCATGTCAGTAAAAACAAACAAAAAATAATCCATGATTATCTGTAGTTGTATCTTGCATTTGGAGCTGCCTTATATCCAGTCACTCAAAGGACGTAGAAGCGTTACCAACAGCATGAAAGATAAGCTTAAAGCATTTAATCTTTCTGTGATGGATATCAGCGGAGAGTATGCCAAAGAAGCCGATATCGCTTTTGTCTTTCTCTCTCCAAATCCTCTTAAATCAGCACAGTACCGTGAGAAGATCGAACAAATGCTCGAAAGAAACTTTTCTGAATATCGTTTTGAATTGGAATACGAAGAGATTTGACGAGGCTAGATAACAACGTGCTGTTACAATATGTTGTGCTTCAAAACAATTTTCTCAAAACTCTTTTAGCACCTGCTCCAAAAATTCCATCATATGCCGGTAGTGGTCTCCCTGCCAGTAAACCTTATCACAGGTGGAGCAGTACTCAAAATAGTTGAAATGCTTTATGACTTTTTCGGGAAGTCTGTCTAGGATATGCTCTTTTTCAATGACTTTCAGTGGGGTATTGCAGACGATACAGCGCCTAAAAGGAGCAAGATATTCTTTTAATCCATAATGTTTTATGAGTGTTTTGAGCTGTGCATCAGTCTCTTTGGATGCCAAAAACAATACAGGCGCATTTTTGCGCTGTGAAAGAGTGCGATCTCTTGTAAGAATGGTTCTGTTTTCATTATTGGCTATAACAATCAGTGCGTCATCTTCTATATGCGGAAAGAAAAGAGTGTCAATGCCCATCACTCGCAAATACTTGGCCAGTTTCCCCAAATGACAGTCAGCGATAAACTTCGGTAAATGATTATTTTTTGGTGGCTTCATTGTATAAATACTGCTTGATTGATTTCATAAAAGCATTGAGATCAGAAGGCTGTCTGGAAGTGATCAGGTTACCATCTGTGACCACTTCCATATCATGATATATAGCACCTGCATCTCTTAACTCTTGTTCAATGCTTTTATAGCCTGTAGCAACTCTTCCTTTCATTAAGCCAGCTGAGATCAGTATCTGCGGACCATGACATATGGCTGCCACAAGTTTGTTATGCTCAAAAATGTATCGTGCTATCTCTAATGCTTTTGGCTCTTTGCGTATCGAAGCAGGCGCTTTGCCTCCAGGAAGAATAAGTATGTCGTATTGCTTTGGATCTACTTCATCCAATATCATTGTGACATCTGCACTAAATCCATGTTTCCCGATGATGGTGCCTTTTTTTAAGGATGCTATATCTACACTTATGCCTATTTTCAGAAGATATTCATAAGGTGTTTTTAACTCAGAATCTTCAAAAAGATCTGCACTGATGATCAAAGCTTTCATACTTTCTTCCTCTCAAAAATTTCGTTTTTAAGATCGTAACAGATGGTTGTAAAAATAAAGTATAGCATATCCTGTAAGACTCAATCCATTATAACTCGAATATTCACTTTCTCTCAATATTGTCAGTATAATAACTAAATAGAGTAGTTTCTGTCTTTCTACTTTATGTTTTTTGGGTTATGTTGCTTTTGTCAAGTTTGGAAAGAAAGTGCTTAATTTATATCTGATTAAATAATATATATAGGTAGAAAAGGGAGGAAAAGTTGCAATTGACATTTTTAGGTACGAGTGCCGGAAAACCAACGATAGAAAGAAATGTGTCTGCACTTGGATTGGAATTTGACCAAGATAACAAGTGGTACCTCTTTGACTGTGGGGAGGCAACACAGCATCAGATTATACGAAGCCATCTTTATATAGGCAAACTTGACACTATTTTCATCACTCATCTTCATGGTGACCATTATTATGGACTTCCGGGACTTCTGGCTACAAAAAAAATCGATGCGGTACTGAGATCTTTGAGTATTTACGGTCCCAAAGGGATTAAAATATTTTTGGAAGGTGCTCTGGATATTTCTTTAGAGCACCTGGGATATGTTCTGAAGATTATTGAGTTTGAAGTAAACGAGATGTTTGTATTTGACAAATTTTCATTGACTGTTTTGCCTCTGGTGCACTCGATAGAAAGTTTTGCATTTTATATTGAGGAAAATGACATTAGTGACAAACTCGATGTAAAAAAACTAAAAGCCATGGGAATGGAGCCGTCACCGTTTTATGCAAAGCTTAAAAAAGGAATGCCTATCAGCTTTCGGGGTAAAGAGTTTGACCCCAAAGCATTTATGCTCGAACCGATCATTGGCAGAAGATTGATCATAGCCGGGGATAACAGTTCGCCTGCTGTTTTGGACAAATATCTGGAGGGTCTGGATCTTTTAGTGCATGAGTGTACCTATACACAGGAAGTATATGATAATTTAACTGTAAAAGTTTTACATACTACAGCAAAAGTACTTGGTGAAGAGATACAGGAAAAGAGTGTTAAAAACCTTATTGTCAACCATATTAATCCTCGTTATAATAAAAATAATATGCTTGATATAGATCTTATCTATGAAGAAATAAAGCAGAGCTACAAAGGCAAAGTTTTTATTGCCAATGACTTTGATGTTTATCGTCTGGGCAGAGATGGCATTGTTGAAATGGTGTAACATATCATCA
>JAABQD010000078.1 GCA_011391635.1 Sulfurimonas sp. | reverse complement strand
AAGTTTATTTAAATGTATATTTAAGAACTACAATTTAATTAATAGTGTTATATTACGAATCATTACTTTAGATAAAATAATGTTTATTCTATTAAATTTTGGAATTGATATCATTAAGAGTGCTGGGGAGTTGTAGCCATTTTTGAAGATTGCCAATAATGAGTCATTCATTTGAATTTAAACAAGAATGCACAGACATGGATACTTGAAAAACACAAGGAAGATTTGGTATGCTGTCCTCATACATAAAGGAATTTCCGTGCAAAATCAAAGCGAAATAATCACTACTGCAGGTGCAGAAATGGCAAAGATTATCTATGGAACAGCCTGGAAAA
This sequence comes from Sulfurimonas sp., assembly GCA_011391635.1. Classification (GTDB taxonomy): domain Bacteria; phylum Campylobacterota; class Campylobacteria; order Campylobacterales; family Sulfurimonadaceae; genus Sulfurimonas. The sequence continues at coordinate 2,517 of JAABQD010000078.1, read as the reverse complement.
AAGAACGAACTGCCGAACTGGTCATACAAGCAGTAAAAGTAGGCTTCAGGGGAATCGATACCGCTTGCCAACCCAAGCACTATGCAGAGCCTCTTGTCGGAGCTGCATTGATGGCACTTAAAAGCTCAGGCATCAAACGTGAAGAGCTTTTCATCCAAACCAAATTCACACCGCTTTCCGGGCAAGATCAAAACACGGTACCTTATGATAAAAATGCATCATTGCCTATGCAAGTTGCACAATCCTTTGAAACTTCCAAAACAAATCTAAATACTAAATATATCGATTCGTTTTTACTGCATTCCCCACTCTCTCCTTTTTCGGATCTTTTAAGTGTATGGCGTGCGATGGAAACCATCCATAAACGCGGTGAAGCCCTCAGGTTGGGTATCAGCAACTGCTATGACCTGGAAGTGCTGCAGCATCTTTATAATGAAGCAGATATCAAACCTTCTATTGTACAAAATCGTTTTTATCGCGACAGCGGCTACGATGCTACTTTGAGGGAATGGTGCGCAACACACAACATTGTCTACCAAAGCTTTTGGAGCCTGACTGCAAATCCGCATATATTGGAAAGTAAAGAATTAATAGCACTAGCGATGAAATACCGAAAATGTGAAGCTCAAATCTTTTTTGCTTATTTAATCTCTCAAGGTATAGTGCCTCTGAGTGGTACCACTTCACTAGAACATATGCTGCAAGATCTTGAAGCCACAAGTCTGACACTAACGCCGGATGAGATATCGGGTATCTCCTCTCTTTTACTTTCGGATAAGCTTTGATGCGACACTTAATGCTATTGTAATCGGTGAAAAAGCCAAAGAACCATTACACCATATTGGTCATCTTTGTGCTATTAAGGGCAAGGGCTTAGGGAGAAAGTGATATTAAGCTGTTGCAATATGGTAAACACACCTCAGTTGTATAAAAATAATGATATTATTTCATATTGAAGGAGATTTATGGTTAATTTAAAATTATTTGTATTAATTTTTATTTCTTTTTTATTGATTCAAGGCTGTTCTTCTAAAACGGAACCTAATATGGAACCCAATATGGAACCCAATATGGATCACATTGTGAAGAAAATAGTTAAAGTTGAAACACCTAATGGAAACTATACAGCAGTTAATAAAAAAACTGGAGCATATGGTAGATATCAAATCACGCCAGCTACGGCAACATACTATTCACAAAAACTTGATATCAATGATTATCGTTGGAAAGAGCCAAAGAACCAAGATAAAATTTTTAAAGCCTTATTATCAGACAATATTAGATGTCTTCGAACAAAAGGTCATAAAATTGATGCTTTTACAGTTTATGGAGCTCATCAACAGGGGGCTACGGGTTTTGATAATATAATAAAAAACAGAAATTTGAATGATGATATGTATGCAAAATTAAGAAGAAATATTCCTGCAGAATATAGAAATTGTAAAGATGAAGAACTTTGTAAAGTTTGGGTAAGTTATTGGAAAAAGAAACTTAGTTGATTTAAGTTCCATCGATTGAATTACAATCATAGAAAAAAGAGTGATAAACCCCAAATAGACCAAGGTCATAAAAGTGACTGTGCCAATTTTGGGTAGTGTTCAAGATTCCGTGTCAGCATCGGGTAATTCCTAAAATTGTATCATAAATTTAAAGCGTCATAAAGCCGTCCATCGAAATGGATGGCTAACTGAGAGATTGTAAGACTCCAGTTTCGTATCGGCATCGTCCACTTCTTCTGAGTATTTTGAATATCTAAATGTTATTCTGTAGTCCCTCAAAAAGTTTATATTCACTCAGAGTAGAATAAAACTTTGGTTGTCGATCACTTACATATGCTTCTTAAATGTGGAAATACCTTTGTAATGCCATAAGAAGATTTACTCTTTTTTTGCATTTCAGGTTTAAATTTTGGAATCACGATAAATACACAAATGTTCTATATATTATAAGGATGTTTTATAGTCAAATAAAATTGAATACTTAAAATAATCAGCAAAATATAAAGGATCTAACATGAAGAATTTATTACTACTTATAGCACTCGGCTCTACGACCCTACTTTCTGCGGCTCCTATGTCAAATACAAATACCAACGAAGACGTACGCCAAAAAAGAGACATGATACATCAACGTACTCAATCTCAAGAACAACAAAGACAACCCCAAATACAAATCAATCAAAGAGATGTCCAAAGGGTTGAAGCAACAAGAACCAAAAATATGCAAGAGCAGCCTCAACGAACCAGACAGTATCAGGAACAACAAAGACAAATTGCACAACCTGCTTATCAACAAGATATACAAAGAGAACAGACCGTACTTAGCTTTTCACCAGAAGAACGAGAAAGACGGATTACTAAACGCGTCAGCCAAAGTGATAGTATCCAAAGAACTTTCAGAACACACGCAGACTTTAAACATGCGAGACCGCATTTAATAACCGACTATTATCCTATATATCACAAGAGGGACTATATACGTCGTCACAATATAAGACAAACAGGATTGCTATACTTC
>JAABQD010000077.1 GCA_011391635.1 Sulfurimonas sp. | reverse complement strand
CCTTCCTTCCTCATTGGCTTATTTTAACTCACATGAACAAAATAGTATGATGTATATCTGGCTTGTTGCGATGGCTACAAGATTTGATACATACAGAGGAAATTTAGTTGAAAAAAACTTTCATGCCTCTTCAGAGTTACTCAATAGATATCCAGGGTTTAGAGCTTTTTATAAGAAAGCAGTTGACCAACTCATAGAAAAAAATGAAAAATTGTCATTTGTTAAGTCTTTAGATGGAGAAAATTTAACAGATGAAGATTATCTTGAGCATTTGGATTTGTATCCATTTCCATTATGGCTTTATCCGCCACTGTCTTCTAAAAAAAAGTATAGTGAGTTTGATGATAAAGACGAACCCGTACGAGGCAATAATCAAACAGAAAAAATAGATACGCTCAAGATGAAAAAACAAGCCAGTCAAATAGATGATAAAAAACAGACCGATGGTTTATTGGCCTTTTTACCCGATGCCTTGATGAGCATTATGGAGCAGGTCAATGTGGACAGAAGTGAGGATGACAGTTTTGATGAAGATGCGTTATACAATGCTGAAGATTTAGATGAGATTACATTAGGGCAAAAAAAAGCAAATTTAAATGCAAGGCTGAAAATGGATCTGGATATTTCTTCCAACTCTAAAGAGGAGTACCCGATAGGAAAAGGATATTTTATAGATGAATGGGATTATTCAAAAGAAAAATATCTAAAGCACTATGTTTGTATCAAACCACTGATCACAACCAATATAGAAACTGTTTCATTTCCCTTACATTTAAAGAAAATATACAAAAAAATTCAGGCAGAACTTGATTTGATGCAGTTGGACCGCATCAAAAATACAAATCTTCCTTATGGAGATGAGCTAAATTTAGATACATGGATAGAGTATAAAGGTCATCAAAACAAATCAGGGCATCATCAAAAATTTTATACAAATTTTGAGCGAAAGATGCGAGACATGTCTACACTTATTTTAGCTGACATCTCACTTTCAACTGAAGCAGCAATTACACAAGAAATAAGAGTCATTGATGCCATAAAAGATTCATTGATGGTATTTTCAGAATCACTTGAATATCTAGAAGACAGATTTGCCATATATGCTTTTTCATCACTAAAAAATACGAATGTACGGTTCCATATCATCAAAAACTTTAACGAGAAGTATTCTGACTATGTTCGTGGAAAAATAGATAATATAAAACCGGGTTATTATACCCGTTTGGGGGCAGCTATAAGAGAAAGCTCAAAAATTCTCAACAAACAACAAAGTCTCAATAAATTACTTTTGATAATCAGTGATGGTAAGCCAAATGATGTTGATCGATATGATGGCAGGTATGGGATAGAAGATACAAAAAAAGCGATACTGGAAGCTAAAAAATTGGGGCTGGTGCCATTTTGTATCACGATAGACATAGAAGCTAAAGATTATCTATCATACCTGTTCGGAAAAAATGGTTATGTTGTTGTAAGAGATTCGAAAAAATTACCGAAAATTCTACCAGAAATATATATGAGTTTAACAAAATAAGGAAAAATAATGTCAAAAATATATTACAAAGAACACGCAAATGAAGTTGAACTTTTTGAAGCAGCCGCTTCAATGCATTTACCCATCTTAATTAAAGGTCCAACTGGATGTGGTAAAACAAGATTTATAGAAGCTATGGGTGAAAAACTTGGTCGTAAAGTTTATACGGTAGTATGCCATGATGATTTAAGTGCTGCTGATTTGGTAGGACGTCACCTTATTGATGAAGGCGGGACTTTCTGGCAAGATGGACCACTGACAAAGGCTGTGCGAGATGGCGGTATCTGTTACCTCGATGAGATTATAGAAGCGAGAAAAGATACAACTGTTGTATTGCACTCTTTGGCGGATTACAGAAGAGTATTGCCTATTGACAGAACAGGTGAAATGATAGAAGCTCATCCGGATTTTATGCTGGTGGTCTCCTATAATCCAGGCTATCAAAATGTACTTAAAGGTATGAAACCTAGTACCAAACAACGTTTTATCTCACTTAGTTTTCATTATCCTAATGCTGATATTGAAATAGAAATCATCATAAAAGAGAGTGGGGTTAATGCTGACATAGCTCAAAAGCTTGTAGAGATTGCAGGGGAAATTCGCAAACTAAACGACAACGAAATTGAAGAAGCAGTTTCAACAAGATTACTTGTTTATGCTGCAAAACTAATCGTAAAAGGGTTTGATGAATATGAGGCTTGTATGCACTCCATAGTAGAATCTTTAAGTGATGATGATGAAGTGATAGAAGTACTGAAGAAACTCATAGATTTACACTTTCATTCTAAAAGTTAAATAATCTCTTTACAATTTCCGTTAAGGACTAGGATACCGGTTTGCACTTATGCAGCTACCCAAAAGGGTAGCGCTAAAGAGAACCGGATTTAAAACTTATAATCCAACTGAACCCAATATCTTTGTACGTCATTCTGTGCTGCTGAGATAACAGAGTTAGACTCACCAGAGAAAAAGGCAGCTTTTGCCAAGAAATTTAACTTTGCTGAAAAGTCATAAGTATAAAGTAGATCGAATTCACTTCCGGCATCATCTACAGTGTTTGCTAAAGACTCCTTCGCACTGAAGTCATGATAGAACCCAAGTATTTTACCGTATTTCGGATCAGCATAACCAATCTTTGCATAGGCGTCATTTAAACCAAATTTTGTGCTTCCGGCTGTGTAGCCCAAGAAAACATCAGCAAATCCTTGCCATTTGTGCAGCGTTGCAAGCGGTGTGGTAAATCCATGACTGTTATCTTCTGCTTCACCCAATGACTCATACGCAACACCAAAGATAAACCCGTTGTAGACTGTACCCACATCTACACGGTAGTACATGGCAT
>JAABQD010000076.1 GCA_011391635.1 Sulfurimonas sp. | reverse complement strand
AAAATCATTTGCATCATAGACTGCCTGAAGTTTATACACCTCTTCTTGGGTGGAGAGTCCTGCAACTTGAAACTTTTCTACACGTTCTATCTGTGCTTTGAGTTCACCTGAGCGCTCCTGCAGTGCTGCAAGTATGGCTTTTTGGGTCTGTATCGTGTAGTAGTGGCGGACGATTTCAAGCGCGATACTTTTTTCAAACGCACTTTTTTCAAACAGAGCTGCTGTGTACTCAAACTGCTTTTCGCCCAAAATTGCACTCTTCCTGCCTCCGTCATACAGATTGAGATTTGCAGTAGCAAAACCTGTCAGTGTTTGACCCGGTGATACGATATTGGTCGGGGATGCCTGAGTGCCATTTGCCCCTACATCCACGGTCGGCCAGTAAGCACTTTGTGCCGCACCGACACCCTCTTTGGCCGCCTTGACAGAAATTGCTTTGGCTTCAATCAGCCCATTTTTACTGTTGGCATTCTCTATCAAGGTTTTAAGCCCGTAACTCTGCGAAAACGCAAACAATGGCACTAACACACCCCATAGTATCTTCATCTACTCCCCTTTTTTATTCGTTGTAAGTAACATATCTAAAAACAGATTGATTTCATTTTGAACATCGTAATCGGCAAGCCGTGAATCGACTACCAGCCCAGTTGCAAACACGGCAAATGAACTGACGCAAATGGGTGCAGATACTTCTATCTCACCTGAAGCTTTTGCTGCCTCCACAATACCGCCCAGTATCACCATAAACCGCTCTCTGCACTGCGCACTAAAGTGCAGCATCTCTTGGGATTCATTCATCAAAGAGATGGCAAGAAACTCTTTATAGACCTTTAGATGTTTTTTGGCGATCTCATCCTCAAACAGCATATTGAAAAAATGAAAGAGCTTTTGCCTTGTTGAATGTGATGTTTCGATGCGCTCCAAAAGTTTTTTCTCATGGTCGGCGATGAATGTTGTGATGATTTCAAAAACAATATCTTCTTTGTTGTCAAAATACTCATAAATCGTCCCTTTTCCCACGCCCGCAGTTTGCGCGATGTGTGAAATGGTCAGCGAATTGATACCGTACTCAAGCAGCAGTTCCCTGCAAGAGAGTGCTATATTTCTTCTTTTTTCCTCTTTGTTTACTACGATTGCCACTGTATTCCTTTTTTTGACTGACCGTCGGTCAATGATTGGATTATAGTAAATGATTCTTTAAAGATTCTTAAGTGAACTCACCTCTCCCTAAAGGAAGAGGCTTCCTAACTAGCAACTTCCAACGAAGTTGAGCGAAAGGCTTTGTGTTTTGAGTCCACAAGGCTAGTTCCTAGCCCAAACGACTGCAATCCTCTTTTTAAGATAGTTTTACTTGCCTGAATGTCAGGATTTGTTTCAAATCCACAAGCGGTGCATTGAAACTTATCCTGTTTTGGACGATTGGCTTTATCTATGTTTCCGCATTGTGAACACTCTTGTGAAGTGTATTGCGGATTTACTTTTACAAATAGTTTGTCATTAAGCATGGTTTGTTTGTAGTGTATCATTGATACGAACTGATAGAATGAAGCATTTAAGATGGTTCTGTTGAGTCCTGATTTTTGTTTCACTTTTTTACCGTGAACTATTTCATTTCCTTTGGAACTTTTTGACATATTTTTGGTCTTTAGATCTTCAACTGCTATCAGGTCAAACGTATTTGTAAGCGCAGTAGATATTTTGTGGTACAGATCATTTTTTTGATTTGCTATCTTCTTTGTGAGACGGTTGATCTTTGATTGTGTTTTTCTGTGGTTGCTTCCTAATTTGAATTTGGTTTTGTTTTTCTTGGAGTTTTCAAGTTCTTTTAGAACTCTTCTTGACTGTTTTCTGAGCAATACAAGTGAACTGGTTTTATATTTTAAGCCTTTTCTGTTTGTCGCTCCGTTGTCTATAAGATGCCCCATTGATACGGGCGAGATGTTTTGCTGTGCTATGAAATCAACATTGTTGGATACGGCAATGGTGTACGCATTCAAGTCTATACCGATAGACTTAGAAATATCAATATTTTCACTTGACACTGCTAAATCTATTTGTTTCGTAAACTCAATTCCAAATGACACAAAGTATCCCGTGCTATCTTTACTTATTGTGATCGATGAGAGCTTGTGATTTTCTGGTAACTCTCTGTGATATCTAAATTTGAAGTTTGTTTTTAAAAGTCTTAATATGCCAAATCTTTTATTCAATGGCGATTTATTAATGTGACACCCTTGATTGTTCCAATTAAAAGATTGAAATACGTCACGACTGCTTTTAAAGGTTGGCATTCCCAGACTATACGCTTTAGCTTTCTCTTTTGGTGTCTGAGCTGACTCGATGGCTTTTAATCTTTTAGAAACCGTATCTTTACTAAAAGCCCTCTTTACTGCTTTTAAAAAGTTGATTCTAGCCTGTTGCGTTACAACGGTTGAAAAAGATAATTTTCTGAATTTTAAAGCTCTTTTGACTACCGTGTCATAACTTACGGCACTTCTATATTTTTTTAGTTCTTTTGGTAAATCTTTGTTTTTATTATTCTCTTTATACCAAAGATTGTGACAAATGTTGTAGGCTTGATTGTAGATGAACATTTGATGGTCTAGTATTTGGTGTTGGTCTTTGGTTGGATACAGTCTGTATTTGTAACCAAAATTAACGATTTTTTCTTTTGTCATAGGAGTATTATAGCATTTTTATTTTTAAATAGTATAATTGGTCTATGGAAAAGTATAACGATATTAGACACGGAAGACACTGTGTATTTTTAATACACATACATTTGGTATTTGTAACAAAATACAGACGAAAGGCATTTACGAAAGAGGTGATTGATTTTATGCAACCAATCTTCTCTAAAGTTTGTAAAGACTTTGAGGCAGAACTGGTAGAATTTGATGGAGAGAGTGATCATGTTCATTTGCTTATTAACTACCCACCCAAAGTATCTATCTCTAAGCTTGTAAATTCGCTTAAAGGAGTTTCAAGCAGACAGGTTAGAAAACAAAAGTTTAAAAGCGTGAAAGAGAAGCTTTGGGGTGATGCTCTTTGGTCTCCTAGTTACTTT
>JAABQD010000008.1 GCA_011391635.1 Sulfurimonas sp. | reverse complement strand
AGCTTCTCTTGTTCTTTCCACGGCTATTATGATTTCACTACTTCGTTTTTCAGATGTTTTAGAAAGTAGCGAATTTCTATTTTGGATTAGCAGATTTGGGTTCATTATTGAGGGAATTTTATTCTCAATAGCACTCGCAGACAGAATTTCCCTTTTAGAATATGAGACTAAAAGTGCGCAAGACAAAGAAAGAAATACCTTAGAAAAAGCAAAAAATACCTTAGAATCTGAAGTAATAAAACGAACCCTTGAATTACAAAAACAAACAGAAAAAGCAGAAAAACTAGCCAGAACAGATGAGATGACGGGTGTTGCCAACAGAAGGGCATTTTTAGAAAAAGGTAAAAATTTAATAGAAGATAACATGCGCTATAAAACACCTTTTACTTTAGTAATCATTGATATAGACTTTTTTAAACATATTAACGATTGCTATGGTCATCAAGCAGGAGATATAGTACTCGTATCGTTAACAAAAGAGATACATGACAACATACGCAATACGGACTTTTTTGCGAGAATAGGAGGAGAGGAGTTTGTACTTTTACTTCCGCACACAACTTCTGATTTAGCTATAGAAAAAACAAAAATATTGTTAAAGAGAATAAATGAATTAGAAATTATTTATAATGATTTAATCCTTAAAATTACAGTTAGTATGGGTATCTGTGAGTTTACTCAACCTCAAGATACCATTTATTCTCTTCTCTCAAAAGCTGATCAGGCACTTTATTATGTCAAAGAAAATGGACGAAACAATGTTCAGCTCTATGTAGAGAATTAGTCGGTTTTTATTTATAAAATCCTACATATCATCGGTAACATGTAAAAATAGACACAGACTCACAAATATTTTTATCTAAGAGGCTGTTGATTTTTTCATCATCTATAATTAAAAGCGGTCTTTCAATTAGAAGAAGCTTTTTTATAGTCCATTTTACAAGTTCATCTTTTGAGAAACTCTCCTATTGTGCTTATGGCATGTGGATTTCTAAAGAAACATTTTGCTTCGCAAAAGCGGTTCCCTTGTTTTGTTCGGCATGAGACGGCTGAAATAAAGTGAAAAGCTTCACTTTATTTTAGACTATCTTTGTTCGGCATGTGGATTTGTTCGGCATGAGACGGCTGAAATAAAGTGAAAAGTTTCACTTTATTTTAGACTATCTTTGTTCGGCATGTGGATTTGGCTGAAAGCCAATAAGTTAGCTTTCAGTAATCTAAATGTTAATTTAGATTATTTTTTAGAGAAGTGGAGATTTACTCTCATGGGTGCAATTAATAAGAATAAACCATCAAACGAAAGATATTGGTTTAAGCTTTAATTATTAAAAAACATATATTTTTCTATGATATTAAACAGTAAGATATCTAAAATATATCCAAAGTATATCAAATTTAGACATTTGTCTCTTCAGGTTTTTTGCCCCTCTTTTTGTTACAATATTGATGCATGAAAGTTCAATAAATATGGAGTATTAGATGTTAAATGAGATATTGAGTTCACGACATAATTTATTGATTATGCAAAATAAAATTAACGACCTTCCAATAACAAATAAGAATCAATGCCATATTACACACTATTTTAGAGATTCGAAAGAAGAAAAATGGATGAGAGATGTTTATACAATAATTACAACAACATCATTGAAAACCCCAACTTATTGGGCAATTGAAAAAGAGTTGTTTGCACTCAGCTTTCCTGTTGACTTTATTAATGAAGTCTTACATTTTAAAAATATGAAAAATTATATCAATCAATTTAAACTAAATATTATTTTGCAGACAATAAGCAAAAGAGAATATGTAGGTGATATCTTACATTATTTTAATCCTTCGTCTTTACAAGAATATCCGATTACTTATGATATCGTTGAGTTCTATCAAAAGCATAAAGATGATATTTTAAAGGCTTTGATTTATGAATTTATTATGCAAAATTTTGGAGCAATGCTTGATGATGATGCTCAAGCACTAACCTCTTTTGAAGAGGATAATTTTAATACCTTTATTAATAGTATCAAAAGACTTTATAAAAATCCATTTAATAGAAATAATATTGACTTTCCATGTTCAGATACTCAGCTTAAATCTTTTGTAGAAAATATTTATAAAATAGTAGATAAAGAAAATATAGATAGCTCAAACTTACTTGTCAATGAATTTGTTCAAATAATAAATCAAATGATTCAACCATTGGTTAGTATAGATGTTCATTATGTTTTTCGCATTTTGTTAAGTAATAAGCTCTATGAAGAGTATGAGAGGTTATATCAAATTAGGAGAAATGAAAAATGTCAAATTAATCTATATATATTTTTAACTCAATTATATATAAAAATATCAGGTCAGCCCAGAATGTCATTTATGGGTGTACAAGAAGATACAAAAATTTATAGATTTTTCGATACAAAAGAAACGATAAAGAAATACGCTTTATATGAATGGGCAAACAAGAATAATCAATTTGATTTTGTATGTATCGATATCCAAGCAATTCTAAATTCTAAAGAGAGTCAAAAATATAAAAAAATACCAGCAAAAACTACTGTAGAAATAGGAGATAAATATGAAAAGTTTTGTATGAAATGGCTGAAAAAAATGGGCTATATAAATATTGAACAAATTGCTGGAGCTTTTGATAAGGGGGTCGATATCCTTGCAATAAATACTGGAGGGCAGAAAGTAGGTGTTCAATGTAAATATAAAAGTGAAGGAGCAATTGATAGTAAAACTATACGAGAATTTTCGACTTCTAAAGAATATTACAAAGTAGATAAATTACTATTACTATCGACTGTACCTGTAACAAAAGAGGCAAACTATGATGCAAAAAAACTTGAGATAGATACTTTTATTGTGCATTTTGATATATGACAATAAAAATTATACCCCTGTGAATGAATCTCCACTTTTACTATATATATTTTTCCTCACCCCAACTTCCAACCAAAACCCCCATCACCCCTCCAACCTCTTCAAAATATCAAAACTCTCCATCTCAAACTTGGAAAAAGCGAACCATTTTTTGCCTAAATCTTTTAGACTTGCTCCTATGTGGTAGAGTTCTTTGGCATCGATGATGAGAAATCTGTCGTGTGAGGCGTCGAACTTTTTGAGGGTGATTTTTGGGTATTGGGCGTTGTGTTTTTTGATGTCGAGTTCTAGTTGTGCGGTGATGTTTTTGGTGTAGAGGGTGGCGGTTACATTTTTTTCTCTTTTGGAAAGCATCGTCAAAACGCTTTCATCAAGGTAGTTGTCTATCAACACTATGCTTTTCTTGGCACTTTTGATAAGGTTTGAGACGAAGAGATACGCATCGTAAACTTCTCCATCATAAAAGATGCCTTGTGTCGGTTGGATGGATTTTGCTTCTATGGCTTCAAAAAGTTTGTTGAATTTTTCATCGTTTGAAAATTGTTTTTGCTCTAAAGTTTCGAGTCTTTGGAATATGAGAGCGTTGTTTGAGATGAACTTTCGCATGTTTACAAATGCATTTATGATGTTTATGCTAACTTTTATAGCAGTGTTGCTTCTAAGAAGTGCAGATAGCATCGCCACACCTTGTTCTGTAAAAGCATATGGCAAATATCTTCTACCACCATGTTGTTTTGGTGTCTCAGATTGTGATACCAAGCTTGAGGTTCCATTTTGGAACCTCAAGTTTTGATACTCTTCTTCTGTAAGTTGAAACTTGAAATTTTCAGGAAATCTATCACTATTTCTGCTAACAGTTTTATTTAACTGTTTTGTCTCTACCTCATAAAGCTCCGCCAAATCTCTGTCGAGCATCACTTGCATACCACGAATGGTAAAGATTTTATTTTTGATGTTTTCTTCGTTTATAACTGATATTTCATTCATATTTACAACTCCGTTCCATTTTCAAACATTTTTTTATCTCTACTCATTCTGACTTGCAAACACTTCATTAAAATTTAATATAAAATAACTTAGTTCTACTTGATAACATCTTTTGACTTGATATTCATTTGAGTTTTGTTACAATTAGGCAGATAAAAATTATTGGAGAATCTTATGAAAACATTAACAATTCAGGTGGAAGATAATTTTATGAATGACTTTTTAAATTTTGTTGGCAGTTGTAAAGATAAAATCAAAATTACAAAAGACAAAAATTTGGAGTATGACCCTTATTTTTATGAAAGACAAGTAGAGTTACAACAAATCAGAGAGGATATAAAAAGCGGTAAAGCTGAGATGATAAATGACAGAGATTTCTGGGAAGATATTGATGTTTATGTAAGCTCATTGCAAAAATGAATATCATACATAATCAAATTTTTTCAAAAGAGTTAAAAGTTATTTTGAAGTACATTGCTATGGATAAACCATTAGCCAGTTTAAATTTTAAAGATGAGTTGAAATTTAAAATTAAAGAACTTCCTGCCAACCTCTACAAATATAAACAATCACTCTATTTCAATGACAAAAATATCAGAGAGATGACTTATAAAACTTACACGCTGATTTATGAAATCAATTTTGAAAAAGATTCTATTGAAATTTTAAAAATATTTAACAAAAACAAGCCTTCATAAACCAAAAAGGGAACTATTTAGTTCCCTTACTTCCCAATATAAAGCTGTCTTGGTCGTGTGATTTTTGCTTTTTTGTCTTTTTTGAACTCTATCCATTGCGTTATCCAGCCGACTGTTCTGCCTATTACGAAAATCGGGGTGAACATCGATTTTGGGATTTTTAGGGCTGTTAAAATTACGCCTGAGTAGAAGTCGATGTTCGGGTAGAGTTTTCTGCCGATGAAATACTCATCGCTGAGGGCAATCTCTTCGATTTTACTTGCGATTGCCATGAGGTGCGAATCGAGTTTGAGTTCATCTTTGAGCTGGTCTTGTAGCTCTTTGAGGATTTTTGCTCTTGGGTCGAAGTTTTTGTAAACTCTGTGTCCAAATCCCATGAGTTTGAAGTCGTCATTTGGGTCTTTTGCTCTTTCTATGAATTTGTCCACATTCTCAACACTTCCTATCATCTCAAGCTGTGCGATGACCGACTCATTTGCTCCGCCGTGTGCTCTTCCCCAAAGTGCTGAAATCCCCGCACTGATTGCCACATAAGGGTGTGCACCTGTGGAAGCTACATCACGCACCGTTGTTGTAGAAGCGTTTTGTTCATGGTCTGCATGGAGGGTGAAAATGGTGTCGAGGGCTTTGATTTCTATCTCCCTTATTCTATCTTCGCCATTGATATTTCTGTGCATTTTTCCACCTGGGTAGGCACGGAGCATGTAGAGAAAATTCTCTGTAAAACTTCTGTCGATATCAGGCTGAATGAATGGTGCACCGATAGAGTAGCGGTAGGCAAATGCCGCCACTGTAGGCATCTTAGCGATGATTCTTCTTGCCATTTCCTGATACTCTTTTTCGTTATTGATATCTAAATGGTCAAAATAAAACGAAGAAAGAGCAGAGGTCGCAGAGGCTAAAGTTGCCATAGGATGTGCATTTGAAGGAAAAGCAAAAAAAAGATTTTTCAGACCTTCATGCAAAAATGAGCGATGGCGAAGCTCCAAATCAAAATCATGAAGCTCCTCTTTGCTTGGAAGATTTGAGTTTAAGAGAAGATAGCACGACTCCAAATAGCTGTGATTTGTAGCCAGTTCGCTGATGTCATGCCCTCGATATCTCAGCTCTCCAATGTCTCCATCTATGTAAGTGATATCGGATTTACAACTCGCTGTGGAGGTGTAGCCTTGGTCGTAAGTGAACATGCCCGTTTGCGTATAAAATGTCGAGATATCAACGACGCTTGGACCTCTTGTTCCCTCGAGTATGTTAAATTCATACGATGTGTTTGTGCGGTTGTCTGTTATGGTGACACTATTTTTCATTGACTAACTCCTGATTGAATTTTTTGATATCAAATTTTGCACCTAAAAAATTACAAATAAGTTCTGCATCTTTGTAGGCATTGCCTAAACAGCTTGTCGCTCCAGGGGAGGGTGTCATGTTGAAAACTATCCCTTCGCCTGTTTCGATTTTTGCTTCGCCAAGAAAAAGTTTTTTTGCTTTTTTGTCGATAACCTGAGGTCGTAGTCCGCCTATGCCCTCGGCAAACTCTATGTCATTTTCAGTCATAAATGGTACGATTTTTTGTACCTCTTTGGCAAAGAGTTTGGTTCGGATACCTGGGACTTCGTATAAAAAGTTTTTGATAGCGTACTCTCTAATGTCATCATCGTGTAAAAGGTCATAAAATACTTCAACAACCTCAGAAGAGGGAGCCATAGTCTCTAAAAAATCTAAAAAGTGTGCATGGTGGTATCGCTCTAATTTTGGAAGTACGATAGCTGTAGGACCAAAACGGATTGTGTTACCATGTACGATGTCAGGGTCGCCATGAATGGCTGCAAATGGGAGTTTCGGGTTTTGAATGGTATAAACTTTTGATTTTAAAGATTCAACTTTGGAGTAGTAAAAACTTCCTCCCACAGGCAGACAGGAAAAATCTTGCCCATGCCCCATTTTGTGAGCAAAAAGAAGTGAATGTGCACCAGCATCAACGACGACATAATCAGAAAAATAGTGTTTTCCCTCGACGGTCACTTCAAATTTATCGCCGATTTTTCTGATGTTTTCGACCTCTTTTGAGAGATGGACTTCGATATCTGGATTCTCTTTTTTTGCATTTTCTACAAAGGTTTTAGCAATTTCGCCGAAGTTTATGGCACTCCATCTTTTGTCTGTTCCCATGGCTGCGATATCTTCGTTTTCATCTCTGCCTTTTAAAAGTGCTGGTTCAATCTCTGCCAATTTTGCCTTGTCCCAATACTCCATGTATGGAAAAGCTTCTTTGAATTGCTCATATCTATCTTTGATAAAAGCAACCTCTTTGTCGCCAACGCCTAGAGCCATTTTAGGGATTTTGAACATATATTTGTTCTCATAACCGTAAAGTTTTCCATAGTTTTCAACCATAGTTGCTGTTTTGTTGGTTTTGATAGCTTTTTCTAAAGTGTAGTTTGTTTCGATATCACCACAATGAAGTGTTTGAGAGTTGCCTTTGGCATTTGAGTTGAGTGTTGCGATGTCATCGTATTTTTCAAACAAGCCGATGCTCTTTATATCCGTATATTTAGAAAGTGTGTAGAGGAGGGCAGTTCCAGAGATTCCGCCTCCAACTATAATTACATTGTAGTAGTGATTGTCATGCATATGTTATATCCTAAATTCGGGTTTTATTGATTGTAGTGGATTATCACTTATTATTATATTAAGCATTTTTTTCATGGGCAATTCAAATAATTTTTTTAGTATAATTTTTAAAATTTAGAGATGCCAAGGGTAGAAATGCAAATACGAGAGTTAAATCTAAAAGAGCTTTTTAGTGCTTATGAGGTGGTATCGCAACTTCGAACTGAATTGTCTTATAAAGAGTTTGAAGATTTGATATATGATATGCGACACATGGAGTATAAGATGTTTGGCATTATGGAGCGTGATGTGCTCATCACTTATGCTGGGGTGAGTGTTCAAACAAATCTTTACCATAAGAGACATCTTTATGTTTTCGACCTTGTCACAGATGAAAAACATAGAAATGAAAATTATGGTGCTTTGATGCTTGAGTATCTCAGCGATTATGCAAAAACTTGCATGTGTAAAAACATAGTTCTCTCCTCTGGCTTTGCAAGAGAAGATGCCCATAGATTTTACGAAAAACATAAGTTCGAGAAGGTCAGTTATGTTTTTTTGAAAAGATTATAAAAACTGAACAAGCTCTAAATCTAAATGGTATTTGCTTGATGTGACTTCATCAATGCTTTTAAACTCAAACCCTTTTTTGGAGTAGCAGATAACACTCTCCTCTTTGCCCTCAAGAAGTCCATTTATGGCATGTGTAACAAATTTATATGCCATAAGTCTGTCATAAATCGTTGGATTGCCACCTCTTTGGATATGTCCTAGAATACTCACGCGTGATTCTATTCCGATTTTTTCTTCAAACCAGTTTGCTATCTCTTGTGAATCTTGCTCTATGCCCTCAGAAACAATGGCGATAAAATATCTTCTACCGTTTTTTATCTGCTCTTTGAAATCCTCTTCATACTCTTTTAAATCATACGCTATTTCAGGCACAAGACAAAGTTCCGCTCCCGAAGTGATAGCCGAGATAAGTGCCAAATATCCACAATCTCTCCCCATCGTCTCAATGACAAAAGCTCTCCTAAAAGAGGATGCGGTATCACGAATGGAATCGATAGAAGATTTGATAATATTGAGTGCAGTATCGACACCAAGACAGTAATCTGTTCCGTGAATATCGTTGTCAATCGTAGAGGGAATACCGCAAAATTGGACACCATGCTCTTTATAAAAAGCATGTAAACCTCTAAAAGAGCCATCTCCACCTAGAACAACTAGCATGTGGATATCTAAAGCATCAAGATTTTGTTTGGCTATGGCTCTAAATTCTGGTTGCATAAACCTTTTGCTTCTCGCTGAACCGATGAGTGTTCCGCCTCGAATGATAATTCCTGAGACATCTTTGTAGGAAGCTTCAACAATTTTATTATCAATCAAACCTTCATAGCCATCATAAACGAAATAGGGCGTAAGACCCTTTTTGAGTGAATACTCCACAAAATGTTTTATAGCTGGATTCATTCCAGATACATCCCCACCAGAACATATAATCGCAATACTACTCATGCAAACCCACCAATTTTTTTCTTAGTTTACCATCATATAATCTCAAATAAGATAAAATTCCGCAATAAATTTTTCAAGGAAAAAGATGAAAAGAGCATTGGTAAGTGTAAGCGATAAGGGCGGTGTGGTTGATTTTTGTAAGTCACTCGTAAAAAATGGTTACGAAATAATTTCAACGGGCGGAACTTATAAAATATTAAAAGAAAATGGCATCAATGCTATCGAGATAGATGAAATCACAAAATTTCCTGAGTGTTTTGAGGGGCGTGTAAAAACGCTAAACCCATTTGTACATGGTGGAATTTTGCACCGTCGTGACAAACAATCGCACCTAGACCAAGCCAAAGAGTTAGGTGTAGAAGCGATTGATTTGGTATGTGTAAATCTTTACCCGTTCAAAGCGACAATAGAAAAAACAGATGATTTTGAAGAGATTATAGAAAACATCGATATCGGCGGACCAGCGATGGTGCGTTCGGCTGCAAAAAACTTTGACAGTGTGATAATAGTTACGGATGTAAAAGATTATGATTCTGTAATTGACGCAATCGAAAATGAAAAAAACACAGTCGAATTTCGCCGTGGTTTTATGATAAAAGCATACGAACACACAGCGGCATACGATAGTATGATTGCAAACTATATGAACTCTCGTTTTCATGGCGGTTTTGGCGAAAAACAGTTTATCGTTGGAAACAAAGTTATGGATACGCGTTATGGCGAAAATCCTCATCAAAAAGGTGCTTTGTATGAGTTTGACAGACACTACTCAGACAATTTCAAAACACTCAAAGGCGAAGCGAGTTTTAACAACTTAAACGACCTAAGCGGAGCGGTAAAAATCGCTTCGGCTTTTGGCGATGAGAATGCTGTTTGTATCACAAAACACGGAAATCCATGTGGATTTGCTATCAAAGATACACTTTTAGAAGCGTATGTAGAAGCACTCAAATGTGACCCTGTTTCTGCTTTTGGCGGTGTTGTTGCAGTAAACGGTGTGGTTACAAAAGAGTTGGCTTTGAAAATGAATGAGATATTTTTGGAAGTAATCATCGCTGGACGCATCACAGAAGAAGCTCAAGAAGTTTTTGAGAGCAAAAAACGCATTAAACTTTTTGAGATGGGAAGTTATAAGTTAGTTCTTGCAAACGATGCGAAAGATTTTAAACATATCGATGGCGGATTTGTCTTTCAAGACTCCGATAAAGTGGGCGAAGATGAGGTCAAAAATGCAAAACTCATGACAAAAAACAGTGCTACGCCACAAGAGCTAAAAGATATGGAAATAGCTTACAAAGTAGCAAGTCTTACAAAATCAAACTGCGTGGTTTATGTAAAAGATTCTGCGATGGTAGCTGTGGGAATGGGGATGACAAGCCGTGTGGACGCAAGTCAATGTGCCCTCAAAAAAGCAAAAGAGATGGGTCTGGATGTAACGGGTGCCGCGTTAGCAAGTGAAGCATTTTTCCCTTTCCGTGATAGCATCGACGCTGCCGCTGCAGCAGGTGTAAAATCTGTAATAGAACCAGGCGGAAGCATAAGAGATGATGAGATTATAGAAGCTGCCAATGAGTTTGGCATGAGTTTATATTTTTCAGAAGTAAGACACTTTTTACACTAATATTTTATTTCCACATGCGCGGTGAGCAACGCGAGGAAGTACTCTTGGGGTGCCAAAGCATGTGGAATTTTTCTCTCATACCTTGATTGACATCCACTCAACTCTTGTGATATAATCCCGCTTAATAAATAAAAAATATATATTTTAGGATAAACCAAATGGCTAAATCATTATACGAAACACTAGAAATTACAGAAAGTGCGACTGAAGCAGAGATAAAAAAAGCATACAGAAAATTAGCAAGAAAATACCATCCAGATGTCAATAAAGAGCCGACAGCCGAAGATAAATTTAAAGAGATTAATGCGGCGTATGAGATACTTAGTGACAAACAAAAAAAAGCACAGTATGACCGTGTAGGTGACACTATGTTTGGTGGGCAAAATTTTCACGATTTTTCTCGTTCACACAGAGGAGGCGGAGGAAGTGCAGATTTAGATGAAATACTCAGAAGCATGTTCTCTGGCGGAGGTTTTGGTGGAAGTTTTGGCGGAGCAAATTTTGGCAATGGCTTTGGTGGAGCATTTAGTGAAGGTTCTTCGCACAGACAACCAAACCTTGACATAGAAACGAATGTGACTATTCCGTTTGTAGTCTCTATTTTGGGAGGTTCTCATTCAGTTTCTGTCAATGGCGAGAGATTTGATATCAAAATTCCTGCCGGAGTCAAAAGTGGCGAAAAGATGCGAGTCAAGGGAAAAGGACACGCTCAAGGTGGCAAAGCTGGAGATCTGTTTTTGAAAATTACCGTTGCAGCAAATACAGAATATGTCAGAGAAGAGGATGATTTGGTCAAAACTTTTGATGTTCCTCTCTATGCTGCACTTTTTGGAGAAAAAATCACAGTGGCAACTTTGGAAAAAGAGTTAAAACTGAGTATCCCTCAAAATACAAAAAATGGACAAAGATTCCGTGTCAAAGAGATGGGGGCTATGAATCGTAAAACAAATACGCGTGGCGACTTGTATTTACGAGCAAATATAGTTTTACCAAAGGTAGAAGATTTGGATGAAGAGTTACTCAAAATAATGAAAGAAAAATTACCAAAGGAATAATAGATGATGCACCAGTATGATGAGCCTGTATATCTGATAAGTATCGTAGCAAAAATTTTGGATATTCATCCACAAACACTCAGACAGTATGAGAGAGAAAATCTCGTGTGTCCTTCGAGATCAAATGGACGAATACGACTCTACTCACAAAGAGATATAGATAGAATTAAGTTGATTTTACGACTTACACGAGAGCTTGGTGTCAATATCGCTGGTGTAGATATTATTCTCAGACTCAAAGAGAATGTAGATGAGATGGAACAAGATATGGTGGATCTCAGAAGAGAAGTGATGAAAGCAAAAAGCGGTCATACAGTCTCTTCGGATAAAGCACTTGTGACGAAAAAAAGTATTTATGAGATGATTATATTTGAAGAGAAGAAGTAATTTATTACTTCCTACTCTTTGAGTCTTTGAATTTTTGCTCCAACGAGTTCGAGTTTTTTCTCTAAACTATCGTATCCACGGTCAAGGTGGTAAATACGGTGAATATTTGTCTCTCCCTCTGCAACAAGAGCAGCCAAAACCAAGGCACTTGAAGCTCTTAAATCCGTAGCCATGACATCCGTACCACTGAGTTCTGTTTTACCCACAACTGTAGCGATATTTCCATGAAGCGTGATATCTGCACCCATTCTTTGAAGTTCGCTCACATGCATAAATCTATTTTCAAAAAGTCTCTCTTCGATAATAGAAACACCATTGGCTTGAGTTGCTAGAGCTAAAAATTGAGCTTGCATATCTGTTGGAAATGCTG
Source organism: Sulfurimonas sp. (assembly GCA_011391635.1). GTDB lineage: Bacteria > Campylobacterota > Campylobacteria > Campylobacterales > Sulfurimonadaceae > Sulfurimonas. The sequence goes on along the minus strand of JAABQD010000008.1, from coordinate 66,310 downwards.
GATACTCTTGAGTTGTAATTTTGACAGGTTTGATTGTCTCTGCTGGGTGAATTGTGATGGAATCTTCTGTAATCGTAAAAGAGCTTCCCATATCTTCGAGTTTTGCGAGAACGGCACCTAAGTGTTTAGGTTGTGCATTTGTGATTGTGAGTTCTGATTTTGTAATAGCTCCAGCACAAAGGTACGTTCCAGCTTCAATACGGTCTGGGATAACTGCAAACTCTTTGATGTCGATGAGATTGCCACTTGTTCCATGAACCGTGAGTACACCTGTGCCAATGCCATCGATTTGTACGCCATTTTCATTTAAAATTTCACATAGTTGTACAACTTCAGGCTCTTTTGCTGCATTGATGATTGTTGTATTTCCACATGCCAAAGCTGCTGCCATAACAATATTTGCAGTTCCTGTAACTGTGATTTTGTCAAAAATGATTTCACACCCTTTGAGACCATCTGGTGCAGTTGCTTCAACATATCCAGCTTTGATAGTGATTTTAGCACCCATGTGTTCGAGTGCTTTGAGGTGCAAATCGATTGGTCTCTGACCTATGGCACAGCCTCCAGGAAGAGAGACTTCACAATGACCAAATCGAGCCAAAATCGGACCTAGTACCAAGATAGAAGCACGCATTGTTTTTACAATGTCATAAGTTGCTTTGGTCTCTTTAAGCGAAGCCGTGTTCACGGTAACACTGTTCTCTTGAAATACGCACTCTGCACCGAGATTTGAGAGGAGTTTTAAAAGAGTTTTGATATCTGCAACATTAGGTAAGTTGTTGATATGAACACTGTTTTTTGCCAAAATTGTCATTGCAATCAGCGGAAGAGAGGCATTTTTTGCACCAGAAATTTTAATTGTTCCCTCGAGGGACTTAATGCCCTGTATTTTTAAATAATCCATGAATCTCTTTGTATGTAAGTGAAGTAAAAATTTTTGTAATTATAGCTGAATATTTTGTGCTATTTGGAATAAAAAACTTTTTTGATATACTATTGCCAAAGGAAATATGATGAGTTCAGCCCTAGATAGATTAAAAGTATTAACAACTAAAATGTCCGGCTATGAAATGGCCAGAAAAGATAATTTAAAAATTTTGCAAGAGCTTTATAAAGAGATTGGCATAGATAAAAAAGTGCCCGATTTTGCAGAACTATTTGCATTTAAGGCGATTAATCTCTCTGGTGCATCTCTTTTAGGTAGTAGTCTAGGCGAAGTAAAAGAGGGAAAATATCTGCAAGTTTTAGCGATTGGATATGATAAAAATGCAGTGGTAAAAAGTAAAAATATTTCACTTGGGTACTTTGGCAGAGCCGAAAATGTGGATGTCCAACTCAAAAATAAGATAGTGGAATTTATTATCCGTTATAGGTTTGAGAAAAGTTTTATGACACTTGAACACTACTATGAGATGTTTGATTCTTTTAAAAAATAAAAATCTTTTATGTTACTATTTTTAGATATTCAAACCACAGGCTTAGAAGTTCATGACAAGATTTGCTCCATTGCTCTCATAGCAGTCGATAGTGAAACAACGCTTGAGATGTATGATATCGTCAATGAAGGGAAAAAAATATCTTCCCAAGCTTCGAGTGTGAATCACATCATAAATGAGATGCTCAAAGAGAAGCCAAGACTCTTGGAGTGTGAAACATATCAATTTTTGCAAAAACATAATGATATAAGTGCAATACTCGTTGCACACAATAGTAAATTTGCTTTAAAAATGCTTCTGGCATGTGGATTTGAATTTCAAGGCAAAGTGATAGATACTTTAAGAGTGACTAAACATCTGATTCCAGAGTGTGAATTTTTTTCTCTGCAATTTTTGAGATATGAACTCAAACTTTATCGCAATGAGGAGCGTTTGCTTCACAATGGAGTTGATAATGCAAAAAGAGTCAAATTTCTCTATGAATATCTTTTAGATGTAGCAACTCCTGATGTTATGTGCGAATTAAGCCAGAAGCATGTTTTGATACTAAAACTAAATTTTGGAAAATATGCTGGACACTTTATCGAAGATATTGGCATGTGGGACTTGGGATATTTGCAGTGGATAGTTGCAAATGTGTTGGATTTAGATGAAGATTTGCGATATAGTATCGATTATTTTTTACAAGGAAGAGTATGAAAGTAGCTGTTGAGTGTAAATCACCATTACTCCAAAAGTCTTTAGAGATTTTTTTGGCACGACATTTATGTTCGATAAAACAGTGTGATATTGTTGTCCGTGATGAAGAGTGTCTCCATGATGAGCGATGTTTTTATATCTCAAGCGCTCCTGATGCTGACCTAGTAAAACCTTTTTCAAAATCTCAGCTTATTTTGGCACTCGAAAATAGATATAAAAAATCTGTTACAGGCATCCGAGAAGAGATAGAGAGGGAATATGGCGATGAACCACTCAATTTTGATATTTTAGAAAAACGAATAGATACCTTAACACAAGAGTATAAAGAGAATATATTAAGGGCTGTGAAAGCATTTTATGAAAAATAAACCACTTATCAAAAAAATAGTTGCTGGAAAGTTTAAGGGAAAAACTATCAAACTTCCCTCTGCAACAACGACTAGAAGTTCTAAGGCTATTGTTTTGGAGTCTTTTTTTAATACCATAGGATTTGATATTATCGACTCTTATTTTGTTGAGGTTTTTTCAGGAAGTGGCTCGATTGGGCTTGAAGCTTTGAGTCGTGGAGCTTCAAGAGTGATTTTTATGGAGCAAAATTCTGCGGCGATTAAAGTGCTTAAAGAGAATATCGCACAAACAGATCCAAGTAGATGTGACCTCTTTCTTGGAGATAGCTTTTCTAACATTCATGCAGTAGTCAAACAGCTTCAAAGAGTAAATGAAGAGGCATTTTTTTATATTGACCCACCTTTTAGTATTCGTGAAGGGATGGAAGATATTTATGAAAAAATGATAGCTCTTATAGCTTTCTTGCCAAAAGAGAGTCTGAAACTCGTTATTATAGAACATATGAGCGGGCTTGAACTTCCCTTAGATATTGGTGCATTACGCCAAAAGAAAACAAAAAAATTTGGTAATACCTCTCTCACATATTACGCCTTACGAGAACAAGTGGAATAATTTTTGCTATATCCTTATTACAATGTAAGGATTTGTTATGAAAAAAATTGCTCTCTTTTTACTTTTCGCAACTTCTATTTATGCAACAAAAATCAATGATGTTGCCAATATAGTGGGTGTTCGTGACAATCAAATTATCGGTTACTCTCTTGTTGTTGGTCTGAACAAAACAGGGGATGGAACGACTTCAAAATTTACACTTCAATCTATCGCCAACATGCTTAAATCGATGAATATCGATATGAGCCCAGCAGATATCAAATCAAAAAATGTTGCCGCAGTCGTTGTCACTGCTACGCTTAAACCCTTTACAAAGCAGGGGGATAAATTTGATATCACTGTTTCATCTATTGGGGATGCAAAATCACTTGAGGGTGGAATGCTTCTTATGACACCACTCAAAGGGGTGGATGGGAAGATTTATGCACTCGCTCAGGGAAATATCACGATTGGTGGTAAAAACTCTAAAGGTGCTGGAGAGTCACACCCGACAGTTGGATCTGTTTTTGAAGGTGGATTGGTTGAGCGAGAAATCAATATAGATTTGTACAATCAAGAGTTTGCAACACTTTCACTTAAAGAGTCAGATTTTAAAAATAGTGTAGAGATTCAAAAAGTAATTAATGATTTTTATAAAAATAAAGTGGCTGTTGCGATGGATTCAAGAACCATTAATCTAAAAAAACCACAAGACAAATCAATGATAGAGTTTTTGGCGGAAGTTCAAAACATTGATATGGATTATAAAGTAAAAGAGAAAATTGTTATCAATGAGAGAACGGGAACTATTATTGCTGGTGTTGGAGTGGAAGTTAAACCAATTGTTATGACACATGGTGATATAACAATTAAAATAAAAGAGCAAAAAACTCCCGATAAACCAGCAGGTTCAACGGTGATAGATGGCAATTTGGTTATCGGAATAAATGAGAATGAACTCTACACAAAAGAGGGAACGACTACGGTTGCCAATTTAGTGCGTTCCTTACAAAAATTAGGTGCTACTCCAAAAGATATTATCTCTATTTTGGAAGCTATGAAAGTTGCAGGTAGTATATCTGCTGAATTGTCGGTGATATAAGATGAGTTTTAGCAGTACAAATCCAATCCGCTCCTATGCACAAACAGTGATGCAAAATGGTGCAATGCCAGAGATAGAGAGTAGCGATACTAAGTCTGATTTTAAAGAGATATTAGCCGCTCAATCAAATGTGGATGTAAAATCAATTAACTCAAAATTAGAAGCTCCTAAAACAGAAAATATTAAACTTAGAGAGCAAACAGATGCTTTTGAATCGGTGATTCTTAAAATGGTTATGGATAATGCAATGAAAGATGAAAAAAATCTTTTTACTGCTCAAAAAGATCCAGGAGATGAAATTTACAAATCTATGTATAGAGATGAACTCGCAAAGGTAAGTTCAGGTGGATTTGGATTTTCGCAGATGCTTTATGACTTTTTGAGTAGAAAAGCCTAATTTTTTTTTGTTATGTGTCGATATGCTTCATATGAAATACAAAGTGATTATATGAAGGATTTACAATGATATCACAACTTAACAGTTCGGTTATCCGAAATGCTTATGCGCCCAATAGTTTTGGTGAGGCAAAAGAAGCTACAAAAAATGAGACGCTTAGTGTGTCAAAACAAGGTGATACTAGCAAGATAGAAGAGATTAAAACAGCTCTTGAATCTGGTGAGTATAAAGTAAATTTACACGCCTTATCGCAAAAAATTGCGGATGAGTTGCTGTAGATAATTAAAGTAACAGAGGGGTTTTAACATGTTGTCTCATCACTTACAAGGTGCATTAAATGATTTAAAAGATTTAATTGCAATAACCGAATTAGATATAGCGGATATAAAAGAAGCGAAAAATGATTCTCAGTTTGAGAGACTTTCCCTTAAAGATGAGAAACTAAAAGGCTTTGAAGCTAAAAAAGCGATGATTGATTATGAGATATCTTCGTTGATGAGTGCACACCCTGATAGAGATTTACCACAGCTACTCAATGAGGAGCAACACCAAGCGTTGTCCGATCTTAAAGTTGAGTTGTCAAACCTTAGAATTGTGAACAAAAAGTATGCAAAATTAGTCCTTGCAGTAAGTAGTTTATACAATACATTTTTAGAAAAACTAGTTCCTACAGAGATGCAAGGGTATCATAAAGTAGCATCGAAAGATTCTGCTATTTTGGAAGTGAGAGTATAAAATGTCATCTATTTTTAATACACTTGGTGTAGGTTATTCTGGTCTTAATGCGGCTCAGGTTGGGATTAATACAACCAGTCATAATATCGCAAATGCTGAATCTGATGGCTATGTAAGACAGACTGTTGTCACAGCTGCTGCAACATCTGTAGACTCTTTTGCTGGTCAGGTTGGAAATGGTGTCAATATTTTAGCAATTAAACGGATTTTTGATAATTTTGTGTATGATAGATACACAAGTCAATATTCGGATAAAGAGTACACTGATTTTTCTAAAAAAACACTCGAACAACTTTCAACCTATTTTCCAGAGATAGATAATGCTGGTATTAAAGCTGATTTACACAAGTATTATGACTCTTGGCAGGTATTTTCAGATAATCCTGATAACGATTCAATTAAACTTGCTCTTGCAAAACAGACACAACTTTTATCTGATCATATAACTTACACACAAGATATGGTTAAAAATTTGCAGTCACAGCTCAATGATCAATTAGAGGTCAATGTGAATGAAGTAAACTCTCTTGCAAAAAAATTGGCGGAAACAAATCAAGCTATAGATAATGCTGAGGCAGGTGGATTTTACAACGCAAATGACTTAAGAGATAAAAGAAATGTAATTGAGCGAGATTTAGCAAGATTGATAGGTTCTGACTCTGCTACTGGGCAGATGGAATCTAATATTCAAATAGACAGTAACTCAAACACTAAATCTGGAAGTTATACGCTTAGTATCAATGGACTTAATATCGTTGATGGAGCAACTTATCATCCTTTGCATGTCTCAAGTTCTGAGAGTAAAAATGGATTTTTTGAGCTACGCTACGAACGACAAGATGGAGTTTTGGTACCTATTGAAGAGACCATAACAGGTGGAAAAATTGGTGCTATCTTGGATTTGCGAGGTGGAACGATTGACACTACAAGTGGTGTTCCAGTGGATGGAGTTTTGCAAAATACTATTTCAGAACTTAACTCTTTTGCAATGGGTCTCATAGAATCGACAAACAATCTCTATGCAGCAAGTCCAACAACGAAAATGGTCTCAAATGATTTGGAAATCACACCAACAGATGCTTTAATGAGTTCATCTTTAAATTTTAAAAAAGGTGCTTTTGATATCGTTATTTATGATGTAGATGGAAATCAGGTTGGTAGTAGAAGAATTTCAATCGATGAGGCGACAACCATGACAGGTGTTGCAGGATCAAATTCTATACAAGGGCAGATGATAGCTCAAAAAGATGATAATGCAGATGGAAGTGCAAATAACGATGTAGATGACTTTATAGATTTTAACTGGGCGACATATGCCACAGGGAAACATGGGGTAGAATTTTCTCTTACATCTATGTCTGAGTCACAGGGATATACTTTTGCTATTAAAGATGCTCTTAAAACAACGGATTTTTCTTCTGGTTCAAATTTTGCAGGTGCTCTAGGAATGAACAGATTTTTTTCAGGTAAAGATGCAACTGATATTGGCTTGAATGAAGTTTTTCAAACCAATCCTACCCTTATTTCAGCTGGTTTAACTCCAGTATCTGGGGATAATCAACTTGCTCTTAGTATGATTCAGCACCAATTTGAAAAATTTGATTTTAAAGTAGGTGCGAAAACATATAATAGTACAACAAATGGAATGTTTGATACTGTAGCTACTGGAGTAGGGACTGCTACAAATACAGCTATTATGAGAAATGAAACAGCGAGTGCTCAATTTAATGCAGTGGAGATGGAGTATTTTTCAACTTCAAAAGTAAGTATAGATGAAGAGATGACAAATCTCATTAAATATCAAACTTCTTATGGTGCTGCAGCAAAAATCATTACTACAATTGATCAGATGATGCAAACGCTTCTTGGAATTAAACAGTAGGTTCCACATGCCAAGCGTTTGTCCATGAAGTTGCCAATTTTTAGTTTTGCACTTCTTGCATTTATTACACTCTTCTCCTTTTTTGGCTCTTTTTTTTATTCTGTAGATCCACATGCTCTTGATTATGCTTCGATTCTTTTAGAACCCACATTTGCACACCCTTTTGGTACAGACAGGCTTGGGCGGGATATTTTAGCAAGAGTCATTGAAGGTGGTAAAGTTTCACTCCTCATTGGGGTTGGAAGTGCATTTATCGCTTCTGTTATTGGTCTTGTCTTTGGTTCTATGGCAGGATATTTTAGAGGTTCCTTTGATAAAAGTTTTATTATTATTGTAGATTTATTTCTGACTTTTCCAACTTTCTTTTTACTTTTAGCACTAGTGAGTTATATCAATGCTTCTGTATGGGTTTTGATTGTGATTATTTCAGTCACGGGCTGGATGACTATTGCAAGGCTTATTCGCTCTGAGAGCTTTAAAATAACATCGCAGCCATTTATCAAAATACTCAATATTGCAAAGGTGAGTAAAACGAAGATACTTTTTAAATATTATGCACCTATACTTGCTCCTATATATTTTGTAAGTTTTACTTTTGGTGTAGGCGGTGCGATTCTTGCTGAATCAGGACTGAGTTTTTTAGGTCTTGGTATTGTTGCTCCGCAGATGAGTTGGGGAACGATAATCAGTAGTGGAAAAGATGTCATTGAAATAGCTTGGTGGGTTACATTTGCTCCTGGGCTTATGATATTTTTAGTGACATTTTCTTTGATAAATATATCAAATTATTTACAGCAAATGACAAATCAAAAGCAGATACAAAGTTGAAAACAGCTCTTTTACTCCTCCTTCTTTTTATGACACTCTTTGGTAAAGAGAAGGTTGTTCTGCAACTGAGTTGGTTGCATCAATTCCAATTTGCTGGGTACTATGTAGCAAAAGAGTTGGGATACTATAAAGAGGCTGGAATAGAAGTTGAGATAAAAGAGTTTAACTTTCAAACAGATTTGACGAGTGTTGTTCAAAATAGAGAGGCGGATTTTGCTGTTGGTCGTTCATCTCTTTTGATAGAGAAGATAAATGGGAAAGATGTTGTTGCCTTGGGAGCAATTTTTCAAGAATCACCACTTATGCTCTTAGTAACACAAGAGAGTCATATAAACTCTTTAAATGATTTGAAAAATAAGCGAATTATGCTTACAGGAGATGCAAAAAATACAGCATCTATTATGGCAATGCTCTCATCAAAAGGCATCATGCAACAAGATATACAGATTTTACCGCATAGCTTTGAATTAAATGATCTTCTTCATAATAAAACAGATGCCATGGCATCGTATGTTTCGAATGAGCCTATAGTTATGTCAGATAAGGGAATTGGATATAAAATTTTTGATCCCAAAGATTATGGATTTCATTTTTATGATGATATTCTCTTTAGCTCCTCAGCTTTTATCAAAAAAAATCCACACCTTACAAAAGATTTTTATGAAGCAACGCTCAAAGGTTGGCAATATGCATTTGAAAATATTTCATTTACGGCAGAACTTATTCATAAACTTTACAATACTCAAAATAAAACAGTAATGCAACTTATAAAAGAGGGTGAGGTATTAAGAGAATTAGCTCAGAATGAGGATGGACTTGGGTATATCAGCAAAAGTAAACTGGGTGAGATTATGAATACTTATAAAGTTTTGGGACTTGTGACAAAAAATATTGATTTAGATACTTTTGTATATGAACATAACCACCCAAAAGAGTTCAAATTTATACTCCGTAATGATGAAATTCTCTTTAGTGTAGTTGTGTTTGTCCTTGTATTGATTATTTTCATTTTAAGCATACTTTTTATTAGTTTAAGAAATCATTGGCTTCATACCAAAGGGTATCTCAAAGAAAAAATTGAAAAACAAAAAAAAGAGATTGAAAAACAGAATCGAATGATAATAGCACAATCAAAAATAGGTGCTATCGGAGAGATGTTAAGTAATATTGCACATCAATGGAGACAGCCTCTGAATATCATATCTTTAAGCACAGTGAAACTTGAGACTTCGATACTTCTTGGTGAAAAAATGAAAAATGAAGAGTATCTTCAAATAAGTCAGGAAATTAATCGCCAAACAGAATATCTCTCACAAACAATTAATGATTTTAGAAACTATTTCAGCTCAAATATGGAAGATATAGCACCTTTTCACATTAGTAACACAATAAAAAAAGTATCAGATCTCACACGGGAAATTTTTCGAACAAATGGCATTGAAGTTGTCACTTCTGTGGATGATTGTCTATTAACACATAATGAAAATCTTTTAGTACAGGCTCTATTAAATATTTATAATAATGCACAAGATGCGATTATAGATAACGCATCAGCAGAAAAATATTTTTTTATTGATGTACGATGTATGCAAGAAGAAGTGATTATAAGACTGAAAGATTCTGGTGGAGGAATTCAAGAAGATATTACAGGAAAGATATTTGAACCCTATTTTACGACAAAAAAGCAATCGCTTGGCACTGGATTGGGGCTTTATATCACTTATGAAATTGTGACAAAACACTTCAATGGAACGATATCAGTGAATAATGCACACTATAACTATATAGGGAAAAAACTCAGCGGTGCTGAGTTTGTGATTACAATTCCAATGACTTTGGAATTGTAGAAAATTATCTCGCTTCTTTTATTGCTTCGAGTGCCGCTGCGTAGTTTGGCTCTTCTGTTACTTCTGTGACAATCTCTTTGTAAACCACATGCCCACTTCTATCGATAACAAAAACAGCTCTTGCACTGAGACCTTTTAATTTGTTATCGCTCATAAGTACGCCATACGCTTTACTGACTGCTTTGTCAATATAATCAGATGCAACAGTAAGGTTTTCAATTCCCTCTGTCGTACAAAATCGCTCTGATGCAAAAGGTAAATCCATAGAGATAACTGTTGTCTCACAGATGTCAAGGTTGTTGACATCTTCGTTAAATCTTCTGGTTTCAGCAGCACATGTTTTTGTCTCTAACGAGGGAACAGTGACGATGAGTTGTATCTTATCTTTGGCTCCGCCTATCTCTACATCATTTAAGTCAACGCCTACAGCACTTACAATTGGTGCTTTGTCGCCTACATTGATAGCATTCCCTGCTAGGTTTACAGTTGTCCCTTTAAACATCGTTGTTTGCATAAAGTTTCCTTAAAGAATTTTGGGGTTATGTTAGCATAAAAAGCGTGTAATTTATCTTATGCACTACAATCTTTGACTATAATCATTACAAAAATGTAAAGAGTTCTCATGCAAAATCCTTTCGAATCAGGTCACATTAAAAATTACATCCTTCTTTATGTGAGTGTGGTTGTTATTATGATACTTTTTTTTATCGCAAGTACCCTTTTTAATGAAGTGCCAAGTGTAGAAAAAAAAGTTTTTGATATGAGCGAAGTTCCAGATGCCAAGAAGCAGATGGAAAATATAGTAGAAATCAATAGTTCGGCAGTTCGGTTGTTACCAAAAGCGTATTAAGTCCCAAGTAATAAGAAACTCCAAATTTCAGCGATGAGTAAATAGCTCTAGTGCTAGGCGGATTTATGCAGGACTAGCTTTGCTAATCCAAATAAATCTAACGACGCAATAGGGCTATTTACTCATCGCCCGAAGGGAAGCTTAAAAAGACAGCTACTGCTTTGTTAAAAGCACTTGAAACTACTAGTAGTTCCTGCGTACTTTCGCCTTGCATTAGCTATCTTTTTAAGCTTCTGAAACTTGGGGTTTCTTATTACTTGGGACTTAAACTACTCTTTGGTAACAATATAGAGTTGTTCGTGTCCTAGTCGTTTGAGGATATCCATCACACTCACAAAATCTTGAAACTTCGACTCTTTGTCACTTCTAAGAACAACAGTCTGCTCTTTTGGAATTTTGGAGAGTTTCTCTTCTAGGGCTTTGAGCTCTACTTTTTCTTTCTCAAAAAACATCTCACCTTTTGAGTTTACATAGACTGTGACCTCTTTTTTGACATCCTCTTTGGTTGTTGTTTTTGCTTCAGGAAGCTCTACTGGAATGACACCTTGCTTGATGAATGTAGCGGTTGTGAGAACCATCACCAAAAGAACAAGCATGATGTCTATAAAAGGGATTACATTTATCTCATCAAATCTTTTTCTGTTTTTTCGTAGCATGGAATTACTCAGCTTTTTTGTCGTTTTTGACATCAAAAACAGTTAAAATCTTTTCTACTTTTCTGAGCAAAATTGTATACGCAACGATTGCTGGCATCGCCACAACTAAGCCCATTGCAGTTGCTTTGAGTGCAAGAGCGAGTCCCACCATGATTTTTTTGGCATCCACTGCACCCACATCCCCCATCGTATAAAATGTGAGCATAATTCCTATAACAGTTCCTAAAAGTCCAACATAAGGAGCATTCGAGCCAATAGCACTGATGATGCTTAAATTGTCTGTTAAGTCCATCTCTAAACTATCTCTATGCGTATAATCTTGAATCCTTACCGTTGCATAAAACATCATTCTCTCTATAAAGAGCCATAAAGTGACGATACTCATAAGTACCAAAAGTCCCATAACTCCGTAATCCAGAGCCTGTTCAGCGTAAAGTAGTAAACCTTCTGTTTGCATTAATTATCCTTAAATTGTAGTGTTACAGTTGTGCCTCTGTTTTTTTTGGATTTAAAATTGAGTCCAATGTTGTGTCTGTCGCAAAATCTCTTGACCATGCTCAGACCTATGCCAAAACCCTGCATATTTGTGTTGCTTTGATAGTAGTTGTCAAAAATTTGTAAAAGTTCAACTTCATCCATCCCACATCCGTAGTCTTGAATATGAAGCTCAAAATTTTCTAATTTTATCTCTATTTTTGGACTATGAGGCGAGTATTTTACCCCATTATCGATAATGTTGTCAACAACCTTTGCTACGCCGACACTATCGCCAATAATCTCTGTTTTTTGAAGCTCGGTTGTAAATGTGGCATGTGGATAGAGAGAACTCACAAAATCGACTCTTTTTTGCACAAGCTCATCGAGGGCAAAAGGCTCTTGGATGATTTTTTGTGTTTGTGTTTTTATCATGTAATCGAGTTCGTTGTATCGCTCCTGAAGCATTCCACATGCCGACTCTATTCTCTGCATTCGTTTGATATCTTTCTCATTTGCCATATTTTTTTTGAGCATATGGGCATTGGTCATAATGGTGCTGATAGGGAGATTGAGCTCATGGAGCGTCTCTTTGGAGAGATTTTGGAGATTTTGTACATGCTCTTCAAGTGGGTCGATGGAGAGTTTGGAGATAAAAACACCTGAAAGCGTCACAAAACAGAGTAAAACAGTTGCAAGTAAAAAAAGATTTCCTGTTTGTGTTACTTTTAAAAAGTAGTATAAAATAGCCATAAAGACTACAACAGTTAAAAAGTAGTAAATAAAAATGTGGATGCGAAGATTACGAAACAAGTTTGTAGCCAATCCCACGAATATTTTGTATCTCCATTTGTGGAAGAAGCTGCTTGATACGGTTGATATAGACGCGTATCGCTCCATCACTTCCAGATTCTGAAACACTCCAAAGCTCATCTAAAATAAGCTCTTTAGGCACAGCTTTATCCACATGCCGAAAAAGAAGCAAAAGGAGGTCGTATTCCTTTTTTGAGAGTTCCACTTCGACTCTATCATACAAAAATCTTTGATGGAGTGCATCATGGCAAAGAAGATGGGCACACTCTATCGTCTCGCGTTTGGTGCGTCGTAAAAGTGCTTCGATTCGAAGGAGTAGCTCCTCTGAATCGAAAGGTTTGGTAATATAATCATCCGCTCCGCTTATAAAACTACTTTTGAGCATCTCTTTATCTTTGTGTGAAGTCAAAAAAATAGTTGGTGTGGTGTCATTTGCATGGCGAAGCTCTTGGAGGAGTGTCATTCCATTGATGAGTGGGACATTGATATCTAAGAGATAGATGTCAAATTTGGTATGATAAGTTGCATCCAAGGCATCTTGTCCATTGGGTGCATGGATGACGTCAAAGCTGTTCTCCTCAAGTAAATCTGTAAGTGTCTCTGCAAAAAGCAGATCATCTTCAAGCAGGAGAAGTTTAATCGACACTTTCAATAGCCCATGCAATAACTTCTCCAGCGTACATCGGTACAACGGAGCCATAAGTAGCAGGTACAACAAAAGGGCGTTTTTCTAGGGTAATCTCTTTGAATTCAGGGCAGATTCCGTAGATGTTTTGTGCATTGTCACTCACAAAAGCTTGGAGATTTTGGAGCTTATCATACTGTTCAAATATTTCACATAAGAGTTGAAGAGAGATAGGAGCTGTAAAAACTCCAGCTGCACATCCACATGCCTCTTTTTTATCTTTTGGATGCGGTGCTGAGTCTGAGCCAAACATTACTTTTGGGTGTGCTTCGAGAGCGACAGAGAGAAGTGCATCTAAATCCTCAGGTCGTTTCGCGATTGGTTTACAAAAAAGGTGCGGTCGCATCATGCCACCGACGACATCATCGAGCGTTAAAATAAGGTGATGTACTGTGATGGTTGCATAAAGATTTTCATGTTTATCAAGCATATCTACGGCTGCTTTGGTTGTGATATGTTCCATGATGATTTTGAGTTTTGGAAAGCTTGTAGCAAGAAGTTCATAAATGCTCATAAACTCTGCCTCTCTGTCCATCACAAAACCATCTGTCTCTCCATGCACACAAAGAGGAATTCCTAAATCACTCATAGTTTGGAGTGTTTCTCGCATCTCTTCTATGTTGAACGATGCAACGCCACCCTCTGAGTTTGTTGTAATTCCCGCAGGATAGAGCTTGATAGCGATAATGTCATCTACAACACTTTTTAAAAATGCTTTGTCGTAGTTTTTATAAAAAAGTGTCATATAAGGCTCAAAAAAGTCATTAGGAACAGCCGCCATAATGCGTTGTTTGTAGGCTTTGATATCTTCTAGTGTCTCCACCGGAGGGACTAAATTTGGCATAACAACCCCACCGCTATAGCTATAAGCAGAGAGTGGAGCAACAGTCTCTAGCATCACTCCATCACGAAGATGAAGATGCATATCCAGAGGCATTAAAAGTGTATGAGTTTTCATTTTTTTCCTTGTAGTAAAATTAAGGTTTTAAGTATTTTATTAACAGCTCATAGAGAGCTTTTACATCGATTGGTTTGAGCAGATACTCTTGCATTCCTGCATCTTTTGCTTTTTCTTTGTCCTCATCACTTGCATATCCGCTGAGTCCAATGATAGGGATTGTATCAAAGAGGGTATTTTTGCGTATGAGTTGGGATGCCATAAGACCATCTAAATTTGGCATATTGATATCCATAAAAATGAGTTCATAAGGTGTTTGTGCGGTGTTTAATTTTTCGATTGCTTCTTGTCCATCATTGGCAAATACAAGCTCCAAATCTGTATCTCTGAGGAGTCCACGCATAACTTTTTGATTGATGAGATTATCTTCAGCAATCAGTATTCTATGTATACCAAGAGCTTTTATCGCGTCTCTATTGTAGATATCAACTTGCTCTTTGTTGGTTGAAATTCCATCGATATTGTATAAACTTGAGATAATTTCAAAAATTCTTTGTTGATGAAATGGTCTTTTTAGCACTTCATCTACAACAGCATAATCAATTTTTTCATTTTTAAGTATGCTACTCCAAGCTTCTATGAGAACTATATGCGTTTTATTTTTGGATTTATACGCATCTATATCAAGAAGGTCAAACATATTTTTATCAATAAATATGAAGTCAAATACTCTCTTTTGCAACAACGCTTGGGCCTCTTTGATTATAGTAGCACCTTGAACTGGCATGTGGAAGTAGTTGATTAAATTTTTGAGTGAAGAGAGTGATTTAAAATCTGAATCAATGATGAGAACACTCATTTCCATGATATCTTTTGAAGGGAGACGGTATTTTCGTTTGTCATCGTCTTTGTCTAAAGTGATATTTACAAAAAAAGATGTGCCTTGTCCATATTTACTTCGCACCCAAATCTTTCCACCCATAATTTCTACTAAGTTTTTCGAGATACTCAGACCCAATCCTGTGCCACCAAATTTTCTGCTTGTATCGGAGGAGGCTTGTGAATAGCTTTGAAAAAGATTTTGGATTTGCTCTTGGCTGAGACCTATACCGGTATCGCTTACTTCAAATTCAAGTGTAGATTTTCCATCTATGGTATCCACGGTTTTTATGTGGAGTGTGACTCCACCCTCTTTGGTGAATTTGACAGCATTGGAGAGTAGATTGAGAAGCACTTGTGAGATACGCAAAGGGTCACCCAAATAATTTTTGCCAATATTGTGGTCTATCAAAAATGTAAGTGAAATCCCTTTTTCTTGAGCTTTGAGACTCATCATGTCTGCTAAATAACTCAAAATCATATTTAAATCAAAGGATGTTTTTTCTAAAGATACTTTTCCAGCTTCTATTTTTGAAAAGTCCAAAATATCGTTGATAATTGTAAGCAACATATTGGAAGATTGGTGGATGGATTGCACAGTTGCTTTTTGCTCTTTACCGAGTGTTTCATCTTGCATAAGTGTCTGTGAGAGACCTATGATTGCATTCATAGGTGTTCGTATCTCATGGCTCATACTTGCAAAAAATTCACTTCTTTGTTCGAGTTTTCTTTGTGCTTCGTAGAGTTTGTCTTCATATTTTGAGACTAAATCTTCTATATCATTGTTTTGTTTATTTGTTTTTTGAGTGATTTGAGAGATAGTTTTTTCTATGGAGAGTTTACTCAGTGGTTCATAAATAAAATCATCAAATCCATTGACATAAAAGTGAGATAAATATTGATTGTTATCTAATCTGACTTTGATAATGATTTTTTGTGCTGGATTTATAGCCAAAATTTTATGGCAAATATCTAAACCAAATCGATTGTCGATAATAATCAAATCAATATAGAAGCCATGTATATCTTTGAAATTGTTATATTTGTTGAGTGTATCTTCTAGCCCTAGAGAGCTGTGAAAAATTTTTGCAATGGATGAGAGTATCTTTTGATTGAAATAACTCTCTTCCGTGTGCTGTGCATATAAAATAGATAAGTTGTCGCCAGATGAGAGAGAACTTGATTCATTTATATGCATTACTTGTTTACCCTTACAATATCTATTTTATAACAATTTTTTTGCTTCTTCAATCAGCCCATTGACCGCATCTTCATACACTTTAGCAGTCTCTTTGGAAGTCGATTCAAAACGCGTAACCAAAATCGGTGTCGTGTTACTCGCACGAACAAGTCCCCAGCCATTTTCAAAGTTTATACGCACACCATCTACATCGATAATGTTACGGATAGTTGGAAAACCGGCATGTGGATTTTTAAGAAGCTCTTTTACTTTATCAATGATTTTGAATTTCTCTGCATCTGTTGTTTTTACTTTTATCTCTTCTGTTGAGAAAACATGTGGAAGTTTTGCAAGTTCTGCATCCAAATCAATTCCATCGTGTACAAGTTCAAGCATTCTAAGTGTTGCATAAATCGCATCATCATAACCAAAATAACGGTTTTTGAAAAACACATGTCCGCTCACTTCACATGCCAAGTCAGCGTTTACTTCTTTCATTTTTACTTTGAGGTTTGAGTGCCCTGTTTTGTACATGATGGCCGTAGCACCGCGTTTTTCAAGCTCATCGTACATTACTTGTGAACATTTTACTTCGCCGACAACGACTGGTTTGTCCATTTTCATCGCAAACAAAAGAGCCATCATATCGCCCTTGATGTTGTTTTCGTGCGTCAAAACTGCGATTCTATCCGCATCTCCATCGTATGCAAAAGCGATGTCACCATCGGTTGCTAAGAGTTTTTTGATATCTTCAAGATTATGTTCATCCGAAGGGTCAGGATGGTGGTTAGGAAAAGTTCCATCTGGGTCAACAAAAAGACCTTTTGTGTGAAGTTCAAGAGCAGAGAAAATTCTCTCTGTTACAACACCAGCAACACCGTTTCCACAGTCGTAAACAATTTTTGTAGGCATACCTTTGAGGTGTTGAAACTCGCCAACTAAAAAGTCAACATAACGCGTTACTGCGTCGATATCTTTTACTTCACGAGTGGCATGTGGAATTGCACCCATTGCTTCACACTCTCTTCCAAGTGCGTAGATATCTTCGCCAAAAAATGGTCCTTTGTCGATTGTGATTTTAAAACCGTTGTATTCGCTTGGATTGTGTGAACCTGTAATCATTACAGAGGCTGAAACAAGAATGCCATCAAACTCGTTGTAGTTACAAAAGTAGTTGACAGGAGTAGGAACAAGTCCCATATTTAAGACTTTTTTGCCACCAGCATTTAGCCCTGCGACAAGGTATTCAAAGAGAATAGGGGAGTGACTTCGAGCATCATACCCAACAGCGACATAATCGCCTTTTATCTTTGAAGCTAAAGCATACCCGATACGAGTAACACTTTTCTCATTTAACTCTTGTTCGTAAATCCCTCTAATGTCATACTCTCTGTAAATACTCACGATAACCACCCTTTGAACTTGGCATGTGGAACTTCCACATGCCAAAAAATTTTAGTTTACTATTTTACACTAATATTTTTAATGTCTTGCCGTAATATTGTGCTCATTAATCATTTTTATCAAGTTTGTTATATTTGCGACTTTGATATTCTCTTCAGCGATAGTATCAATCGCATGGAGATTGAAAAGATCTAATTTCGTGTCAAGATAATTGGTTGCTAAGTTTCCAGCTATAAAATCATCATCTCGCACAATCTCTCTATGAAGTGGAATGTTGGTTGGGAAGCCCTCTATATAAAACTCATCCAAAGCTCTTGTTGCTTTTTTTACAGCTCCTTCCCAATCTAACGCCCAAACGATGAGTTTACCTATCATTGAATCATAGTTTGATGGAACTGTGTATCCCGTATAAGCACTTGAATCAAGTCGCACACCTGGCCCTCCAGGGGTTATATAGGTTGTAATTGTTCCAACGGATGGCATAAAGTTTTTTTGAGGATTTTCAGCATTGATACGAAATTCAATCGCATAACCACGGAATTTTACATCCTCTTGGAGAAATTTGAGTTTGTCGCCCTCAGCGATTTCTATCATAAGCTGGATGATGTCGATACCTGAGATAGTCTCTGTAACAGGATGTTCGACTTGAACTCTCGTATTCATCTCTATAAAGTAAAAATTATCCTCTGCATCCACCAAAAATTCAATAGTACCAACACTCTCATAGCCTAGTTTGAACATCGCTTTTGTTGAGGTTCTAAAAAGCTCTTTTCTGACACTCTCGTTGAGGCGAGGGGATGGTGCGATTTCGATAACTTTTTGATGTCTTCTTTGGATAGAACAGTCTCTTTCTCCCAAATGTATCACATTCCCAAATTTATCGGCTACAACTTGTATCTCTATATGTCTTGGATTTTCTACATATTTTTCGATAAAAACATCGCCTTTACCGAAATATTTGATAGATTCATTGGTTGCTGAATCAAACATTTCATCAAAAAGTTCTGCACTTTTGACGATTCGCATCCCTCGTCCACCTCCGCCAAATGCAGCTTTGATAATAACAGGAAAACCAATCTGTGTAGCGATTGTGCGACCTTCATCTTTGCCTTTGATTGGTTCATCTGTTCCCTCTAATACAGGAACACCAATTTGTTTCATAGCTACTTTGGATGCCATTTTATCGCCAAAGAGTGCGACATGTTCAGGTTTTGGACCGATAAAAATAATCCCATTCTCTGCACATGCAGTTGCAAACTCTGCACTCTCAGATAAAAAGCCATACCCAGGATGGATAGCATCACAATCTGCTTTTTTTGCTAGAGCGATAATGCGTTCATAATCGAGGTACGCTTGGATAGGATCACCCATAATCGGATAACACTCATCTGCTTTTCTCACCCAAATGCCATTGACATCAACTTCAGAAAAGATAACAACACTCTTGATACTTAGCTCTTTACATGCTCGAATGATTCTGAGCGCAATTTCGCCTCTATTTGCTATGAGGACTTTTGTGATTTTACTGATGGGAATATCCTTTTAGTTCGATTATGTAGATTATTTAAAAAATAGTTTGGTATTATAAAGTAATTAAAATTAAAAGAGATAATTATGAGCGAAGTAAAAACGATATATTTGAAAAATTATAAAGCACCACTCTTTAGTGTTGTATCATGTGATTTGAAGTTTGAACTCTTTGAAGAAGAGACGATAGTAACCAACTGTATGAAAATAAAAAAATTAGATGAGAGTATCAAGGAGATAGTTTTAGATAGCATTGATTTGGAGCTTTTAGAGTTGTGGCTCAATGACCTCAAGCTTAAAGAACCGCGTTACAAAATCGAAAAAGAGAGTCTTACTATCTTTAATGTCCCCGATGAATTTACGCTCAAAATCAAAAATAAAATATTTCCACATGCCAATACAGAACTTGAAGGTCTCTATAAATCAGGAACGATTTTTTGTACACAAAACGAGCCAGAAGGGTTTAGAAAAATCACTCCTTATTTAGACCGTCCTGATGTTATGAGCGTTTTTACAACGACTGTTATAGCGGATAAAAAGAAGTATCCGATTTTGCTCAGTAATGGAAACAAAAGAGCGACAGAGGATTTACAAGATGGAAGACACAGCGTGACTTGGGAAGACCCACACAAAAAACCATCCTATCTTTTTGCCCTTGTAGCTGGGGATTTGGGGTATGTCAATGATAGCTTTATGACCATGAATGCTCGGCATGTGGAACTCAATATCTATTGTGATTTGGGCAATGAATCCAAATGTGCACATGCTATGAAATCGCTCAAAGAGTCTATGACTTGGGATGAAGAAAAATATGGGCGAGAGTATGATTTAGAGATTTACAATATCGTGGCAGTAGATAGTTTTAACATGGGTGCGATGGAAAATAAGGGCTTAAATATCTTCAACTCTGCATATGTTCTGGCAAATGAAGACACAGCTACGGATGCCAATTTTATGGGAATTCAAAGCGTTATCGCCCATGAGTATTTTCACAACTGGACAGGAAACCGCATCACTTGCCGTGATTGGTTTCAGCTGACACTCAAAGAGGGGCTGACAGTCTTTCGAGACCAATGTTTCTCCGCTGATTTGAACTCAAAAGAGGTGCAGAGAATCGAGAGTGTTATCGCCCTTCGAGATAGACAGTTTGTCGAAGATGCTTCGCCAACCGCACACCCGATTCAGCCCGATTCTTACATGGCTATCAACAATTTTTACACCGCTACTGTGTATGAAAAAGGTGCGGAGGTGATTCGTATGATTCATACTCTTTTAGGAGAAGAGAATTACCGCAAAGCGACGGATTTGTACTTTAAGACTTTTGATGGACAGGCTGTGCGAACGGATGATTTTTTATGGGCGATGAGCAGTGCTTCGGGAGTAGATTTGAGTGCATTTGAGATTTGGTACCATCAATCGGGAACACCAAAATTAATCGTTAAAGAGAAGTATGAAAATGGTGTTTACACATTAACCCTGACGCAGAAAGTTCCACATGCCGTAGATGGTAAAGTACAAAAGCCTCACTTCTATCCGCTCAAAATAGCACTTTTTAATGAAGCAGGAGAGGAGATTGTGAATGAGACTTTGATTGTTCAAAAGGAGCAAGAGGAATTTACTTATAAAGGGTTGGCATCTCTGCCAATCCTATCAATCAATCGTGATTTTTCAGCTCCAATTCGAGTCGAACAAGAGCAGACAAACTACCCATTTTTGATGAAGCATGACACAAATAGTTTTGTAAGATACGAATCTGCACAATCTTTTGCTATTAAAACAGTTGAAAATATCATGTTAAATGGGAAGATAGATGAGGAGTTTATAGAAGCGTATGGTTATGTTTTAGCTCTTGATATCGACCTCTCTTATAAATCTCTTTTACTTGAACTTCCTTCTATTTCTACATTGATGCAACGACAAGAAGAGGTGGATTTTGAGCCGATTTATGAGGCAAAAGAGCGACTCACAAAACATATAGCAACGACTTATAAGGATAAATTACTCTCTATTTATCATACATTCCACATGCCAAAAAATACAAAAATAGATGCTTTGAGTATTGCAAATCGAGCGATAAAAAATCGTGTGCTGAGAATTCTCTCCTCTTTGGAAAATGAAGAAGTTGTCTCAATTGCACAAAAGCAGTATGAAGAGTCTTTGACGATGACAGATAGAGTTGTGGCACTTGATATTTTAGAGAATATTTCAGCTCCACATGCCGAAGTGGCACAAGCAGATTTTTATGCAAAATATAAAGATGATACTTTAGTAATGAATAAATATTTCTCTATTTTGGCAGCTTCACATAGAACAGGGACACTTGATAGGGTGATGGCTTTGCAAAATGACAGCGTGTATGATGAAAAAGTACCAAACTTAGTTCGCTCACTCATCGGTGTCTTCGCAAGAAATTATAAGCATTTTCATGCAAAAAATGGATATGGGTATGCATTTATCGCAGATAAGATAATAGAGATAGACAAAATCAATCCACAGATGGCATCAGGTCTCTGTTCGGCATTTAAAATCTACGAAAAACTTAATCTTGTGAATAAAAATCTTATGAAAAAAGAGTTAGAGCGTATCATTTCTACACACTCACTCTCAAAAAATGCATATGAAATTATTAGTAAAATCTTAAAAATTTAATTAGAATTATTAATTTAGACCTAGTTAATACCGCTAAAATGGGGCATCGCAATTATTCATAAAGAGAATATATAATAATTATTATAAAAATTATAATTCTTTGTGATGTAATTGTGATATTATTTAGCTAAAGTTTTTAAGAACTTTTTATAAAGAGGATTTATTTATGGCAAGATTAGTTGTTTTAGGGGGCGGTGTCTCAGGACACACTGCTGCGACTTTCGCAGCAGAATGGTTAGGTTCAGCTCATGAAGTTGTAGTTGTAACTCCAAATGCAAAGTGGAACTGGATTCCATCAAATATTTGGGTTGGTGTTGGTCAAATGACAAAAGAAGATGTTACTTTTGATTTAGCACCTGTATATGCGAAGGCTGGTATTAAGTATCACCAAGCAAAAGCACTTGGAATTCACCCAGAAGGGAATGAGACAAGTGATAAACCTTATGTTGTTATAGAGTCAACAGAAGCTGGTAAAGCTGGGCAGATTGAGAACATAGAATATGATTATCTTATCAACGCAACAGGACCAAAACTGAACTTTGCAGCAACTCCAGGTTTGGGTGATGCAAATGGTTTAGGTGAATTTACTGTTTCTGTTTGTACAGCAGATCACGCTACTCATGCAAATGAAGAGCTTCAAAAAGCTATAGAAAAAATGAAAAAAGGGGAACGCCAAAAGTTCCTAATCGGAACTGGACATGGTATGTGTACATGCCAAGGTGCTGCTTTTGAGTATATTTTCAATATAGAACATGAGTTGAAAAAAGCGGGTGTTCGTGATATGGCTGAAATCAAGTGGATTTCAAATGAGTCATTCTTAGGTGACTTTGGTGTTGGCGGACTTCACATGAAAGCTATGGGCTTTGCGGTAAGTTCAAAAATTTTCGCTGAGTCTCTATTTGCTGAGAGAGATGTGGATTGGATTATCGGTGCACATGTAAACAAAGTAGAAAAAGGAAAAGTTCACTATGAACTTCTTGATGGAAGTATGGGTGAAGAAGAGTTTGACTTCTCTATGCTTATTCCTCCGTTTGCTGGTGTTGGCTTAAAAGCTATTAACAAAGCAGGTGAAGATATTACAGCTACTGTTTTTGCTCCAAATGGATTTATGAAAGTAGATGCGAACTATGCAGCGGGTGCGTATGAAAATTGGAAAGCAAGTGACTGGCCTAAAACGTACCAAAACCCTACATATAAAAACTTATTTGCTTGTGGAATCGCTTTTGCACCACCACATCCAATTTCTAAACCAATGAGTTCACCAAATGGTACTCCAATCAACCCAACACCTCCAAGAACTGGTATGCCTTCAGGTATCATGGGTAAAGCTGTTGCTCATTCTGTGTGTGATTTAATTACAAAAGGTCCAGATGCTCCATTACATGAAGCTTCTATGGCTCACATGGGTGCTGCTTGTGTTGCTTCTGCTGGTAAAGGTTTATTTACTGGAACTGCAGCTGCGATGACAATCTATCCAGTTGTGCCAGACTTTGAAAAATACCCAGGAACTGGTCGTGATACAGATTATACTTTTGGTGAAATCGGTCTTGCAGGTCACTGGATTAAACACATTTTACACCACTTGTTTATTTGGAAAGCTAAGCTAAAAGCTGGCTGGACACTTATCCCAGAATAACAACTAGATAATAAAAGGAAAAAATATGTCAAAATATGGCGAAAAAAACATTAGAGCGTACGGAAACAATTTTACTACAATGACACCTGGACCAGTTGCAAAGTTCTTAAGAACTTGTGTGATTTTTCAAGCGATTCGATTTGTAATAATTAACATCAAGATGCTAGTGGTAGTAAGTAAAAGCCACTAATACTCCAAATGCCTTAGAATTTTCTAGGGCATTTCCCTTCACAAAGTAATCATTCTATTTTTTAACAAGGTAATAATTTATGGTACAAGAGATAATCAAATATCCAACGCCACCAAGTGTTGAGTATGGAACAGATGTTAGAAATTTTAACGAAGATATATTTTCACTTATTGAAGATTTAAAAGACACTATTAATGCAAATAACTTGGAAGCTCTCGCCGCATTTCAGATTGGGAGTTATTTTAATGTTGTTGTCATAAAAGAAGAAGATGGAACTTTTTTAGAGTTAATTAACCCAAGACTTATAAGTACAAAAGATAAAATAACAACAATAGAAACAACAGCCTACTTTCCAAACCGTAGTGCAGAGATTCAAAGACATGATGCAATTAGTATCATTTATCAAGATAGAGATGCCACCCAATGCTCACTCAAAGCAAGTGGAGCAAGAAGCGTTTTGATTCAAAGAAAGCTAGATTATAATTTTGGTGCGACCTTTTTAAGTAAATTATCTAAACAAGAAAAAGCAAAATTTGAGAAACAATTAGAATTTGGTTCAGATATAGTTATTTCAGAGAGTTGTCCTACGACTTTTAAAAGAGACTATTTTGTAAAAGCTTCCAATATTTTACTCATTGCAATGGTTCTGCTTCTTGGTGCATCCTTTTTTGTGAGTGATGCAATACATTCTGGCATGTGGAATATTCAACTTACTCTTTCGCTTGTTGCACTTGTAACAAATATTGGCTATTTCTTTTATGCACATTACGAAGCTAAGCTATATACATCATGTGTGAGTTGTCAAAGTGGTAATATAATAGGGACAACACTTATTGCACTTGTAAAAATAGTGGTGATAACAATAGTCTCATACTTTCTAATATAGAATTTCATAGTTACTCATATGAATCTCAATATTCACTCTCTTGTAGAAGTCCAATCTGCGTTTATAGCCTCCAAGGATACAATTCTTGGAGATTGGATAGCATATGACTCACCTAAAAAAATTTTACTGCAACACAACATCGAACCCCAAATGTTTATTACAAAATATGCTGGAGGAGTTTTTGACTATTTTATGGGTGTTATTTCTGGAAATGTGGAAATAGGAAATTGCCCTGTGATGCAAAATTTGTTGGCATACTTAAAAGATAAAGATATCAGTGCGGATGAGTTATTTGAGATATGTAGCCATTTTCGCCGTGCTATGATTGATTTTTCGTATGATGCTGGATTTAATTCTAAAAATATATTTGATGAAATTTCTTATATTTTTGATAAAAATTTTAGAGGTATTTTGAAGTTTTATACAGATACTATTTTTCAAAGGCTTATCGATGCAAGGCTTGAAGCTTTGAATGCTTCTCAGGCAAAAGAGTATTTTCTCTCCAATATGTCTCATGAAATAAGAACACCTCTCAATGCAATTTTAGGATTTGTAAATCTGTTGATAGATGATGACATATCAAAAAAACATAGAAAATATCTCGATATCATTCAAAATAGTGGTGAAAATCTTTTGTGTATCATCAACGATATATTGGACTTTTCAAAACTTCGCAGTGGCGAGTTTACTATTGAGCCAAAAATCTTTTCACTCCATGAGGAGATTAGTCACACTATGGAGCTTTTTATAGCCAGTGCAACGAGTAAAGATATCACTATCACATCATTTATAGACCCCGCTATTCCAAAAGAGTTGTATGCTGATTCACTACGAATAAAACAAATTTTGTCTAATTTTTTGAGTAATGCAATCAAATTTACAAAGAGTGGTGGCGTCATTTTTGTAGAAGCAAGTTGTAAAGCCAAACAACTACGCATTAGTGTTCGAGACAATGGCATCGGAATAGGGCAAAAAGATATCAAAAAGATATTTACAGCTTTCGCTCAAGCACAATCGGATGAACTCACAAACTGTGGGGGAACAGGGCTTGGATTGTCTATCTGTAATCAGTTGGCAGTGCATATGCAAGGAAGTGTTAATGTAGAATCAACCCTTGGCGAGGGAAGTCTTTTTTGGATGGAGATTCCTGTAGAAATTCATTCAAATGACTGTAATGTATTTGAGGATTTGAGAAATTTACAAAACTTTAAAATAGCACTTTACTCTAAAAATAAAAAAACTATCTATCAATATGAATCGCTTTTAAAATATGCAAATACTTTTGGCATAACTATGAGTTTTGTTGATACTTTGGATGAGGGACATGATATCTACTTCTTTGTTCACGAAGAGATGGATTATAAGCTTAAAAATAGTATTTTGAACTCACACAAAAAGTTTATTGCATTGATGAGTAAACATTACGATGAGTATGATACACAAGAGCATATTGTTTCTATGTGTTTTCCACTTTATTGTTCAAAAATTTACGCTGCTTTTAATGAGTTGCTCTATCAAAGCTCTCAAAAAAGTGTTCATAAAAACTCTTTGTATCAATTTGATGGTCACATATTGATTGCTGAAGACAATGAAGCAAATCAAGAACTTGTTAAGATTATACTGACAAAATATGGACTTAGTTTTGATATAGCAAACAATGGCTTAGAAGCTCTTACTCTTTATAAACAGAATAAATATGACTTGATTTTGATGGATGAGCAAATGCCACTTATGAATGGTATAGAAGCTCTCAAAGAGATACTGAAGTATGAAAATGATATTGGAGCAAGGCATACTCCCATCTCAGCATTGACCGCAAATGTAATTAAGGGTGCGAGAGAGAGAGGACTTCTGAGTGGTTTTGACTCTTTTTTAGGAAAACCTATTAGTTTCAAAGAGCTTGAGAGACTCTTTTTAACATATCTCAAAGTGAAAAAGAGTTCTCCACCACTCCACATGCCAAAAACTATTTTAAAAGAGTCTATTCGAGGCTTGGATATGCAAAAACTTCGAGATGAGCTTTTATTAGACGATGATGAGATTAGAATGCTTGTGGATCTATTTCTCAAAAAGATGCAACAATCATTACTTGACTTGCAAAATGCAATCAAAGAAAAAGAGTATAAAAAAATAGCGTTACTTGCTCATAATATCAAAGGTTCAAGTGCAAATTTTCGATTGGAAGTGTTACAAAATAGGGCAGGAGAGATGGAGCGAATGGCTAAAGATAAAAATAGTGAGTATATATATGAAGAGACATTTTTAGATATACAACGAATTATTCAAGAGATAAAAACAGCTTAGTTCTCTATATAGTAGCCTATCCCAGATGCATTTTTTATAATGTCATCTTGGAGTTTACTTCGAAGTCTCCAGACCAATGTGCGTACACTGTTTTCTGTTGCACCGTTTTCTTCCCAAACATAATTCATTGCTTGTTCAAAGCTTACAACAAGACCCAACTGTGCTACCAACAGCCTCAAAAAAGCGTTCTCTTTTTTTGTAAGCATAATCTTTTTACCCTTGTAAAAAGTTTCACAAATATGAATATCAAGGTAATAATCTTGACCAAAATAGACAACAGGTTTATCGGATGCTTTTTTTGCATAGAGAAGTTTTTCTAAGTTTTGTTTATCG
The DNA here is from genome assembly GCA_011391635.1 of Sulfurimonas sp. Lineage (GTDB taxonomy): Bacteria > Campylobacterota > Campylobacteria > Campylobacterales > Sulfurimonadaceae > Sulfurimonas. The sequence goes on along the minus strand of JAABQD010000008.1, from coordinate 39,081 downwards.
ACTTTGAGAGAGTGAATGTCATTTTTTCTTTCGTTTTCTATTTCATATTTGAAAAGAGCCATTTGTATAGTCGCATGTAAAGAGTTTGGATTAAATGGTTTAACTATATAGCCATAAGGCTCTGTCTGCTTTGCTTGAAAAATTATTTCATCGTCACTATGTGCACTTAGATATATAAAAGGGAGGTTAAATCTTGTTTTTATCTCTTTTGCCAAGCGTATTCCATCATTGCTCTCTTGCAAAGAGATATCAATGATGACAATATCAGGAGAGTAGGCTTGGATTTTATTTTTAGCTGTTACTGCGTTATCGCATGTCGCAACGATATTGTATCCGAGTCTTTGGAGTGATAAGCTTAGGTTGAGTGCTGTGATTTCATCATCTTCTATAATAAGAATATTTTTATCTTGCATGCGTAAATCCCTGATATTAAAAAATAATAACTTTGTGATGATTTTTCTTGTTATTATAATATAACTTTTTATTATTGACAAGAGATAGATGATTTATAAAATGTAAATATATATTATTATTTATATTTGTTTAGATAATAAAATAAAAAAACTTAAAATGAAAAAAGATGATATATCTGTATATTTGCTCAAGAACGCCCATTTACAAAGATTTTATAGTACAATAATCATTAACAAAAACTGGAGTTTTATGATTTATGTCTTATAGTGTTTATATAGTACAATGTAATGACAATACTCTTTATACAGGCATCGCTAAAGATGTAAATAAGCGAATTGATGAGCATAATAATTCTGATAAAGGTGCAAAGTACACAAGGGTACGCAGACCAGTAGAGCTTGTTTATGAAGAAAAATTAGAAGATAGAAGTAGTGCAAGTAAAAGAGAGAACGCTATAAAAAAGCTCACTAGAAAAAAAAAGTTGGATTTGATTTATGTTTAGATTTAAAACAATGCGTTTGAAATTTATTTTATTGATATTTGTTATGACTATTGCTTGGATTTTTGTTGCATTTTTTGTAATAACAAATCGTGTAAATAGTATAAAAAATGAAAAATATACTGAAATATCAAATAAAATGAAGCATGAAGTTAAGCTTTTGATAGAAGAAAAAGCAGAAGCCATTCTTATTGTCTCCTTGGCAGTAGCACAAAATATGGAACTAAAAAATGCAATACTAAATAATAATTCTGATATAAACTTAGATAAATTTGCACAACTAATGAGTGAGCAAACATCACTTAAAACATTATGGTTTCAAATTACTACTGCAGATGGTACAAGTTTATATAGAAGTTGGAGCGATAAAAAAGGGGATAATTTATTAGGGGTTCGATCAGATATCGCAGAAATGATACGGACTCCAAAAGTAATCTCATCCATTAGTGTAGGTAAATTTGATTTTACATTCAAATCAATGGTGCCTATTTATGACAATGGAAAGTTTATTGGTATGGTTGAAACAATGGCAAAATTTAATTCTATAGCACTGAAAATGCAAAATAAAAATTTTGACACTTTGATTTTGGCAGATAAAAAGTATAAACAGCAACTCCAGTATGCTTATACAAAAAAGTTTGTGGATGACTATTATGTGGCAAATATTGATGCAAAACAAGAGTTGCTTGAATTAGTAAAAAAGAAAACAGTTGATTATTATTTAAAGATAGATTCGTATGACATATGCGAAGAGACAAATCAACTTGTGACAGTTTATCATTTACCAGATCACAATAATAGTGCTATGGGGCATTTTATCATGTTTCATGATTTAAATAAGATAGATATGATAGCTGTAATCCGCACAAGTGACAGGCTGTTATTAACATTTATTGCTGTTTATATTTTAGTCTTAATTCTTTTTTATTACACATATATTAGTAGATATCAAAATTTTATCAATAAGCTCAATGTAGAACTTGAAGAAAAAATTGAAGAAAAAACAAAAGAGCTTAAAGAACAATCTGATAGCATGAACTATTTAGCACATCATGACTCTTTAACAGAATTGCCCAATAGATTACTTTTTTTGGATAGACTCAAACAGGCTATAAAATCTGCAAAAAGACGCAATCACAATGTAGCTATTTTATTTTTGGATTTGGACCGTTTCAAAGAGATTAATGATACCTATGGGCATGGCATAGGAGATAAACTTTTAAAAAATGTAGCGACAAAAATCTTGGCATGTGTAAGAGAAGAAGATACTATTGCACGGCTTGGAGGAGATGAGTTTACTATCCTTTTGGAAAATGTTACACAGTATCAGATAGTAAATATTGCAAAAAAAATAGTGAGTGTGATTCAAGAGCCGATTATAATAAATAAGCAGGAGCTTTATACAACTGCAAGTATTGGAATAAGTAGTTATCCAGAAGATGGCAATACTTCTACTATTTTGTTACGCAATGCAGATACAGCGATGTATAAAGCCAAAGAGAATGGCAAAAATAATTATATGTTTTATAATACAAAAATGACCGAACTTGCTTTTGAGAGAGTAGTTTTGGAGAGTAGCTTAAGAAAAGCTATTGATGAAAATGAGTTTATAACTTACTATCAACCAAAAGTCAATGCAACGACAGGCTCTGTTATTGGTTTGGAAGCTCTTGTTCGTTGGCTGCATCCTGAGCTTGGTCTTGTTTCTCCAATTCAATTTATCCCTTTAGCAGAGGATATTGGTCTGATGAAAAATATAGACCAATGGATGATGATGAATGCTATGAAAACCATAATGAGATTCAAAGAAGAGGGGATTGAAACTGGAGTGCTCTCTTTGAATGTATCGATGAAGCAACTTGAAAATAAAAAATTTATTGAGTATTTACAGGATTTAATAGAAGAGATAGGTTTTGATACTAAGTATTTAGAGTTAGAAATTACGGAGAGTCAGATTATGAAAAATCCAGAGTCTGCGATTTATACACTCAATTATATTCGTAATTTGGGTATTAAAATATCAGTTGATGATTTTGGTACAGGGTATTCATCACTCTCCTATCTCAAACGCTTACCAATAGATAATCTAAAAATAGATAGAGCTTTCGTCAAAGATGCGTACAAAGATGAAGATGATGCAGCTATTGTGCGTGTTATCATTGCCCTAGCAAGAAGCTTAAAGCTCAGTTTTATCGCAGAAGGTGTTGAAACACAAGAACAGCTGGATTTCTTACTAGAAGAGGGCTGTGATGATATACAAGGGTATTTTTATTCCAAACCATTACCTGAAAATGAATTGAGAGAGTTTTTAGTAAAGTATAGTTAAATTCAAGAGTTTGTTTGTAGAATTTAAGTGAAGAGATAAAATAAAAGAAGCACCTATTTTAGGTGGCTCCGAATACAATGTTTTAAATAACATAAAAAGTTTTGTGAATATGATAAAATATGTTCAAGAATTAAATGTAAGGTAGTCATATGCAATCATTAACAATCAATATTCAAAATGAATCACTTGTTGAAAAAGTTCTTTGGTTGCTAGACCACTTTAAAAATGATGGTTTAGAGATAGTTTCAAAAGAAGATATAGAAGATTTAAAACTATTAAGTGCAACAAGACATGAAGAGAGTATATCTTTTGATGAATACTTAAAAAATGCAAATTGAGATTAGAAAAAGTGCCATTAAAGATTTAAATTCTATTGATGAGCCATTCAAAACAAAACTGCACAATAAGATTTTAGAACTTCAAAACTTTCCCAATTTATCAAATATTAAAAAACTTACAAATTTTGAGCCAGCATATAGACTAAGAGTTGGTGATTATAGAATACTTTTTGATGTAGTAAATGAGACAATCATTATAGGTAGGGTTTTGCATAGACAAAATAGCTATGAATAGGAATATCAATTTATTATAAAGGCAAAGGCTTGAAAGAATATAGAAAAATAGTTAAGACTGAAGTTGTACTTTTAAAGTATGATAATGCTCTCAAGCGGAAAATTTAGCATAAATCATATTGCTCAAATGATGGGACATACTAATATAGATATGTTGATTCACAAGTACAACAAATTTATTCCCGCAGAAATAAGAAAGATTGACAAATCAATCGGATTGTTCTAAAAGTTTTAGCTACCATTTTAGCTACCATAGATTTGTAGGTCAAAAAAGAGTGAGTGTAAGATATTCAAAAATCTTATATAAAAGCTTTAAGTTTTTTGTTTATTTTGAATGAAATTTAAGTGGGGGGGAAAACGTTGGAAAACACCTATTTTAGGTGGCTCCGAATACTGGATTCGAACCAGTGACCAAGTGATTAACAGTCACCTACTCTACCGCTGAGCTAATTCGGAATGTGAAAAAAATTTAGAAAGTTCAAATAAATGGCTCCGAATACTGGATTCGAACCAGTGACCAAGTGATTAACAGTCACCTACTCTACCGCTGAGCTAATTCGGAATATTTATTGAGCCGCAATTATACTTTATGAAGATGAAAAAGTCAAGTTGATTGGGGGTCTTTTTGGTGTTTTCTTTTTATATTGGCATGTGGAATGAAAAATTCTAGGTTTGATACTGTTTTTTTCACTATTTTCTCTGTATCTATAAGTTTTTCTAGGCGTTTTTGACTTGCTTCATCAAAAAGTAGGCTGATATCATCCATTGTGAGCGGTCGTTTATCGAGAGTATTAAGTATCTCTTCGTTTGTGTAGCTGGAGTTATTTGGCTGGGCATGGTTTCTTGAGGCTATATGGATGGGTAGAGCTTTGTCAAACATCAAGGAGATATCATGCAACTCGTTGTAGCTAATACCTACAACATCGTATGCTGGTGGTCTGTCTATCGTGCCTAAATCGATTCTTGTAGCATTTATATTGAGTAAAACATGATTGAGTTTATGTATCTCTTCTTTTGTGTCATTAAGCCCATGCACGAAAAGTATTTCTATGAAGAGTTTACCTTTGTAAATTTTACTAAACTCTTGAACTTTTTGTACAACATCTTCTATTTTTATACTTTCATGCGGTCTATCTATTTTTTTGAAAATATCAGGACTGATTGCATCGAGTGAGAGTTTGACTTGGTCTAGTTTTTGTAGTGTATTGAAAACTTTATTATCTGTCAGCGAAGCACTGTTTGTAAGAATGAGCGTCTGCGTTTGCCCTTTGATTTTGTTTATCTCATCTATGAGTTGGTCTAAGTGAGGGTAAAGTGTTGGTTCACCATTGGCTGTGAGGGTGATGACATCTATTTTTTCATTGAGATGTTGCTTAAGTTCTTCTATGATTTGTTCGACTTCCACAACTTCTTTTTGTGAAGCAACGGTTGCCATGGGTGCGAGTTCGCAGTAAAGACAGTCAAAGTTACATTGTTTTGTCGAGGGAGAGAGATCGATGCCCAAAGATGAGCCAAAACGGCGAGAGTTGATTGGTCCGAAGATTGTATTCATAGTTGTGTTCCACATGCCAAGAGATTTCCACATGCCAACATTCTTGGCATGTCTAAAGAAACATCGCTTTCGCGAGCGGTTTCCTTGTTTTGAAACTAAATTTTACTATTTTTTACTTACTCTATGGCACTCATTGATAAAGTGTTTTGCATTTGCAACAGGTACATCAGGAAGGATTCCATGTCCTAGGTTAAAAATATGGCGTTTGCCCTGCATGATTTCTTGTAGAGCTTCGACGCACTTTGTTGTCTCTTCTTGTGAATATAATCTGCATGGCTCCATATTTCCTTGAAGTACATATTTGTCTCCGAGTTTCTCTTTTGCAAGAGCCATAGGAGTTGACCAATCCACTCCAAAAACATCAAAGTTTCCATACACTTTATCTAAAAATGCTGGAATACCTTTAGGAAACATAATGATTGGAATATGTGGATATTTTGATTTGAGATAATCAGCTATTTCAACCATATATTTCCAAGAAAATTCATCATATTTTGAAGGCTCGATTGCGGCTGCCCATGAGTCAAAGATTTGAACGACATCGATACCAGCTTCTATCTGTTTTTCCATATAAAATTTTACAACTTCTGTAACTTTTGCCAAAATTTTATGTAAAAGAGCAGGGTTTGAATACATCATTTTTTTACAAATATTGTAAGTTTTTGTCCCTTCGCCCTCAATCATATAAGTCGCCAAAGTCCACGGTGCACCTGTAAAACCGATGAGAGCTTTGTCCTTTGCTAACTGTTCTTTTATAAGTTTGATAGTGTCATAAACATAAGTGAGTTTACTTGCTGCTTCTTCGCCACCGATAAGTCTGTCGATGTCTGCTTCGGTTTTTATTGGATTGTTAAACTGAGGACCTTCGCCTGTAACAAACTCCAAATCCATGCCCATTTCATTCGGCACAACCAAAATATCACTAAAGAGAATCGCAGCATCTACACCGATGATGTCCACAGGCTGAAGTGTGACTTCACATGCCAATGCTGGGTTATGGCAAAGGTTTAAAAAGTTTCCAGCTTGTGCGCGAACTTTCATATACTCAGGAAGGTATCTTCCCGCTTGTCTCATCATCCAAACTGGAGTGTATGGAGTCTCTTTGCCAAAACATGCATCTACAAATATTTTACTCATTTTAGTCCTTAAATTTTGTATATTTTTACTTTTGCGGATAATAATTAATGTGCTTTTCCGACTTTGCTAAGAAAGTAAAGTCCAACAGAAACAGCAGTAATAGAGAGAGCAAGATAAAATAAATCTAAAGCCCCATTATAAATGGTGTGTCCAACTTTTTGAAAAAATCCAACAACTAAAACCATAACAATAACTTTAGAAATTTTATCTTTTAACTGGTCGAGTGAGTGGATAGCTAAAAGCTGATTTTCTTCACCATCTTCATCTTTTGCAGGATCTATATCCGAAATAAAAAGCTCATATAAACCAAAAGAGAAGATAATCATAACCACACCAATTAAGTATAAATCCACTGCTCCGATGATACCACCTACAACCTCTTCATGGAAGTGTTCAGGGTGGGCATGTGTCATGTAAGAGGTAAGTACATATTTTGCAGTGTCATAGATATCAAAACTAGCAACTATAAAAAGAACAATAGCACCGATGAGACCAAATACTACAGCAAGAATGATGACAAATCTTGAAGTCCATAAACTGTTTTCAAATATTTTTTCAATCATTATGATTTTTCCCCTTCCATTTCTACCCATTTTTGAGCGATACGCACAGCATTGGTTGCAGCTCCTACTCTGAGGTTATCTGCTACAACAAACATATGAATCATGTTTTTTCTAAAGTTATCACTGCGGATACGACCAACATAAGTTTCGTTTGTATCTGTACATGCAACTGGCATAGGATAAATCGATTCAGACGGTTTGTCCATGATAACAATATTTGGAGCTTTACTTAAAATGTCTCTTACATTTTGAGCCTCAACATCACATCCAAATGTAAGAGAAAGTGCTTCTGCATGTCCACGAAGTGTAGGAACACGCACACAAGTTGCACTAAGTTCAATGTTTTTGTGCATGATTTTTGTTGTTTCATTCACCATTTTCATCTCCTCTTTAGTGTATCCATTGTCTACAAAAACATCTATTTGAGGGATAACATTCAGAGCAATTTGGTGTTTAAATGATTTGTGTTCTGACTGGTCAAGTTTGAAAGTAAAAAAGTCTTGCATCTGTCGTACAAGCTCTTCCATCGCCACTTTTCCAGCTCCAGAAGTTGCTTGATATGTGCTAACATCGACCCTTTTTAAGTCATACGCATCATCAAGCGGTTTGAGTGCTTGAACCATTTGAATGGTTGAGCAGTTTGGATTTGCAATAATTCCCGTGTCTTTCCATTTTGCAATATCCTCAGGATTTACTTCTGGCACAACTAAAGGGACATTTGCATCCATTCTAAAGTGTGAAGTGTTGTCAATAACAACTGCTCCAGCCTTTACGGCATGTGGAGCGAACTCTGCACTTACACTTCCACCCGCACTAAAGAGAGCAATTTCAACTTCCTCTTTTTCAAAAACATCTGCTGTAAGTTCTATGATAGGAAACTCTTTTCCATTAAACTCTACTGTTTTTCCAAGACTTCTTGCACTCGCAAGCGGCACAAGTTTATTTATAGGAAAGTTTACCTCTGCTAAAACCGTTAAAATCTCTTCTCCAACCGCTCCATTTGCTCCAACAACCGCTACATTATATTTTTTCATTTTGACTCCTAAAGTTTATATTGTTCTATTTTTTTGACTAAGTTTTCTTTGGTCATGCCTAAGATTTCAGATGTATTTAAAATATCTCCATTTTCTGAGTTGAGAACTTCTTGAATAAGTTCTTTTTCCATGCTTTTGATATCTTTGGTATCTCGAAATCCACGAGATTCCAAAAATAACTCATCTTCCGTTATCTCTTCGCCATCACTCAGAATTGTAGCTCTTTCAACAACTGAAATAAGTTCTCGTATATTTCCAGGCCAACTGTACTTTAAGAGTTGTTCAGTTGCTTTGTTTGAAAAAGTTTTGAGAGAAAAATTGTACTTTTGACAATTTTGCTGCAGAATTTTATCCGCAATTTGCAAAATTTCATCTTTTCTTTCTCTTAAAGGTGGAATATTTAAGGGAATTGTATTGAGTCGATAGTACAAATCTTCCCTAAAAAGATTCTCTTTTATCTTTTGGGCAAGATTTGCATTTGTCGCAGAGATAACTCGGATATCTATTTTGATACTTTTAGATGAGCCAAGGCGTCGTACCTCTTTTTCTTGTAAAGCTCGAAGAAGTTTTGCTTGTACACCATAGGGCATTTCAGCAATCTCATCCAAAAAAAGTGTTCCACCGTTGGCTAATTCAAATTGTCCTGCTTTGGCTTCATTCGCATCTGTAAAGGCACCTTTTTCAAATCCAAAAAGTTCACTTTCTATTAAGTTTTCAGGAATTGCAGCCATATTGATAGCAACAAAAGGCTTTTTAGCCCGTGGTGAATTTTCATGAATGTAATTTGCAAAAACTTCTTTGCCTACACCACTTTCACCAAGCAGTAGAATCGTTGCATCTGTTTTTGCAGCTTTATTTGCGATATTTAAAACAGTTGTAAGTGATTTGGATGTTCCTAGAAAACCTTTAATTGAGTTTTCTTCAACCGATTTTGTAGATATTTTTTTATTAACTTTTTGAATTTCATTTTCTCTTTTGATTGCACGAACAAGAGTGTCAATATCAAATGGTTTTAGTAAAAAATCTTTTACACCCAAATGGATAGATTCTATCGCTCTTTGGAGCGTTGCATTGCCAGTCATGATAATAACTTCGAAACGCCCGTTTAAAGCTTTTACAAACTCAATTCCATCCATTCCCGGCATATTAATATCGGTGATAACGAGATTATAGCTGTCATCAAGAGATTTGAGTGCATCTTTTGCATTTTTAAAGGTTTGAATTTCAAATTCAAGAAAATCACCCATAGCAATTTCAAGTGATTTTCTCATATTGATATCATCTTCAACTATTGCAATTTTCATTAAAAATACCCTTATTTTAAAGGTGCAATTTTAGCAAAATTATCATTAAAATCGACTGTAAAACATGTGGTTTGGAGTGTCATAATGGTTGTAGATTTGTTCATAGCTTTGTTAGTAGTATCTTTATACTCTACATGCATACCAAGTTTGTGAATGTACTCTGTGAACTTTTCCGAGTTTTGAGAAATAATTTTTTTTAAATTTTTATTCCCATCAGTTTGTAGTTCTAAAGCTATTTGTGGACTTCCAGAGCATTTTTTCATAGCTTGGGAGATTGAAAGTGATTCATTATAAAGAGCTGAATCTTTGACAACATAACGATAAGAGATAAGATATTCACTTGCATGGAGTGCAAGTGAGTTGAAGAGGATTAGTGAGTAAATTGAGAATGTGAGAGAGTAAGTTCTACTTCTACTTCGCATAAACCATCTTTGAAATTAGTTTCAACTATATTTGCACCTTTAATCATTGCATTGACTGAAGTATGGATAGATGATTTTTTAATCATCATATTTCCTATGATATCTTCACCTTCAATACGAACACCCTTGACCTTTTCTGCAAGGATTTTATACGCATCTGCTACAGCTGCTTTTTTTGCAAGTGCATAAGCTTGTGCTGGAGAAATTGTAGTTGTTGGAGCAACACCTTGCCCAAGAGCAACAAGTCTTAAGCTAGTATTTTTTCCTAAAACTTCTTCTTTAGCAACTGCTATAGATTTATCAGACTCTTTTTTAGGAGTTTCTTTTGTAGAACAACCAACAAACATTGCAGTCATGAGTGCTACAAACAGACTTAGAGATATCACTTTCTTCATTTTTTTATCCTAATGTGATTTATTGCTGAAATTTAAGCAACTTCTATTCCAAGTCTAAAGTTGGATATTCATTCTCTTCAAACTCTTCTTCATCTTCTTCATTTTTTGGACAGCGAGAGATACTTGAGACATCATCACCTTTTACTATATAAACACCACTTGTATTTCTACTTGATTTGGAGATAGTTTGCATATCTACACGAATCATTTTTCCTGCATTTGTGAGTGCCATCATATCCATAGTTTCATCGACCATAAGACAACCGACCACATGTTTACCCGTTTTACTTGTCATTTTCATAGCAATTACACCTGAGCCACCACGATTTGTAAGACGGTATTCCCCAGCATCTGTTCGTTTTCCGATACCTTTTTCACTCACTATAAGAATCTCTTGTTCATCATTTGCAATGATATTTGCATCTACAACTTCATCTGCTTCATGTTTAAATTTAATACCTCGAACTCCTCGTGTGCTACGACCTTGGTCACGAGTTTTTTCTATATCAAACTTAATACATTGTGCAAGTTTCGTTACAATAAAGAGATATTTGATACTCTGATCTGCTATTCTTGCAGTAATGAGTGCATCATCATCATCCAAAACAATTGCTCTTACACCATTGCTTCTGATGTTTGAGAACTCATTTAAGTTTGTTCTTTTTACGACACCTTTTTGTGTGAAAAATATTAAAGATTTTTCGTTGCTAAAATCTGTTGTAGGAATGATTGAACGAATTTTTTCATCGGCAACAAGGCTTAGAAGATTAACAACAGCTTTACCTTTGGCAATTCTACTTCCCTCAGGAATACGGTACACTTTGAGCCAGTGGAGTTGTCCTCTGTCTGTTACAAAGAGAAGAGTATCATGTGTGTTACAAGTGAAAAATCTTTCAATAAAGTCATCTTCATAAGTTGTTACAGCAGTTTTACCTTTTCCGCCTCTTTTTTGTTTTTCATAGGCAGCTAATGGAACTCTTTTGATATATCCACGGTGCGTAATTGTTACAACCATTGGCTCATTTGGAATTAAATCTTCAATATCAATGTCGTCATAGTCATCTTCTATCTCAGTTCTTCTCTCATCTGTGTAAGTTGCAAGTATTTCATCAAATTCTTCACCGATGATACCATGTAAAATCTCTTCACTTCTAAGAATTGATTCTAAATACTCAATAAGTGTAAGAAGTTCACGGAGTTCATTCTCAATTTTTTCTCTCTCAAGACCTGTAAGTCTTCCAAGACGCATATCAACGATGCTTTGTGCTTGAATTGGTGTAAAATCGAATTCTGAAACTAAATTGTCTCTTGCTTCATCAATACTTTTACTTGCTTTAATTGTTTTAATAATTTGGTCAATAATATCAAGAGCTTTTTTAAGACCTTCTAAGATGTGAGCTCTTGCTTTTGCTTTTTCTAAATCAAAAATAGTACGACGAATGATGACTGTTTTGCGGTGATTTATAAAGTGTTTTAGAATAGTTATGATTCCAAACACTCTAGGTTCTTGATTTAATATAGAGAGCATGATAATACCAAAAGTGGTTTGCATACTTGTTTGCTTGAAAAGATTGTTAAGAACTATTTCGCTCATAGCATCTTTTTTGAGTTCGATAACAGCACGAATACCATCTCGGTCAGATTCATCACGAATTTCTGAAATACCCTCTATCATTTTATCTTTTACAAGATTTGCAATGCTCTCGATAAGACGCGCTTTATTGACTTGATAAGGGAGTTCATCTATGACGATAACATCTCTGTTACCTTTTTTTTCAATATGAACTTTTGCACGGACTTTGATACGACCGCGACCAGTTTCATAGGCATCCATAATCCCTTTCTTACCAAAAATAATTCCACCTGTTGGAAAGTCTGGAGCTTTAATGTGTTCCATTATTTCTATTAAAGAGATATTTGGATTTGCCAAAAGTGCTTTCAATCCAAGCATAATCTCTTTTGGGTTATGAGGAGGAATATTAGTAGCCATACCAACAGCGATACCAGAAGAGCCATTAATAAGGAGATTTGGAACACGCGTCGGCATAACATCAGGCTCTTTTGTTGTACCATCATAGTTTTCAATCATATTGACAGTGTTTTTATCTAAATCTTTTAAAAGTTCACCTGCATACTTTGTCATACGAGCTTCTGTATATCTCATAGCTGCTGCACTATCGCCATCGACTGAACCGAAGTTTCCTTGTCCATCTACGAGTTGCATACGCATCGAAAAATCTTGAGCCATACGAACGAGTGCATCATAAACAGCCGTGTCACCGTGTGGATGGTACTGACCGATAACATCCCCAACGATACGCGCTGATTTTTTGTATTTCGCACCATAAGAGAGGTTAAGTTTGTCCATCGCATAAAGTATTCTTCTATGAACGGGTTTTAAACCATCTCTAACATCTGGTAGAGCACGACCTACAATTACACTCATAGAATAATCTAGGTAGCTATTTTGAAGAGACTCTTCAATGTTAATAGTTTGTATCTCGTTGTTGTCTAGCAAATTGCTCATGTTGTAACACCTAATTTATTAAAATAAAAATTGTTTTTATAGTATCTTAATATCCCTTAAGGTTCTTATAAATATTAGTAAAATGTATAATAATGCACTTGGAATGAGAAAAACTAGCTCTTTTCTTTGACTGATTAAATATTAATCAATTGACTGCATTAAAACATCTCATTAAATTTGTATAATTTTGGCACTTCAACAATAAGGATAGATGATGAAAAAATACTTTCTCGCTCTATTGGCGCTACCTTCACTGGTATTTGCTGATGATGTAATAAACGGTGGAAACACTGCTTGGATATTAGTTGCTACGGCTTTGGTAATGTTGATGACTCCTGCGGGTCTCGCACTTTTTTACGGTGGTCTTACGCGTTCTAAAAATGTTATTAATACAATAAGTATGAGTTTAGGTGCTTTTGCAGTTGGTAGTTTGGTGTGGGTTTTAGTTGGTTACTCAATTGCATTTGGTGATGGCGATATTATAGGTACTGGTAAGGTTCTTCTCACAGGCATTGGTTCTGCTACTATTAAGGGAAGTATTCCAGAGTTACTCTTTGTAGCGTTTCAAGGAACATTTGCAGCAATCGCTGTGGCAATTGCAAGTGGTTCTATGATAGAGAGAGTGAAATTTTCTACATTCATGATATTTGTTGCTCTTTGGGTTGTTGCTGTTTATGCACCTGTTGCACACTGGGCATGGGGCGGTGGTACAACACTTAACTTCGGTGAAATGGACTTTGCAGGTGGAACAGTTGTACATATTAATGCTGGTGTTGCTGGTTTAGTGGTTGCAATGATTTTAGGTAGAAGAAAAGATTATGGACGCGTTGCGATTAAACCTTTTTCTCCTGTTTTAGTAGCATTAGGTGCTGCACTTCTATGGTTTGGATGGTTCGGATTTAATGCAGGAAGTGAACTTGCTGCGGATGGTGTTGCTGCATCTGCGTTCTTGGTTACAAATGTTGCTGCGGCAGTAGGTGTGATTGGTTGGTTGCTTGTTGAGTGGTTTGTGTACAAAAAAGCTACTTTAGTGGGTGGAGCTTCTGGTGCTGTTGCAGGACTTGTAGCAATTACTCCAGCTGCTGGATTTGCCGGTGTAGATGGTGCGATTGTACTTGGTCTTGTGGGTGGAATCTTAGGTTTTATCGGTGTTGCAAAACTTAAACCAATGCTTAAAATTGATGACTCTTTAGATGCTTTTTGGGTACATGGTTTAGTTGGTATCTGGGGTTCAATCGCAACAGCTCTTTTTGTAGCTGAATATGCTTTACCAGCAGATTATGATATGATGGCTCAACTTGTAAAACAGATTAAGGCAGTAGGACTTACTATCGTGTACAGTGCTATAGCAACAGCAGTGGTTTATTACATAGCTGCAGCGATGACAGGTGGTGGAAGAGTAGATGATGAGACTGAAGCAAAAGGTCTTGATGAAACAACACATGGTGAAAAAGCATTAAATTTATAGTGCTGTAATTGATTTAAACTGTGAATATGGTTACAATTTTAAAATTAAAACTGGAGAAATATTATGAAAAGAGTAGAAGCGGTTATTAAGCCATTTAAACTAGAAGATGTAAAAGATGCTTTGGCAGAGATAGGGATTACAGGTATGACTGTAAGCGAAGTAAAAGGGTATGGTCGTCAAAAAGGGCATAGCGAACTGTACCGTGGTGCTGAGTATGTAGTTGATTTTTTACCAAAGATAAAAATGGAAATGGTAGTAAACGATGACATGGTAAGCCAAGTAACGAATACAATCGTTGAAGCTGCTAGAACTGGCAAAATCGGCGATGGTAAAATATTTGTAAGTGATGTAGAAAAAATCATTCGTATCCGTACGGGTGAAACAGATTCAGAAGCTGTTTAATTTTTACTCATAAAATTTCCACATGCTTGGCATGTGGAAAGATAAAGATTCTCTCAAATGATTAAATTTTAATCAACAATCAAATTAAAAATCCTTTTTTCTTCGATAAAATCATCGCATTAACTTTAAAAAATGGTGGTTTTTATGCTAGAAGCTGATTTTAAATATATCATAGACACTTTCTTCGCACTTTTTTCGATGGTGCTTATAATCTTCATGGTTCCAGGTTTTGCGATGCTCGAAGCAGGGCTTGTTCGTACAAAAAATGTTTCATCCGTACTCACTATCAATGTAATGATTTATGCAGTTGCCTCTTTGGCATTTTTGCTTATCGGCTATACACTGGCATTTGGAAGTTGGGAAAATTCCAATATGAGTATTTGGGCTGCATTTTTGTTTCAGATGGCGTTTGTTGGAAAAACTATCAATATCATGAGTGGGGGTGTGAGTGAGCGGGTTCGTATCATTCCATTGGCTATTTTTGCAGTTATTATGGGTGGATTTATCTATCCATCTATGGTCAATATCAGTTGGGGTGCAGATATACTCAAAGATACTTTGTTCGATATTACTATGCACGATTTGGCTGGTTCGACGGTCATTCACTCTACAGGTGGCTGGGCACTTCTAGCGGCGATTCTCATCATCGGTTCTCGTAAAGGGCGTTATGTTCAAGGTGGGATTCGTGTTATTCCTGCTTCAAATATTCCACTTGTCGTTTTGGGTGCATTTTTGCTCTGGATAGGCTGGTTTGGTTTTAATGGCGGAAGTGTTGGTTCTATCTCGAGTGTAGAAAATGCGAACGCAGTAGCGAAAACAATTATGAATACAAATACAGCAGGACTTGCAGGTGCAATTATTGCAGGTATTTTGATGTATATTCGCTATAAACTTTTTGATATCACGATGATATTAAACGGTGCTTTGGGTGGGCTAGTAGCGATTACTGCTGGACCAGATTTATTTAATATGTATGTACCTATTTTAGTCGGTGCAATTGGTGGTGCGTTGGTTGTTTTTGCAGTACCTGTTTTTGATAAGTTTAAACTTGATGACCCTGTTGGGGCTTTGTCTGTTCACTTGGTCAATGGTATTTGGGGGACTTTGGCAGTCGGTATTTTCGTACCAGAGATCTCTTTCATGGCACAGCTCAAAGGTGTCGCTATTGTGGCTCTTTTTGCGTTTAGTGTCTCTTTTGTGATTTTATACCTTATCAATAAATTTGTGCCATTTAGAGCGACAGATGATGAGCAACAAGAGGGGATGGATGTCAATGAATGTGGGGTGGAAGCGTATCCTGAATTTAAAAGAGCTATGTAATCTAATTTGGCTCTTGGCATGTGGATATATTCCACATGCCACTCTTTTAACAAAAACATAAAAAACATTTCGATACTATCCTTTTTATGATTAGACACTCAAGCTCATTTATTATCTCTCTTATCCTTCACTCTCTTGTGTTTTTATTGCTCTTTTTTTCTTTTAAAAGCATCCCAAAAGAGGTACAAAAAGAGAAACTGTTATGTGTAAAGTTGTGTGATAGGGTCTATGAAAAAGAGCCAGCGAGTTTACCTCCAACCATTCCACATGCCAATACGGAAGTAATTCCACAAAAAGTAGAAAAAATTCCTCCTCCAAAAGCCAAAGAACCACCAAAAAAGCTACAAACGACCAAAACAGCTCCACTTGCTGAGGAGAGACCAAAAGAGATTATACAAGAGCAAATAACTACTCCAAAAATAGAGGAGAAAGTGCAAACTCCAACGCCATCTTTGAGTGAGCAAAAAGAGGAGAAATCAAAACAAGTACAACAAGAGTACCTCCAAGAACATCTGCAAAAAATAGTACAAATGTTGCAAGAAAATCTTTATTATCCTCGCTCCGCAAGAGAAAGAAATATTGTGGGTGAAGTGGTTGTAAAATTTATGATTCTTCAAAATGGAGAGGTGCAAAAAGTAGAAGTTCTCTCAAATGGGAGTGAAATACTCTCAAATGCAGCGATAAAAACCATAGAAAATCTCTCAGGAACTTTTCCAAAACCAAAAGAAAATTTGCTTTTGCAACTACCGATAAATTATAGTTTGAAATAGTGATTAAGAATGTGGGTAAAAAAGAGAAAAGTTGGTGACCCCAAGGAGAATTGAACTCCTGTAACATGGATGAAAACCATGGATCCTGACCGCTAGACGATGGGGCCAACTTAAGTTTGTAAATGGTGTCCTGTGATGGATTCGAACCATCGGCCACATCATTAAAAGTGACGTGCTCTACCAGCTGAGCTAACAAGACTTCAACAAGCATTTCTGTTTGTGGACGCGAATTATAGGCAAATTGTCTTTAAATGTCAAGAAATAGATGCATTCCTTTAAAATTTGTAGTGTGGCAATTATAAATATGGTTAAATTGGCAGTGTAAAATTTTGAAAAAGATAAGCATAAATTATATTATTTATATTGAATATTTTCGTTTAAAAAAGCTTCTTCATTTTTTGCGTGGGTGTATTGTTCTTTTGTCATAATCACTTCACTAAAATAAGTTTTCCATAAAAGGGTATTTTTCATTTGTGTTGTGCGTAAATCATTGCGAATAAATTTTGAACTACCAAGTTCAGAATTTGTAAAATTTGTTTGAGTTAGTATGGAATCTGTAAAATCAGCTTTCCATATTTTAGCATTTTGTATATTGGCATGGCTTAGATTGCTTTCATTGAGATGAGTGCCTTTGAAGTTCGTATTTTCAGCATGTATGTAACTTAAATCAGCCTTTTCAATGGATGCTTTCCAAAAAATGGCTTCATTCGCATTTACGCCACTGAGATTGCAATCGTTCAAATTACTCATTTCAAATACACTTCCTTGTAAGTTTGCACCACTAAGATTACTTCTATGAAAATCACCACCACTGAAATCTTTTTGGCTTAGATTAGCATCTTTTAAATTACATTCAATACACTCTTTTTCTTCGATTGCTTTTTTCAAATCTGCTGTATCATATGCGTAAATTGATAAAACCCCAAAAATTGTAATAGTTGTTAAAAATTTTCTCATTTAAGTTCTCGAATACGATGAAGTTCGTCTAAAAATGGTTGCACTCTTTTACTTCCAACAATGGTCTCTTTTTTATTTCCTAATTTGTCGATAAAAAACATTGTAGGAATACCAAAAAAATTATATCCATCAGGAAGAGTATCTTTATGTATATTTTTTTCTACAATAACAAAATTATGGTTTAAATACGATTCTACGCTTTTATCATGAAATACCTTACTCTTCATATAGGCACATTCAGGACAATCTTCAGTTGTATAAATCATTAGTACAAGTTTGTTTTCATCTTTTATAGATGCAACTGCTGTTTTAAATTGCTTGTCTTCTTGAATAGCTCCAGCCCACAAGTTAAGTAGTGCTAGAAAACTAAAAAGAGATGTTTTAAACATTTTTTATCCTTCGATTTTTATCACAATAGTGTCAGGAACACCACTGAAGAATATGAATTTGTCAAAATTCTAGCATTCAAAACTGTGTATGAGTTAAAAAAGGAGGAGAAGAGAAGAAGTCATTTAAAAAATTAAAAATTTTTAGTTAGAATAGCATCAATGAATTATTACACTTTTGAATATCCATTTTTATTATTATTGCTTATTCCTCTTATAGTATGCCTTTATAGATGCAGGGAATTTATGAAGCCAATTTACTTCGTGCATCTCCATTTTTTAACTGCAAAAAAAGGCTTGTTAAGATTAGAATGGATTATAAAAATTGCGATATTAACCCTTCTTACACTCTCGCTTATGTCGCCAATTGCAATGGATAAATTGAGTACAAATGACAGAAATGGCAAAGATATTGTTTTGGCGATTGATGCGAGTGGTTCTATGAACTCCTCTGGATTTGATTTTGAAAATGAGATGAGCAAAGAGCAGAGACTCTCTCGTTTTGAAATTACCAAGATTATCGCTTCTGAGTTTATAAATAATCGTATAAGTGATAACATTGGTGTGGTTTTGTATGGTGATTTTGCTTTTATCGCTTCGCCTATTACGTATGAAAAAGAGATAGTAAATGAAATGCTCAGTTATCTCTCTCAAGGGATGGCGGGGCAAAATACTGCGATTGGTGAAGCCATTGCTATGAGTGTAAGAGCTTTTAAATACTCAAAAGCAAAAACAAAAATCATCATACTTTTAACGGATGGCGAACACAATAGCGGAGCAATTGCACCAAAAGATGCAACAGAACTTGCCAAAAATGAAAATATCAAAATTTATACAATTGCCATTGGAAACAAGGGCGAAGCAGATGAATCACTTCTCCAGACAATAGCAAAAGAGAGTAGTGGAGAGTTTTTTACAGCTATAAACGCCAAGGAGCTTCAAGAAGTCTATAATAAAATCAATGAGCTAGAATCTTCAAATATCAAAAGTAAAGAGCATATACAAAAGCAGTTTTATTATCAGATTGTTTTACTTTTGGCATGTGGATTATTACTTTTCTTACTTTTAAGGGAGGTGCGAAGATGACGCTTTTGTATCCTCAGTTTTTTTGGCTTTTACTCCTTCTTGCTCCTATTTTTATCAAAAAGAGTTTCAAAGAGATAGGTTTTGTGGCATATGGATATATTTTTACCTTTTTATTTATTGTGATAGCACTGACTCGCCCTGTGCTAGAGCAAGAGCCACTCAAAAGTGAGCAGGTACTCAGTGATGTGATTATTGCGGTGGATTTGTCCTACTCAATGAATGCAACAGACATTTTGCCCTCACGACTCGAAAAAGCAAAAGAGGTATTACAAACTATTGTCAAATCTACGCAAAATAGCAGATTTGGAGTGATTGGATTTACAACCAATGCGATTGTGTTATCGCCACTTACAGAGGATAGTGAGCTTCTGTTTCATCTCTTTAATTCACTTGAACATAAATTGATTGTGACTAAGGGAAGCAGTGTTTTACCAGCACTTGAACTCTCTCGCAAGATGTCAAAATCCAAAAATTTGAGTGTTGTATTTTTGAGTGATGGAGCGGATGAGCCAAGCTATGTCAAAGAAGCACAACTAGCAAAAGAGAGTGGTTTATATGTGAATGTTTTGATGATTGCAACCCAGATGGGTGGAACAATCAATCTCGAAAATGGGGAACTTCTCAAAGATGACAAAGGCGATATCGTAGTCTCAAGAGAAAACAGTGCGATAGCTACTATTGCATCACAAACCAATGGTGTTTATACGCAAGATGTAAATACGCTCTTAAATGCACTCGAGGAGCAAAAAAATAGAGCTTTTAAAACGCAAACTTCTATTGTGCAAAATAGAGAATTTTTTTACTTTTTTGTTGTAGTGGCACTTCTTCTTTTTTTGGTCACGACTACAACACTCAAACGCTATGTGATTGCGTATTTGCTCTTTTTTGGCGTGAGTTTGGATGCTTCTTTGTTGGAGCGAGTGCATGAAAATATCGCAAAAAGTGCGTATGAGAAGAGTGATTATAAAACAGCGATGGAGCATTACGGCAAAATTGAGGATGCACGAGCCTATTATGACTTGGCATGTGCAGAGTACAAAGAGGGTGCGTATGAAAAAGCACTTGAGAGTTTTATGCGTGTGAAATCGAGTGATGTGAAGTTTAAATCCGAACTCTTTTATAATATGGGAAATACTCTTATCAGGCTCAAAGAGTATAAAAAAGCAAGAGAAGCATTTATAAAATCGCTCACACTCATGTACTCCAAAGAGGCAGAGGAAAATTTACACTTTATCCAAGATGTTGCAGAAGAAAAAACAGCGACTACTGGGCAACAAAAAACAAAAAACAACTCTGAAATTGCAAAACAGCAAGAGTCAAATAAAAAGCAAAAAGAGGGTGGAGGATCAAACATGGAAGCAACTGCAAATGCAAGTAGCGGGGCGAGTGATGCTGATAAAAAAACAAAAAATGAAGGGATGCTCAACCTGAGTGGAGGCAAAGCAAAACTTAGCTCCAAGCAGTATGAACTTATCAATAAAAGAGGTACAAATGAACAAAAACCTTGGTAGATTTTTACTTCTGTATTTGCTCTTTTGGCATGTGGAAATTTTTGCTTCCAACTATGTTTGGCATGTGGAAGTAAACAAAAAAAGTGCTGTTGTCAATGAAGCGATTTATCTCAAATATAGTTGTGATTTTGATGATAGAGCGGAGCTATATTCGATAGAATTTAATCCTGTTGGCGAAAATGAACGGTACAAATTAGAGCCTTTGAGTCAAAATACAAAAATCACAGATGGCAAAAAAAGTGTTATCTACGAGTTTGTAGCATTTGCAAAAAATGCAGGTGAGATACGATTTGAGTTTGATACGCTCATGAAAAAAACCAACAGAGATTCGGTAGAAAATACAGTGATAGGGCGAGACAACATGCAAAAAGAGGAGTTTTCAGCTACTGCATTGCGTCAGGAGAGTGTTGTTGTGCAAGTCTCAGAAAATAGGAGCGGATTGTTTGGCTCTTTGGATTTTAGAGTAAAAAAAGAGAGTCCAAAAGTAAAAGCATTCGAGCCCTATCACATGGAGCTTACTCTTGAGGGTGTTGGAAATTTTGAGCTTTTAAAACCTTTTGAGTTTACCATACAAGGGGTCAAAGTTTTTGCTCAAAAACCCATAGAAAATAGCACGCTTACACAAGATGGTTTGCGTGGCATGTGGAGTCAAAAGTTTGCTTTTGTAAGTGAGAAAGATTTTGAAATACCAGCTATTTCATTTGAATATTTTGATAAAACGGAGCAAAAAATCAAAGAGTTACGACTTGAAGCAACAAAAGTAGAAGTGGCTCAAGCCTTTAGCAAAGAGGAGTTACTGGATGAGGATGAAAAAAAAGAGAGCTTTTTAAAGCTGGAATATCTCTACTATCTTCTTACTTTTATAGCAGGTTTTTTGGCTTCAAAAATAAAAATCAAAAAAAATATTCCACATGCCAAAGAGCAAGAATTTTTGGATAAAGTCGAGAGTGTAAAATCTCTTGATGCCTTATGTATGCTTTTGGCTCTCAAAAATGCTCAAAAATTTACGCATGTGATTGCACAAATAGAAAAAAAAGAGATACAATCACTCAAAGAAGCAAAAAAAGCGGTGGTTTCATTAATAGAGTATTAACTCCATTTGTACTAAAATCACGCAAATATTCGTATATCCGCAGGAAAAAAAATGAGTAGATTCGTTGGGTTGTTTTTTTCTTTTATAGTCGCTTTGTTGTTGCATGGATGTGCCCAAGTTGTGAGTGTCAAAGCACTCGTTCCCGCGGAGATTGATAGAGCGATGAGTACAAAAAAAATCGCCATTACAGAGTTCAAAAATGATTATGTTGGTCTTGGCTCAAAAATAGAAGCAAATCTTGCAAACCAGAGAATCAATAATCAACCCTTTTTTACGCTTGTGAGTAGAAATGATATCGATAAAGTGTTGCGAGAGCAGAAGATACAAAATAGTGGTCTTGTCGATGAAAAAGATGCAGTCGAAGTGGGCAATCTCATCGGTGCTGGGGCAATCATCTCTGGAGATGTTGGCAGAGTGAGTGCCAATGATACTTATTACTATGAGAGTCGCTCAAGATGTGCAGATAGAAATTGTAAAGAGTTGATTTATTACAATGTCGGGTGTACGAAACGACTTGTGGGTTTATCTGCACAAATTAAGATGATTGATGTTGCAAAAGGGGATATTATCTATGCAGATACGATGAGCAGAGCCTCAGAATTTCGACACTGTCGTGATGATTCGAGTGCTTTACCATCTTCTGAGATAGCAGCCCAAGAGTTGGCAAATGAGATTTCTAATAGTTTTACATACAAGCTGACACCACACTATCACTATTTTAATGTGACGCTTTTAGAAGATGCAGATTTGGATTACAATGATGCCCAAGAGAGACTTTTGGAGAGTTCCCTCGAATACATTGAGCAAAATCGCTATGACAAAGCCGAAAAGTTGTTGATGGAGCTGGTTGATTCGACAAAGAGACAAAGTTATGTTGCTTTTTATAACCTAGGAGTTGTCAAAGAGGCTCAAGGCGAGTATAAAAAAGCAAAAGAGTATTACAAAATGGCAGATGATTTGATGGTAAAACCTGTCGAAGAGGTAAGCATAGCCAACAATCGAATCAACTCTATAATAGAAAATGAACACAAAACACAAGAACAGATGGCAAGATAGTAGCGTGAAGATTTTTGCAACACTTATAGCAATTTTGCTTCTTTTTTCGGCATGTGGAACTCCTAAACGCATGGTTGTAGCAGAAAGCAAAACTATGCCACTCTGGTACGCAAATCCTCCAAAATCTACTACTTCAACGCTCTATGCAACGGGAGAAGGAGAGAGTAGGGAGGAGGCAATCGCCAATGCTCTGAGTGCGATGGCTTCGACTTTGAGTGTTTCTATCTCTTCGCAATTTAAGACAAAAAATGTTGTTCAAGAGGGAGTGATTGAGAGTGTGCAAACAACAAGTACCAATGAAGTACAGAGTGATGTCCAAAAGATTCGTATCAGTCACTATGAAGTAGCTCAAACAGAGGAGTTTGGGTTTAAAAAGTATCTCGTTTTGGTGCAATCAGAGAAGAAAAAACTCTTTGAGAGTCTCCAAAAAGAGTTAGAGCAAAAGTTCTCTCTCGCACAAACAAAAGAGACTTCAAATGGATTAAAACAGCTCTCAATTTACAAAGAGCAAAAAGTTTTACTTCAAAGTGTGCCAAACATGCTCACGGTTATGAGTGTTCTCAATGAGAGTTTTGATGGCTCAAAATATATCAAAAAACTGAAAGAATTTGATGAGAGATATGCGGAGCTTCTGAGTTCGATATCATTTCATATCGAGAGTGATGGCGAGTCGCAAAATCTCAAAGCTCCTATCCAAAAAGGCTTAAGTGCAAAAAATTTCACGCTCAAAGAGAGCAGTGGCAAAAATCACTTCAAAATCAAGCTCACTTCTCAAATAGAACAAGCCTCCTCGTATGGATTTACCCTCGCTAGATGTGCAATACAAATCACTACCAAAGATCCAAACGGTGCGATAGTAGGAAGTAATAAACTCAACATCACAGGACAATCCACCCAAGGCTACGCAATAGCAAAAGAGAACATCGCCATAAAATTAAATGAGATGATTAAAAAAGAGGGAATTGCGAAGGTTTTAGGGTTGGAGCTGTGAAAAAAATTGTTTTTATTGGGATGGGTAGGCGTTGCATCAAATTTTTTATTTGCCCTGCATTGTTAATGGAACTTTAATCTCAAATAAAGCACCTTTCTCACTATTTCGTACCTCAATTTTTCCACAGATTCTTTCATTTGTAAGCACTTGAACCATCGCAAGTCCCATACCATTTCCATCTTCTTTATCACTTACGAAAACATCAAATATCTTTGTGATGGGTTCCATACTTATTCCGCCTCCGTTATCTTCAATAATGAGCTTGAACGAATTGCCCTCTTGTACAAGCGTGATTGTAATATTTCCATTTGTAATCTCTCTTTGTTTGAGAATATCAAGGGCATTATCAATAATAATCAAACAAATATTTGCAAAAGCACTTTTGTAACCAAATATCACTATGCTTCTGTCTAAATTTTTAGAAATGGTTGCATTTGTGTACATTATTTTCGCACCTAAAATATCTATAATACTTTCGATTTCGTTCGAGAGATTAAACTCCATTTTTTGCGATGAATGAAGATAAAAGTTGTTAAATTCACTAATGGAAGTTTGCATAAAATGCAGATTTGAATGCATTTTTGTAAGTATCTCTTCGAGTTCATATTTGAGAGCGTCATCTCTTTTCCAAAGAATGGCTTCGATTTGAGTGATAAGACTTCCTAGTCTTGCGACAGGTATTTTCCATTGATGGGAGAGATTTCCTATAGTTCTTCCAATGGCTGAAAAACCTGATTGAGAGATAAGAAGTTTTTCATTTTTCTCCTTTTCGTACTTGAGTGATTTGATGTTTTTTCCAAGTGCAAGAGACAAAAATACCACATCAAAAAGTATCCCTATGGCAACTATATAAACAGAGATAAAACTTGTTTCATTGTTGATAATACCGCCAAATTGTTGAAATACAATAGCAAGTAAAAATATCCCATGCCCTAGGAGATAATACCAAGCACCACGCATCTGCTTTTTCACCCCGATAATAGCAATCAGCAACACAAAAAGGATGATAAATATAGAAAGAGGTTTTGTGATACTTCGCACAATTGTGATAATTTCCACATCAAAAAAAGAATATAAAAACAAAACAATCATCCCAAAGACTATTAAAAATAGACCAAGTATGATAGCATGTATGATGGGCATTGTTTTTTTTGTGTTGAAAAAAAAGACAGCAAAAAGTAAAATACTGGCAATGCTTAGTTGTGCCAAAATCCAACTAACTGAATTAAAAATAAGTGGATTATCATACAATCCGAATTGATAAAAAATACCATTTGTAGCGAACTGAAATAATAAAGCAGTCAATCCATGAAAGGCATACGCCACATAAGTATATTCTTTAAGGCTTATAAAAACGGATAAGTTATAGATGATTAAAGAGAAAATAAACCCTAAAAAAACACCCCAAAAGAGAATATCGTACATCACAAATGACAAAAATGTACTCGTATCGCTTATAAACCAACTTGCATCAATAGGGCTTTTAGATTTTATTTTTGTAATGATTGTGTATATTTTTTTGGGCTCCATCTCAAGAGAAAAATTTGTAAATTTACTGCTGAATGAGTTTTGTGCTATGTTTCGGTAGTTTCCCAATTTATGTGTTTTTACCAAATTGTTTTCTTCAAAAACATAAATATCTATTGTATTGATATTTATTTTTGGATTGATGAGAAGTATCTTCGCGGAACTTGTGCTTGTAAACTCCAATTTACTCCAAATTGCACCTTTGACATAACCTAGTGCGAGATTGTCAGTAGTTTCGAATTGTTCTTTAGGAAGATTTTGGATAGTATACTGATCGTTTGCATCGTAAAAAATTGTGATATGTTTGTTGAGATTCTGATGCCCCTCAAACTCGTTAAGCTCAAAACTAAAAGAGACAGTAACAAATACAAAGAAAAAGAGTATGGCTTTACAAAACACGATAGCCAACTCCCGAGACACTTTCTACTAGTGGCGTATCAAGTTTTTTTCTTAGTCTAAGTACCAAATTTTTTATGGATGCCAGATTGATATCACTATTGTTACTTTGAAAAAGCTCTTGTGTAATAAGGTTGTGGTGCATCACCTGTTTTTGGTTTGATAGCACAAGTTCCAAAAATATAATCTCATTTTTTGTAAGTTTAATCTCCTCATCATTTCTAAAAACCAACTTGAGTTTTGTATCGTAAGTAAGATCATCTCCAAAATAATTGATTTCATTTTTTGAAAGTCTATTGGCACATTCACTCAGAACATTTTTAAGTTCTTCAAATCGTATAGGTTTTGGTAAATAATCTATAGCACCCAACTTCATTGCATCTCTTAAGTTTTGTGTCTCCTGATAACTTGAGATAAGAAAAATCAAAGCTTCCTCACTCTGTTTTCTCACCTCTTGTGCTATTTCAAGTCCATTGTATTTTGGCAAGTTAAGATCTAAAATCACGATATCAAATCTATTGTCAAGTAAATCCATAGCCTCTTCACCATCGATTGCTAAAGTAATATTATCAAAAAAAATATTCAGTACTTGAGCGGTACTCTCTCGTATCACTTCATCATCTTCTACATAAAGTACTTTTTTGTTTTTAAGTATGGATAAATTATTCATATTGCACCTATTATGTATGATATTTTGTGAGTATATAGAGTCCATTTTAAATCCTGACTGAAAAAGCATTATTGAGACTAAATTGAGACTAGTATGACACCAATATCAAGTGCTTTTTGATAAAATATGTTCATTATAAAAATTTTTGGAGATTTTATTGAAAATTATAATTATTCTTTTTACTCTTTTTTTTACCACTTTACACGCAAATACTAAAAATATATCAGTCCAACTTCGATGGAAGCATCAATTTCAGTTTGCAGGGTATTACATGGCACTGAATAAAGGTTTCTATAAACAAGCGGGGTTTGATGTGACACTTTTTGAAGGTGGTGCAAATATCAATGTTGTAGAGAGTGTTCTATCAAAAAAAGCAGAGTTTGGGGTTTCAAACTCTAGTTTGGTTATTGACTATCTTGATGGTTTAGATGTTGTTATGCTAGGGGCAATTTTTCAACATTCACCCAATATTCTCCTCGCAAAAAAAGAGTTCAAAAGTCCGGTTGATTTAGTCAAAGGAGGTCCTATAGCACTCATGGGTGGAGATCAAGATATAGAACTCAAAGCGATGTTTCTAAGAGAAGGAATTGACCTTAAAAAAGTCAATTTTGTTCCAAAACAAAAGCATCTCGATGACCTTATTGAAAATAAAGTAGTTGCTATTAATGCCTACAGCTCCAACGAACCCTATCTACTCGCCAAACAAAATAGAGAGTTTAGTATTTTAGAACCAAGAGCGTATGGACTTGATTTTTATGGAGATACACTTTTTACTTCCACAGCACTCTATGAAGAGAATAGAAAAATGGTTTCAGATTTTCGTCAAGCGACATTTAAGGGCTGGGAATATGCTTTGGCACATATAGAAGAGACAGTGGAAGTTATAGAAAAACACTACAACACGCAAAACAAATCAAAAGAGCATCTTCTCTATGAAGCGATGACTCTTAAAAAACTTATCAATCCTGATTTTATCCAAGTAGGTCATAGCAATCCTGGGCGATGGGAACATATTGTCGCAACATATAAGGAGTTTGGAGTTATAAAACAGACGAGAACACTTGATGATTTTTTCTATGCAGAGGAAAAGCACAGCAACATGACTTGGGTCTATTTTTATATTTTTATCTCTAGTTTGATTATTTTGGTTGTAGGAACTATTGCCTATTATATCTATCAAATGAACAAAAAACTATCAAAGAGTGAAGAGCGTCACAAAATTCTTTTTCAAAACTCAGCCTCAGCGGGGATTGTGTGGAAGAGGGGCTATATTGTCACAGATTGGAATGAACAAGCCGCGAGACTTTTTGGCTGGAGTGCAAATGAAGTGAGAGGGAAAAATTTTCTCGACTTTTTAGTTTCAGAAAATGAAAGAGAAATTATCAAAGAGAATCTTGAGATGGTACCAAAAGACAACAATCTCCATATTTTTATCAATCAAAATATCTTAAAAAACCAAACTCTCATCACTTGCGAATGGCACAACACCCTTTTACTCAAATGTTCAGAAGAGGATGATTATGAGATTGTTTCTCTTGCTATCGACATTACCCAAAGAGTACAAGAAGAAGAACTGCTTAAGCTTCAAGCGAACAATGATTTTTTAACAAATCTTCCAAATCGCCACTTTTTTGAAAGTATGCTTGAAAAAATACATGCATTTGCAAAAAGAAGCAACACTATTTTTGGACTTGCTTTTATAGATTTAGATGGATTTAAAGAGATGAATGACACCTATGGGCATTATGCGGGAGATGTGTTGCTCAAGGAGTTAGCAAAAAGATTTCAGGGAGCTATTCGCCAAGAAGACACCATAGCACGCATCGGCGGTGATGAATTTGCCCTTATTTTTCACCCAACCAACGAGAAAGAGTCATACGAAAAAATGATAGAGAGACTTTTAAAACTTGCAAACACACCTGTTCAATACGAAAAAGAGATGAGCCTTCAAGTCTCTGCGAGTATCGGGGTAAGTTTCTATGGACATGACAACCCTGTTTCTATCAAACATCTTATAAGCCAAGCAGATAGTGCAATGTATGAAGCAAAAAGGGAGGGGAAAAACTGTTTTGTACTTTTTAAGGGGTAACAATTCCAGCTTCAAGAATCATGTATTAAAACTATTTTAAAACAAGCTCCAGCATCTTTGTTGTATGCTTGTATGGTGCCACTTAGTTTTTTCTCAACCAACATTTTACACATGGCAAGACCAAGTCCACTGCTTCTCTCTTTGCTGGAGACAAAAGTTTTAAAAACTGTATCTGTCGGCTTGATTGTGATGCCGCCGCCATTGTCGAGAAAAGTGATTTTCAGAGTATCTTCTTCCTTTAGAGCGGTGATTTTTAGTGATGGTTTTGTTGTCTTACGACTCTCAAAAATATCTATCGCATTTTCGATTAAAATCATAACAACATTGTCAAAACTATTTTTATACCCCATATAGAGAATCTCATCGCAGAGAATCTCTATTTTTAAGTCGATTTGGATAATTCTGTCTTTAAGCATCTCTTCTATAAAAAGTATCTCATTCTTGATATCAAGAGGTTCTTTTTCAAGTGAATTTTTATAAAAATTATTAAACCCAATCATTGTTGTATCCATAAAAGTGATACTTTTTCGCATCTTTTGAGCGATATCTTCCAAAAAAACATCTTGATTTTTTGTCTTAAAAAGGTACGCTTCAAGGGATAAAACCTGTGAGTTGATATGCGATAGCGGTGTTTTGTACTGATGGTAGATACTTGAGAGCGTTTTTCCGATATTGGTAAAACTCGCCTGAGCGATTAAAAGATAAAAAGACTCTTTGAGTTTAATCTTCATTGTTTCAAAAGAGTCGGAAAGTTCTTTAAATTCTCTTATATCTGTTTGGTTTTCGATGAGTATTTCAAAATCCCCTTTAGCTATATCTTTCGTGTAAAGATTGAGTTTTTCAATAGGAGTTACCAACCTTTTTGAAAGAGAATTGAAAACAAAAAAACCAAAAACAATAAAAATAAAAATCGCCACTCCCCATAGGAGAATATTTTTTTCAAATCCAGAAGTAAAATCTTTTTCAGCCAGTAAAATCCCAACAGCAATCGATAAACCATACTCATCTTGAAATAAAAACTGGTTATAAAGATACTCTTTTCCCTCCATGGTAATATTTTTGTTTTTTTCCAATTTTTCAAAAGTATGAAATGCAGGATAGAGTGCATTGAGTCTTTTATCTGGGTAATTTTCTAAGGTGTATCGAATCAATTGTGATTTTTGAGTTGTATAAACTGGCTCTTTGAGGGATGTTGCTATGAGTGAGCCATCTTTTTGTGCAATAAAAGCAAGTCCATTTTTTTGAAGATTGAGTGTTTGTAAAAAGTCTGAAATCTTTACCAAACTCTGATCAGCGGAAAATACCCCTATAACCGTGCCGTTAGAATCGGTTATGGGCGTAGATATTCCTATTCCCATACTTTCATTGTTTGCGTGTTTGTAGGGATTGTACCATGTGCTTTTTGCCTCTTGTATTGCATGGGTGTACCAAGGTCGCACCGTCGCATTGTAAATATTTCCCTCTTCGACCAATACCCCTTTCGTGTCATTTTTAGTAATTGCATATGTATTGAAATGCATTTTTTCTTTTTCAAGGGCATTGATAAAATATATCTCTCCATCCACGACTGAGCGATTTACTCCTATATATTCTCCCTTTGTATTTGCGTAGGAAATATAGGTCAAATAGGGATGGTTTTTGATTTGGGCGGTAAAAGTTTGTTGCATTTGGGTGTGATTTGATAGATCGAGCATTCCTATTTTTGCAAATTCGCTATTTATTTTCAATACTCGTGGTGCTTCGATGAAAAACATCTTTAGCTGTGTATGAATCTGTGCTCCAATCTCAGCAGAGATGATTTTTTTGTACTCTTCGATAGATTTTTTTTCTGAAATGTAAGCAAAAAAGGAGAAAAAAACAATCAATGCAATAAAAAAAAGCTGGGTATAGAAAATAAAAAAATCCCGTAAAGTCCTCGTTTGTGTCGTTTGGTGCATTAGAATACTTTTTTAGAATTTATGAGCATATTTTTTCCCTTTTCCCATCATTTGCCTCTTTGATGCAAATGCCGTTATTGTAACATATTCGAGATTATGAGTTTCCACATGCCAACTTTGACTTACTCACAGTCTCTATACCTTGGGATGAATTATTTATATTTCTATAGATGAGATTATAGTATCGATTTTTTTCATAAGTATGTTCTCCACATCACTTTTTGCATATATATAAACCAATACAATCGTTTGTTCTATTTTTGTGTAAGTGATGACTCTATATCCTCCACTTTTTCCTTTATGGTTGGACTCATTTTTTAATCGGATTTTATATTTACAATTCCCCAATGAGACGCCTTCTGTAGGGTTCAGCTGAAGTTGATTTATAAGTGATTCGTATTGTTCCAAAAGGTATCTATCTTTTTTTAAAAGTTTTTTGAATTCTTTTTTGAAAGAGTCCGTAACTTTAATTGTCACTTTTTAACTCTTTCAAAAAATCAGAAGCATCGGTTAAATCTATTTTTTCATCTTGAAACTGTTTTACTTCATCAAATGCTTTTTTAATATTGCTAGCGTGGAGTTCAGTTTTTAAAAACATAACAAAATCATTTACTAAACTATTTTTATCATCACCGTATGTGAGGTTAATGTATTGTTCTAATTCAGAGTTGTTAATTTGAATTGTTTGCATTTGGAACCCTTTATTTTGATTTTTTTTGCAGGTAATTGTATCTAAACATGTCTCAAATATTTCCACATGCCAAAACATTTCCACATGCCAACTTCTGCTCGTCCTGAACCACTCAAAGAGTAGTTTTCACATCCATTTAAACACAAAAAGTGTTTCATTTTTACTCTCTTTTGAAATTGCGACCAAACTGAGACCAGCGAAAGTCGGACTGAGACTGCCCTGAGACTGCGACTTTGTAGAATAAGTCAAATTTTTTTACAGGAGTTAGCTTATGAAATATACTACTTTCGTATTTGTCGATGCACATTTGGAGGATTTAGAAACCCTCTCCATGCACCTCCCTCATACAACAAAAATCGCTTTTTTAAACAGCGATGAAAATCTTCTCTCTCAAATAGCAGATACCCTCGAAGGCACTAGCGG
This sequence comes from Sulfurimonas sp., assembly GCA_011391635.1. Classification (GTDB taxonomy): domain Bacteria; phylum Campylobacterota; class Campylobacteria; order Campylobacterales; family Sulfurimonadaceae; genus Sulfurimonas. Next base: position 7,563 of record JAABQD010000008.1, on the reverse strand, counting down.
AGCTGAAGCTCTCCACATCATCACACACGGTCGTTCAGGTGAGATACTTCTAGGCAAAAACGGCGTATCGCTAGAAACACTTCCACTTTACGGCAAAGAGCTTCTAATAATTAGCGATGCCATGAGCGAAAGCGGAGAATTGTTCCTCTACGGATGTGAAGTAGCTTCTGGCGAGAGAGGAGCAGCGTTTGTTAGCATGTTGCAAGATATAACAGGACTCAAAATCGCCGCTGCAACGCACAAAGTCGGACACAATGAACTTGGCGGTAGCTGGGAGCTAGACTTTGCTCCGATGGTGATGAGTGGGTCGCTGGAGGCTAGAGAGTGGAGAGGGGTTTTGGCAGCTCCAGTTGATGGTACTTATACTTTTGCCAATGCTGTTGATAATAGTGATGGAACTTATACGACTGAGGATGGCTTCTTTTTGATTAGTGCCGTCAACGGTGAAGTTGCAGATGTAACGGATGACCTAGTATATGCTGATGGTGATGGTGCGAGTTTATCTGTTTCAGGACCAACTTCTTCTCCTGCAAGCCCTACTTCATATCTTGAAGTTAAACCGACTACGACAGGTAGTTTTACCTTAAATAGTGCAGTGATTGGTGAGACCTATACAATCATAACAGCCGACAACGATTACACGAATATTTATGTTGTCGGTTATGCGAACGGTGTAGAGATGGCGCGTACTGCAACTTATTCGAGTATAGATGCATTAGAACCAACATACACTTTTTCACAAGATTATTTCTCCCCATTTGCAAATAAGATGATAGATACTGTTCGTGTCTATTTCGACACTCCAGCAGGAGATATGGCGGACCGTCTGACATTGATAAACATGAACATCTCTGGCGCCTCAACAACCCCAGCTCCTGAAGTGCCAGTTGTTCGCTTTTCCTACAATGCAAGCGGCACTAACTTTTCAAACGGCTGGGCTCAGGAAAATAGTTTGGGCAACACGGTCGCTGTTGACCACGCCAATATCTATTTTGGCGGCGGGGTAAACGACGGTATTTACACCAAAGTTAGTGAAATAGGTGGTAGTTCTGGCGTAACCGGTTTTGACGGACAGGTCGAGTACTTTGCCCTTACCGCCTTTGACGACAACACGACCTTCTTTCTTCATCAGTTCAAAGTCTACAACGACAGTCAGAGCGACATCACGCTGACCATTACCGGACATGCCTCTTTCGGGGTTTTCGATAGCTGGCTAGCAGCCAATCCTGCACAAAAAACCACAACGGCTACTGCAAAAGCAGGTGCATGGACAACCGTTGACCTTCCTGGTGATTTTGGTGAATACCCGGGCTATCGACTCGACAGCGGTGCCGACACCGAAAGGGTTCCGCTCTATTTCAATGATTTTGCCCTGGATGTCACGCCGCCACCACCTCCCCCTCCTCCCCCTCCTGTAGCGTTTGACCTTAACGGTACTGAAGATGGCAATGATTTTTCTGTCACCTTGGCAGGCACCCCCGTCGCGCTGGCCGATAGTGATGCGGATACCTCCGGAGTAACCATGATTTTTTTATATCTGGATTTAAGTCAAATCAAGGCAGGAGACAAGCTGATCTTTGGTGACCTTGCCAACGGCGGTGTTGAGATCGCACTGGATACCATCACAGGAACTGCTGGCAATATAACGCCTGTGACTTTTGGCACATCAACGATTGAAGCTTATAACGATCGAAATTATGATCAGTATTTTGGCACTGAGGAATATATTTATATCAGCGTGATCGGGCAGGGTGCAGAAGGCACTGCCCAACTCTTGAAAACGGACATGAAGTTTTCCGGCAGTGTTGCCGGCGATCGTGTCTTTTACTTTTTAGATGATCAGTTCCAACCGGCGGCTACCGCCACGGTGGCAGTCGAGGGTGGTTCGCTTGTGCCGGATACAATCACCCCCTACATCAGCGGCAAAGAGCAGATGGTTATCAATGAAGATGCCGATGGTGCACTTGCAATCAACGGTTTTACGCTAGGTAATGCAGGCGATGCGGACGACACGACGACGGAACTGACGATAAGCATCGCCGCAGCACATGGGACGCTGACGCTTGGCACGACGACGGGAGTTAGCTTCACGAACGCAACAAACAACGGCGCCGAGACGATAGAGTTCAAAGGGACGATAGCAGACCTACACACAGCTATCAACTCCCTCTCATACGACCCTGAAGATACCAATGTCGCCAATGATCCGCTCACTATCCAAATCAGTGCCGATGATGGCGCAAGCTGGCAGCCTTATACGGTGGATGTACCCGGAAAGTTTTATTATGCGCCAAACGGGCACTATTATGAATTTGTCAGCGATAGCGGTATCACATGGGATGAGGCAAAAACAGCGGCAGAGGCAAGAGAACTCTATGGGCTCAATGGTTATCTCGTCACGGTCACATCAGATGCCGAAAACGACTTTATCGCTCCAAAACTAGGTGGTGATGGCTGGATGGGTGCGAGCGATGCGACTACGGAGGGAACATGGAAATGGGTCACGGGACCTGAATCTGGAACGCATTTTTATAACGGCTATGCTGATGCGGGGACAGATAGCTATAGCGTAAATGGCCCCGATGTTTACGATAGCGAAGGTGATTATCTTAGCGCTAATGGTGGAACTACTGTAAATGTCGCAGTAGATGGTCACTACGAAAACTGGGCAAATGGCGAGCCGAACAATAGTGATGGCAATGTTGGGGAGGATGTAGCACACTTTTATGAAAGTGACGGAAGCTGGAATGATTATTCAAGTACTAACTCAAGTATTCAAGGATACATCGTCGAATACGGCGGAGACGGCAATGACGCATTTGGTACACTTACAGCCGCCAAGCTCACTATCATAGTCAATCAAAAACCGACTTTGACAAATATGGTTACGGCTATTACCTTCACGGAAGCCGATGCACAAGTAACTCCGCAGCTCATCGATAACGATGTCACATTCTCAGAGGATGATGTGACGATGAATCGCACTTATGATGAGTGGGGCAGCTCGACAGACGGCATGCTCAATATCAATTTTGTAGATGAAAGCAACAGCGAAATCTATCTCTACAACGAATTTTTGTCTTTTAAGACACAAGGCGATATTACGATTGATACTAGTAATGAAGAGATATTTTATCAAGAGACCTACATAGGAAATTACTCCACTGGAAGCTATGGTGTGAATGTCAATTTTAATACGACTAACCCCGTACCTGCCGCAGCCGTGGATGCACTCATTCAGTCGCTTACTTATGAGACAAATGACGCTCCGATGAGCACTACAAGACTAAAGATAGTCGCCACCGACAATACGGGACTTGCAGGTGACCCCGTATATGTCGATGTCACTGTAACCACCGAAAACGACGCACCGACTATCACCTCTTCGGGCGGGGTGATGACAACCGATATCGACCCTGAGACATGGGATGAGGCTTATAGTATCCTCCAGCTTAGCGGTGAAAAGTTCGTCGTGGTGGGTACAAGCGGCGATGATAGTTATCTCACGCTAATTTACCACAACGCTGATGGTAGCCTAAACACAGCACTTGGAGAAGATGGGAAGATAGTCACCAGTATCCCTATATCCTCATTCCGTGATGCAACGCTCGACGATGGTGGCAACATCTATTTCACCGGAAAGTCCGATGAAAATCATGGATATCCAAAATTCTTTGTAGCCAAGTTTGACAATACGGGAGCTTTAGACACTGATTTTGGGACTGATGGCATCGCTATTAGTTCAATGACACAAGATGGTAATTCACGCGCAATTATCGTCCAAAATAACGGTCAGATTGTTACATTAGCGAACAATTATGATGACAGTAATTTTGCGGTCGAGCGTTTTAATGCCGATGGTACTACAGATACAACTTTTGGAACAGGCGGTATCGCTTTCACTAATATAGGTGATGAAGCATATGCCAAGGACATCGCTATGCAAGCTGATGGCAAAATAGTCGTTGTGGGCTATACCTATGATAGTTCTGATGGTTATGATAAGGTTGCTATCGCTAGATACAACACCGACGGTACGCTGGATACGACATTTAACACGACAGGCATGATAGTCGAAGACAACAGCGGTGCATGGAGTGGATACGGCAACTATCTGTATGCTAATAAAGTTGTCGTCCAGTCTGATGGCAAAATACTCGTAGGCGGAACGGCAGATGGTGATGGACTTCTTCTAGTTCGTTACAATGACAATGGCTCACTAGATAACACATTTGGCACAGGCGGCAAAGTCACTATCGATGATAATCAATACAATATAGACGATATAAACGATATGGTTGTAGATGGCAGTGGCAATATCTTTGTTTTAGGTGGTGATGATTATGTCGTTGCCAAATTTACATCAACTGGAGTATTAGATGGCACATTTGGTACGGATGGTACAGCTGAGATAAACATCTCTGGTTATGGAGAGGCTTCAAGCCTCTTTATAGCTACAGATGGAAAGTTGCTTATTGCGGGAAGTTTTGAAGATAGCGAAAACTACGACGGGAAGTTTTTGGTAGCTAGACTCAATGCCGACGGCACGCCGGATATGGATTTTGGCTCTAAAGCGACTTTTGAAAAGGACGGTGATGCCGTGCTACTCGATAGCGGTATCAGTGTGAATGACCCCGATTTGGCAGAGTATGACGGTGACCTAGGCGGCGACTTCAACGGCTTTACTCTCACCATCGCAAGAGAAGACGGCGCAAATGCTAATGATGTTTTCTCGGCAATTGACGGCGGTGATTTGACGCTAGCTGATGGTAATATCGTGATTTATGATGATGAAAATATTTATAACAATGTGACAGTCGGCACATATACACAAGTGGGTGGAACTTTGACTCTGATTTTTAATAGCGATGCTTACAAAGATTATGACTACAGCTTGGTCAATCAAGTAGCCCGAAATATAGCCTATTCCAACACTGATAGCTCGCTCACTGAGGATACGACGGTCAACCTCGTGTGGACTTTTAGTGACACGGTAACTTCAGATACATTTGTACAGACGGTAAATATAACCATACCTGCACCGCAAATAACTAGTAGCGTCACACTCAATGTTGCAAACCCGTTTACACCTGAAGAAGACACAACGGCTATTACGATTGCTGCACCAGAGGGTATTAACATCAGTGGTGCAGTAAACAGTGCAATCACCGGCTTACCAAAAAATGTCAAAATGCCACTTGGACAATTTGCTTTTACGCTTGAAGGTGTCGCAGTGGGTGGCACAGTAGAAATGAGCATGACAGCCGATGCGGACTTCAAACAGTTCTCTTACTTTAAACAAAACTTAGTAACTGGCAAATGGGTCAATATCATGGAGGGTGTAACTATCAATGATAACGGCACTCCTAATGATGCCAGTGATGACATAGCTACTGTCAAATTCTCTCTCACTGATGGCGGTGTATATGATGCCGACCGTATTGCTAATGGTGTAATCGTAGATCCAGGTGGCGTTGGTGAAAATGCACTCTTGCCGATGATAGCCGAAAATACAACAGAAGTAGGTACGATTTCGCTCCTAGACAATACTATGGCAAGCGGTACACTCAGCTATGAGATTACTGGCGGAGCAGATGCGGCGAAATTTACAGTAAATGCTTCTACGGGATTGCTAAGTTTTGCGGAGCCAGCAGATTATGAAACACCAACAGATTTAGGCGATACAGCAGCTAACAACACTTATGCCGTGCAAGTTACCGTAACAGGAAGCACGAGTGGCAGCGAAGTACAAAACCTAATTATCACAGTCCTCAATGTCGCAGAAAATGGCGATAATCCAAATACTGCTCCAGTTATCGTAGGTCTGAGAGCTGAAGCACAAGCAGTTACAGTAGGTACAGCAGCAGCACTTGATGATATCCGTGTAGCGGATGTTGATGAAAATACAATTACAGTAACCCTCAGTGCTACAAATGGCACGATTGGCGGATTAGAAGACGCTGATGAGGAAATAGACGGGATACAGCTCATAGGTACGGCAGCAGATATTAACGAGGCATTGGCAAGTGCAACATTTACGGCGGCAGCAGCAGGTAATGCGGGCGTATCGCTGAGTGTTGTAGATACAAATGTTAATTCAGGCACACCAATCACAACTACAGCATTTTATTCTATGAGTGCAACAGCGGCTTCAAGCAGTGGCGGAACACCACCACCACCGACAACCACAACTACAACAGTAGATGGAACAGAGGTAGAAGAACATGAAGTGACTGAAACTCGTACAACAACAGATGAAGATGGACATACAACAACGAGAACAGTAAACACAGAACAAGTAGTTATCGCTCCTATTACTTCAGACCGCACAGAAGATACAGGGAGTACAACAACAGCAGATGTACCACTCTTTTGGGGAGAAAGTTCTCGAACAGAATGGGCGACAACCGCTAGTATCCCTGTAGGTATTGGTCTAACATCAGAAGGTTCTCGTGCACCTACGCAGACACAGACGGCACAAACAGTTCTCGATGACCTTATTTATTATATAGACACAACCACTCCAGAGACAGATGGTGGAAAAACAGGGATGTTAAACGGTGGAACGACTTTTCTTGAAGCACTTTCAAATATTGAAACACTCGTCGTAAATAAGATAACACTCTCAACAACAAATACAGAGGCATCACAAGTGCCTATAACCATAACAGGAACTGCAAATACAGTAGTAACAACAGATGGAACTATAGCTCCAGTAGAAGCGTTAGTTATCGATGCACAGTCACTCCAAGCAGGAAGTATGCTTAACCTACAAAATGTTGAGTTTGCAGTTGTTATCGGAGAAAATCTGACAATCAGAGGTGGAGAGGGCAAAAATATACTCTTCACAGGAGCAGGAAGCCAAAACATTATGCTAGGTGCAGATGATGACCAACTCTACGCTGGAGATGGAGACGATACAGTTGGTTCAGCAGGTGGAGATGATAGTATATTTGGTGAAGCAGGAAATGACACAGTATTCGGAGGTGAAGGAAATGATCAACTTCACGGTGGAAGTGGTACAGATATAGTAACCTATACCCTCAATATGTCAGACTACACAATAACAAGAGATGAAGGAAAAACATATGTTGCACTTGTATCCAACCCAACAGAAATAGATACACTCATCAATGCAGAAACTATACAATTTGCAGATAGTAACTACACTGTAGAAAATAGTGTTTCTCTCACGCAAATAGCAACAGTTTATACTATGATATTAGATCGTCAAGCTGAAGTAGGGGGATTCCAACATTGGGCACACCACAGTAGTACTACAGATATTTCTCTTGGATCAATGGCTATTAACTTTATGCAATCACAAGAGTATAAAATCAATAATAGTACAGATTGGAATACTTTATCTACTGAAGATAAAGTAGAAGAGCTTTATGTGGCTTTCTTTGATCGTGCTTCTGAAGCAGGAGGAAAACAAAATTGGCTGAACTATATTGCTTCTGGTGCTACATTTGAACAAGTAGCAGAAGAGTTTGTTCACTCTGTTGAGCTAAGTGGTTTATACCAGAATAAAGAAGATTGGAATTTTTTCGTATAAACTTT
>JAABQD010000075.1 GCA_011391635.1 Sulfurimonas sp. | reverse complement strand
CTTGAAGAAGAAGCTGATATTGATAATATCGGTAAATCTGAAGACGCGGCTTAATCATTGGTTTTCCCCCTTAAGTGGGGAATTAACATTCTCATAATGAAAAGAAAATAATAGATAAAGAAGGAGAATTTTATGTTTATTTTAGGTTTCCACTTCCCAGCAAGTATGGGTAACACAGTTCCAGACGAAGCAGTAGTTGCAAAATTAGATGAAGCAAATGTTGATGTAAGCGGTATAAATGAAATCAAAATGGTTACAGAATACCACGGACAACACGAAGAGCTTTCTTATTCAAAAAAAGATACATTTATGTTCAAAGCTCTTGCTCATTACATAAAAACAGCAGAAACAGATTATATGATTTATACAAATCGTTACCAAATTTCTGAACTCTCTAAAAGATTAGATTCTGATGAAGAAACTATGGCTCTTTGTAAAAAATTTGATTCAATGGCTCACTTTAAAATTACAGCTGCTTAATTCAAGTAGTTTTTAAAGAGTGGCGTGTTGAAAAAATAATTTTATAAAGGAGAATCCTATGAGTTCATTAGAAGCAAGACAAAAAGCGGCGGTCGAGGAAGTTTTAAAAGCTTATCCTGAAAAAGCTGCAAAAAACCGTGCAAAACACCTAGGTGTTGGCTCTCCAGATGATGAGAGTCAAAAAACATGTGGAAATGTTCGTTCGAACAAAAAAACTGTAGCTGGTGTTATGAGCCAACGCGGTTGTGCTTATGCTGGTAGTAAAGGCGTTGTTTGGGGACCTGTAAAAGATATGGTTCATATTTCTCACGGTCCAATCGGTTGTGGTCAATACAGCCGTGCTGGTCGTCGTAACTACTATATCGGTACAACAGGGGTAGATTCATTTGTAACAATGAACTTCTCTTCAGATTTCCAAGAAAAAGATATCGTTTTTGGTGGAGATAAAAAACTTACAAAATGTTTAGAAGAAATTGATGTACTTTTTCCACTTAACAATGGTATCACAGTTCAATCTGAGTGTCCAATCGGTCTCATCGGAGATGATATCAATGCTACTTCTAAAATGTATGCTCAAAAAACAGGTCATACAATCGTTCCTGTAAACTGTGAAGGTTTCCGTGGGGTTTCTCAATCTCTTGGTCACCACATCGCAAACGATACAGTGCGTGATTATATCTTTGATGCTTCTCCAGCAACACTTGGTGAACCAATCGAAGTAACAGATTATGATGTTGCGATCATCGGGGATTACAATATCGGTGGAGACGCTTGGTCAAGCCGTATTTTACTCGAAGAGATGGGCTTACGCGTTGTAGCTCAGTGGTCTGGAGATGCAACGATTAAAGAGATGGTTCAAACAACAAAAGTGAAACTAAACTTGCTTCACTGCTACCGTTCTATGAACTATATTTCTCGTCATATGGAAAAAGAGTATGGGATTCCTTGGATAGAGTATAACTTCTTTGGCCCAAGCCAAACGATCAAATCTCTACGCAAAATCGCAGCATTCTTTGATGCAAGTATTCAAGCAAAATGTGAAGAGGTTATCGCAAAATACCAACCGATGGTAGATGCAGTAACAAATAAATATCGTCCACTCCTAGAAGGCAAGACAGTTATGTTGTTCGTTGGTGGATTACGCCCTCGACACGTTATTGGTGCTTATGAAGATTTAGGTATGGAAGTAATCGGAACTGGGTATGAATTTGCTCACGATGATGACTACAAAAGAACAAAAGATGAGATTTTCCGCTCAACTGTAATTTATGATGATGTCAATGAATATGAACTTGAAGCGTTTGTAAAAGCACTTCAACCAGATTTAGTGGCTTCAGGAATTAAAGAGAAATATGTATTTCAAAAAATGGGTCTTCCATATAGACAAATGCACTCTTGGGATTATAGTGGACCATATCATGGATATGATGGTTTTGCGATTTTTGCATCAGACATGGATTTAGCAATCAACTCTCCAGTTTGGGGACATAGCAAAGCACCATGGGATAAAGAAGGAGAAGCGTAATGCAAGAGCTTGAAAAAATAGTAAATGGTCAAAGACTATTTCAGCGTCCTGAATATAAAGAAGTTTTAGAGAACAAAAAACAATTCGAAGGTGGTATGGGTGCAATAAACCCTGCTAAAGTTGAAGAGATTGCAGAGTGGACAAAAAGCTGGGATTACAGAGAGAAAAACTTAGCTCGTGAAGCTATCACTGTAAATCCTGCAAAAGCATGTCAGCCACTTGGTGCTGTTATGGTTGCTTTAGGATTTGAAAACACTATGCCTTATGTTCATGGTTCTCATGGATGTGTTGCATATTTTCGTTCATACTTTACAAAACACTTTAAAGAACCAACTCCTTGTGTTTCTGATTCTATGACAGAAGATGCAGCGGTTTTTGGTGGTCTTGCAAATATGAAAGATGGTCTTAAAAACTGTGCGGCTCTTTACAAACCTGAAATGATTGCGGTTTCTACAACTTGTATGGCTGAAGTTATCGGTGATGACTTGTATGCGTTTGCTATCGCTGCAAAAGAAGAGGACGGTGGTGAGTTTTTACCAGCTGATTTTCCAATAACTTATGCACATACACCTTCATTTACTGGAAGTCATATCACTGGATATGATAACATGATGCATGGTATTTTGTCTCAACTTACAGAAGAGCAGAAAAAAGAAGAAAAAAATGGAAAAATTAACATTATTCCAGGGTTTGAAACTTATATAGGTTCAATCCGTTCTGTAAAAAACATTGTTGAAGCTTTTGATGTACCATACACTATGGTTGGTGACCACTCTGATCAGTGGGATATGCCAGCGGGTGATTATAGTATGTTTGCTGGAGGTACTTCTATCGCTGATGCAAAAGATAGTATCAATGCAAATGCAACTATCTCTCTCCAAGAGTATGCAACTGTAAAAACAATGAAAATGATTCAAAAAAGATGGAAACACAAAGGTGGATTCTCAAACCCAATCGGTCTCAAAGGGACAGATGCGTTTGTTATGAAACTTGCTGAAATTACAGGCAAAGAAGTTCCACAAAAACTTAAAGTTGAAAGAGGGCGTTTAGTCGATGCTATGCAGGATTCTTATCCATATATGCACGCTAAAAAAT
>JAABQD010000074.1 GCA_011391635.1 Sulfurimonas sp. | reverse complement strand
TAAAAAACACCATATTAGTTTTGAAGAAGCGAGAGAAGTTTTTTTAGACCCTATGCATATTTCAAAACTTGATCATCGCTTTGATCACTTCAATGAAAGATGGATTACATTAGGAGTAACATCTGAAGAGAAAATCTTAGTTGTAGCAAATATGTTTTTTGATGACGATGGAAATGAAATCATCCGAATTATAAGTGCAAGAAAAGCAAATGAAAGAGAAAGGGGTTTTTATGAGCAACATTAAAGAGAGAGAACAATTTGATGACTATGAGATATTGGATGAGTATGACTTTAGTGATGGGGTTCGCGGTAGGTTTTATGAACCCAAAAAGATACCTGTATCATTGAGATTAGATAATGATATTGTTCTATATTTCAAGAAATTAGCAAGCGAACAAAAGGTACCGTATCAAACACTTATAAACGCACTGCTTAGAAAAAAGTTACAAGAAGTATAGGGTCTGTAAAAAACATCACTCACTTCTCAGAAATTGCGTTTATTGTTAGAATTGGCGTATTCATCTAATTTTCCACAGGCATAAAGTGCACCAATGAGTGCACCCATAGATGAGCCGGCAATAGATTTTATCTCATAGCCCTCTGCTAAATCTCTTCAATCACACCAATATGTGCATAACCTCTTGCACCGCCACTTCCAAGGATTAAAGATATTTTTTTGTTATGCATCACAACTTCCTTTTGTTAAAAATACGTCGGCTCTTCCATGATATAAAGAGCCTCTTTCATTACATTTATTTCCACCTGTCATTAGACTACTTAACTATTCTATGAGTTCCCGCGAACATTGTAGGAATCAGCTAAAAGTATGTTTTACAGTGCAATCAAACTTTTTGCATAACAAACCGGATCAAATTCACAGATCACATCATGTTCATAGACAAGCAATTTTTCATCTTTACCAGGGTAGTCGTTATGGCTTAAAAAATGTTTCATGGCATTGATACGTGCTGTTTTTTTATCGTCTGTATGGATAATATACCAGGGAGCATAAACAAATGATGTTTTTGAAAGCATCTCATCTCTGGCTTTTGAGTAATCTTCCCATTTATTTTGTGCCTGAGCATCTATCGGGCTTAGTTTCCACTGTTTCAGAGGATCTTTTTTTCGATCTACAAAACGTTCTTTTTGTTCTGTTTTTGAGATATCAAGGTAATATTTGAAAAAGATGATATTTGAGTGTGTAAGCATCTGTTCAAAATTTCCAACTTCTTCCATAAATCTTTTATATTCATCTTTGGTGCAAAAGCCCATTACTTTTTCCACACCTGCCCTGTTGTACCAGCTACGATTAAAAAAAGTGATCTCTCCTTGTACAGGAAGATAGGGAGTAAAACGCTGAAAGTACCAGGCACTTTTATCACGGTCACTTGGCTTTCCAAGTGCCACAGTACGTGCTTCACGGGGACTTAAATGTTCTGTAAAGCGCTTGATCGTACCATCTTTTCCGGATGCATCCCTACCCTCAAAAATAACACATACCTGCAGATTTTCTTCTATAACATACTTTTGGAACTTTACAAGCTGCACCTGTAACTCATAAAGTTCTTTTTTATATCTATTTTTGTTCATAATATGTTCCTTTATTGCTACTTATAACTTAAATTCAAACAGTATACCTAACACCAGCGCCCCAATCGTTAATAGATAAAAAAAGCCATCAACCATCCCAATTTTTTGCCGCCCAAAACAAATACAATCCCAGCTTTACAAGAGAATTTACAATTGTTGCTATGATGATACCCTATATGGCAGTTTCCTGATAGTTTTCATGTTTATGTTAGAATATAATTTAGTATCAAGGAATACATCATGGAACCAAATACCCTACCAAAATACGACATGAGTGACAATCCGACAAACTGCTGTCCCCGATTCAATCCAAAGGGCTGGGATGGACAGGATCTCCACTTCAAAGACAAACTATTCGTCAAAGCCAAAACCATAAGTATTTTTCATATTCCATTAAATATAGGTTCTGTGTATCCCAAAACATTCACTGCTATGGAAGAAGCCAATGCGACGAGCGAAGACAACTTTATCGTGATGTCTCATGATCCTTCTGCATGGCAGGGAGAACACTACTTCTCTGCAACAAAAGATGTTCCTGGTCAGGAGATGATACGGCTATCAGGTGATTACATGACAAAAGTTTTTGAGGGACCATTCAAGGATATGCCAAAATGGGGAAATGAGATGGAATCGTTTGTCAAAGAAAAAGGCAAGCAGGCAAAGAAAATATATAATTTCTATACCGCTTGTCCAAAATGTGCCAAATACTATGGTGAAAATTATGTAGTGGCTGTTGCCCAAATATAATACCTTGTATAATAAAAAGAACGAAGATCATGACTAAAATACTTGCGATCAACGGTTCATATCGAAATGATGGAGTTACTGATCAAGTTATTGAGATTATGGCAGAGGTTATGCAAACAGCCGGAGCAGAGGTCGAGATCATCCTGCTGCGTGAGTACCCCATCGAGTTTTGCCTCAATTGCCGGGTTTGTACACAGAAGCCGGGTGAAGCTCCAGGTGAGTGTGTACAGCATGATGGTATGCAAAAACTTATAGACAAGATAGAAAAAGCAGATGGTTATATTTTCGCTTCCCCTACCAATTTTGGTTCAGTCACTGCTGTTTTTAAGCGGTTTATGGAGCGGTTGGTGGTTTACGGCTACTGGCCATGGGGTATGATTGCTCCAAAGGATCGCAAAGCAAATGGTCCAAAGAAAAAAGCTGTGCTTGTCTCTTCATGCGCGGCACCCGGGATTATGGGGCGACTGTTTTTTAGCACTATCAAAGAACTAAAAATGACTGCAAAAACTATAGGTGCTGATACAGTGGGTGTATTATTTACGGGTATGATTGCACAAGAAGAGCATCCAAAACTCCCTGATGCTATCAAGAGAAAAGCTCAGAATTTGGCTAAAAAACTGGTATCGTGAGGTGGTTCACAAAGAACAATCGCAACTTCTGCTTATATAGGCTTGATACAGCAAAATCTATAGCTGTATCAAATGACTTTTTCTGATGGGAGAAAAGAAAAAAGGCATATCCCAAATTACAGGATATGCCTTGCTTTTTTATCCAAAATATA
>JAABQD010000073.1 GCA_011391635.1 Sulfurimonas sp. | reverse complement strand
GGTGAGTGCCATTATCGAGGGTTTGGGAACAACCTATATAGAAAATTTCAATGGTGTCAAAGATATTTTACCAATACTTCAACAAAATATTCCCAAAGCTTTGGGTGCCAAAGAGAGCATTTTAGAAACACTCATCGATGAGATAAAAGAGATACCTTTCATCGCCAAAGATTTTAAATCAGCTATCAAAAAAATAAGTGCCAATGAGCTTCAAGTAGAACTATCCAACGACCAATTAGAGTGGATAAAAAAAGATTTGAAAAGTTATGCAAAGTCACTGAGCGTCACTTTGACTCTTATGCTTGGTGGATTTTTTACACTTTTATATGACAAAGAACTCAAAGAAATTGCTCTCGTGCTTTTTGTTTTTGGGGTAGCAAGAGTTTTATACAAAGGATAACTCCAATAGGTAGTCGCACAAAAAAAGAGTAATACCTCTAAAAAAAGCTATAATTCTGTCGCCAAATAAATAGTTTTTAGGAGATAATTTGATTCAGCTCATTTATGTCAGTCAACACAAAAGTTTGTCTTTTCAAGAAGCACAACAAATTTTAAATAACTCTTTTGCAAAAAATAAAACTTTAGATATGGGTGGAGTGCTGATATATGCAGAAGGTCATTTTATACAGTGTCTCGAGGGAGATGACACTCTAATAGAAGAAACTTTTAAAAAAATCAAAAAAGATACTCGCCATGAAAATATTGTAGAAATAGCCAAAGATAAGATTGAGCAAAGAAGCTTTGATGGCTGGAACATGTCACTTGTCAATGAGCGTGGCTTCAATAGTATTGTAAAAAAATATTGTGACAACGAGACTTTTAATCCCTATTTTATGAGCAAAGAAACAATTTTAACTCTATTGCAAGAGATTACAAAGGTAATGTAATCAAAATTTGTGTCCGCGTTGGACAGAAAACTTTTAAGCTTTCTGTCTATCATTCAAGAGATTATCAAGGTGTCCGAATAACTCATTTGATGCGAGTTCCGATTCACTAAAGAGTCTTAAAATATCCTCATTTTTAGCATCTTTCTTCCCTATAAGTTGCATCACTTTTTTCATATTTTCATGAATTGTGGCATGTGGTTTTTCCAGTGCAACATACGAAGAAGAGCCTTTAAACTGCTCTTTTCCTTGATCTGCGTACCATTTTCCAAGATTACAAGTTGTATGATCACTCAAATTTTCATTTGGTTTAGATTCAAATACAGAAGAGTATGAAGTGGTTTTAAATATCATGTGATCAAGTTTTGCCATATTAACGAAGAGTTCATGACCAACTTTTGCATTATCCACTTTGATTTTATCGACATTACGCACCATCTCATACATTACATCTTTAAACTCATCAAGCTTGCTTTGTGACTCAGATGCAGATTCATCAATTCTCTCACTATTTTCTGACATTGTAATAGAGTTTTGTTTGAGAACACTGATATTTGCTTCCACTTCACTTGTCGCTTTTTGTGTTCTCTCTGCGAGTTTACGCACTTCATCGGCTACTACTGCAAAACCTCTTCCATGTTCTCCTGCTCTTGCTGCTTCGATTGCGGCATTGAGTGCTAAAAGATTGGTTTGATCTGAGATATCTTTGATGAGTGTAATGACATTATAAATCTCTGCAACATTTGTATTTAAGTGTTCTGCAGAAGCTCTTGAGTCACCTATCATTTGAGAAATTTGAGAGATATTTTCTATGATTTCATCTGTTGATGTTGTAACCCTTTTGATAACCTCTCCTGTGACTGTATTTAACTCATTTACTTCATTGATATTCTCGATATTTGTTCGCATACTTCTGTGTAAATCATTTGCATTTGCCACAGAACCTGTAATCATTCCATGAGAGAGTTTTACACTCAACTCATTTTTTTCCAACGCTATCGCTATCTCTTTAGAAGCGTGTTCTGCTTTTTTAGTCTCCTCTTTTGCTTCATTGGAGAGAGCTTCTACTTTGTCTAAGAAGGTATTAAAACTTGAACTTGCATGTCCAAGCTCATCATCTGAAACCACAGGCAATCTTTTAGATAAATCCGCATCCCCAAGAGCCAGTTCTTGTGCGACTTTATCAAGATGAACAATCGGATCAACAACTGCTCGTTTTACAACAATCATCAAAAAGAAAAGAATAATCAAATCAATCACAGCCATAATAACAACTTGTCGAATGAGGGACTCTTTAGAGTGAGAGAGTGTTTTTTCCACAGCAACAATCGGCTTTGCAATGATTGCATACCCAACAGTTTTTTTAGAAAAATCTATAATAGGTTCAGAAACTACAAAATAATTTTTCGTACGAAGTCCCTTTTTGATATCTTTGATATCGATACCTGCTAACTCATTATAAAGATTTTTATCAATCTCTTTTTCTGGAACTGCAAGTGTGTAATTCCCAAATTTTGGTGCATTTCCCAAATCTTTTGCTTCGGCTAAAAACTCATTATTTAACAGCATAAGTACATCTACACCGTAGCTACTTTTGGCTGTTTTGATGACAGAACTCATGCCCTGCATAAACTCTACAGAGCCAAGATACTCTCCTTCGCTCATCACTGGTGCGATACCACGAAATGTGAGCCCTGCATTTCCAATCTCTATCGCAGCGAGAGGTTTTTTACTCTCTTTTACCTTGACAATAGTATGACGAAATGAGCTTAAATCATCTCCAAACTCCTGAGGTTTCCAAGCTCGTACAAAACTTTTTACATCCGCAGTGTGTATATGAACTTTTACATTTTGAAACTGTGTATTTTCTTTAAAAGTTTGCGTCAAATTATTCAGTCCAGAGATAGCAAGTTTTCTATCTCCCTCTTTGAGTGCTTTGATTGTATAATAATTATCAGCCATACTGATGGCATTTGTGAGACCCACACTCTCCTTGGCACTCATCAAGTCATTATAAGTCAGACGCAAATAACTGTTTTCAGCATTATAGACATCCTCTTGCATCTGATTTATCGAATAAACATAGTTTATACCAATAATCAAAAAACCCAGTAATATCGATAATACAAGAGGAATATGTACCTTATTTCCAACACTCATACTTTTCATTTTGAACTTCCTATGTTTTAACTATTTCCTGTATTTTAACAAAAAAAATCTATAAAAAGTATCTTCTTTCTTATGAAATAAAATAGCAGTTTTCTCAAACAATTAGAACAT
>JAABQD010000072.1 GCA_011391635.1 Sulfurimonas sp. | reverse complement strand
GATGAAGCGATGCATTATATCTTGGAAGCAGCAAGAAAATCACCCTCCTCTTTTGGGATGGAGGCGTGGAAATTTCTTGTTATCACCAATGAAGAGTTAAAAGCCAAACTTAGACCTTTTTGCTGGAATCAGATTCAGATCACTTCTTGCTCTCATCTGGTGGTTATACTTGCGGGTATCCACTCTGCCAAAGTGGAAAGCGGTGAGGTTGAAAAACGATTTAGACGACGCCAAATGCCACAGGAAAGTCTTGATTTTTACATGGATATCTATGCCAAACACTTAGAAAAAACCCTAAGCAGTGACGAGAACATTTATGCATGGACAGCCAAACAAAGCTATATTGCATTAGGAAACATGATGACTGCAGCTGCTTTTATAGGTATAGACTCTTGCCCTATAGAGGGATTTGAAAAAGAAAATGTGGAAAATGTTTTAGGCTTAGACACAAGCAAATACCAAGTAGCTGCATTCGTACCCTTTGGCTATAGGATCAACGAGCAACCGACACAGCTAAGGCTGCCTTTTGAACAAGTAGTTGAATTCATAAAATAAAAAGATGGGTCTAAAAAATCATTTTGAAATATTATAAAAAACCAAAATGGAAAATAAAAAATTGATTTCATATCAGGTAGTGCTATTTGGCACTACCATTTATAGATAAACTGAAGAAATGTCTTTGAAGCATCATTTTGCGCTATATTATTTTTGGTAATAAAATCACCGGCATTTAAATATCCGTAAATCCCTAAGAGATCTATGGATGATGTTAATTTGTATTTAACGGTAAGATCTATTTCGTCACCGATATGCGTATAACTATTGCCTGGTTTGTTTTGATAACCAAAAAGGTACCATTTGTCATTTGCTTCGGCAAGATCAAAATAATGGTACGCAGTCTCTATGAAAATCCCATGTGTCGGTTTAAAAGAAAAGCTTGCCTCAATATCTTGCATATTTGACCATGCCATAATATCCATACGTCCATACCATGGTCCGTCATTCATGCCAAAGGGGGTAGAAAATGTTTGCATCTTGTTGTCATTGGGGTTTTTGTCTCCTGTAGCATAGATGAAACCTGCTATCAGTTTCATCTTATACTTATTTTCAAAAAAATACCCTGCTTTCGCTGCACAGGCAAAAGCATCAACATCAAGTGATCCCGCACCACCTTCTTGTTTCACCAGGGTTGCATCATAGATAAAACCCGGATTTTCATTATCATAGACACGCATACCTGCATAATAAAAATTATCTTCATTGATTACCTGATGATGAAGGTTATTTCTCCATGCAGCAAAAGGTTCCATCTTTGTATCTGAAAACGTATAATGGCCATAAAGACCCGTACCCTGAAATTGATGTTTATGCTTAATGCTAAAGTCATTGGGCTCTTTGGTCCGTGTCTGCCCGTACCATACATCAATAAAATTCTCACCTTCTTTATAGGAGAGATGCGATGCATCCCACAGCCACCCCATTGTATTGCCCCAAAAGCCTGGACCAAAGATACGAAGGTCTCCATAGCCAAGTTGCTGCCGTCCTAGTGTAAAAGAAATATTCTTATTGAAGAGATTGTGACGTCTGATGTACGTCTCATAAAGCTCTAGATGGTCATCATAAAAACTCATCAGATAAGTATCGGGTGTACCAGGATTTTTAACAAAATCATCAGCATCCAAAGAAGAACCCCATGAACGTGCGTCATACATAGAGGCCTTTAATGCCCAGTCATCATTTGGCTTATATCCTATTGCGGCAATGATCTGCTGAAGATAAATAGTGTCATCTGATTCTCCAAGGATATTGCCTTTGGCGTCCATAGCGTCATCACCGTATGTCAGTTTGTTGACTCCATTGTAAATGTCAAAACGTCCCCTATACTGAAAGTTGAAGTTCAACTTATCAGACTCTTCTTTTATGGGAGGTGGGGTTGGGCTCTGCTCAGCAAAAAGCAGTGTCTGTAAAAGAAGAGAAAGAGGAAGAACGATTTTCATTATTTATAGTTTGCAACAGCTTCTTTAAGTATATTGAGGTAAAAATTACCTGTCTTGCCTCCTATAAGAGTCTCTCTTATTTTGGTACCGTCATACTTTACAAAATGAAATGTGGGTGTCACCTCAGCCTGCAAATCTTCAGGGGCATCATTTTTATTGATATCGAGTGCAACCGGCACAAAATGTTCATTAACATATGGATAGATAGTCTTATCTGCAAAAACAACTTCTTTCATCGTTTGACACGCACCGCAGGTTGCCTTATTAATAAAAAGAAGCATCGGCTTATTTTGAGCTTTTGCAACTATCGCTGCTTCCTTGTAGCTATTTAGCCATTTAACTTCATTCGCAACAAGCGAAAGTGTCAAAAGAGCAGTCAAAAGTAATATTTTTTGCATAACAGTCCTTCATTTCTATATACTTATTTGTGGAACATTATGTCCTACTATTGCTTTATTTCTGTATGATGTATCTATAGAACGTGTTTCCATATTAACTCAAATATCTACGGACTTCATATACGGTTGCCCTTATGACAATCATCTGGTGAAATATATCAGATTATAAAGAGTGTGGCAGATATTGTCATTTTCAAGGGTAATCTACAGTACTGAATGCTTTCAAGAAGTCAAAACACAATTATCGCACAGTATCATGTTATAAACTTCATCCATATCACTAAAAGGAATTTAAAATGATTCAAAGAAAACTAAAACAACTAGGTTTTATCGCTACACTCACTTATACATTGCTTTTTACAAGTAGTAGCGCCAGCAGTCAGGACTTTGCAGCCGGTGTAGCTGTGGGTGCTGCTTTAGGATCCGTCGTAGGTGTTTATGATGCTCCCCATTATTATGACCGTCCGTATTATTATCATGGTGGGAGGTATTATTATGGCGGGGTGTATCGTAACGGATACTATATCTACAACGGGAAGCGATTTAGAAACGGACACTATTATGATCGCGGATACCG
Organism: Sulfurimonas sp.; assembly: GCA_011391635.1. Lineage (GTDB taxonomy): Bacteria > Campylobacterota > Campylobacteria > Campylobacterales > Sulfurimonadaceae > Sulfurimonas. The sequence continues at coordinate 226 of JAABQD010000072.1, read as the reverse complement.
ATACTACAAAGGACATCGTTATCAACCAAGAGTGGGAAATTATGGGTATTATCGAAGCAATCAAGAGTTTAAACACTACAACAAGATGCAACACAAAGAGTACAAACACTATGAAAAGTTGAGACACAAAGAATACAAGCAGTACAACAAGCACCAAAAACACCACAAATGTGGCTAGATGAAAACAAATGAAGTTGGGCTCTTAAAGAGTAATACCCAACTTCCC
>JAABQD010000071.1 GCA_011391635.1 Sulfurimonas sp. | reverse complement strand
TAGAAGACACGGGAGGGGGCATAGCGCCAAGCGTTGAGCATAGAGTAGGAGAACCATACTACAGCACAAAAGAACAAGGTAAGGGCGCAGGAATCGGACTATATATGTCAAAACAGATAATAAGGCGACATATGGACGGCGAATTAACCTTTGAAAATGGCGAATACGGGGCGATATTTACAATCAAACTGCCAAAAAACAGCGTGTCTATCGAAAAACAGGGATAAATATACGAGTTTATTACGATTTAAAAGAAAACGCCGTAAGAAGCAAAGTTCCTTGCGGCTACGCTGTGCTATACTACTAAAGCTAACCGCTCCACTCATCGCTCAAAACTTCCGTTTGTTCTTCATTGATCATTTGCCATCTCTCTCTTTTGAATTCTATTCGCGCACATTTTAGGGTTGAACCATTTATTGCCTCGTTACTTGCTTAGGCAACACTTTTTATACTTTTTACCACTACCGCATGGGCATGGGTCGTTTCTGCCTATTTTCGGCTCATCTCTAGCAAATGTCAGTTTGTTCTCTAACGCACCATCTCCAAATTTTCTATCTATCATCTCTTTGAATCCACTAAACATCTTTTGCATCTCGGTAAGCTCAGGCTCTGTTTCACGCTCTTTTCTAAGTCCTAGCCCAATCTCTACATCTTCTAAGTCGCCGATATAGTCAATATCTACCGCTTTTCGCTCAAAACATTTTTTGATTACTTCGTGATGCTGTATTAGTTTCTCATTTATGCAGATACTTACAACACTTGCATTAACAAGAGCATTATCGCAACTGCTTAAGACCTTGACTATATACTCATCTACTCTACTATTCTCAACCTCTTTTGCTTTGAGCATATCTCCAATAGCGCCAACATACTCTAATCTAGTCCAAACACCATACCCCTCCAGCTGTGAACGATCCTCAAAAAGCTCGTACATATCTTTACGAAATGGCTTTATTAGATGACGAAAATCTGAAAGAATCCAATCATCATAATAGTCATCACGGCAATCTTCAAGCATATCAATAAATATCTCTTTGGCCTCTGGAGCCTCAAGCTCACTTAGAGCGTACCAAGCATGAATAACCCCAAAAAACTCTATCCCCTCATCTTCTGGCATATCGTCGTAGTCGTATTGGAAAATATCCATATCTTGCGCCAACCTAAGAAGTTGTTTTACATCATCTTGTGTAAATCCAAGATTATCGATATATGAGTATTTCACTTTCCCTACAAGCTTATCTTCTCCCAGTGAAAGCAGCTTTGCTACTTTGCCGTCATATCTTTTGGCAAACTCTTTTAATTGTTCTTTTGGCATTCGTTTATCCTTTTTTTAAATTAGACTTCTTGCATAACTTCATATTTTCATATCTCAACTTTCAACTCCGACACATCGATTTCACCACTAAGAAGTTTTGGGAGGAGGGTGTCTCTGGTTTTTTGTAACTCAAAAATTTATAACTCATCTTTCGCGCCTAAATTTTGGTAATACGACTTAAGGAATCACCATAAATATGGCATTGTAGCAAAATGTCTCATACTGCTTGACAGTAAAATATTAGAATTTGAACCCCCTAAAATAGGGACTTTAAAAAACAGAAAAACATCTGTCAAGAGGCTTGAATATTTAGCTTCAAATGTTCTATTCCCTTGTAGAAAAGGTAAGCCTAATTCATTAAAATTATAATACTTAGATTCTGGAGATTGTCCCATATTGATTTCTGCAATTTCTCCAAGAGTTAAATCTTTCCACTCAGAACTCATACCCAAGCCCCGCCAAGTTCTCTTTTATCATCGCCCACCGCCTTATTGACATTTGAGGTTTGTGCTGTTACAATGTCGGCACAATTTCCTTCGGGACTAGCCCTCAAGTCTTCTTGGGGGAGAAATCCAAGCAAACTTCCAAACTGTTTTTTCAAACTCTCAAAGTCGTCTTTCTTCATCATTCCCATCTTTTTATCAAGTCGCTTGACATCATACATTTTTGCCTGCACCAAGAGTACCGTACTTGTTTGTGTTTCCAAAAAATCAAACCCAAAAAAGAAGCTCCCCTTTTTGGTTTGAGTGGAAAGTGGAATGCCAAAAAACATCGTTTTTGAAAATCGCTTAAACACAAGTACTGGTCTTGTGAAGTCATCGCCTTTTCCGCCTTGCTCAAAGCCTATATTTTCGCCAATATTTGCCCAATAGATCTCTCGCTCTTTAAATGATGCTACTTGTTTTTTGCTCTCAATATTTTTCTTGACTTCATTCCAAGTGTCAAATTTTTTAGAACCCATACCCAAGCCCCGCCAAGTTCTCTTTTATCATCGCTTCAACTCTTGCCGACTCTCTGAACTGCTTACTCATCGCCATTTAAATCACCCTTCTTATAGATAACTTCATAATTGCGATAAATATTATCATGAAAACTTTTAGGTATTTTATTCCAATCCATAACTTGTACGATAATAGGTATGTTTGATTCTCTTAAACTATCTTTGAAATTTATAAACTCATCTATATCCAGTCTCTTATCATCAAGAGGCACTATAACCAAATCCAAATCGCTCATATCATGGGCATCGCCATTTACACGACTACCAAATGCCCAAAGTTCAGATGGTGTTTTTATACTACTTGAAGCTAATTCAATTATTTTTAGTTTATCTTGCTCTCTAATTAGCATTTTTACCTACAATATCTGATAATCTTCTAGCATCGACAATAAACTGCTTTATAAGCGGCAAAGTATTATTTGCTAAGCATTCTCCATAATCATGGCTTGTATGGTTTCTATTATCTCTATACTCACACCATCTTTGAACCTCTTCTATATCTAAGAGTCCATGAGTTCCAGCTTCTCTAAATATATCTTTAAAATATAATTTATCAACAGCTTTTGAACTATGAAAAAATGGCCTTATTGATTTCTTTAGTAGTTTTCCTGATTGTTCAAGTATGATTTCAAACTCTTTTATAACAGCTGAACGATATATATCATATTCTATATCAGTTGTTGTGTAGTGTGCTAACATAGTATTTGCTTTTTCAAGCGCCAAAATACATCTATTTAAAAATGTTGTATCTATATTAGATTCCATAATCCAATCCTTTAAAATTCTCTTTTATCATCGCTTCAAGTCTGGCGCTCTCTTTGAACTGTTCACCAAGAGTTGTTGTAAGCCCAGCCATTTTATGAGCAAATGGGATACCATCATCTTCTATCTCTTGCGTGCCTGCACTATAAGGTTTAC
>JAABQD010000070.1 GCA_011391635.1 Sulfurimonas sp. | reverse complement strand
TTTCTTGTCTCAGCTGTGTATTATCGTTCATCCTGGAAATATAAAAATCGTGCCTTGCGCTATTGTCTTCTGGATGCGGGACATCTCTTGGGCAGCATTGAAGCCTCAGCATTTCTTCATTCTCAAAGCGTTGAGATGCTCTATAGCATTGATAGAGAAATATTGAACCGCTTGTTTGGGTTTGAAGGTAGAGAATGGATGCTAGCTGGTTGTGCTATGGCGACCGCTTTACCTGAACAGAAAGTCAATGCCATAGAATTTTCACTTCCTTATGTGGAGGGGAGTGGAAGTTTTGAACCTAATATAATGATAGAACAGGGCTATGCTGAAACGATGCAGATAAGAGGATGCAAAAGAGAAACCACAATGCCACAGTTTTCTTACTTAGAGCGAAGGCTTAAAGAGATCATCTTCACTCGCAGGTCACAAAGGGGTTTTGAGGCAGGAGCTATCACGAAGGTGCAGTTTGAGTACATAACAGAGGTATTGCGACAACCCATACCATCTGACTGTGACGAAGAAGTCTCTGTATTTATGGTGCTCAACAGGGTACTAGATATGCCTTTGGGACTCTATAAAGATGGTGCATATCTCAAGCATGGAGATTTTGCAAGACACGCAGGCTACCTTTGTCTGGAGCAGTATAGTCTTTCAACGCAGGGAGCCATAGCCTTTTTTCTGACATCCAAAGCCAAGAACTATCAGGCACTTTACCAAAAAGCAGGTATCATCGGACATAGACTCTATGTGGCATCACTTTATTTGGGCATAGGATGTTCAGGTATCGGAGCATATTACGATGATGAGGTCAATGCTTTTGTGGGCAATGATGAAATGGTTTTGTATGCCTTGGCAATAGGGAAATAGACACTTAGGTTTTAAATCTATAGTTTAATGCCTCGAGGTGTGTACGCAGCACACTTGAGATATCTCCCTGAAATTCCAAAGTGTTTTCTTTGATTGCTCCGCCGGTAGCAAGCTTTTTTTTCAGAGTCTTGAGTAGGTCATCTAAGCTGTTCTTTTCTAAGTAAAAAGGCTTGACGATAGTGACAACTTTTCCTCTTCGTTTCTCTTTTGAAAGATGAAGTTGATGGCTTTGGGGTATTTTTATCTCTTTGGAGAGGTTTTGAGAGGTCTTGTCTTTGTTGTCAGCACTCCAGACATCATCAAAATGTGCACCCATTTCAAACAGATTTTTTTTCATACGCATCCTTTTTAGTTGTAATTGGTATCAAAAACGATGCCAAGTGCCACAGTAAGCACAAGTAAAAAAATCATTATCTTATAAAGTGTTTCATCCTCAGGTAATTGCATGGTTTATCCTATGGTATAAGTGATTTCAGTTTTGTGTTTGATAGTCTGTATAGTATCTATGTTTAACCCCTCTATATTAAGTGCCATGAAGGCATCTAAAGTACGGATGTTCGCTTGTGCAATCGCTCTCAAAACAAGCCCCCTATAAGCTTTTGCCCAATGGCTGACTACTTTTCCCTCCTTAATAAACTTAAGGGTTGTATAGGGCTTGCTTGGTTTGTAGAATTTATCATAAAACCCTGCGCGCAGGTCTAGAATGTCATCATCTTCAAGATAGATATCTAAAAGGGCAGAAGCATGTTCACAGTAAATTTTTTCAGGTTTAAGTTCACCTATGCTGGCCCCTTGTTTGAGTTTGTAGACAGGGATCAAGTCAACTATATATAAATAATAATTGAATTAATAAATCCTAAAATAACCTTAATCTGGAGATTATACTATCAATTCTTTTAAGTTTAAATTTATAAAATATGCAATATAATTAATACTATATATGATTGAATAAAGAAGTTAAAATGTTGATAGTGACAAATAAATTAGCATATGCAAGTGTTGTGGTTGGTGGCAATGTGATCACTCTTTATAAACTAAACTCTTACTATAAATATTTAAAGTTGGTTAAAAGAAATGCATTGCTCACAATTGAAAATAAGTTAAATAGTTTGTACCATTTTTGGTTGTGGACGCTTGTAAATGATATTCAAAATGATGAGGATTTGCAACTATATTTTGCAAGATATTTGGTGGCTTTAGAGTCAGGCTTCAAAATTACAAACGAAAGTAACATACTTGAGTTTGATGAAGAAATAGAATATATGCTTTATGAGTCTAAGCCAAAACAGCCTTCGACTATAGAGAAAGAAAAAAGAGCAGTGGAATCTTTTTTTAAATATATGGGTACATTCAAAGCCAAAGAGTACAATATTGAAAAAAACTTTCTAGCATATAGTCAACAATCCAAGTATAATAAAGGTTCTGGTTATGGCTTAAAAATGTCTAAGTATATGCAAAATATTTTATTGGATAATGTGTCGATACTACCATTTAAGGATACAAACAACAAAGGCGATATAAAAGCATTCCCATTTAAACTATATGATGAATTGCTTCAGCTTGCAAAACCACAGGAACGTTTACTGTATCTATTGTATGGTGCTTGTGCAGCGAGATCAAACCAAGCACTTAATTTAACATTTTATGATATCGATTACAGCTCTAAGAATGTTTGGCTGATTGATCCAAAATCAAATGATCAACTAGGCTATCATGGAATAGGAAGAAACCAATTTCTGAAAGATGTATACAAGATAGATATAGCTACTGATTCTGCCCATAAAAAATTTCCATTTAAATACCCTATCCCCACAAATTATAAAGCCAGAACACCACTTTTTTGGCTCAATAATAATTATCGACTATTGTTTTTCAATGCATTAGCAGAATACTCTCCATTGCCTGAATCTCTTCGAAAACCAAGACATCCTTTCTTCTTTGTTCGTTCAACAGGAAAACGACTCTCATCGGGTGAAGTATATAAGTCATTTAAAAAACATCTCAAACAGTTATCTGATCGCCATCCATCTTATGCTTACAAACTGAAAGGGTTGGGCCTTCATTCGTTAAGACATATGTTTGGTAGTGTTATGGCGACAATAGAGGCAAAATTAATTATGAATGGACAATCTGAAAAGACACAACATATAAAATGGTTTACAAGTAATGCTATGGGTCATTCGAATTCATCTAGTACAGATGTGTATTTTAATCGACCTTGGGATGTAGAAATTGAATTTGGAGAATTTATCACCAGTCTAATGGAATCAATGCAAAATAAGGATATTCCACCACCACAAATAAGAGGAGTAAGAAATGGTAAAAAATGGTGATTTGAGATCTCAAAATGATAATTCAAGGGAGTATAGGGAACGAAGAACAAAA
>JAABQD010000069.1 GCA_011391635.1 Sulfurimonas sp. | reverse complement strand
CTCAGCTCGATACACTCGACCACCATATCTAAAGGAATAACATAAAAAGTCTCTCCAACTCGCACCAAAAAGCCATCGATAATCGCCAAGGTCAAAGGCAAACGGATGATAAAACTTGTCCCCTCGCCTTGCTTACTTTTTATCTCTATATTGCCACGGAGTGCTTCGATATTTCGCTTGACCACATCCATCCCAACACCACGACCTGAAACATCTGTAATCTGTGCAGCCGTAGAAAATCCTGGTTCCAAGATGAGCTTGTAAATAGCCTGTTGTGTTAGATGCGTTCCATCTTCGATAATCCCTTTTTCTACCGCTTTTTTATAGATAAGAGCCTCATCGAGTCCTTTTCCATCATCGGTAATCTCAATAACCACCGTCCCTGCATCATGATATGCATTGAGAGTCAAAGTACCTTTAGGATTTTTACTTCCTCGCTCAGATGGAGCTTCGATTCCATGGTCGATTGCATTTCGTACGATATGCACCAAAGGATCCGTAATCTTCTCAACAACCGTCTTGTCAAGCTCTGTATCGCCACCTTTTATGACAAGTTCTATATCTTTTCCAAGTTTTTTAGAAAGGTCTATAACGATTCGTTTGAAGCGGTTAAAACTCTCGCCTATCTGAACCATTCTTATCTGCATAGCACTTCCACGAATATCTTCAAGCATACGAGAAACAAGAGAAACCGACTCGATGAGTTCGCTGTTTTGAAGATTAATAGATTGCTGTACAACATTCGCATTCGAGATAACCATCTCTCCGATTAAATTAATCAACTGGTCAATTTTTTCAGCATCTACACGGATACTGTAATTGTTTTGTACCGCTTGAGACTGAACAGGTGTAACTTTGCTTGTGTCCACTTTTGCTGGAGCTTTTGGCATAGTTGGTGTCGATGCTGTCGGTACCGGTGCTATTGGCTCTGCGATACAAACCTCTTCTACAGAATTATCTTCGACTAAGTTCAGTGTACATTCATCGTGAATAAACTCAAACACTTCAACAATCTCATCTCTGCTAAGAGATGTCGAAAAACAAATATCAAACGACATATAACACGATGTAGGTTTTAACGCTTCAAGAGAAGGTATAGTCGCTGTGTTGGGAGTTATCTCAAAAGTTTCAGAATTTTTACGCAAATATGCCAAAAAACTAGCAGGTTCAAACCCTTGTTCCATGACCGTAGGGCTAAAAGAAATCTCTAATCTCCATGCATTTACACTTTTAGAGGTTACAGAATCCACCTGATTGAGTGACTCGGAATTTTCCGTATGTGCGTGTGTTGCTGCACCACCTGCGAGGTTCTCACTAAGTACCACAATCAAACTTTTGCTCACTTCTATAAGCTCTTTGGAAGGTTCTTCCATATTGTTCGTCATCACCGCAAACTCTACAAGATTTTGCATATGATCTTTACATTCCAAAAAGAGGTCACTCAGCTCATCACTCATCTCTACTTTGCCATTTCGTACTTGATCTAAAAGATTTTCTGCAATATGCGTAAACTCTACAATAAAATCGATTTTATACATCCCAGCTGTACCCTTAATCGTATGGGCAGCACGAAAAACAGCATTGATAGACTCATGATCCATCCCGTTTTCACGAATGTGTACGAGAGATATTTCCATCGCATCTAGTAACTCGATGCTCTCCTCGCGAAAATCTTTTGCTATGTCACTAAAACTTATTCCAGAAGTCATGTATCGCCCTTTTGTTTACCATTTATCTCATATCCAAACAGAGTCATAAAATTTTCTACGGTATCACTCATACCGACTATCTCAAATTTTTTTCCACTCTCTATACAATTTTTTTTAAGCGATACTAGAAGTTGAAATCCGGCAGTATCTATCTTTTCTATATGTGACAAATCTACACTCACTTCTTGTGCAGTTGGAAGTGATTTGAGCAACTCTCTTGTCAACTCTTCCACACTATAAATAGTGAAATCTTCCAAAGGACACACTCCCAATATTGAAGCATCCATTTTTAGCATGTAGTCCCCCTACCCTAAAAGTTTTGCAACTGCACCTAAGAGTTTTGCTTTGTCAAATGGTTTTACCATCCACGCTTTTACCCCTGCTGCTTTACCCGCTTCCATCTCTGTTTGTCCCGTTACAGTAGTAAGCATGATAATTGGAACAAAACGATAGGAAGCCTCTTCCTTGATAAGACGAGCAAAAGTTAACCCATCCATGACAGGCATATTTACATCACATATAATAAGATCTACAGGCGTTTGCTTCGCTTTGTCTAAAGCGACCTGCCCATTTTCTGCTTCTATAACTTCATATCCAGTCTCTTTTAGAATCGAACTAACCGTCATTCGCATAACAGTAGAGTCATCTACGATTAAGAGTCTTTTTGACATATGATTTCTCCTTTAAAATATTTGAATCCTAGAATTCTACTTTTTACTTGGGGACATATCGGTTCCTCTTATCTATGCTTTTTGGCACTAAGAAGGAACCATTACATTGCTATTATGTCGCTTCATATTATTCAAATATATTTAAAAGGGGGGAATTGCATTGTTTAAAAATCTTTTACCGTTGCAATCCAAAAATGTTCTTTATATAGACGCAGACTCAATCGAGAGAACTCAAAACTTAGAAATATTAGAAGTTTTATTTAAAAAAACAATTGTGACAGACAACGATCAAGATGGTGTTGCTCTTTATAAAGAAAATGCACCTGATTTGATTATTATTACCGATAAAACAGCAGATATAAACGGAGTAAAGTTCATTCAACAATTGCGTCAATATGATTACCACACCCCTATTATGGTTCTATCCAAACGCATCGAACATACTATCCTTTTAGAAATGGCAAATCTCTCAATCGATGCGTATCTGTACAAACCATTCAATACAGAACACTTTACAAAATCAGTCTATCAATCCATTCGAAGAAATTCAGAAATAGAAGAGTTAGTTGTACTAGGCAAACACCTCCTATTTAACATGACGACACAAGAACTCTTCTTGAATAACTCAATTGTCACATTAGGAACCAAAGAGTTGCAATTACTCTTGCTCTTGATAAAAAATCGCTCCAAACCTACGACAAAAGAGGAGATACGAAGAAATTTATGGCCGTTAGATTCCGTATGTGAATCGGCAATAAAAAAATTAATTCTCAGGATACGCACCAAATTAGCCACGGATATCATAGTATCTGTCCGAGGTGTCGGTTATCAACTCAATATAGAAGAGATAACAACAATACAACAACCGCTCAAATCAGCATGAGCGT
>JAABQD010000068.1 GCA_011391635.1 Sulfurimonas sp. | reverse complement strand
ATAGAATGTGATCTTTCCCAACTTGAAAATCTTGAAAATATTTTTATTTTGGGTAAAAAACCTCATGAACGCATAGCTCAATTTTTGTTTAATGCAGACGTTGGGATTATTCCTTTTGATACAACAAAACATAAAGATCTTGTAGAGAGTATAAACCCCTTAAAACTCTATGAATATTTTGCCTGCGGATTACCTGTTGTATCAATGAATTGGCCTCAGTTAGAAGAATTAAAATCCCCTGCATTTTTATGTAATACCACAGAAGCATTCATCGATGCTATTAAAAAAGCCTCTACACATAGTGATCTAAATACATTCAAAGAATTTGCAGAGAATTCAAATTGGACAAAGAGAGTAAATAGCGTACTAAATATCGTAGATAGCACGGTGAATATATGAAAATATTAATAGATGGTCGCGTACTGGCGCACGATCATATCAGTGGTGTACAAAGACATGCTCAGGAGATATCAAAAGCTTTGCATAAAGCAGATCACACCATCACGGCTGTCACACCAAAATATAAAAACAAATATTATCAACAAATTTGGGAACATACCTTATTGCCTTTCTATGCCAGAAAATATGATATTCTCTATTGTCCCTCAAATATTGGCCCGATTTGGCTTCCTAAAAAAACTAAACTTGTGATGACACTTCATGACCTTGCATTCCTTGATTTCCCTAAACAATACTCCTCTTTTTTTCAAAAATATTATGCTTTTTTAGTACCAAAAATCCTCAGAAGAGCTCAACATATAGTGACCATCTCAAACTTCAGTAAAGAGCGTATCATTCAAGAATATCCCTGGACAGAAAAAAAGATTAACGTGATCAATCATGGTATATCACCCTATTTCGCAACATTAGAAGAACAAAAATCGGACTACACGCTTTATGTTGGTTCGATGAATGAGATCAAAAACTTTCAGGCTGTACTGAAGATATTTCTCATGCCGGAATTTAAGACGAATCCTTTGAAGATGGTTCTACCAGGTGTTTCTACCTTTACACAAAATAAAACGATCGCTGCACTGCTAAATGAGGCAAAGACGGCTGAAAATATTGAAATAATAGATGGCGCAATGCAAGTTGAACTAATCAGGTACTACCAAAATGCAAAACTTTTTGTCTTCCCCTCTTTTCATGAAAGCTTCGGTTTTCCTCCATTGGAAGCTATGGCATGCGGTACACCTGTGATAGTTTCGGATGTAACGGCACTGCCTGAAGTATGTGGGGATGCTGCACTTTATGTAGACCCCCATTCAATGAACGATATTAAAGAAAAAACCCAAATGCTTTTGAAAGACAAAACCTTGCAGAAAAAAATGATTCAAAAAGGTTTAGAACGATCAGCGCAATTTACTTGGAACAAAGCGGCAGAAGAACATATAAAAATATTTAAAGAAGTTTTAACGAAGGAGAATCATTGAAGGTAGCCATAGTACATGACTGGTTTAAAGTAGAAGGTGGTGCAGAAAATGTTGTCACTTCCTTGTTAAATATTTATCCTGAAGCAGACTTTTTTGCTGTAGTTGACTTTTTTACTGATGCCCAAAGGAAAAAAATACTTGGTGGCAAAAAAGCTACTTATACATTTATACAAAGACTTCCTTTTGCAAAGAAGTATTTTCAGCATTATCTTTTTCTTTTTCCCTTAGCCATCGAGAGACTTGACCTACGTAATTATGACCTTATAATCTCATCATCACATGCGGTAGCCAAAGGTGTATTAACAGGACCGGATCAATTGCATATATGTTATACCCATACACCTATACGATATGCTTGGGATATGTATTTTGCATACAAAGATGAACATCACATAAAAGGCATAAAAGAAAAAATTCTATCATATATACTCCATAGAATAAGAGTATGGGATGTTGCCTCCTCAAATAGAGTAGATTATTTTATTGCAAATTCCTCTTTTGTAAAAAGAAGGATTCAAAAATATTACAGGAGAGATGCAAAAATTATTTATCCTCCTGTTAGTGCTACTCGATATAGTTTATGTGAAAAAAAAGAAGAATATTATTTTAGTGCTTCCCGTTTGGTTCCATATAAAAAGATTAAAATGATTGTGGAAGCTTTTATAGAGAATGGAAAACCTTTAATAGTTGCAGGAAGTGGTGCAGAATTACAAGAGATCAGAAGTATTGCTACAAATAATATCATTATACTTGGACATATCAGTAATGGTGAAATGGAAAGACTGATGAAGGGAGCAAAAGCTTATGTCTTTGCCGCCTATGAAGATTTTGGCATTATGCCTGTAGAGGCAATGATGTGCGGCACACCTGTTGTCGCCTATGGAAAAGGTGGTATAACGGACACTGTAATAGATGGAATAACGGGTATCTTATATGATAAGCAGAATGTTGATTCACTTAATGCATCCATTGATAAATTTGAAACTATGACTTTTGATCACAAGGTTATATCTGAACATGCTTCATCATTTTCGATAGAGCGTTTTGAAAAAGAGATCAAAGAATTTGTAGATGAGAAATGGGATATATTTTCAAGAAATATTTAACTTAGTGCCGAATAAAAGAGAGTGTGAAATAAATCTACTTTGAAAAATTTACACAGTTAGATCACACTCCTAATTTTGTGGATTTATATGAGATTTTAACATGAAATTATTACTCATCTGATTCGTAAATACAATAGCGTTTGTTTTCTACTTTAATCTGTGGCGGCAGTGCTTCAGCTTCAAAATAATCATAGCCTTCTTTGAGATTTTCCCAAAAATCATACCATGGGTTATCTGTGTTCAACGCCATATTTTCCTCTGTCATCCTAAACGGAAAGATATGCACCCAAACCTTTTTTTGACCCTGATGTAACGCGCTTTCCACCAAAGCATAAATCTCTTCTATCTTTTCATCGGTCATCGCATAACAGCCAATGGAGACACAGTTGCCGTGTACCATCAAAAATGAGCCTGTACGTTGATGTTCTCTGTCATACTTGTTGGGGTAACCCAGGTTAAAAGCAAGGTGAAATTTGCTGTTTGGGTTGAGTTGTTTTTTTCTTACCTTGTAGAACCCTTCTGGAGACTGCCCGTCACCCTCAGCCAACTTAGGACCAAGTCCACCCGAATAGGCACAGATGGCATAATCTTTGATATGCTTATACCCCTCATCCCCACGCATCCACACTTCCAAAATCGCCTCTTGTTTGAAGATACGCAACAACAAAGGGTCTCCAACCTGAAGCGTGTTTTGCGCCAAACCTTCTTCCAGTGTTCTGGTTAAAAATATATTTTTGATACCCCACTCCTGTGTGTGCATTTCCTGTCCCATCCGTATGATATCTTCCAAAGTCAGTGTTGCAGTGAGATCAGCTGATGGCAGATAAAAGCCATCTATCACCGTACTCGAAAGAGTGGGAAGCGTCTCTTCGTTTATTTTGGAGGGAGGATAAAGATAAAAAAG
>JAABQD010000067.1 GCA_011391635.1 Sulfurimonas sp. | reverse complement strand
TCTACGCTGCCTATGAGCTTGTTAAGGGTCTCATCCAGTGCAAAGTCTTGAACTTGTTCTTGAATTTCTTTTTTTGGCTCTGTTGATTTTGAACTCTCAAAATCTGCACCGTCGCCTAGTTCCATGAAAATACGCTTATCCTCTGACATTTTCCGCCCCTTGAGTTTTTTGCTGTTGTGTGCCGAGATTTGCTTTTTGAAGCATTTCACGGGTGACTACTACATTCGGAGACTCTTTCTCAAGCAAGGCAGTAGCCACACTTTGAAGTTTCTGTCCGAACTCATACAATTTTTTAGAATCCAACTCACCGCTAGGAGTGAGCATATTTTTATAACTCTCTTCGCTCGACATGTGGGCGACACGCTCTTTTAGCTCATCTCTATCGATAGAGACTTCTTTAACAGTGCCTTTGTTTGCCTCCGCTATTTGAGCTACTGGTTTATCGATGTTTTGATAGAGAGATTGTTTTGAATAGTTGTCCGAGAACTTGTATTCGCCTGGTGATTGTTCTTTGAGAATACCTACTTTTGCCAACTCATTTGCATTTCTAAGAGAAGCTTCTACAAACTTATCTATGATTTGTGGGTCTGCTTGGTTGTGTGTCTTTGCTGCCATAGCCCACTTAGTGAGAGATGTTTCCGAAACACCACCAAAACGGACGGCGGATATATTCATGAAGTCTCTAGTAGGAGAAGCACTCTCACGATTAGAAGCTTGCTGTTTACTCCACTCTTGAGTGATTTTAGCTTGGACTGATTTATCGAAAAAATCAATACTAGGAGTTCTATCGATAACAGTTTCTTTTTCTGCTTGCGGCTCTGCTTGTTGCTCGGACTTTTCATAATCTTTCATGATGGCATGAATTTCTGCGAGTCTGTCGTTTATGGGCTCATACTGAAAAATATGCAAATCCTCGTATTTGGTCTGCTCTTGTGGTGATAATGCCAGATACTCTTTATTCTCACATAATAAGTCTATCTTGTCGGTTGATTTGAGGAACTTGGAAAGAACCTCAAAATCTTTAAGAGTTTCATTCTTCGATGCTTCCTTTTGTTCATAAACACTTAAGCGTGATTCCAGGTCTTTTATATTTTTTGTAGCATCTTTGAGTTCAGATTTACTGACATGTGCATTTGCTCTTTCTATCGAGGCAAGGTCTGTTTTAATAAAAGCAGCTTTTGCATCTGCTAAAGAAAACTGTTTTCTGATGGCTTGTTTTAGGAAATCGTTTAAGATAATTTTATCGCCGAGTATAAAAGCAGGATCAAACTCTCTTTTTGATAAGCCTTTTTCTTTATGAAACTCTTCAGCAAGTTCCATCAGTTTAGGGTCAAGATGTTTTTTTAAGTCTAAGTCTTTTGCTGGTGGGGCCTTGTTAAACTCTTTAAGTTGGTACTCTTCAAGGTATTTATCTAATTTTTTGTTCGCGACACGGTCGTTTACTTTGTCAAAGAAACGGTCTATTTTCTTTGCTAGATTCTGAACGATAGCGTTTGTTTGATTTACAGCTTTGCTTAAGACACCTCTTAAACCGTTGGGGCGGTTGATAGCGTTGATAAAGTCATTCTCCATGCTTTTAGGTATAAGTTCTGAGCGAGCGAATCTTGAGAGCGTTTTAGTGTCGTTTTTTGCGATTGCAAGGTCTAATTTACTCGACATCATTCGCGATACTTCTTTTGTGAAGTTAAGATTATCGGTCAAATTGTTGCCGTTGATAAAACGGGTAGGATTATCTTTTATCAACTTGATAGCCTCACTATCTAAATTAAGCTGAACTCGCTTGTCCATAAATTTAGTACTTTTTAACTCATTATTTTTTATCCATAATATTAATGGTTCATTCCCCATTAACACCGTATATTTTTTAGCGTATAAATCCATTGTTATTTCTCCTGTGGTAGTTTTGTATTTGTAGGCATATTAGGAATATGCACCTCTGACGGTAACGGTAGAACTTGTTTTGCAGGTCTCGGAACGATAGA
The DNA here is from genome assembly GCA_011391635.1 of Sulfurimonas sp. Taxonomy (GTDB): domain Bacteria; phylum Campylobacterota; class Campylobacteria; order Campylobacterales; family Sulfurimonadaceae; genus Sulfurimonas. The sequence continues at coordinate 1,489 of JAABQD010000067.1, read as the reverse complement.
TACCTTTTCCACTCCTAGTTGTCTGATTTCTGCTTGATTATTTTTAACCTCCTTTGTAAGATTTATGACTTGAAGCCCTAAAGCTAAAACGACAACCATTACCATTAATAATGGTCGCTCTAAGATGTATGTGATTTTATTGACTATAAAATTCATGTCTTACTCCTATTGAAAAAATTGCGAGAACGGTATAAGTGATATATCTGAGTTTTGGACAATGTTTACTACGGTTGTAAAAATAAAACCTACAGCAAGAGTGAGAGTGATTGTCAAAAAAAACATTTTCAACATTTTCAAGTAAACGAGCATAAAGCTAGATAAGACTTTCATGCTGCTTTCCTATTTTTTATTTTGGAAATCGCAAAAAAATCAGGTTCTTGCGAAAATTTAAGCGGATCGATATTTGACATGATTATCCCTTGAATCTCTCCTATCTTTTCTGCGATTTCATTATTTTTTGCTGCTGCATCATGAAATAAAGTTCTGACTCGCGCAAGGCTGCGCATCATTGTTTCAAATTCTGTTTTACTCATTTTAAGCTCCTTGTGTGTTTTGCTTGTTTAACTCTAAAATAACCGGTTTAACCTCGATTAAAAACGCTTGTGCTGCTGCTATCGCTGCATCTTTCTCTTTATCTTCTAGTCTTGAAACTGACTCTAAAAGCAGCTCCGCTTTATCTCTTAAATCCATCACTTGCCACTTGAATATCCAAGCACAAAATTTATGATCCAATTCTCGAATTGAATCTGATAACTCTTCTAGTACCTGTAAATTTTTACTCATAGTTCAATTTCTCCTTTTTTTGTGTTTTGTCCGTATTTAGCTCTGTGGAGGGATTCGGCTCTTTGTAAATCTTCTCTAGTGACAACGACTGGATAACCATCTCTTGCTGTTCTAACATCAGTAGCATCATATCTTTCAAGCTCGGCTCCTGTGATTCCTCTTTCTGAGGCGGCGATAGCTTCTCGGCTATCATTTCCAACATTTCTAACATAAGATTCATTCGCTCGCTTAAACTCACTTGAGATTGAACCAAAGCTTTGAGCAAATCGTTCTCGCTCACTTTCTGGTCTGGTTGCTCTTTTGACATTTTCAATTACCTCTTCAATGTGATATTTGTCTGTATTTTTGAGACTCGCAAAAAGTTTTTGCGTGTCCAACTTACTTGATTTTAATGAGTGAATAAGTACATCGTGCATCGTCTTAAGTTCTAATTGTTGTTTTACCTCCTCTACTTTGGTGTGGTTATATATTGTAGATATAGAAACATTTTCAACTTTAGCAGCTACTTTTGTTGCTATATTTAAAGGTGTACGGTGTTTTTTATTGGATATCTCACTCTTTGCAAGATTGATTAACTGAATAATCTCTCTCTCATTTGGTATTTGTAGTTGCTCTTTTTGAACTTCTTTTTTCAAAGCAGGTTGCAAAGAAGATAAAAGCTTGTCTATGTCTGTGTGTTTTGCCATAAGCTCAACATTTTTTACAC
>JAABQD010000066.1 GCA_011391635.1 Sulfurimonas sp. | reverse complement strand
TTCCTTGATTCATAATTTTCCCTTTTTATTTAAAATTTATCCTATAGGATAATGACTTAAACATTATAACCTTGTAATCTTAGTGTCATATTACTCTATAGGATAAATATGGACAAGACTCTCTCCGAAATCCCTGAAAAAGAAATCAAAAAATACCATGAAGTTGTTGGGAAGCATGTCAAGCTTTTAAGAGAAAGCAAAAAGATATCCCAACTAGACATGGCACTTGCCATAGGGATTAAATCTATAGCTTTTTATTCCAATTGCGAAAACAATAAATATGATAAGCATTTCAACATGGAGCATCTTTATAAAATCTGTAAGACTTTAGGGATTCAGATGAGCGACTTTTTTAAAGAAGTGGAGCAAGATTTTAGTTCTTAGTGGCTTCGCTCTTTAAAAGCTTCGTCCCGCGGGCTAAGTTCCTATGGCATAAGAAGGGTTATTTTGTATTTGGGAGCGTTAGAAATTTTGTGTCAGTCCGATAGAATATTAAATTCTAAAGCATTAACATATGAACACCCCCCCTCTATCCTTCGCCGTTAACAAGCTTATCCAATTGGTAAAATATCTTAAGGTTGTCTAATTCAGTGTCTATAATAAGGGGTCATTTCAGAAATGCGAAAAAGAAAACTACACACTACCCTGAGTAACCAAGGCAGTGATGCATGAGATTATGGAATGACCTGCTGTACGGATACATGCAAGTCAATAGATGCCGTATCTGTACCATCTGTAACCAAGATGGTTACTTCGTAGATATTGTCACCGTTGCTATCAGCTGGAGTAGCATACAGCGGAGCTGTGATGAAGCTCAGAGCTGCACTTGCAGGATCGATAGTGAACTTGGCAGCATCTGCTGTCAACGGCGGAGTTAAAATGGGCAGTATGAAAGCTGCTTAAAAATAGGGAATTGCAGAACAGACAGGACTGAATCCAAAACTTGTCTCTACACGAATACAAAAAGTATGCAAAAAGGTGTAAAAATGATTTCCGACACATTTTGAAATTATTCATTCAGTCTCACCTCTTATTGATATTGCATAGTATAGCGTTTGTTTTTAACAGCTTTATGTCTGTTTTATAAAAAAGTTTACATATCTAGCGAATCTTTCTTGTCATTTTCTAGCAACACATTATCGGGTGTTTTTTCCTCAGGCTGAAATGCACTGGGTCTTGCCTTGTGGGAGAATTTTAAAATCATAGCAGTAATAACAGCGCCTCCAGGAACAATCCACACAATGGCCAATCCAGTCATTTTAAACAGATCTGCAACCTGACCGCCAGCCTTTTTATATTCTTTTCTTTTAATAAGAGAAGGAATTTCAATCGTTTCCCTCATTTCAAGTTTTATACCTTTACCAACAGTCTTTGAAAACTTGGTAAATTTATGAATATGTTTTTTCATCTTTAATTACCGGTCTCTGCTTCACACATCGCTTTTGCATCTTTTTCTTTAATCTTCCAGCACGATTTTTGGTTGTATGCCGATGCTTCACAGTAGGCTTGAGTGTCTATATTCTTTATTTTCCAGCAAGACCTTTTATGCTCATATTTGCTTTCGCAAAGTGCTTGCTGGTCTTTGTCTTTGATCTTCCAACACTCCCCTGCTTCCAGCGACATGGCTAACAATCCAAAAATGAGTATTTTATGTAGTTTCATTCTTCCTCCTGACTTTAAATATCATAGACAATATATACCAATATTTAGACTCAATTATTGTTATTGTTTTTACTAACTACGGGTATCACTATCAAAGACCATTGGGATTTCTGTTAGGAGCGGTTAGAACAAGAGTTCAAGGTAATCAGGCTACATTTTAGCTAATTTAATATTTTGCTTAAGCTCGTTAATCAAATCTCCCCCAAGACCATACTCATGAATACTTCTAAAACGGTCGCTAAACGCATCGCTAACTTCATCTATACAATAGATCATCTCATTTTGTGATAAAGCCACACATTGACCTGCGCGTAACAAATCTTCTTTTGTAATATCCTTGGTTTTTCGATTTATAGACAAAAAGTGTTCCCCGAAGGTTGCAGGTCCAGTATTATAAATTATATCATACACTGGAGATATGTTCCATTGACCATCTTTATTCATTAAAAATGAGGTATTTTTAAGATGATCATCACAATTCTTACCTACAACATTTAATACCATACGCTTATACATATCTTTGACTTGCCGCATATCTTTTGTAAGTTGCTGGGTCATTACAAGTAAATTTTCGTAAGATAAATTGTTACTTTCCATATGGCTTAAATGCTGCAAGCCTGATACTGTTGCTTGATGTAGCTTTTCTACACCTAGGCGATCAAACCTTTTAATTCCAAAATGCACCTCATTATTGACATATAGTAGTTCTGTTATTGGAGTAAGTATCCCCGATTGTTTTGCTATGTCTTGATACAACTTCTCCAAAATTGTTAGCTGTGACCCCTCTTCATCAAACTTGATAATCCATGCTTGTAAATCTTTTGTGGCATTACTAGTATGTCCGCCTTTCATAACTTTAGCTATAGGATCATACAAGACTGATGTCTTAGGTCGTGCACCTCCAGGAGATGGTAACTTCATCAAACTTGTTAATACATCAGGAACATTCCCCTCAATTTTACCTTTAAGTGTTTGAGGGAGTGTCTCAATGTCAATATCAAACCTATCAAAATACGATTCTGATGGTGTATATTCTAAAGCTCCAATGCCGTCAGTCCCTACAAAAGCTAATTTCTGAAGCGTTGTAACCTTTGAGTTTCCCTGTTTTTGCCTAAAGTGCTTCAGCATCATCATCGCGCCATACCCATCAGGTAAACTATCATTAAAAATACCGGGTAACCCGTTTGCATACATACTATCAAAATAGTTATATTTCATTTTGATTTCAGGGTCAAGTTTATATGGAGATATAGGAAGTGAATTGATGCGAAAGCTTTCATAAAAGTCAAACAATATACCTTCTTTGCGTTGCTCAAGTATACCGACCTTATTGCCAAATAAAGAAACTTCAATCATCGTTTTTGTCCTTTAACGCATGACGAACTCTTTTTTTACGATTTGTCGTATTTTTAAAAAATTTTTCACTCGGTGATGGTTCTATGATTTTTGTAAGTTCGTCTATTTTTGAAAGTAACCCATAAGTGGACATCACCTTAAGCAGCATCTCAATAGAACCTTTACCTGTATTTTCTAATTTTACATATGTCGCGAATGCAATACCACACTGTAAAGCTTTAGATTTTTGAGTATGTTTTGATTCTTCAAGTCGTAAAGATTTTATATAACTGGCAAGCTGATATTGGTAATCTTCTAAACTTTTAAGTATTATCATAGTATATTTTATCCTATTTTTTTATTTTAAATATTATTATAGTATTATTTAAAATATTTCGCAAACTTCTCTTTTTAGAATGTCTCCAAAAACAGATACACTGGGTATCGGCAGAAATATCAGCAATAAATTTTGATAAAAATTAAGGGTATATGGAAAAGTGTGTTGAATTAGCTAAAAGTACATAATATTGTA
>JAABQD010000007.1 GCA_011391635.1 Sulfurimonas sp. | reverse complement strand
CAAGTGTAGAGATACAAGAGAGTATTCAAAAATATAGTTTGAGTGTCAATCTGATAAACATAGCAATCCCAAATAATCCAGATGCTCACATAGATTCCTTTGCTCTCATCCATCAAAAAACAGTCGATATTCTTAAAGAAAATAGCTATCACTATGCCTTTGTTTTGGGTGATAGACCGGAGAGTTTTGCGTTTGCATCAGCTGTTTTTTTGCACAATACACCGCTTATTCACTATGCTGGTGGAGATGTAACGGACAATGCGTATTTGGACTCTAACATCAGACATGTAATTACTAAAATGGCACATCTGCATTTTACTCTTTCGCAAGATTCAAAAAATGTTGTAGAACAATTAGGCGAAGAGGCTTGGAGAGTTCAAAATGTCGGTATCTCCACTTATGATTATGATAGGTTAAATCTTCTTCCTACAAAAGAGGAAATTAAGACAAAGTTTTCAGCCTTTGATTTGAGTAAAAAAATACTTATTGTGACTTACCACTCTACGCAATATAAAAATCCACATGCCAACTATTTAGACTTTAAAAACTTGTTGGAGATATTAGATGCATTTCATCTCAATATTATTTTAACCTATCCAAACAACGATACAGGCTCAGAAGAAATTATAAAATATTTAGAGAACAATACCTTTGAAAATAACATTGCTCTTGTAAAAAACTTAGGCACACTTACCATGCTTAGCCTCTACAAAAATTTTGACACCATTGTAGTCGGCAACTCAAGCAGTGGACTCTTAGAAACTTGCCTCTACAAAACTCCAACGCTCAATATTGGCGACAGACAAGGCAACAGAAAAAAAGCAAATAATGTTTTTGATGTTGATTTAGACAAAAAAGAGATAGAAGAAAAACTCACATACATACTAGAAAATTACGAAAATATTAAAAAAGAGTGCGAAGCCAACAAAGGAATTTTTGGTTTTGGAGACAGCACAAAAATACTCAGAGAAATTATAGAAGACACCTCTCTCACAAAAGAGAGGCTGATGTTTAAGAGATTTGTGAGAGTCTAGAAAGAGATTGTATAAACACTCGGAAATTGTGACAGACTTATAAAAATATGATAGTTTGAAAAAATGAAATGTTTTAATAGCTTCAAGCATAAAACCTACTTTATATTTAGTAGCTTTTAACAACTTTTATACTAAAATTTCACAATCAAGAGATTCATCCAAAGGTTTTTTTATATGGGATTAAGAAATAGTTTAATTTCTTTAGCATTATGCGCAACAACTTCTTTAATGGCGTTTCAATCTAATAGTGAAGAGTTTATTAATTATGCAGATAAAAATATCAAAGAAATATCGATCTCAGCTGAGCAGCACCAGTCATCAAAAATAGAACAATTAACAAGTGAAATGCTTGCTAATTCTACGCAGTTTAATCAGCAAGTCATACTTGTATTAACTCAATATATTCATACTTGGGTGAGAGAAGATTCTCAAAAAGTAGCAGGTTATTTAGCTACTTTAACATATCAAATCGATGACAAACGAGATTTTTTCAAAATGTTGGATAAAAGAAAAAAAGATTTTAATTTAAGTAAGTCTAGTAAAGATGATATTAGAGCGATTCTTGTTTTATTGGATGGAATGAAAAAACAAATTCAAGATTATGTAAACTTGGCATATAAAGGTATGGAAGCTAAACATATCTTTTTTGCTTTACAAACAGAGTTAAAAATAGATAAATCAAATATTATTTTAGATGACTATTGGTACAGCGATGACATAGAAGATAGAGTTCTATTTTTAACAAGTAACTACATCTCTGAAAATGAGACAGACAATATTTTTGAAATAGAAGATGTACTCAAAAAATCATTAAATAAGTTTGCTACACTTAAATCTGAAATGCCTACAATAGAGTTGCAAAAAATTGCAGGTATCGACTTCAACGCTTTAAATAAACAACATTTTGATAGAGTGAGTTTTATATGATGACTCACCAGCAATTATCAACTGAGTTATATACATTAGCGTACAACCTTAGCAATATAAGTCCATCTGTTTCATTGGTGGGGCAAGAAACATTGAATAGAAGTATTATTAACCGTTTATACTATGCTTTATATAATAAAATTATAGATGAACTTCCACAGCTAAAAACTTCCCAAACTGGCAATAAACATGAGCAGATAGTAAATATATTAAAAAGAAACTCTCATAATTCTACATGTAAGAATGCTTATAATGTTTTTACTGAATTAAAGACTTTGCGTATATGGGCTGATTATAAACCGACAATAGACTCTCCACCATCTAACTTAGCAAACTTGCTTTATAAGACAAATACAATTATAAACTACAAAAAAATACTTCCATAAACTACACCAAGATAATGAATCTTAAAAGAGTAAAAGAGTGGCATTCGTAATATATGCACTCCCACTCTAATACCATATCTCACTTATCCAAATAAGTTTTTTTATACAAATCAGGCAAGAAGCATTTTCGGCACATTGGGATCTTGTAGTACTCTCCGTTGGCATGTGCATCTCTTATCTCTTTGTATTTTGGTGCGTTCCAGATGTCTATAAGTTTTTGCTCTTTCCAGTTTCCGACGATGTACTCATCCGAATCATCCACACAGCAAACTGTTACATTTCCATTGCATTTTAAGAACATTCTTTGAAAAAGTTGCTCACATGCGAAGCCTTCAACTGGGTCGTATTCGTGCTTTTTGTCTGGATTTCTTTCGTTAAAGATTCCATATCCTAAGGAATCAACAAGCCCTTCCCACATCACTTTCATAGCATCAAACTGACGACGCCAGATAGGGTCATCATACATAACCATAGAGAGACGGATATGTGTTTTTGGGTAGAATCTATCACGAAGTTTTATAAACTCATAAATATTGTCTATAACCACCCCTATGGTCGTTCCAACGCGTTGTTGCGCATAGAGTCTAGGATTAACTGCATCAAAAGAGATAAAAAGTTTATCCAGTCCAGCTTCAAGAAGTTTAAGTGACAAATCAGGAGTAAGCAGTACGGCATTTGTGTTAAACATCACATCTAGTATCCCTTTTTGTTTTGCATACTCCACCTGAAAAGCCACATCTTTATGCAAAAGCGGTTCACCCAAATATTGAAGTTTGATAGCTTTTACACCATGTTCCACCGCTTGGTCTATGATACTCATGTAGGCTTCTTTGTCTATGTAACGGCTTTTTGCTACATGATGCTCTTTATCCGCATCTTTCATAGTTCTTGCACACATAGGGCATTTGAGGTTACAAAGGTCTGTCGTTTCAATATCTAAGTTGAGTGGAAAGTGAGATACAAATCTCTCTTTTGGATATTTTGACCAATTGGCTCTATACTCAGCATAATCCTCGCCTCTGAAACTCTCCCAATTTTTAGAGAAAACTATCTCATTGGCATTGTAATTAACTTCTTCTTCTTTTTTTTCTATATGTTGTCCTGACATCTAATTATCCTTTGTTTGAAAAACTGCTTGAGCTATTATAAAATCTAACTTTGTATCTATATCGACTGAATGTTCCTGAGTCATTAAATATGCGTAAATATTTTTCTTTACAAAAAAAGTACCATTGTTTAAAACTGAATCCACTTTTGACATATAAAAAGCACCGTTTATTCTGTAGTATGGAGGTAAATCTTGCGATCTTGAGTTGTTGTATTTGTCATCCAAAAAATTGTCCATACTTAAATTTTCATCCAAAGTATTGCTCCACAGCGGAGAGTGCTCCACTTCACACACACCAATCACAGAAGTAGCCTCTTTTGCATAGTAATACTCTATTGCGGAGTCGATATCGTTTACATCTCTTAGCGGTGAAGTTGGCTGCAATACAATCAAATCATCGTAATTATCGCCGAGGTCACTTAAAAAATTTAAAGCATGGATTTCTACATCAATAGAACGCGTCTCATCCAGAGCAAGTTCTGCAGGTCGTAAAAATGGCAGATAAGCACCATGTTTTTGAGCGATATCATAAATGACTTGTGAATCGGTACTTACGAGTACTGTATCAATGTATTTAGATTTTTTTGCTTCATCAATACTCCAAGCAATAAGAGGTTTTCCATTTAAATCTAAAATATTTTTATTGGGAAGTCTCTTACTGCCTCCCCTTGCAGGAATTAACGCTAATATTTTTTTACCTTGATACATCATTCGCCTCCATAAAGTAAACAATTTTTACATAAGTGATTATCAGGAAATTCACTTTTTTCATGCATTGCTCGTACATCTGCAAACTCTTTGGAATTATAAATATCTAAAAAGTCATGCTCAATCAAAGAACCGAAATTTATCGAATCAAAGTAGTCTTTACAACAAAGTCCAAGCGTTCCGTCAGAGTTTATGTACAGTTCATCAAAGGGAATTTTACATTTTTTTGTGACAGTTTTTTGTGATGTTACTTCAAATTTAGGAGTGTAACCTAAAGCATAAACTGATACGCCATTGACTAACGCAAAGTTTGCACCAAAAATTTCTTCAAATCTTTTTGTTAAACTCTCTTTATCGATGTTAATCACAGAAGATATAAAAATTCTAAGATTTGGATATTTCTCATGTTTGAGTTGTAGTAAATCTTTGAAATTTTGTATAACAATATCAAAATCATCTACTAAATGAACATTTTTATAAGTGGAAGCATCGAGTGCATTGATAGAAAATTTGATGCTGTCGATACCAGCTTCTAAAAGTTCTATTGCTTTATTTTGAGTAAGTAATGCTCCGTTTGTACTAAAATAGACATAAGGAATATTGAAATCTTTTTTAGAAGACGCAACAATTTTTGCAAACTCTTTGTTAACAAGCACTTCGCCCTTCGCTGAGAGTCCGAGTTCAGTAATTTGCACATGCCGTGCCACATTTGCCATCACTTTTTTAAAATCTTCTAAAGTTGTTTGCTCTTTTATGGTGCGGGGGTCTGAGTTTGAGCAAAAAGTGCATTTGTGGTTACAAAATGTACAAATGTCAAAATTGACTTTTTTTTTCATCTTCATGGATGCTCCTCAAAAACTGTAGCATACTCTTCTCTAGCTTGTTTTAACTCATTCATCTGACCAATATCAAGCCAATATTCATGCACAGGAAATGATATAGGTGCTTTGTTGCTTTTAATCAAATCATCAAAAAGTGTCGGCATATCATAAAAAGTATCATCTTCTATCATGTTTATAACTTCAGGATTTAAAATATATATTCCCGCATTGACATAAAATCTCTGCATCGGTTTTTCAACAATGGAAGTAATGATTCCCTCGTCTTGATTGATGACACCAAAAGGGACTTGGTATTCATACTCTCTTACTGCCATAGTCGCGATTGAGTTACTGTTTTTATGAAAATTTAAAAAATGTTCAAAATTCACATTTGTGAGTAAATCTCCATTCATTACAAAAAATGGTTCGTCAAACTTACCTCGCATAAGGCTTAAAGCCCCTGCTGTTCCCATGCGTTTATCTTCATGGACATATTCTATGTTCACACCAAATTTTGCACCATTGCCAAAATACTCAATAACTACATCCGCTTTATAATTGACACTTAGAATGATATCTTTAAAGCCATACTGTTTAAAATTATTGATGATTGTTTCAAGAATAGGTTTATTTCCTACTTTAAGCATTGGTTTAGGGGTGTCTTCTGTAAGTGGTCTGAGTCTTGAACCAAGACCTCCTACCATCAAAACAACTTTATTAATCCTTGCCTTTGGTTCTAAAAGACTGTCTATATCTTCGATACCAATCACTTTTAGTTGTGCATCCAAAACTGGCATGTGGTAAATTTTTTTACCCAATGATTTTGCGAGGATATCCTCTTTGGAATCATTTACATAACAAACAATAGGATTTGTTTGTATGATACTTTCTATGGAACTACTGAGGGTCATCCCATCAATTAAACCTCTTCGTATATCTCCATCTGTAAGTATTCCAACGAGTCTATTTTCACTATCAACAACAATGGCTATTTTCATAGCTCCATCATCAATGGCTATCATAGCTTCTCGTATGGATGAGGCAGATTGTAGTTTAATTTTATCTATACTTTTCATGAAAACTTCTCTTTATATTGATTGTATCTAAATCGGTTAAAGGCTATTTTTTTGTAGTGTGTTCGGGTATGATATTTGCTATAAATGACAAACCTACAAAAAGATAATATACACAAAGGCAATATATGCAAAGCATTGAATTAAAAGCGATTGAAACATATAATGATAATTTACTTTTTTTACAAGAGATACAGCCAGAATTATTTGAAAAAGTATATGCCCTTACGCATGCGATTGAACAAGGTTTTTTTCAAGAGAGATATTTGCTAGAGTATAAAGATGGGTATTTTGATGTCTTAGAGCCAAGCACAGGAAATTGGTTGTACAACATCAGTAGTCTTACACATGCCGAATTGGCAGCAGATAGTATAAACTACTCAAAAACAGAAAATGTCTTTGAAACATTCGCAGATGTTCGCATAGATGATGAATATGCTCAAGAGCTTCAAGATATGGATATCTCTGAAAATAGTTATTCTGGTGCTGCTGGAGTTATAAACTATTCAAATAAACATGCAGATAAAGATACTACGACTATGAAAAAACTTTATAAGTTTATTTTTTTAGGAGTAGGACTAGGATTGCATCTTCAAACAATTCATGAAAAATTACAATCAAATGTTTATTTTATTATCGAAGATGATTTAGAACTCTTTAGATTATCTCTATTTGTAACAAAATATCGAGAACTAACCAACAATGGTGCAGAACTCATTTTTTCTATTTTTGATGATGAGGATACTTTTCGAAATATTACAAATTTCTTTTTAAAAGAGCATTTTATCTATAATCACTATATAAAGTTTTTTAATTTATTAAGTCATTCCAATAAAAAGTTAAAAACTATTCAAAGTATAATTGTTGGGCAAAACTATTTAACATTTAATTACTCCGCACTTAGCAACAGCCTTCTGAGACCTCTGAGTCATTTAAAAAATGAGTATAAACTTTTAGATATTGGCTCCTCCTATCAGGATACGGTTTTTACAAAAAAACCTCTTCTCCTCCTAGGTGCTGGTCCTTCATTTGGAAAGAACATAAAATGGCTCATTCAAAATCATCATAAATTTATAGTAGTGACTGTTGCACCCCTTCTTGCAAAACTCGAAGAGTTAAAGATAAAGCCAGACATTGTAACCCATGTGCATGGATTTGCAGATGCACTTCCACATGTCGAAAAAGTGAAAGATATTTCATTTTTTGATGATACTATTTGCTTATTTGGTGGTTTTACATCCCCTGAGTTTATGAGCTATTTCAAACAAGAGAATGTATTTATTTTTGAAGGTAGTTCAAGATACAAACGATGGAACACAGGAATTACATCTTCAAATATAGGTTCTATCGCTTATGGACTATTGCTTATGTTATATGCAAAAGAGATTTATCTCTTGGGGCTTGATTTTGCACCAGATCAAGAGAGTGGCGATACCCACTCATCAACACATAATTATGTTAAAAATGTTGATTTGCAAGAGGATGAAACCATCGGAGGAGGACTTGTTTATAGAACAGCGATAATTAAAACTAAAGGCAATTTTAGAGATGAAGTCTTTACAACACTTATGTTCAATGAGTGGAAAGATGAGTGCAACGCTGTAGCTAATACTTATAGAACTTCAGTCAATGAACATGTGTACAATTTGAGTGATGGTGCATATATCAATGATACAATTGATTTAAAACCTGATGATGTCATAATTAGCAGCTTAGAAGAATTAGATAAAAAAGATATTCATAAACAGTTACTTGCTATTTTAAATTCGAAGTCAGAAAATTTTTTAAATGATGAAGAGCTTTATAACCTCCGTGCAAGAGTAGAATATTGTGACAATATTATCAACATTCTTGATGCACATGCCAAGAGTACACACTATAATCTTGATCATTATCACTACAACCTTTTAGGAGTTTTTTACAATATTTTAACAGATGAAGGGCAGGTTGAAAGTTCTGATATGAATTATATTATAACGCTCTATTTGCGTTTTGTTTCAGGATTTATCTTTGATTTAATTAACACAAAAGAAATAAAAGATGAGGAGGAGTTGATTACACACTTAGATGATGTGGTTATTCCACAAATTCGGAGGGTTATAGTACATTTTAAAGATAACTTAGAAGATTATTTGCATTTCATAGAGAAAAAGTAGAGAGAGCCTTAAGGCTACTCTCTTGAAAATGGGGGGGGGAAAAGTTATTGCAGTAATTTTAGAACATTCTGCTGAACGGCATTCGCCTGACTCATAGCATAGCTTCCCGATTGAGCAAGAATATTATGTTTTGCAAATGTTGCACTCTCTGCTGCGAAGTCAACATCTCTGATATTGGATTCTGCCGCTGAAACATTTACTTGAGTAATTGAAATATTTCTCACTGTCGATTCAAGTTGGTTTTGAGCTGCTCCTAGGGTTGCTCTAAGTGTATCTGTAATTTTAATAGCACTATCCATCATAGATATGATAGTCGCAGCACTTCCTTGAGAAGTTAATCCAGCAATTTGATTTGCTAATAAAGAAGCTGTTAGCATACCACTTATTGCAGCAGTTGTCGTATCACCTTTATAAGCACCAACTTGAAGAGTGTAAGTTGTAGTTGTGCTTAAAAGCTGTTTACCATTGAATTTAGTCTCACTAGCGATATGGTTAAGTTCACTTTGAAGTCTCAACATCTCTTTACCAATAAAAGAACGAGAAGCAGTATCTTGTGTATCATTGGCACCTTGAACCGCAAGAGTACGAATTCTTTGTAAGATATTTCCATACTCATCCAATGCACCATCAGCCGTTTGAATAAGACCGATACCATCATTCGCATTTTTAATTGCTTGACCAAGACCATTTGATTGAGCTGAGAGTTTATTTGCAATCGCCAAACCCGCAGAGTCATCCGCCGCTTTGTTGATTCTTAAACCTGAACTGAGCGAATTAAGACTTTTATCAAGTCCAACATTGTTCATTGTAGCTTGCATGTGTGCATTCATCGCACCAACATTTGTGTTTATTCTAAATCCCATTTTAAATCCTTTTTTTGGTAGAGCCTTTTGCTCTAGCTAATTTTATTCAGCTTCCTTGCTGATTGAAAATTATATCGTCAGTTAAAAAAATAACTTTAGACATTTTAACGAAAAATTAAAAATCTATAACTTTAAAACTATTGTAATAATCTCATTACATTTTGTTGCACAGCATTCGCCTGACTCATAGCATAGCTTCCCGATTGAGCAAGAATATTATGTTTTGCAAAGTTTGCTGATTCTGCTGCAAAGTCAACATCTCTGATGTTTGATTCTGCTGCTGCAACATTCACTTGTGTTACAGAGATATTTCTCACTGTTGACTCAAGTTGATTTTGAGCCGCCCCTAGAGTCGCTCTAAGTGTATCTGTTGTTTTAATAGCACTATCCATCATAGATATGATAGTCGCAGCACTTCCTTGAGAAGTTAATCCAGCAATTTGATTTGCTAATAAAGAAGCTGTTTTCATACCACTTATTTCGGCTGTAGTTGTATCACCTGCATAAGCACCAACTTGAAGAGTGTAAGTTGTAGTTGTACTTAAAAGCTGTTTACCATTGAATTTAGTCTCACTAGCGATATGGTTAAGTTCACTTTGAAGTCTTAACATCTCTTTACTTATAAAAGAACGAGAAGCAGTATCTTGTGTATCATTGGCACCTTGAACCGCAAGAGTACGAATTCTTTGTAAGATATTTCCATACTCATCCAATGCACCATCAGCCGTTTGAATAAGACCGATACCATCATTTGCATTTTTAATAGCCTGACCGAGACCTTGAGACTGAGCTGAGAGTTTATTAGCAATCGCCAAACCTGCAGAATCATCTGCTGCTTTGTTGATTCTTAAACCCGAACTTAATGAATTAAGACTTTTATCAAGTCCAACATTGTTCATTGTAGCTTGCATGTGTGCGTTCATTGCACCGACATTTGTGTTTATTCTAAATCCCATCTTAAATCCTTTTTGGGTAAGAGTCTTTAGCTCTCAATGTGTCTCAGTTTCATTAACTTCCATGTTAATTATAAGCTATATCGACATCTGAAAATATAACTTAAATTAATTCTCAAATTTAAAAAAAATTATTTTTTATTTCATTTCTTATTTTTATTATTTAAACAATTTTGATACACTTCCAAAATTAAAAACTACTATACTTTATATATAGGAAAACTATTTGAATTTAATTATCGTCGAGTCACCAGCCAAAGCTAGGACTATAAAAAACTTTTTGGGCAAAGATTATGAAGTCATTGCGTCAAAAGGACACATTAGAGATTTACCAAAATCTCGTTTTGGAATTACTATTGATGAGAATAATCAGCTAGTTCCTGCATATAGCGTTGCAAAAGAGAATGCAGCTACTGTCAAAGAGATTACGACTTTAGCCAAAAAATGCGACACTATCTATATCGCAACCGATGAGGATCGCGAAGGTGAGGCGATTGGTTGGCATATTGCACATGCCATAAAGAAGAATCCTGAGGAACTTCCTCGTATAGTTTTTCATGAGATTACAAAAACTGCAATCAATCATGCTCTTGAGAATGCAAGAAAAATAGATATGGATATGGTCAATGCACAACAAGCACGCCGTTTGCTTGACCGTGTGGTTGGATATAAACTCTCTCCACTTCTTAGTTCTAAAATCCAAAAAGGTCTCTCTGCTGGGCGTGTTCAGTCCTCTACACTTAAACTTGTCGTAGATCGTGAAAGAGAGATAAAAGCTTTTGTTCCAGAAGAATTTTGGACAATAGATACAATTTTCAAAAAAGATATAGAAGCAAGTTTGGTAGTGCATCAAGGAAATAAACTCTCAAAGCTCTCTATTAGCAATAAAAATGAAGCGACTTCTATTGTAGAGAGTGTGAAAAAAGATTCGTTTATCATTGAAGCTATCGAGACAAAACAGAGAAAAAGTGCAACACCACCACCTTTTATGACTTCAACTTTGCAACAAACTGCATCAAGTAAACTAGGATTTACTCCGAAAAAAACTATGATGGTCGCACAAACGCTCTATGAAGGTGTGAGAACTCCAGATGGCACTTCGGGTGTGATTACTTATATGAGAACTGATTCACTTAATTTAGCAGGTGAAGCGGTTGAAGCCCTAAGAGAAACTATACTTAAGCGATTTGGAGCAAAATATCTTCCTGATGAGCCAAAAGTGTATAACAAAAAAGCAAAAGGAGCTCAAGAGGCTCACGAGGCCATTCGTCCTACAATGCTTGGGTTTACACCAGAGATAGCACAGCAGTTTCTTAAAGCTGATGAGATAAAACTCTATACACTTATTTATGAAAGATTCATGGCGTGTCAGATGAATGATGCACTTTTTGAGCAACAAAGTATTACATTTAGAGGCTCAGATAATGAGTACAGAGCGACAGGAAGAAAACTTCTTTTTGATGGATTTTATAAACTTATAGGAAATGAAGACAAAGATAAACTTCTTCCAACACTCAAAGAAGGCGAAAAAATAGAGCTTCAAAGTATCAAACCTGAGCAACACTTCACGGAGCCACCAGCAAGATATTCAGAAGCTTCTTTGATTAAAAAACTTGAAGCTGAGGGCGTTGGACGACCATCGACTTATGCTCCAACTGTTGCTACTTTAAGTAGTCGTACTTATGTTTCAATTGAAAAAAAACAGATTATCCCAACTGAAATGGCATTTACAGTGACAGAAATTTTGGAAAAAAACTTTGCAAATATCGTGGATATCTCTTTTACAGCGAACATGGAAGAGAAGCTCGATGAAGTGGCAGAGGGGCATGTGGATTGGCAGAAGCTTTTAAGTGACTTTTACGCTCCTTTTATGGAACAGATAGAGGATGCAAAAGATAAAATCGTTTCATTAAAAATGGCACAACCTCTTGGCAAAAACTGTCCACAATGTGGGTCTGAGCTGTTGCTTCGCTCTGGAAGATTTGGTACTTTTGTCGCTTGTAGTGGATTTCCAAAATGTAAATACACGGAACAAGTGGATGAAGAAGGAAACAAAGTAGAAGCTAAAGTGGAGACGAGTGAAGAGAAGTGTGATAAATGTGGCAAAGATATGATTGTAAAAAGTGGTCGCAATGGCAAATTCTTGGCATGTAGCGGATACCCTGAGTGTAAAAATACAAAAAGTATGGAGAAACAAGAGAGTAAAACTTCAGAAATTCCATGTCCTGATTGTGGTGGAAAACTCATCTGGAAACAATCATTCCGTGGGGCATTTTGGGGGTGTGAATCCTATCCTAAATGTAAATTTATCTCTAAATTTGAACCAAGCACTATCAAATGTAAAGAAAAAGGGTGCAGTGGTGTTCTAGCACAAAGAGTCTATCGTAACAAAGAAGTATATGAGTGTGTGAAATGTAAAGTCAGAACACCCAAAGAAGAGATAGAGTAGCACCAAGATGAAAATTGGCATCATCTCAGATACGCACAAAAAAGTAACAAAAGCCGCGAAGGCTCTTTCGATGCTTATAGAAAATGGTGCTGAATTTATTATTCATGCGGGAGATATTGTGGAGTTAGAGACACTCGAACTCCTCAAAAATTCTACAAAAAAGTATGTGGCGGTGTATGGAAATAATGATTCACATTTGGTGCAATATCATAATAACTACACGCTTGTGCAAGAGCCACACTATTTTAAATTAGCTTCAACGAACTTCAAACTTATGCATCTTCCTTTTTATATGGCACCAGATGCGGAAGTCGTTATATTTGGGCATACACATGATTTTTCATGTGAATTTATTAATGGAACACTCTTTTTAAATTCGGGTGAAAGTTGTGCGAGAAATAAAGATTTTTCAGAGTGTGCAATGCTTGAGGTGAGTGAAACAAATTTTTTAGTGACTTATTATACAAGAAAGAAAAAGAGTGATTTGTTTGAATCTCAAGAGTTCTCTTTTTCGAGAGTAAAATCATGAGTCAAAAAATCTTCTTGTGTGCAATTTGCAACATCAATAGTGGAACATGTAACGAAGATTGTAAATTTTGTTCCCAAAGTGTTCGCTATAAAGCAGATATTCAAAGATATAGAAAAAAAGCTCTTGATACTATTTTGAAAGAGGCGATGATTGCCAAAGAAAATGGAGCATTAGGCTTTTGTTTAGTGACAGCGGAAAAAGGTTTGAGCGATAAAACACTCGAATTTGTCTGTGAAGTTGCACATGCCGTCACTGCTGTAGCTCCAGAGTTGCGACTCATCGCATGTAATGGAACGGCGACTTTAGAGCAACTTTTGGTTTTGAAAAGTGCCGGAATTAAAGCGTATAACCATAATCTGGAAACTTCCAAAGAGTTTTATCCAAAAATATGTACAACACACCCTTGGAGTGAGCGATACGAGACTTGTGAAAATGTAAACAAAGCTGGAATGGTGCTTATTAGCGGTGGGATTTTTGGGCTTGGGGAAACTGAGGAGGATAGAGTCTCTATGCTTACTTCACTTGCATCTTTAAATCCTACATCTGTTCCTATTAATTTTTATCATCATAATGAAGCACTAGAGCTTCAACCAAATTCACTCACCATAGATGAAGCACTGGGTCTTATTAAACTTACACGAGAAACAGTTCCACATGCCAATAGAATTATGGTTGCAGGAGGAAGAGAGCTGATGTTTGGCTCACGACAAGAGGAAATATTTACTTATGGTGCGAACTCTATTGTCATTGGCAATTATCTTACAACCAGTGGAAGAGAAGCTCATAGTGACTTACAAATGCTTCAATCGCTCAATCTCGAAGTAGCAAAAAGAGTTGGTGATGAGTAGTTCCATACTTTTTATCGGGTTGGCATTTTTGATTGTTATCTCACCCATCTTTTCAAATGTGACAAAGTTGCCAGTTGTAGTTGTAGAGATTATTCTTGGCTCTTTGGCTGTCTGGTTTGGATTTCTTGATACAGGGAATGAAATTTTTAAAACTCTTGCTAAAATAGGCTTCTTTTATCTTATGTTTTTAGCTGGACTTGAGATAGATCTCAAGCAGTTTGTAGCAAAAAAAGGGAATTTACTCCAAAGTGCAGTTATCTATTTCATCACTCTTTATGGTCTCTCCTTCGCGATTTATCTCTTCTTTGACCTTAATCCTGTCTATATCGTTGCGATTCCTATCGTCTCTTTAGGGATGATTATGGCTCTTATCAATGAACAAGGTAAAGAGTTTCGATGGCTAGAAATAGTCCTTATTGTTGGTGTTTTAGGAGAAATTCTCAGTATTTCAGCAATTGTTATTTATGAATCTTACATCCATTTTGGTATCACTTTTCAATTTTACAAAAACATTACAATCTTTTTTATAGTTCTCTTTTTAGTCTATTATACATTCAGGATTTTAAATATTCTTTTTTGGTGGTATCCTGAACTCAAAAAACTTCTCATGCCAGAGGATGATTCAAAAGCACAGAGTGTTCGTGTAAGTATCGCTTTTTTTATTATCATGATTACGCTTATGAAAATTCTTCATATCGATATGGTTTTGGGTGCATTTTTTGCTGGGATTTATATCGCAAACTTTTTTGAACATAAAAAAGATTTACCACATATCTTGCACAAAGTAGGTTTTGGCTTTTTAGTGCCTGTTTTCTTTATTTATGTAGGGACTACACTTGATTTAAATCTTATTTTCTCGCCTGAAGTTCTCTACCGTGCACTTCTTATACTTGGAGCGATGATTTTTGTTCGTGTTGTGAGTTCTTACTTGGCATATAGTAAACATTTAAATCCTGTGGAAACATTTTTGTTGGCACTTGGAGATTCTATGCCTCTTACTTTTATTATCGCTATTGCAACTATCGCGTATGAAGCATCTTTGATTTCGCATAATGAGTATTTGTCATTTATCGTAGCAGGTATGTTATCTGGTATAATAATCATGAGTGTATTAAAATTTTTAATCTCTAAGATATATAAAACAAAGGTGGAATAAAATGTCTCGCTCTGTTTTACTACAATTGGCTCGTGATTCAATCCATGAAGTTTTTGAAGCCCAAAGAACAATAGATAAAGAGGCTCTTTTAGAGGAACATCCTCTTTTGAATGAGAAGATTGCCACAACTGTCAATATCTATATAAATAATGAACTCAGAGGTTCATGCTCTTCTGAGGAGGCTACAAAAAGTTTGCTTGAAGATATTATCCATAATGCAAAAAAATCTGCTTTTGAGGATAAAAATTTTGCTCCACTTACAACATCGGAGTATTTACACTCTGAGGTAGAGCTACTTCTTACAACACCAGAAGGTGTTATAAGCCAAAAAGACCCTGCAATAGTAATGGACTAATTTGCAATTTTACATCCGCCTTGGATGTAACACGCTATTGCATAGCCGTGGTTGAGTCCTAGAGCGATACTTCCTCCACTCTCTTGAGTGATATCTCCTGCTACGAAAAGACCTGGGATATTTGTTTCATAGTTTTCATCGTGAACAGGTTTGCCATCCTCTTCTTTGATTCCTGAACTTGCTAAAAATGAGCTAGGTGTTGTTCCACCAATGGCATAAATGACTCTATCAAACACTTCGGCTTCTCTTTCTCTAAACATCACTTTTATTTTGGAATTTTCTTCTTGAAGTTCATCAATATTTACTCCCAAAATTGGTCGTACTTCACTGTTTTGTATAGCATCTGCTATATTTTTTTGATTTGTTGGGTTGGCTCTCTCAAAACTTTCTCTTCTGTAACAAATCGAAACACTATTTTTGTCAGCTAAATCGACTGCATACTCTATGGCACTATCGCCACCACCTACAACCAAAACTTTTTCAGCTCCAACACACCCATCAAGCGTAAAGCCGACTCTATTTTTGATACTTGGAGGAATTTTGTATTCTGGTTTGTTTGGTTTGCCCATACGACCGATTGTGACAACCACATGCCGTGCTTTGAGGCTTTTTCCTGCCATGAAAACTTCAAAACAGTCATCAAGTTTTTTGATACTTTGAACTTCCACATGTGTTTGCAACTCAACTGAGTGGTGTGCTAAAATTTCGTCAAAGAAGTCAAGCGTCGTCTCTTTTGTGCCATCTAC
Organism: Sulfurimonas sp.; assembly: GCA_011391635.1. Classification (GTDB taxonomy): domain Bacteria; phylum Campylobacterota; class Campylobacteria; order Campylobacterales; family Sulfurimonadaceae; genus Sulfurimonas. The sequence goes on along the minus strand of JAABQD010000007.1, from coordinate 73,359 downwards.
AAAGTAGATTCTTCCATCGAGTTCTACTTTTTGCCCCTTCCAATCTTTATCAACCCTCTTATTGTCTTTATAATATTTTCTAATTGTTGAATTGTGATTTCCCTCTTTTTCGAGCAAAACTATATCTCTTATGCCTTGCAAGTACCCTTCTACAGCAGTGGCTATTCCAGCAGGACCTGCTCCTATTATTGCTAGTTCATGTATATGACCCATATCTTCTCCTAAGCTTAGTATAAAAATTTTAACATAATTTAGCGTTTTTACTATATACTTCCACGATGTATTATGTAATTAAAAGACAAACAACAGTTCCTCTGTCCTGTTTTATCGGTTTTATGGTTCCCAAGTATATAGCTTCAAAGAATAACGAGCATGTTATTTTTGAATTTGTTAAAGATGGAAAAACGCAAAGAAAGTGGGTAAAAAAGGATGAAATAGTTCTTCTCACGGATGATAAAGATTTTTTCACTAAAACAATGGAACAATTTAGAAGTGTCGAAGAGACACAAAAAAAACTAGTAGATGCAGCCAAAGATCAGCTAAATGCTTGTATTGAAACATTTACTGAGACTATTAATGCTGAAATTAATGAGTTTAATGAGATTAAAAATTCAGATGATGTTCCCTGCATTCTAAAAAATTTATAGGGCTATTTATCCTACATTCTGTGGAAAAGAGTTCATAAATTTTTGCATCTTAGGTGCTATGACAGCTTGACAATATCCTTGTGATGGATTCCGTTGATAGTAGTTTTGATGGTACGCCTCTGCCGGATAGACTTCACCTAATGGAGCTACTTCAGTTACAATAGTATCTGTATAGTTTTTTTGTGCTTTTGTAATGGCATCCATTATCAGCTCTTTTTCTTCTTGTGTCTCGTAATAGATGACTGAGCGATATTGTGTTCCTCTGTCTGCACCTTGAGAGTTTAGTGTTGTAGAATTGTGAATAACAAAAAAGATATCCAGAAGCTCCTCTCTTGAGATGATTTGTGTATCAAACAGTATATCTACAACTTCTGCATGTCCAGTGGCACCGGTGCAAACGCTTTCATACGAAGGATTCGCTCTTTTGCCACCTGTGTAGCCACTAATTGCATGAAGAACACCATTTACATTGCTATAGACAGCTTCTACACACCAAAAACAACCACCACCCAAAACTAATCGCTCTTTTTGCATCTGAAGAACCCTCTATTTTACAATTTTGTCCAATTATTACACAATACTCCTCTGATAATGCATACAAAACTCCTTAAAGTAAAAAATTAAGAAAATATATAAGTTTTATACTATAAAGTGCTAGATTTACTGAAGTTAACATATTAGGACTTGCAATGAAAAACAGAAAAAAAGTGGTTTTATATCTGAGTGTGATTACACTATTGAGTAGTACTTTATTGTGTGCAGATGAAAATGCAACAAAAGCAGAAGAGAAAATAGTACAAATTGAGATACCAAAAGTACCAGATGTACCAAAGGTTGAAGCCGTTGTTCCTACTGTAAAAATGGTAGAAAATGGAAATATCAAGCCAAATGAAACACTAGAAGAGCTACTCGCTCCAAAAAAAGTTATCTTTAGTGACCATGTTGCTCCTCCACAATTTCCTATAAAAAAAGATGTTAGTACTGTAAAAGTGGAGGTTGGAGATATTGAAAATGGAAGAGTTGCAGCCTATTTACACGCTCCATTAATGAGTGCAGAGCAAGTCAAAGAGAAGCTTCAAAAAGCTGGTTTTAATGTTTTAGCAGAGTACAAACTAGAAGATAAAGGCGACATAGTATCGATTGTGTTTAGTGACAAAGCGATGGAAGAGGGTGCAAGTAAAAAAACAAGAGGTTTTGCTAGTACACTTCGTGTGCTTATCGATACGCAAAATCAAATCGTCAATATCTCGAATCCAATCTATGTGATGAAAGCTTTTATGCAAGAGGAATACAATTCAGAGTTAGCTGTCGATGCACTCAAACGCATACGAGAGAATTTTGATGGTATTAAAAACTCAGAAGATATTGTCAAGTTTTCAGTTTTAGAAAAATTTCATTTTATGGAAAATATGCCCTATTATCAAGATATGCAGGTTGTAGCAACAGGTGCAAATGATGAGTTATTAGCAAAAGTAAAAGCATCTGGCAAAACTGTTTATGAGCAACATTTAAGTAATGGCAGTGTAGTCGTAGGTGTTGAGCTTGATAAAAGAACGAGTAAATTTGTTAAAAAAATCGGTTATTTAAATGGCGGTTTACTTCCATATCCAGTTTTGATAGAAAATGGAGAAGCGAAAATCTTGGAGCCAAGGTTTTATATAGCACTTATGTATCCGATGATAAAAATGTCTGAATTTATGACAATCGCAACCATCCCTGGTGCGATTCAAGCAGATTGCGATAAGGCTTTCCGCTAGTCCACATGCCGTTTTAGAAGTTCCTTATACATCATTTGCATAAGAGGAACTTCTAAATTTTCTCTTTTTGCCTCACGCACAATGTATCCGCTCAAAGTTTTTAACTCATCTCTTCTCTTATTTGTAAAATCTAAATGCATAGAAGTATCCGCATCAAAGGGTAAATTTTTAGCAATGTTTAAAGACTTTTCAATTTCATCATAAATATTGACACCTTTGGCATGTGCGACTTCTGCTATCTCTGATAAAAGTGTTTTCACTTCATTCGAATGATTTTCATAAACAAAACCAATTGTATTGTCATAAAAAGCTGTTGCAGTCGCAAAAGCGGAGATAAAAATATACTTTTTCCAAATAGCCGTTTTGATATCCTCTTCTACTTTTGCACGAAGCGATGCTTCATCAAATAGTGTCTTTAAAATTCTGCTCTCCTCTTGCAATCCGCCAAAAACAAGAGCAAAAACACTCCCTTTTTTGCGGATAACTCCTGCTTCTTGAAGATGCGAGAGGATGTAAACACAGCCATCCAAAACTTTGCATTCACTCAGCACTCGTAACTCATCGCCATGCTCGACACCATTTGAGAGACAAAAGAGAATCGTATCCTCATCCACATGCCGACTTATCGCTTCATAAGAGGATTTTAAATCGTAACTCTTCACACAAAAAAGGACAATATCAAAATAGCCTTCTGCATCTTGAAGCTCTTTTGCTTGGAGTTGTACATACCAAGAGTTTATCTCTCCTGCGTTATCTTCTTCTACAATATGCAAACCATTTTTTTGAATTGCCTCAAGATGCTCACCTCTTGCAAAACCCACCACTTCATGAGAAGTTTTTGCCAAATGTGCCGCAATGTATCCACCAACTCCGCCAAGACCAACAACCGCTATTCTCATCTTTTGTCTCCAAGTCACATTATCTATGGAAGTATTATATAATACATTTTATTTTCTTGCTCAAGGTCAAAGTGTGCCACGAATCGACAATAAACTTTTTTATGAAGCATCGATAAAAAAATTTGGCATCACACCAGAGGGGCTTCAGTGGAATTCAGAGCTTTACCAAACGATGCGTTTTGGTGTTTTGCTCGATATGTTGCCAGAGAATTTGGAGCATTTTTCACTTTGTGATGCGGGGTGCGGTTTTGGCGATTTTTACTCTTACATGGAAGAAAACTCGAAAAAAAGTAAAAAATATATCGGCATAGACTCGCTTGAAATTATGTGTAAAATCGCAAAAGAGCGAACAAAATGTGAGATACTTCAAGCTGATATTTGCAAAGAACCACTTCCACATGCCGACTTTTATATTTGCAGTGGAGCGATGAATATTTTGAGTGCTTTCGAGACGCACCTTTTTATCCGCAACTGTTTCTTGGCATGTGGAAACGGTTTTATCTTTAATATACTTCACGGAGACGATGTGAGCCAAACCTACAATTATATTTCCACATGCCAGATAGAAAGTATCGCAAAAGAGCTGGGTGTGCGAGAAATCCGCTATATGGACGACTATATAAAAAATGATATTACCGTGGGATTTTTTAAATAATGTGTGCGATTTTTGGGATTATCGGCGAATACAACGAAGCAAAAGCCAAACACGCACTTTCACTTTTGGCACACCGAGGAGAGGATTTTTGCGGGATTGAGCAGAGAAAAAATCTTTTTTTTGCACATCAGAGATTGAGCATCTTAGATACAGGAAGTCGTTCGCACCAACCGCTCAAACATGAGAAAATCTTGCTCTCTTTTAATGGGGAGATTTATAATTTTCAAGAACTCAAAGCAATCTTGGCATGTGGATTTGATTTTAAAACACAAAGTGATAGCGAAGTCATCATTGCGGCGTATCTCAAATGGGGTGTGGATTTTGTAAATCATCTTCGTGGAATGTTCGCTATCGCCCTGCTTGATGGTGAAACACTCTATCTTTTTCGTGATAGGCTGGGCAAAAAACCTCTTTTTTATATGGAGGGTAAACAATTTATTTTTGCCTCGGAAATCAAGGGACTTACACCTTTTTTAGATAAACATGAGTTGAATGAAGATGCTTTAATGAGTTATCTTAGTTTCCTAGCTCCAACTCCGCCACACACATTTTTTAAAGGCATCAAAAAGTTGGCATGTGGAGAATATTTGATGCTCAAAGATGGGCATGTGGAAATTAAAAGATATTTTGATTTACTCGACACTCCGTCAAACATCATCACAGATAAAGATGAAGCAATCCACATGCTGGAAAATTTGCTTGAAGAGTCGATAAACACCCGATTAAACGCCGATGTGCCGATGGCTTCGCTCCTCTCAGGCGGGATTGACAGTGCAACTTTGAATTATTATGCAAAACAAAGAGGAGTAAATCTTCACACATACACCATCGGGTATGAAGGGTTTGCAAAGTATGATGAAAGGCAAAATGCCCTGCAAAGTGCGGAATTTTTAGGTCTCAATAACATGCAAGTTGCAATAAATCAAGAGGATTTCATGTCGGCATGTGGAACTGTTTTGGACACGCTCGATGAACCGCTCAATGACCCCGCGGCGATTCCGCTTTACTTACTTTTTGGGCAGATAAAAAAAGATGGGTATAAAGTGGTTTTGAGTGGAGAGGGAAGTGATGAACTCTTTTTGGGCTATCGCCAATATTTTGAGTACCTTGACATAGAAAAAGCTTCAACTCTCGCACATAAAAACTGGCTCAAAAAATATTTTCATGGGAACTTCTCAATGAACCGTGAGTGGGAGTGGTACAAACGCATCTTTGATGAGACGCTTCTTTTCCGTACTTCAGGCGATAAATTTACCGATTTGCAAAAAAACTCTCTAATGCGTAAAAATGTACGCGACAATGAATCGCTCCAATATCTTAAATCGTACCGTGATAGATTTGAAGCTTCAACGCACTCAGATGAGAGCATTTGGTACAGCTACATTGACCTCAATCTCTTTCAAGCAGAGCATTTTTTAACCAAGCTCGACCGCGTCAGTATGGCACACGGTATCGAATCTCGTACACCGTTTTTAGACCATAAGTTGGCATGTGGAATCTTTAGCATTGCTCCAAAACTTCGCTATGAAGATGGGGTAACCAAAGCACTTCTCAAAGAGATTATGAAAGATAAACTCGATGAGAAAATTTTAAAAAGAAAGAAAAAAGGGTTTGCAAATCCCTACATGGAGTACCTCATAAACTCAAAACAAATCGACCTTATAAAAGAGGTAAATCAAGAGACGGGAATGTTTAAAACCAAAGAGTTGGACGAGTACATAACAACCGCTTCAAGAGGAAGTTTTAAGCAACATGTTTGGGGACTTTATGTCCTCTCTGTTTGGCTGAAAAAGTGGATGTTATGATGCAATCTCGCAATTATACCTATCTTCTCATCCTTGCTATGCTCCTTTGGGGTGGTGGTTGGAGTGCTTTGAAAATCTTGACACAAGATTTGAGTGTCGATGTGATTGTATTTTGGAGATTTTTTATTATGAGCCTCTCCTTTTTACCTATACTCTATTTTTTGAAAATGCCTCTTAAACTCAGTCGTGCCAATCTCAAGTATGTCGTAGGAAGTTCACTGCTGAATATCGCTTTTATGTTTTTTTCGTTTATGGGTATAAAGTATGGTTTTGCTGGGAGTGGAAGTGTGATTATCACGACACTCAGTCCTTTGATGACTTTTTTATTGGTTGCAATTGTTTTTAGAAAAAGGTTGGCAAATCTTCAATATTTTGGTTTAGCGATTGGTCTTTTTGGTGGGGCAATCATGCTTGAACTCAATGATATGGCACTCTTTTGGAATAGCTCAAACCTCTACTTTTTACTCTGTGCCATAGTTTGGGCAGCTTTGACACTTTTGTCTCAGCATTCGCAAAAACATATACATCCTATTCATTTTAGCTTTTTGATTGCGGTTGTGGCTTCGTTATTTACATTTTTTTATGCTTTGCCTTCGGATGTTTTGAGTGTTTTTTCACAAGGCACAAAATTTTGGGTTGCTATGATTTATCTCGCCGTGCTGGGGCAAAGTGTAGCAACGACGATATTTTTTATGGCTTCAGGAAAATTAGGGAGTGAGAAAACAAGCTCTTTTATGTTTTTAGTACCAGTTTTTGCTCTTTTTATCGCATGGCTGATTTTGGATGAACCACTTCAGCTTCATATTGTTGTAGGTGGAATTATAAGTATGGTGGCAGTTTTTTTTATCAATAAAAAAATTATTTAACGCAATTTCGCAAGAATTATATTATCTGGTATAATACTTTAAATAAAATAATTATATAACTTGAGGTGCTATAATGAAAAAAGTTTTAATTCTGGGTGGTGGTTTTGCAGGGATTGATGCTGCAATACATTTGAAAAAATTGAACTATGATGTAACTTTAGTGAGTGAGAGAGACTATTTTTACATTTATCCTACCTCTATTTGGATCCCTACACGCGAGAGCGAATTTAGTGATATGTGTGTAGATTTGAGCCAACTTCAAGAGGCACATGGATTTAAACTCATTGTGAGTTCTGTTACTAGTATCAGTGCTAAAGAGAGTTGTGTGACACTTGCCAATGGAGAAGTTTTAACAGAGTATGACTATCTCATCATTGCTATGGGTGCATCTAAGATGAAACATAGTGGACTAGAAAATACCCTCTCAATTTGTGGAGCACCAGAACAATCACTTCTCATCCGTGACAAACTCGATGCACTCATAGCCAAAGGGAGCGGTAAAATCTGCTTTGGTTTTGGTGGCAACCCTAATGATACTTCAGCTGTGCGTGGTGGACCAGGATTTGAGCTACTCTTTAATGTACATCATCTTTTGAAGAAAAAAGCTATCCGACACAATTTTGATTTAACATTTTTTGCACCTATGGCAGAGCCTGGCAAGAGAATGGGTCCACAAGCTTTGAAGATGATGGAGATGTACTTTAGCAGACTAGGTATCCAAGCACACTATGGCAAAAAAATCATAAATTTTGAAGAGCGTGCGATTGTATTTGAAGATGATACGAAATTAGAATCTGATTTTACGATGTTTATTCCTGCTGGAGATGGGCATGAGGTTATCAAAAACTCAGATTTACCAACCAATGCGGCTGGTTTTGTGAAGATAGATGATTTTTGTAATGTTGTATTTGAAGATTCCCACATGCCGCGTAATATCTATGCGATAGGAGACACTGCAGCACTTGAAGGGTATGAGTGGAGAGCAAAACAGGGACATATTGCTGAAGTAATGGCAAAAATCACAGCACATAACATAGAGATGAGAGAACAAAATCAGAGTGATTTTAAAGGATACCACGAGCATCTCAATATTTTATGTGTTATGGATAGTGGGGACGGTGCGGCTTTTGTGTATCGAGATGAAAAAAGAGCATTTATGTTCCCGCTTCCATTTATTGGGCATTGGCTCAAAAAAGGGTGGGGAGTTTATTGCAGATACTCTAAACTTGGAAAAATCCCTAGAATTCCAGGGATGTAAAGAGAGAAAGGAATAGCTTTCCCTCTTTAGAAAAGGTTATTGAATTTTATTTGCTAACTCGTCTGTGAGGTCGATGTTAATTTTTGCATACATTCCTGGAAAAATCATATCATTCTTTTTCTCAAAGTGGATACGAATCTGAAAAGTGTGTGCCATAGGATTTGCACTTGGGACAATCGCTTTGATATACCCAGAAGCTTTGTATCCAAGCGATGGTATCTTGACATCAACAACTTTATTACGTCTGACATACTTCAAATCAGATTCGGCAACTTCTGCTTCTATTTCAAGATGCTCCATATCGACGATAATCATAGTAAGCATACCAGGAGCTACCATATCGCCTACACGAATCTTTTTATCGACTAAAATACCACTATTTGGAGCTTTTACTTTTAAGTATCCTGCAATTGTTGCAAACTGTTTTGTTTTTTCAGAGGCTTGTTTGACTAAAACTTGAGCAGACTCAATTGCAGAAGTTGCATTCTCAGTGCTTTGTTTGAGATCATCCATCTCAAATCCAAATTTCTCTTTGGAGTAGAGGCTTCTATCTCGTTCTAAATCTCTTTTCTCTTTTTTGAGACCATTAAAATTTTTTTGATAAACTTCAAGCATGAGCTTCGCTTGTTCGAGTGCCAAATCAGCTTGACTCTCAAGGATGTCAAACTCGGCTGATTCCATCTCGTACAAGACATCCTCCCGCTCTACCATATCACCAACTTCAAAATTAATCTTTTTGATATACCCCATATATCGTGCAGGAATCATTTTTTGGTTGTTCGAGATAACTGTCCCTGTCAAAATTAATTCCGCTCCAAAGAGAGAGTTTAGAGTGATTAAAAGAAGTAGTATATATTTCATACGCAACCCTTTTTTACCAATGTCTTATCTCGCGGTGGCATTTCATACATTGACCCAAAATTTTTGTATATGCTTGGGCTGCTTGAGCTGAGTCTCCATTTTTGAATCTTTGTAAAATAGTGAGTGCTTTTTCATTGATGTTTTTGACTATTTTGTTAGACATTTTTACTTTTTGATTCATGTACTGTGCCATGATATCTTTATCTTCTTCCTCTTCCGTTGGAGGCTTGACTTTTGCTATTGCAATGGAGAGTGCACTAACCCCACTTGCTACAGTGTCGTAATTATTATAAAAAAATCCGCTCTGAATTGTGTTCATCGCATCCGCCATTTCGTGCATATCTTTTATCCTATCTTCTTTAGTATATGGATTCGCCATAAGAAGGGTTCCCATAAGTGTAAAAGCCAAAACAATTTTTTTCATTAATGCATTCCTTTAATAAATTTCGAAGCATTGTACCTAAAAATTTTACAAATAGGTAAGCCATAAAATTAAATTTATTAATATTTAAATGATGTGTGATATATCAAAACATAATAAGCTATTATTAGAAATTTTTATTAGCATTCAGTTTATCTTTAGCTTCAAAGGGTTATAGTTTTCTCAACTTAAATGAAAAAAAGGGAAAAGAAATGAAGAAAAAACTAGTTATAAGTACGATTGCAGCGATTGCAATGACAACAACTTTATCAGCAGATTTTAGTTTTGGTGATATGTTTAAAGACATGAAAGATGGCGTTACTTCTATGAGTAAAGATGCTAAAGATGCAGTAAAATCTGGTGTTGATGGTGGTGTTGAAGTTTCTAAAAGTGGTGAGCGAACTGTAACAAGTGTAAGTCGTGATGCAAAAGATTCAGCAATCAAAGCTTCTGATGACCTAAAAACTTCTGAAATCGCAACTGTGAAGAGTGGCTCAGATACTACAACTGGTATCAGTAGAGATCTAAGAGATAGTACAATTGAAGTTGCTGAGGATTCTAAAGATTCAATTTCTAATACTACTAGAGATCTTAAAGATAGTTCAACAATGGCTACAAAAGATCTTAAAGATAGCACGATTTCTGTTTCTAATAACATGAATAACTCTGCGAATACAATGTCTAACAATGCGAATGACAGTACAAAAACTATCTCTAACAACATTAACGATAGCACAAAAACTGCATCTAACAATGTAAATGATAGTACAAAAACTATTTCAGCTAACTTGAATGATTCTACAAACAACATGTCAAACAATGTAAATGATTCAACAAAAACAATTTCTAACAATGTAAATGACAGTACAAAAACTGCATCTAACAATGTAAATGATAGTACAAAAACTATCTCAGCTAACTTGAATGATTCTACAAACAACATTTCTAACAATGTAAATGATTCAACAAAAACTATCTCTAACAATGTAAATGACAGTACAAAAACTGCATCTAACAATGTTAATGATTCAACAAAATCAATCTCTTCTAACTTGAATGACTCTACAAATACAATGTCAAACAATGCGAATGATTCAACTAAATCTGTTTCTAGCAATATTAATGATAGCACAAAAACTATCTCTAACAATGCAAATGACAGCACAAAAACTGCTACAAACAATGCAAACGATAGCACAAAAACTATCTCTAACAATGTAAATGACAGTACAAAAACTGCTACAAACAATGCGAATGACAGTACAAAAACTATCTCTAACAATGTAAATGACAGCACAAAAACTGTATCAAACAATGCAAATGATAGCTCAAAAACTGCTACAAGCAATGCAAACGATAGTACAAAAACTATCTCTAACAATGCAAATGATTCAACAAAGTCAGTTTCTCAAAACATCAACTCTGATGACTACAAAGACTACTTAAAATTAAAAGCAAAATACGAAAACAACAAAATCTAATTTCGCTTCTTCAATAAACAGTACATTTTACAATGTGCTGTTTGTTGGTACATCTCTTCTGAATCAAACAATTTTTTGCTACAATCACAAAAAAATATAAAGAGTCACTTTGCGTCTTCCTAAAGGTTTTGGTAAAAATTATTTTACCCTCAGAGCTATTACCGCTACAACAAACCAGATAACGCTTCATGCAAACGCATCTCGTGTGCAAAATTTTCACATGCTCCATTTCAACTCAGATGAACTCGAAGCCTTAGAAGAAGAGGAAGAGTTAGCCATAACCCTTTGTCCACTCGAATTTTCTTATAAACCTTGCCATTGCAACTGCTATTTTTTAAAAAAAACACGCAAAATTCTCCAGCTCTGTCCAAATCAAAACTACTTCCAAAATTATTTTAAATCACTCCATAATGCTATCTCTCCACCACTTCCACATGCCACAATATAAACAAAAATAAAATTTATGGAATATAAAATATGAAAAAAACATTACGATTATCACTTTTTTTAGTTGCTCTTTTGAGCCAAGCAGATGCAGATGAGAGTATCAAACTTATACCATTAGAAGTTACTTCCACCGCTATCGCGACCAATGAACTCCAAGCGAGTTGTGCCGTAGAAGTCTATACAAGCGAGGATATACAAAAAGCACATGTACAAAATGTGTATGAGTTTTTAAACACGCAAACATCAGTTATATCCATGCCATCTTTTGGAAATCCATTTTCACAAAAACTCGACATGCGTGGGTATGGGATAAGTGATGGATACCAAAACATCGTTGTCACACTCAATGGAAGAAAAATAAATAACATTGATATGGTTGCTCCACTTCTCAACTCTATCGCTGTATCGTCTATCGAAAAAATTGAGATTATCAAATCCAGCGGGATTGTAAGCAGTGGCGATGGGGCAAATGCTGGGGTTGTAAATATCGTAACAAAGCAAAACAGTGATAAAGAGTTTACATTGTATGGTGGAACATATGGTGCATGGGATAGCTCATTTTATCTTGGGCATCATGATGAAAAACTCTCTGTTTCTGTAAATGGCGAGGGTCAAAAAAGTGCAGGTGTCCGTACTATCGACACCAAAGATGGCAAAGATGAAAATAGTCTCTCAACCGCGACATTTACTCTCGCGTACACTCCAATAGAGGAAGTAGAGCTCAGAACCAATGCATCTTTTGCTAGAACAGATGTGATTTATGCAAGTTATCTCACACTTAAAGAATATGAATCAAACCCAAAACAAGCGGGAGCGACAAATTGGGGAGCAAACCATCAAAAATATGATAGCGATAGCGTCGGTGCAGGTGTGAGTTATTTTATAGATGAAGTGTTTTCTTTGAGTGTTGATGCAAATCACGAGAAGAAAAAATCCAATTTCCTCACTTATGACTCTCTCGCCGATTACAATTATAACTCCGCAAAAGCCTCTTTGGATTATAAGGGAGAGCAAATGCGACTCTCTACGGGTTTAGATATGTTTAGCGGTGAAAGAAATTCTCATGCCGCTACTTGGAGTAGTGCCAATGAGACCAAAAAAGAGAATCTTGCAGGTTTCGTGCTTGGCGATGTGAGTTTTTCAAAGAACACACTTCAAGCGGGAGTGCGTATTGAAAAAGTATCCTATAAATTTCATGATGTGAGCAAAACAAATAGTGATGCATCAACACTTCATGGTGCAGAGTTAGGATATAACTACATGCTGGATGATAAAAATTCACTCTTTGCAAATTATGCCAATGCGTATCAAGCTCCAGATATTGATAGATTTTTCTCTTATGGTGTCTTTAACGATTTTATCTCACCGATGAAAACTCAGAGTATGACACTTGGATATAACGCTATCACGCCAGTAAATAAGTTTAAAATTTCTGCCTATTATGTTGCTTTAGAAGATGAAATTTATTATTTTGCTGACCCTACATTTATGAATTCCAAAAATACAAATATCGATAAATCGCATAAGTATGGGGTCGATTTGTATGAGAAATATATTATTTCTGGCATGTGGAATATCCTTCTCAACTATAATCTTACTCAAGCAATTATTGATGAGGAGAGAGAAAATGGTGAAAATTATGCAGATAAAAACTTACCAGGTGTGAGTAATCACAACGCAAAAATGACACTCAGTTACCTTCCAACTCCACATGCCACAATTGCCCTCACACAAAACTACAGAAGTGAGGCATACGCTGCAAACGATTTCAATAACAACTTTTCGCAAAAACAAGATGCCTACAAAACGACAGACATCTCGCTCACTTATGCAAAAGAGAATTATGAACTTTTCGCTAAAATAAACAATCTGTTCAATCAAAGTAATGGCATGTGGATAGAAGATGATGTGATTTATCCACTCAACTTCACAACCACAGCCATCGCAGGATTGAAACTAAAATATTAAAAAAAGATGCGAATGAGAACACTATTTTGGATACTATGTTTACTACTTACACTTGAGGCTGGGGAGAGAATTGTCTCCCTGAGTCCTTCGCTCTCAGAAATCATCTTTGCTTTGCAAAAAGGGGAGGAGTTGGTTGGAGTGAGTGACTATTCGCTTTTCCCCCCAGAGGTTCAAAAGCTTCCTATAGTGGGTGGGTATTCCAATCCAAATAGAGAAAAAATTATCGCATTGCAACCATCTCTCGTCGTCGGACAAGATTTCAATCAAGAGACTTTAGAGAGTTTGGAGAGATTTAATATAAAAACAGTTATGCTCAAACTCCAAACCATCGAAGATATAAAAAGCTCGATACTCAAACTCGCAAATCTCCTCCATGCCAAGCCAGACACCCTGATTCAAGCGATAGATGAGGCTCTAAAAAACGCTCCAAAAGCAAAAAAATCGCATACAGTTATGATTGTGTATGGTCTGCATGAAGATTTACGCAGTGGGATTTATGTCGCTGGGGGTGAAATATTTTTTGATGATATTATCTTGGCATGTGGAAATACAAATACCTATAAAAACACGCAGATATCACAGCCCGTACTCAGTTATGAGAATGTTATCGCTCTCAATCCTGAACAAATTATTATTCTCCATTCACGAGCCTCAAATCCACATGCCAATGAACAAAAAGCACTAGAAGCATGGTACGCACTCCCGACAAAAGCGAGTCAAAACGGTCAAATCAGTATTGTAGATGAGAGTTATGCCCACATCCCATCCCACAGGGTTGCACTGACTATTGAGAGATTGTGTAAAGAGATGAACCATGATTAAATTGCAATCTTTGGCATGTGGATTTGATAATCACTCTGTTTTAGAGGATATTACGCTCGATATTGCTTCACATTTGAGTATTCTTGGTGCCAATGGTTCGGGGAAAAGTACACTTGCACGAGCGATTTGTGGTTTGACTGGCTATGAGGGTGAAGTCTCTCTTTTTGGTGAAAGTATTCAAAACATAGCACCCAAAACAAGAGCAAAAACAATCTCTTATATTCCTGCAAAGCTCGATATTTATGACTCTTTTATCACTGTATTTGAGTTTGTACTCCTAGGGCGGTTTCCCTACAAAAAAAGCTTTTTTGAGTATGATGCAAAAGATAAAATTATAGCCCAGAAGACGATAGCGTTTTTGAACATTAGGCATTTGAGTAGTCATACAGTTGCCTCTTTGAGCTCAGGAGAACAGCAGTTGGTTTTGATAGCCCAAGCACTTGCACAGCAGAGCAAAATCATTATTTTTGATGAGCCAACAGCCAACCTTGACCCACGCAACGCAAAAATAATTGCAGAGCATATCAAAGGACTCAAGGAGTATCATCAAATAATTCTCATTACGCACGATTTGCATCTTGCCTGTTTTGTGGGTTCACCCATCGCATTTATCAAAGAAAAAAGAGTAACGCTCTACGAAGAGGGATTTTTTGAAGATGCAAATTTAGAGGAGCTTTATGGCGTTGCATTTAGTTCGATGGCGGTGCGGTATGCTTAAATCCCTTCTATGGATACTCTTGGCATGTGGAGTTTTGATTGCACCTTTTATTGGCTCCGTGGAGCTGAGTTTAGCGGATGTTTTGAATCCTGAGCATTTGAGTCATAAAATATTTGTTGAACTTCGTCTGCCTCGGGTACTTTTTGCTTTTTTTGCTGGAGTTGTTTTGGCGTTGAGTGGGCTTCTTTACCAGACGCTTTTTCGTAATGCTTTGATGACACCTTATACTTTGGGAATCTCAAGCGGTGCAGTTTTGGGTGCTGGAATCGCTCTGAAACTCTCACTTGGAACACTCCTTTTTGGAGTAGCTTCTGTCACTCTATTTGGTTTTTTGGGTGCGATGTTCACTGTGTTACTCCTTGTCTATCTTTCACAATTTCTTAAAAGTTCACACCATGAATCGCTCCTACTTTTGGGGATTGCCCTCTCTCTTTTTTACACTTCTGCACTTATGGTTGTTTTTTATCTTGGGAGTGCAATACAAAATGATTTGCTTATCCGTTTTACCATGGGTTCACTCTCCATTATTGGCTGGAATAGTCCTATAACACTTGGCATTATTGCATTTTTACTGCTCCTTCTTTTATATTTGTATCGATTTGAGCTTCAGCTTCTTGGTATGAGTGAGACACAAGCATCTCTCAAAGGTGTGCATACAAAAAGAGTGACACTTTTACTTTTGATTGCCTCTTCATTTGCGATTGGTGTTTTAGTGAGTATGAGTGGACCTATCGGCTTTGTGGGGCTGGTTGTCCCGCACATTGTTGCCAAAATCTATCCCTCTGCACTCAGCCATAGAGTTCTCAAAACAGCTCTTTTTGGTGGATTTTTTTTGGTTTTTTGTGACACGCTCACGCGTGGCATAAATACGCAAAGTGAGCTTCCTATTGGTATCGTTACAGCATTTATTGGGGCTCCGTTTTTTATCTATCTTATCATTAAAGGCAAAAAATGAGTTATCTCTCTTGGTTTGATGCACATGCTATGAAACATAAAAGTATTATTGCAAAATTAGTGGCATGTGGAAATACAAAAGAGCAAATTATTGACTATTTTGTGTTTGAAAACATGGTGCAGAATGAGCCAGATTTTTGTCCACTTTATGCGAAAAATGAAAAATGTCATGACCAAACCTATCTCAACTGCTATTTTTGTGCATGTCCGCACTTTAGATTTGATGATGCTGGTGTAAAAACTAAAGAGGAAAAAATACAATACAGTTTTTGCTCTATCGCCTCACAGGATGGCAAACAAGCTACTTATGGAGATGCAATTCATCAAGATTGTTCGGCATGTGGCATTCCACATGCCAAGAGTTATGTTGCAAAAAAGTTTGACTTAGATTGGAAAAGTGTGATGTGTGAATGTAAGTCCCATTCCATCGCTTAGAGCGATGGAAATGGTAAGAGAAGTTATTGTGCTACTTTTGGTAATTCACTTGTAAGAATATCTAAGTTTGGTTGCATAATAATTTCGATACGGCGATTGAGGGCTCTTCCCTCTTTTGTCTCATTGTCAGCACGAGGATGAAACTCTCCAAATCCTGCCGCAGAGACATTCGTCGATAACATTCCTCCCTGAATCATCAAGTGTAAAACACTCAAAGCTCGAGCAGACGAGAGTTCCCAATTACTTGGAAACGAAGAGCTTTTGATAGGTACACTGTCTGTATGCCCTTCGATTTGGAAACTACGGTCTTGAAACCCTTTGAGTACATTTGTAATATTTGTAAGTGCGATAATTCCGCTTGGATTGACCACGGCACTTCCACTTGCAAAGAGAACATTTTCTGGGAGATTGATGACGATACGCCCATGTTCAATTTTGACAGTCAACTGCCCTCCATCAATCATATTTTGGAGTTGTTTGACAAATTGCTCATAAATTTCATTGCGTTTTTGCGTCTCAGCTTCGATTTTACGCAATGTTTCAAGCTGTCCCTCATAATCTTTGAGTTTCAGTTGTGACTCATTCAAAAAGTTTTGTGCATCATAAAGCTCCTCTTGGAGTGCCAATTTCTTGATATCTAAGTCAGAGAGGATACTTTTTGCTTGTGCAATCTCCTCTTTGTTACTTTGAATTTGATGATTTTGCTCATCAATGGTTCTCTCCGCCATACCCAAAGAGGCCCGTGTTTTGTCTAGTTCTTGGAGTGTTGCTTCATGTGTTTGTTGCATGACACACCCAGAACTAAAGAGTGCTAAAAATCCAAGAATTGTGAGCGTTGCTAATTTCAATTGCTTCTCCTTTTATTCTTAGTCTGCTTGTCCAACAGCTCTCACATTAGCTTTTTCTTGAAGCGTTCTTGATTTTTCCAATATTTTGTTTTGTCTTAGCTCTTGTTGTTCAATTCTTTTTTGCTCTTTTTCTTTAAACTTTTGCCCTTTTTCTTGTAGCTTTTGTTCTCTTTGAGTAGCTTTTTCTTTGTTTTTTGTTGCAGTAGTTTCGATTCCCTCTTGTCTTTTTTGAATGCGTTCGTCCTGTTTATCATTCAAGAGTTCTTGCTTTTCTTGCACTTTTTCTTGGTGCTGATACACTTTTTCTTGTGTTTGTTTCGTTGTTCCATCAAACTTTGTTTGTGCGCCATTCGTATCTACAACGCTATCTACCGCCATTAATAAAGATGTACTCAAAAGTACAAGTGCAATTTTTTTTCTCATTTTTTTCCTTTTTTAAGTAAATTGCATTATTATAACTTATATTATTGAAATATGAATAAATTGTTTGAGATTATTTTATATGGGGTGCGGATAGCTACGGTTTCCACATGCCATGTGGAAAAATCCGTAATTATGAAATGGAGGCTAGAGCTCTTCTAAAGCTCTTTGAATTGCTAAGGGAAGGGGTAAATCTACCTTTTCGCAATCTTTTTCGAGACAACATTCACATGCTGTTCCCGCATTTGTAATCTCCATAATCGTCTCTATATCACTTCCGTGCTGTTTCACAGCTTCTTTGATGGCATCAAAATGAACATCATTGCAATCGCATACTAACATATTTTCTTCCTTATATCTGAACAAATGTAGAGCCATTGACTCCACACACAGGACATTTCTCTGGTGGTGTACCTAACTCGATATACCCACATGTAGGGCATAAATAGATATTGACTTCATCCAAATCTTTTCCCTCTTTGACCGCTTGGAGAGCTTTTGCATAAAGTTCTGCATGCACTTTTTCTGCTTCAAGAGCATACCCAAACATTTTTTTCGCTTTGTGGTTCTCTTTGTCTGCGAGTTCGTACATTGGAGGGTACATATCTTCAAACTCATAAGTCTCTCCGCCGATAGCAGCTTCAAGATTCTCAAGTGTTGAACCTATTTTATCCATCGCTTTTAAGTGACCTTCAGCGTGGATTTTCTCTGCTTCTGCTGTTGTACGGAAAAGTTTTGCAATATTTTCAAATCCATCTTTCTCTGCTTTTTTAGCAAATGCACTGTACTTTTGGTACGCTTGGCTCTCACCACTAAATGCTGTATCTAAATTCTCTTTTGTAGTTGGCATGTGGAATCCTTGAATTTAATTTTAAAAGATAAAAATTATCCTTAAATCATTATATCTCTTTTATGCAAACCAAGAAACAGCTACTCTCAAAAAGGAGATGCTATAATGCCAAAATTGTTTTATACGATATAAAAAGGAAAAGAATGACGAAAAAAATATCTATAGCTGTAGCAAGTCTTGCCATAGTAACACTCTTTTGGTACCTTGCTGGAGAAGTTTTTACTCTCAAAGATTCGCAAAACTCTATTACCAAACTTCAGTGTGTCTCTTATGCACCTTTTGCAAAAGATGAATCGCCATTTTTGTTTGATAAAGGGTTGGTAATTTCAGAAGAGAATGTGCGAGAGGATTTGAAGCTTCTCTCCAAATATACGGAGTGTATTCGTACTTATTCGGTTCTGGGCTTGGAGATGATTCCTAAAATAGCAAGAGAAAATAATCTCAAAATGCTTATGGGCGTGTGGATTAACAATGATAAAGCCAATACACAAAAAGAGATAAATGCTCTTATCAAACTTGCATCTCAAAACAAAGATATAGTCAAAGCTATCATTGTCGGTAATGAAACTATTTTGCGTGGAGAGGTTACAGATACGACCCTCATTGAGTATATCAAAGATGTCAAAAAAGCTCTTCCTGATATCAAAGTGACTTATGCGGATGTTTGGGAATTTTGGGTTCGTTATCCAAAAATTGCAGAAGTTACGGATTTTGTGACGATTCATATCTTGCCATATTGGGAAGATGACCCGATGAATATCAATGCCTCCCTTGAGCATGTGGCACATGTACGAGAAGAGGTGGGCGGAATCTTTAAAAATAGAGATATACTCATTGGCGAGACAGGTTGGCCCTCCGAGGGACGCATGCGAGAAGATGCACTTCCTAGCAAAGTTAATCAGGCAGTTTATATGCGAGGATTTGTCAAATTGGCAAATGAAAAAGGGTGGAATTACAACATCATTGAAGGGTTTGACCAGCCTTGGAAAAGAGTCAATGAAGGTGCTGTTGGAGGCTTTTGGGGGCTGTTTGATAAAGATAGAATGGACAAAAAAGTTTTCTTTGGGGATGTTTCGGATTTTCCAAATTACAAACCTTTAGCTCTTGGTTCTTTTTTGCTTGTTTTGGCTTTTTCTTTGATGTTTCGAAAGAGTGCAACTGAGAGTAAAACGATGCTCATTTTTGGAGGGGTGAATACACTTTTTGCTCTACTGTTTATGCTTCAAGTGGAGCAGTATATGGTGACTGTACGAACCAATATTGAGCTTATGTGGGCGATACTTGTGATGGCAACACATCTTGGTATTTACGCTCTGACGCTGAGTTATATCGCTAAAGAGCAAAGACCTCAGATTATAAATATCGCAACTATTTTACTCCAAAAAAACAGGAGTGCAGATGCTCTTTTCATGCTCTTTTTCTATGCATCTCTTGCGTTTGTTTTGGTTTCTAATCTTGCTTTAGCCTTTGAGGGTCGTTATAGAAATTTTGAAATTTATGCCTTTAGTATCTCTGTGCTTTCGTATCTATGGCTCTATAGAGGCAAGTTCGAGCAGATGAATTTTGGAAAATTTGAAAAAGCATCCTTTTTACTTTTGGCACTCACGACAGTGACTATTTTTGTCAATGAAACCTATCTCAATCTCTTTTCAGATGTTTGGCTCTTGATATCGATTGGGTTTGCTTTCATGCTTTATTTGGGAAGTAAAAAAATAGCGTTCTCCTCACTCAAAAATCTTATCGCTATACTTGTGATGTTTTTTACTGTTTTTGCCTATTTACGCTATGGTATTTTTACAAATGTAGCGATGGCGGCTCAGTGTAACGCTTCGATGGACTCTTTTTTATGTACGCTCAGAACACAACTTGGACTCTTTTCTTACATGCAAGTTTTTGGACAAACAGCAATCGCTGTGGCTTTAGTTGCACTCTTTGTCAATAAACAAGTTTTCTCGTATATCGCTCTATTTGCGAGTGTTGGAGCTTTACTTATGATGAACTCATTTTTTGGCTCTGTTGCTTTTATCGTATCTCTGTTTTTACTCTCAAGAGCGAAATAGTTATCCTCTCATTCACAAATTATGGCATGTGGAACTTCTACATGCCATGTTAAATCAATTGATTTCTCACAAACTCCGTATAATGTCCTTGCTCAGCTTCTAGCTCGGCATGTGTTCCTCTTTGTACAATTTTGCCACTCTCTAGGACATAAATAGTATCTGCATTTTTGACTGTGCTAAGTCTGTGTGCGATGGTAATGACTGTTTTATCTGCCAGAAGGGGTGTGATGGTCTCAAAAAGTTTCGCTTCTGTGTGAACATCCAGAGCGGAAGTTGACTCATCAAATATCACGACACTTGGATTGGCGATAATCATTCGAGCGATGCTGAGTCTTTGTCTCTGACCTCCTGAGAGTCTGATACCATGGCGTCCTACGATAGTTTCAAGTCCATTTTCCATTCCCTCAAGCATCCCACCAAGCTGTGCGATGTTGAGGGCTTGGAGTATCTCCGCATCGCTTCTATTTTCATCGCCCATTGTGATGTTAAAACGAAGTGTGGAGTTGAAGAGTATTGGCATTTGAAGCACCAAAAATATTTTTTCTCTGAGGGAGTGCTTATCTAAATCTTCGATAGCGATGCCATTGTAACGGAGTTGTCCACTCTGTTTTTGATAAAATCCTGAGATAAGCTGTGCGAGTGTGGTCTTACCACTCCCACTTGCTCCAATGAGGGCTATTTTTGAGCCAGATTTGATATCAATCGAAATATCTTCGAGAATATTTTTGCCCTCTGCGTAGGCGAAATAGATATTTGCAAGTGTGATATCCACATGATTAGTTGTGAGTTTTTGCTCTCCTGAGGCTTCAGTCTGGAGTGTGAGAATTTTGTTGACTCTTTTTAGGGCACTTATCGCAGAAGCATAGCTGTACTGAATCGATAAAATATCCTGCACAGGTGTCATAATAAACCAAATATAGCCAAACATCGCAAACATCATCCCGATACTCAAATCACTGTAGGCGACCAAAAGAAGCCCAGAAGCACGAAGAATTTCAAACATCATTAAAAATATCGTATAGGAGAGTTTTTCATACGCTGTGCTTTTGTAGCTAAACTCGTTGGAGCTTCTTTGTATCTCTTTGGCATGTGTAATGGCTCCAGAGAAAAAATAGTTCTCTTTGTTACTTGCTTTTATCTGTCCATAGAGCTCAAGAGTTTCGCCGATATTTTCTTGAAATTTTTCTATCGCTTCATTCTCCTCTTTTTTGAGACGCCCGACAGTTTTTGACATTTTTTTGCTAATAAACATAATGAGAGGCTGGATAACAAGTATCATAATGCCTAAAATCGGGTCAATGAGTATCATCACAACGCCTACACCAATGAGCGTTGTAACCGAGGAGACTAAGCGACTTGCTCCTGTGATGATAAAGTTGTCAAGCGTATTGACATCTGTGATGAGGTTGGAGCTAATCGCTCCGCTTCCAAGTGTCTCATACTCATTCATCGAAGCAATTTTGAGATGCTCTATCAGCCTTCGTCGCACCATAAATGTGACATGCTTTGCAATTTTTGTGAAAATTTTTGTAATGATAACACCTAAAAAATAGTAGATAAATCGCAAAAAAATAACAGCTAAAGTAACAAGAGCAATGTAGTAAAAAGGAGTGGTTGCACCAAAGAGAAAATCGATGCTCTCTACAAAGTGTGCCGGTTTGTGCAAAAGCACTTCATCCACCATAATAGGAAGCATAAGCGGAATCGGGATACTGATAAGAATACTTAAAAGAGTGATGATTTGCCCATAAATAAGGGAGCGTTTGTCATCTAAGATGAGTTTGAAAAGAGTTTTGAGTGTGATTGGATTGTTGTTCATGTGTGTATTATAGCTTTGCTATGAGTAAAGTGGCTTATTTTGATGTAAAATTTCACAAATTTTTTATAAAGAGCAACTTTGAGTGATATGAAAAGAGTAGAGTTTGGCGACTTTTACAGAGATAAGAAAAACGCCGTTTTTTTGGTGATATATGTAAACGAAATATCCCCTTGGAAATATTTTAATGATGACATTAAAAGTATGAAGTGTCCTGCAATCATAATGATAGACAGATGGGATGGACGCATGGGCTTTCCAGGAGGGACTGTGGATGAGGGCGAAGAACTTTTAGATGCTCTTGTGCGAGAGGTCAAGGAGGAGATAGGCATCAACATCAAGCCTGACAAAGTCCGTCCTATCGCTTCGCACGAGTGGAAAATAGCGACGCATCTTTATGGGCTTGAAGTCCAAGAAGCGGAATTCTTGCATATCTACTATCACATCCTCAACAACTTTGCTCGTTCTATCTTGCTTCATGCTTATGAAGAGGGAGATAAATCACATTTTATGTCTGAGATAACAGGAATAAAAATTATTCCTCTTGTGCAACACGCAGGAAAGGGAATTAATCACTTTTTGAACAATAGTTTTGCAGGTTCTTCTAAAAATGAGTTGTTAATTTTGTTGGATGAGGTTTTTGGTATCGAAGTGAAATAGTGGCATGTGGAAGTTCCACATGCCAAGAAGCTTGGCATGTGGAAATAAATTTATGCGTGTACGGCAATAACCCCAGCAATTCTCAGTAGAGTCTCATTTTTACCAATAATCGCCATCACGCTGTCCAGTCCTGGACCTGAGAGTTTTCCCAGTAGTGCGATACGAAGAGGCTGACCGATTTTGCCAAAACCGATGTTCATCTCAGCTACTACCTCTTCCATGAGTTTATGAAAATCGCTTGGGAGATGAAGCTCGTTTGCGTTTGTGAGTTTTGCTCCAAAAGCATTCAAAACAGCAACACTATCCTCTTTAAAAGCTTTTTTTACCGCTTTTTCATCATAAACCGTAGGTGTTTCTAAAATCTCTTTTGCAAGTTCTGCAAGTTCTTTGAGTGTTTTTGCTCTCTCTTTGATAGCGTCTAAAAGTATCTCTTTTTTGTCGTGTGAAGTGAGAATCAGACCATACTCTGTGAGAAGTTCTGCAAGTTCACTGTTTGGAGTGTTTTTAATATAGTGTGCATTGAGCCAGTCAAGCTTTTCTGTATTGTAAATAGATGCAGATTTGTTGATATTTTTTGGGTCAAAAAGCTCTTGCATTTCAGCCATTGAAAATATCTCTTGATCCCCATAACTCCAGCCCAAACGAACCAAAAAGTTCAAAAGTGCCTCAGGTGTGTAGCCCATCTCTTTATACGCCATAACATCGGTAGCCCCATCGCGTTTGCTCAGTTTTTTGCCTTCGTGATTGTGAATCATCGGAACATGGTAAAAGTTTGGTATTGTAAAACCGAGTGCCTCATAGACAACTATCTGCTTTGGTGTGTTTGAGAGGTGGTCATCTCCACGGATAACTTCATTGACACCCATCAGTGCGTCATCGACCGCTACCACAAAGTTGTAAGTTGGGCTTCCATCTGCTCTGGCAATGACAAAATCATCAAGAATATCGAGTGCGTTAAAAACAACATCTCCTTTGACTCTGTCTTTTACAGTAATTGTTCCGCTTTGAGGTGCTTTGATACGGATAGCCGGTGCAATTCCCTCTGGAGGTGTACCGTTAAAATCACGATATTTTCCGTTGTACATGGTTCGCTCTTTTGCTGCCATTTGAGATTCACGAAGCTCTGCGAGTTCCTCTTTGCTCATGTAGCAGTAGTATGCTTTGCCCTCATCAAGGAGTTGCTTGATGTATTTTGCGTAAATTTCATCTCGAGAAGATTGATAGATTACTTCGCCATCGTACGAAAGACCTAGCCAATCAAAGGCTTTTACAATCGCTTCTGCGGCTTCAACGGAGTTTCTTGCTTTGTCGGTGTCTTCTATACGAAGAAAAAATTTACCACTGTTTTTTTTAGCCCAGAGATAAGAAAAAAGAGCAGTTCTTAGACCACCGATGTGAAGATAGCCCGTAGGACTTGGAGCAAAGCGAGTAACAATCATAGAAATACCTTTTATAAATAATTGTCGAATTTTAGGCAAATATTGGTTAAGAAAGGGTAAAATATAACCTTAAATTTTTATAAAGTGAATGAATATGTATAAAATATTTTTAACTCTTGTTTGTGTCGCGTCTTTGAGTGCTGAGATTGTTGGCGGTGTTGCTATTGTTGTCAAGGGTGAATCGATTACTACTTTGGATATAAAAAATGAGATGCAAACATCTAAGGCTGATAAAAAAACAGCAGCAGATAGCTTAATCCGTAAAAAACTTGAGCAAATTGAGATGCGTGAGAGAGGTCTTGATGTGACGAGTGAAGAGGTGTATGAAGATATAAAAAATACTGCATCGAGAAATAGACTCAGTGTGGGTGAGTTTTATGAAGCTGTAAGAAACTCGAATGGCTTAAGCTCTTCAGAGGTCAAAGAGAGTGTAAAAAATAAACTTCTCAGTCAAAAACTTTATGCATCCATAGCTTATGCACAGATGGCACAACCAAGTGATGCAGAGATAGAAGAGTATTATAAACTTCATAAAGATAGTTTTGTACATCCTAATGCATTTCGAGTTGTTATTTATGAATCAAAAAATAGAGCAAAATTGCAAGAAATTCAAACAAATCCAATGATGACTTCGCTCGAAGTACAAAGAAGTGAGCAGGAGTTGCCATACAATAGATTGACGCCAGAGTTGGTGTCATTGCTTGAAAATACATCTAAAAATCAATTTACACAAATTATTCCCGATACGAATGGTGGCTTTCTCTGTTTTTTTATGAAAGAGGCTGTGTATGATAAAAATGCTAAGCTGGAGAGTTTAAAAGATCAAATAGCAAACCATTTAATGGCTCAAAAAAGAGAGCAAGTTTTGAGTGACTATTTTGCACGACTTCGTATCGGAGCAGATATTAAAATATTGAGAATGCCGTAGTCTAGTTTAGGTCTTACAATCGCTCTATCATTGAGATAGAGCCTTTTTTAATCTGTTTAATCTCTTTCATCTTATTTTTGAGCTTTTTGAGAAGTTCACTGATATCTTCAGCCATACTTACCTTAATCATTGCAATGCTACAGCTCAGCCCGATTGTAGGAGAGAATGCTGTTTTTGAGATGTTTAACATAATTTTTTCTGCAATGAGTTGAAGAGATTTATTTGTTAAATGTGGGAGAAGTACAATAAATTTATCTCCTTCCCAGCGTGATAATATATCATTTTCACGAAGAGAAGATTGCAATACCTTTGAAAATCTTTGGAGTGCTCTGTCGGATTGCACAAAGCCATTGAGTGTATTGAACTTATTAAAATTATCTATATCGACATACATCAGTGAAAAAATATCTTCATTCTTTCGCTCTATCATATGCATTCGTCTATTTATGACAGAAGTAATATAAATTCTGTTATAGCTTCTTGTAAGTGTGTCGCGAGAGATAACATCGGCAAGTTTAGACATTTTGTCTTTGAGTTGATTTTGTAAGTTAATATTTTTAATCTCTTTTGCTATTCTCTCAAGAAGCTCTTCTGCTATGAAAGGTTTAGCAATATAGTCTGAAGCACCCAGTTGAAAGAGTTGCTTAATAACTTCTGGTTGCGTAAGAGTTGTATGAAAAATAACAGGGATATTCAAAGTTTCATTGTTACTTTTAAGTTTTTTTATTGTTTCATACCCATCCATTATTGGCATCTCTACATCCAAAACAATAAGAGAGGGTCTATTTTTTTGAATTGATTCTATCGCATCTTGCCCATTCATGGAATAGGTAACATTGTAGCCTTGAGGTTTGAGAGTATTGGTTAAAGCAACAAGTATAAGTTTGCTGTCATCAACAATGTGGATGGTATGTTCATGACAATCAATCATTTTAATCCTTTTTCGTAAATTGTGAGAGTATATATAAAGTAAACTTTATTATAAATTATAAAAAGATAAAAATTTAAGATTAGTTTGGATATTATTAAATCAATTATATTTAGATAAGGGTGAGAGATGAAAAAATTAGTAATTAGTTTGAGCTTATTGGCTGCACTTGGATTACAAGCGAGTGATATTGGTGCGAATATGAAGGTAATGAGAGATGGTCTCTTAGAGATTCAAGATGGTTTTTTGTATAACAATAAGACAATGGTAATGAGTGGGGTCGCTAAAATAGAAGAATCAAATAAGATGTTTCATGATAAACAGTCTGTTGCGGCTTACCTACCTGAGAACAAAAAACAGCTTGTAGGTGTTACACTTTTGAGTGCACAGCATTTGAAAAATGACTTAGAGTCAATGAATGCATATCTTTCACAAAACAGTATGCTAGAAGCTGCTTCTGTACATTCAGATGTAATTCGTGATTGTACGCGTTGTCATGCAATAGTAAGAGGTTGGTAGTCTTAGACTACCTTCTTTTTTTATAACGGTTAGAGTTAACCGTTATAATTTTCTAAATATTTTGTATTGAAGTTGTTTGATTTAAAATCTTCGTTTTCCATCATTTTGAGATGAAATGGTATAGTTGTTTTAATACCTGTAATAGTGAATTCACTTAAAGCTCTATGCATTCTTGCAATAGCTTCTTCCCTTGTTTTTCCATATACTATAAGTTTTCCAATCATTGAATCATAAATCATAGGTACAGTATAACCAGCATGTGCGTGAGAATCTATACGAACATCTTTACCACCTGGTGCAATCCAAGAGATAATTTTACCTGGGCATGGTAAAAATTTGATAGGATCTTCTGCTGTAATACGACACTCAATAGAGTGACCTTTTAAATGGATACTCTCTTGTGGTGGAAGCTCTTTGCCTTCTGCGATTTCAATCATCATTTTAATAAGGTCTAAATCACTTACCATCTCTGAGACACAGTGTTCTACTTGAAGTCTTGTATTCATCTCCATAAAATAAAAGTCAAGATTTGCGTCTAAAAGATACTCAAAAGTACCTGCACCTTCATACTTTATAAATTTAGTAGCACGAATAGCTGATTCATGTAATTTTGCTCTTACCTCAGGAGTGAGAACAACTGCTGGAGACTCTTCGATAAGTTTTTGATGACGGCGTTGCATAGAACAATCTCGCTCACCTATATGAATTGCATTTCCATGTGCGTCTGCCATGACTTGTACTTCAATATGACGAGGATTTTTTATAAATTTTTCCATATAAATTGTGCCATCGCCAAAAGCTGTAATTGCTTCACTCTCAGCTGCAAGAAATGCATTTTCTAGATAGCTTTCTTCTTCAACAACACGCATACCGCGACCACCGCCACCTTGAGCAGCTTTAAGAATAACTGGATATCCAACCTCTTTGGCTCTTTTTTTTGCATCTGCTATATCACTAATGGCTCCATCACTTCCTGGAACAACAGGAACACCTGCGGCAATCATGACATCTTTAGCTTTTGATTTGTCGCTCATTAAAACCATGACTTCTGGAGTTGGTCCGATAAATTTGATATCGTGGTGTGTACAAATTTCAACAAAATGTTGATTTTCACTTAAAAAGCCATAGCCTGGGAAAATAGCATCACATTGACTAATTTCAGCAGCCGAAATAATTGCAGGAATATTTAGGTAGCTTTTAGCACTTGGTCCATCACCGATACAAATTGAAGCATCTGCTAGTTTGAGATACTCACTTCCTTTATCAGCCTTTGAATAGACTGCAACGGCTTCTTTGCCCATTTCTTTGATTGTTCTAATCGCACGAAGAGCAATTTCTCCACGATTAGCAACTAATATTCTTTTTATTTCTCGCATAAATTTATATCTTTTCTACTATAAATAGTGGCATATCGTATTCAACCGCTTGACCATTTGATGCTAAAATCTTTAGGATTTTACAATCAAAATCTGCTTCAAGCTCATTCATGATTTTCATAGCTTCCAAAATTGCTACAACTTGCCCTTTTTTTACTGTATCACCAACTTTTACAAATTCTGGAGAGTCTGGAGATGGAGAAGAGTAGTATGTTCCAACCATTGGAGACAAGATAGCATCACCGCTTATTTCAGCTGGTGCAGAAGATGGTGTAGCGACTGTGGCAGGAGCTTGTTGTATTGGTGCCGCAACCGCAAGAGGTGCATGTATAGGTGCCGCAACTAAGCCTGTTGCTTTTTCAAGTTCAATTGAAAAATCATTTTGTTTTATTTTAAGTTTAGAAAGACCACTTTCATCGAATTCTCGCATTAATGCTTTTATCTGTTTTGTATCCATGGGAAGAGACTCCAAAATATATGTAATTTTGCGATATAATAGCATAATTATAGTAATAATAATATTTTAAGAAATGAAAATGAGAGACTTAAAAGTAAAATTAAAAGGAGTTTGAGCAAAATGTTAAGTGATACGAATTTTATAAATATTGCTACAGAGTTAGCGAAAGCTTCAAAGTGTGTTTCTAAGCAGGTTGGAGCGGTCATAGTAAAAGATGGAAGAATTTTAAGTACAGGGTACAACGGCACACCGGCGGGATATATCAATTGTTCAGAACATTGGGATGGTAATTACACCTCAGAGCATCATGAATGGTCCAAAACATATGAGATTCATGCTGAGATGAATGCGATAATTTGGGCAGCAAGAAAAGGAATTTCTATTGAGGGTGCTACTATTTATGTAACACTTGAGCCATGTAGTGAATGTAGTAAAAATCTTATTGCGAGTGGCATTAAAAGAATTGTATATGCAAAACCTTACGAGCATACACACTCAGAAAAAATTTCAAAATTTTTGAAAGATAATGGTGTAAGTATTGAGAAGCTCTCCTGAGGTCAAAATCAACTTAATGAAAAATATCATACAATTGTGGTATCATGTTTGTATTACAGAACAAGCTAGAAAAAGGGGTATTTGTTGAAAATTTTGATTGTGGATGACTCAAAACTCGCTAGAATGGGTGTTGTTAAAAGTCTTAAAGAAGTTGAGCCAAATGCTGAATTGTTCCATGCAGAAAATGGTCTCGAGGCGGTTGAAATATTTAGACAAGAGAATCCGCGAGTAGTATTTTTAGATTTAACCATGCCTGTGATGGATGGTTTTGAAGCACTCAAGCAAATAATAGCAATTGATAAAGATGCTCAAGTCATTGTTATTAGTGCAGATATCCAAGATGAGGCGAAACAAAGAGTTCTTCTCGCTGGTGCTAAAAATATGTATCCTAAACCAATTAATGAAGAGAAAATGTTACAGATTTTTCAGCAAGATTTGTTGATATAGAGGGTGGCAATTTTGAATATAGAATTTAATGAAGACCAAATTGATGCTTTAAAAGAGTTCATGAATGTTTCCATCGGTGCAGCGACTGCAAATTTAGCGAATCTTTTGGGTGCGTTTGCGACGATGCATATTCCACGAATTGATATCTGTGATAGTGATAAATTGATACCAAAGGTCAATGCAACTATAGATTTGACATCGATGTATTATGTGACAAAGCAACTCTTTACTGGAAAATTTGGTGGGGAGTGCATGTTTGTGATGAGTGAAGGCTCTGCACAAAACTTGGGAAAACATCTTTACGATATAGAAAATTGTACAGATGACGATGTGAATGATGCCGTTATAGAACTGACTAATATTTTAACATCTACTATCGTGAGTCGCTTAACTCAAGAACTTGATACGGGTGTGCAGTTTTTTGTTCCTTCATCTCAGTTTGTGGATGCTCATTCGATTATTAATATCAATGATGTTACACACTACTCAAAAATTATTATAATTAGTACAATTCTAGAGTTTAAAGATCAACAAATAAATAGCAGTATTTATATACTTACAAAAGATGAAGCTATCGAGAGTCTCAAAATGCTAATCGATAAAAAAATAGAAGAGATTTACGGATAATGGAATTGCAATGTCAGGATATTTTACTCGATTCACTTGAAAATGGACATATGATAGTTGATGACAAATTCATTGTTAGTTTTTGGAATAGATGGCTTTCTATCAATACACAAATCTCAAAAGAAGAGATAATAGGAAGAAGCTTAGAAGAGATTTATCCAGATTTAAATTATAAAGTTCTCGGAAGAAAGATAAAAACTGCACTAGCCCTTGGAACCCCCTCTTTTTATGACACAAATAGTAGTACAAAATTTATATCTATCAATCGCAATAAGGTAACAACCTCCTCTTTAACATTTATGCAACAACAGGTCACAATTTCGCCTTATATCGTGAGTGAGAACAAGGTTATGATTTCTATTTATGATATAAGTGAGCTCTATGAAACGAAACTCTCTTTAAAAAAAGAGATAGAAAAAGTAAATAAACTTAATGATAAATTAGAGTCAGATCAAGAGATAATTGATAAGAATATTATGATGATGAAAACATCGCTTAATGGGGTTATTATTGATGTTAGTACGCTCTTTTGTGAATTTTTCGAATATAAAAAAGAGGATATTATAGGTCAAAATGCCTCTATCTTTAAGAGTGGTAATGTTGCAGAAGCAACCTATAAAGAGTTATGGGAAACTATCAAAAGCAAAAAACCTTGGAGTGGTGAAGTTAAAAACAAAACAGCCTCAGGCGGAGCAAAGTGGGTTCAATCGAGAATCACACCTATCTTGGATGAGAATGGTGCGTTGTTTGAATTTCATGCTGTATATCATGACATTACAAATGAAAAACTTCTTGAAGAGCTTTATATCACTGATTCCCTCACGAAGCTCTATAATCGTGCTTATTTTGATAAGGTTATCGGTTCAATAGCAAAACATCAACGAAAAGCAGATACAGATTTTGTTCTAGCAATCACAGATGTTGATCATTTTAAATCAATTAATGACACTTATGGACATCAAGTCGGCGATGAAGCTCTTATCTCTGTTGCAAATACACTTAAAAATTCTTTGAGAGAAAATGATATCATCGCAAGATGGGGTGGCGAAGAGTTTGTAATTATGCTCAAAAATGTAACACTTGATGAAGCAAAAATGATTATAGAGAAGGTTAGAAAAAGTGTGGAAAATAGTAAAGTCAATAACACTATTAGCGTAACAGCCTCTTTTGGTCTTACAAAATATAATCTTGGTGAAGACACACACAGAACATTTAAAAGAGTGGATGATGCACTCTATGAAGCTAAAAAGAGCGGTCGTAATAGGATTGTTGTAAAATAATGGGGTTTGAGAATGAAAGTTGTAGTGTTAGCGGGTGGCTATGGAACGAGGATAGCAGAAGAGACAGAAGTTAAACCAAAGCCAATGGTGGAGATAGGTGCAAAGCCTATTCTTTGGCATATCATGAAGATATATAGCCATTATGGGTTTAATGATTTCGTCATTTTGCTCGGGTATAAGGGATATTATATCAAAGAGTATTTTGCGAACTATTTTCTTCATCAGAGTGATATTACTATTGATATGCAAACGAACCAAATGCAAGTACATAACAATAGCAGTGAACCTTGGAAGGTGACTCTTGTAGATACGGGAATCGACACTATGACAGGTGGACGCATTAAAAGAGCCCAAAAGTACATAGGAGAAGAGCCATTTTTACTTACCTATGGGGATGGAGTAAGTGATGTGGATATTGCCAAAAGTATAGAGTTCCATAAGTCACATGCCAAAACCATTACCATAACTGCAATTCAGCCAGAAGCAAGATTTGGAAATCTTGATATTGATGCAAATCAAAATATAAAACAATTTATCGAAAAACCAAAAACAGAATCTGGCTGGATAAATGGCGGATTTTTTGTATGTGAGCCTAAAATTTTTGAGTATCTCTCTGAGGATGAATCTTGTATATTTGAACAATCTCCATTACAAAATTTAGCCCATGAAGGCGAAATGGTAGCATTTAAGCATGATGGTTTTTGGCAACCAATGGATACTTTACGAGATAATCAAAAGCTCAATAAGCTTTGGAAAGAGAACAAAGCACCATGGAAAGTGTGGTAATGCAAAACCTTTTTGGTGGAATTTACAAAAATAAAACGGTACTTGTCACAGGTCACACAGGATTTAAAGGCTCTTGGCTTTGCTTTTGGCTCAAAGCAATGGGTGCAAATGTTGTTGGGTACTCTCTTGAAGCTCCAACGAAGCCAAGTCATAGTGAACTTCTTCATCTTGATATTAGCTCAGTTTTTGGAGATATACGAGATTTAGAGAGACTTAATCAAACTTTTCAAATCCACATGCCAGATGTTGTATTTCATCTTGCTGCACAACCGCTTGTAAGGCTTTCGTATGAAAATCCGATAGAAACTTATGAAACAAATGTGATGGGAACGCTCAAAGTTTTGGAGGCATGTAAAAATGCTCAGGTGAGAGCTATTGTTAATATTACAAGTGATAAAGCGTATGAAAATCAAGAGTGGGTGTGGGGGTATAGAGAAAATGACCCAATGGGTGGATATGACCCATACAGTGCATCCAAAGGGTGTGCTGATTTACTTGCTTCTTCCTATAGAAACTCTTATTTTTCACCAAAAGAGTATAAACACACACACAATACGCTTCTTGCAACTTGTCGTGCAGGAAATGTAATTGGCGGTGGTGACTGGGCAAAAGATAGACTTATGAGTGATATCATGCTCTGTGTGAGTCAAGGTAAAAAAGTGCGTATTAGAAATCCACATGCCACAAGACCATGGCAACATGTGCTAGAGCCTTTGAGTGGCTATCTTCAAATTGGGCAGAAGCTTCTTGAGGGAAGAGTAGAATTTGGTGAAGCGTGGAATTTTGGTCCATCCGATGAGGGAAGTATAACGGTAGAAGAGGTGCTACAACATACAAAAAAACAGTGGGACAAGATAGAGTATGAAATAGTGCATGATCCAAAAGGAGTTCATGAAGCAAATCTTCTCAAACTTGATTGCTCAAAAGCTCATACACGCCTCAAATGGAGTGATGTTTGGGATAGTAATATTACATTTGAAAAAACTGTGCAGTGGTATAAATCTTTTTATGAAGAGCATCAAAAAGTATCTACTTTAGAAGATTTAGAGATGTATGTAGCAGATGCAAAGATGCAAAAAAAAGAGTGGACGAAGTGAAAATCAAAGTATCTGATTATCTCATAGAGTTTCTTTTAAGTCAGAATATCAATAAAGTTTTTGGATATGTTGGTGGTGCTGTTGCACATATTTATCACTCAATAGGCAAATACGAAGAGATAGAAATCATTAACTCCATTCATGAGCAAGGAGCAGGTTTTGCTGCGGAGGGATATGCTCGAGTTACAGGAAAAACAGGTGTTGCAATTGCAACAAGTGGTCCAGGGGCTACAAACTTAATCACTTCTATCGGGAGCTGTTTTTTTGATTCTATACCGACTCTTTTTATTACAGGGCAGGTCAATACCTACGAATATAAATATAACCAACCATTACGACAAATGGGTTTTCAAGAGGCAGATATTGTACGGATTGTTTCGCCTATAGTCAAATACAGTGTAATGATTGATAGAGTAGAAAATGTGAGATATGAACTTGAAAAAGCCTATTTTTTATCACAACATGCCAGAAAGGGACCGGTACTTATTGATTTGCCTATGGATATTCAAAGAAGTGAGATAGATGTAGAGAGTCAAGCCTCTTTTTTTGAGAGTCATGAGTACAAAAATCTGAGTACACAAAAAATTTCTTCTGATATAGATGTTGTTGTAAAACTTTTACATAATTCTTTACGACCTGTTGTATTAGTAGGTGGAGGTGTGAGACTCTCCAATGCTCAAACTGCATTGTTGCATTTTTTGAAAAAAAATAGTTTGCCCGTGGTCTATTCGTTAATGGGAAAAGATGTGATTACGCAAGAGTATGAATACAACATGGGTCTTATAGGCTCGTATGGCAATAGATATGGAAATCTTGCGTTAGCAAATAGTGATTTGATTTTAGTTTTGGGCTCTAGGCTCGATACGAGACAAACTGGAACGAATTTGAGTACCTTTGCAAGAGAAGCTAAAATAGTACAAGTGGATATTGATGCAGATGAATTGGGTTCAAAAATGGATGTGGCAGTTGCAATCTGCTGTGATGCCAAAGAGTTTATAGAAAAAATAGACAGAGCAACTTTTACAATGGACACAAATGAGTGGCTTAAAGTTTTAAAGCTGTATAAAAAAAGTTTTCCTTCCCTCTTGGGCATAGATAACAATGAAAAAATTCCAAATCTCATAGTCTCTAAAATTGCAAACCATCTGAGCGATGAGGTTGTTTGTGTGGATGTAGGACAGCATCAGATGTGGGTCGCACAATCATTAGATGTCAAAGAGTCTCAAAGAGTCCTGTTTTCTGGTGGAATGGGAGCGATGGGCTTTGCATTGCCATGTGCCATAGGGGCTTGTATCGCTTCAGCTAAAAGGACGATAGCTATTGCAGGAGATGGCGGTATTCAGATGAATATCCAAGAGTTAGAAGTGATAAAAAGACGCAATTTACCAATTAAAATATTTGTATTTAATAACCACAATTTGGGAATGGTGCGACAATTTCAAGAGATATATTTTGACAAAAAATATTTGGGTACGGTGGATGATTATAGTGTGCCAAATCTTGTAGATATCGTAAAAGCGTATGGTATCTCTTCTCGCACTATTGGAGATATTGATAGCATGGATGCAGAGTTGGCGGATATTTTTGCAACCGATGCTCCAGAACTTATCAATATAGAATTAAAAGAGCAGATGACAACGGTTGAACCAAAATTGATTGTCAATAAACCTATCGAAGATATGTATCCATTTTTACAACGCGATGATTTTTATGCACTTATGTTAGTGAAGCCTTTAGAAGAGTAGTTTGATGTTGCAAGAAGATTTTGAACTCATTCTATCCTCAGGTATCCAATGGAGTGCTTTTGCAAATAAAACTATTTTCATCACGGGAGCAAATGGCTTTTTACCAGCATATATGGTTGAGAGTTTACTTCATCTGAATGAAACTCTTTTGCGTGAGACTCCTTGTCGTGTGATAATTTTGGCTAGAAATAAGCAATATTGTGAGAGTAGATTCACCTCTTATTTGCAAAACAGGGCGTTGAAAATCCTTTTTCAAGATGTAGTGCAGAAGATAGAGATAGATGAAAAAATAGATTTTATCATTCATGCAGCAAGTCTGGCTTCACCAAAATATTATAGCCTTGACCCAGTAGGTGTCATTTTACCAAATATATTAGGAACTAAAAATACACTTGAACTAGCAATCCAAAAGAGAGTGCAAGGGTACCTCTATTTTAGTAGTGCAGAGGTGTATGGCGAGGTAGAAGAGGATGCAATAATCGACGAAAATGGGTATGGTTTTTTAGACCCAACCTCTCTAAGAGCATGTTATGGCGAGAGCAAAAGAATGGGTGAAAATTTGTGTGTAAGTTATGGACATCAGTTTGATGTACCAGTTAAAATTGTGCGACCATTTCACACATATGGTGCAGGAATGAAACTCGATGATGGAAGAGTTTTTGCGGATTTTGTAAAAAATATTGTTCATAATGAAAATATTGAACTCAAGAGTGATGGGAGTACGGTGCGTTCTTTTTGCTATCTAGCTGATGCAACAGTCGCATTTTTTAAGGTACTTTTAGAGGGTAAAAATGCAAATGCATACAATGTGGCAAATCCACATGCCACTCTTAGCATACGAGATTTGGCTCAGACTTTAGTGGATATGTATCCTCAAAAAAATCTCAAAGCAATTTTTGCACAGCAGAGTGATACATATTTACAGAGTCCAAACAGAGGCAATACAATTGATATAGCAAAAATAAAAGCTCTCGGCTGGGAGCCAAAAATATCTATTATTGAGGGATTTGAGAGAACAATTAGGAGTTATGAATGTATATGAAAAATATGGAAGAGCGTTTTTTAAAAAATGAGATAACAAAAGCAGAGTACATAACAAATATGTATAAACAGAGTCATAATTTACTTTTTGAGTACAGTGAATTTATAAAAGAGAGAGATATTCAAAAGATAGAAATCACAGACAACAGTGTAATTATGACTTCAAGAGAGTTAGGGATTAAAATTATTTGTAGCCCATTGGATGAGAGAATAGCTCCGATTGAGATATTGAACTTTAGAAGTTACGAAAAAGAGGATTCAGATATGATTTTTCGATTGGTCAATGACAGTGATACTGTTTTTGATATCGGTGGAAATATGGGTTGGTACTCCATAGGATTGTCAAAAGCCAAAAAAAATCTTACTCTTTACAGTTTTGAACCCATACCTAGTACATATGAGAGTTTGGTTGCAAATATCAAACTCAATGGTGCAGATGTAAAAGTCGTCAATCTCGGCTTATCGGATAAAAAAGAGGAGCTTACCTTTTATTTTCATAAAGAGGGTTCTGTGAATGCATCGGCAGCAATCATGAATGATGAAAAAGAGAATGTAGAGATAAAATGTCAAGTGGATACTTTGGATAACTTTTTTAGCCAACAAAAATTGGAGCGACTCGATTTTATAAAGTGTGATGTCGAGGGTGCCGAACTTTTTGCTTTTAAAGGTGGGGTTGCAACTATAGAAAAATACAAGCCAATCATATTTACAGAAATGCTTAGAAAGTGGTCTGCAAAATTTCATTACCATCCTAATGCGATAATAGAACTTTTTGCCACGATGGGATATAGATGTTACTTTGTATCCAATGGAAAATTTAAAGAGATAACAGAGATGACACAAGAGACACAAGAGACAAATTTTTTCTTTTTACATTCACAAAAACACTCTAAAGAGTTGATGGAACTTCTTCATGACTAAACAAGAACAACTTAAACAAGAGATACTTGATAAAACAAAAGAGTATTATGAACTCGTGCATAAGCCACTCCAAACAAAAGAGTTTATAGCAGGAAAATCAAGAGTCAACTACGCCAGTCGTGTTTTTGATGCCCAAGAGATGATGAATCTTGTGGATAGTTCTTTGGATTTTTGGCTCACTTACGGGGAGTATTCCAAGCAGTTTGAGAAAAAATTCGCAGAGTATTTGGGTGTGCGATGGGCATTTTTAGTGAATTCTGGAAGTAGTGCGAATCTTCTTGCTTTTTATGCTCTCACATCGCCACTTCTTAAAGGGCGACAAATAAAACGCGGTGATGAGGTTATTACAGTTGCAGCTGGATTTCCTACGACAGTTGCACCCATCGTTCAGTATGGAGCTGTTCCTGTTTTTGTAGATATGGAACTTCCACATGCCAATATAGATATAACACAGCTTCAAAATGCTCTGAGTTCAAAAACAAAAGCAGTTATGATAGCCCATACACTGGGAAATCCTTTTAACCTTAAAGCTGTAAAAGAGTTTTGTGATACACACAATCTTTGGCTCATAGAGGACAACTGTGATGCACTTGGTTCTCTGTACGAGGGTAAACTTACAGGGACTTGGGGCGATATCGGCACATCAAGTTTTTATCCGCCACACCACATGACTATGGGTGAGGGGGGTGCAACTTATACAGATAATCCGATTTTAAAAAAAATCATGCTCAGTATGAGAGATTGGGGAAGAGACTGCTGGTGTGAAAGTGGCATTGATAATACTTGCGGATGTAGGTTTTCTCAGAGTTTTGCAACTCTGCCAAAAGGGTACGACCACAAATATGTTTACTCTCATTTTGGATTTAATCTCAAAGCAACCGATATGCAAGCAGCCATCGGAGTAGCACAGCTTGAAAAATTTCCGACATTTGTGCAGATACGAAAAGAGAATTATAAAAAACTCTACGAGGGACTTCAAGATTTGGAGGAGTTACAGCTTGTTGAAGCACAACCAAACTCAGACCCAAGTTGGTTTGGATTTATGATGACGCTCAAAGAGGGTCTGAAATTCAGTAGAAATGAACTTGTCGAGCATCTTGAGGGGAGTAATATTCAAACAAGAAATCTCTTTGCAGGAAATATTACAAGACACCCTTTGTTTGAGAGTTTGGTACTGGGTCAAGATTATAAAATTGTGGGTACTTTGACAACAACAGACAAAATAATGCATAATAGTTTTTGGATAGGTTTATACCCTGGCATGGGTGATGATGCGATTGCTTATATGATTACTACCCTTAGAGCATTTATTTTGAGTCAAAGGTAAGTTTTGCTTCAAATATTCAAAAGTTCAGATTTTTTGCATACAGCTTTGAATCAAGTGTGGAGGCTTTTTTCAGGTCCACTTCTTTTGCTTCTCATTCCACTCTATTTAAGTGCCGAGGTGCAGGGATATTGGTACACTTTTATAAGTTTGGCAGCACTTGCAATCTTTGCTGATATGGGCTTTTCTACAATACTTCTTCAGTTCTCAGCCCATGAGTTTGCTCATTTGAAGTTTGAAAATGGGGTGCGTCTCTCAGGAGATGAGCATCATCTTCGTCGTTTGGCTTCACTCTTGCGATTTGCTATGAAGTGGAGCAGTGGTATGGCTCTGGTGACATTTCCTATTCTCCTAGTGATAGGTTTTATTGTTTTGAGTCAAAAACAGACGCAAGTGGAGTGGTTTATCCCTTGGTTGATT
Source organism: Sulfurimonas sp. (assembly GCA_011391635.1). Lineage (GTDB taxonomy): Bacteria > Campylobacterota > Campylobacteria > Campylobacterales > Sulfurimonadaceae > Sulfurimonas. Next base: position 34,821 of record JAABQD010000007.1, on the reverse strand, counting down.
TATGCTCTGGCTTCTGTTCTTGTTTTTATCAATAGCATGTTACTCTCCTTTATCGAAGGGTGCAACAGTGTTGGCGAGGTTCAAAAAATAAGATTTTTCATCTCTTTTGTGAGTGTTGTAGCAACAGCATTTTTACTCATAGCAGGTTTTCATTTATACGCGTTAGTCGGTGCTCTTTTGTTGGGTGCTTTGGTCGGTACTTCACTTATTTTTCGTCGCTATGGCACACTGCTGCGTCAGCTTTATAGGGAGAGTGAGCAAATACTCCATCCTTGGAGAAGAGAAATTTTGCCTTTGCTGGGGAGATATGCTCTGAGTTGGGTGAGTGGATATTTGATATTTTCTCTTTTTACTCCTATTACATTTTACTATTATGGTGTTGTAGAGTCTGGTGTTGTTGGTTTGAGCCTTGCAATTTGCACTGCTTTGTTTGGTATAGCAAATATTTGGATGATACTCATCACACCAAAAATAAATATGTTAGTCAGTCATCACGAGTATGAAACTCTCAATCCTCTTTTTAAAAAACATCTGCTTTTATCGCTACTTAGTTATCTTTTTTTTGTTCTGCTTTTTTTTGTGAGTATGATATTTTTTGCACAAGAGTTGCCTTTTTTTGCACGGCTCGTTACTCCATTTGCTCTGATACTTCTCTTTTTGGCTTGGTTTTTACAAATGATTGTGAATGCTTTGGCACTTTACATGCGAGCACACAAAAAAGAGCCACTCGTTTGGGTCTCTTTGGTGATGGGTCTCTATAGTGCAGTTACTACATGGCTTATAGCGATTTATTTACCCTTTGAGTATCTTTTTGCAGGTTTTTTGAGTAGCTATATTTTTACAATTCCTTGGGTTATGGTACTATTTAAAAAATATAAAAAAGGGAGTTTTTAGCTCTATGCAAGGCAATCATCACTTAAGCATCGTCATACCTACTTATAATAGGGCTGATTTTTTGGATTATAGTTTACAAATCCACATGCCACTTGCAAAAAAACATACCATTGCAATCTATATTTTTGATAATGCTTCTTTGGATGATACCAAACAAGTTGTACAAAAATGGATGCTGGAGTATCCACATCTCTTTTACTATCGACATGAGACAAATATCGGTGCGGTATTGAATGTAGAATTTGCACTCAAATATCCAAAAACGGAGTTTGTATGGCTTCTTGGAGACACTTATGAGATACCAGAAAATGGAGTGGACTCCGTTTTGGATTGCATACATAACTCAAATAAAAAGCAAGATGCAATCGTATGTAACCTAGAAAACAAGCTCAATATCGCAACAAAAAGTTACGAAGATGCAAATAGTTTACTTTACGATTTGGGTGCATTGATGACTTGTATCGCTGTTTTGATTCTCAGCAAATCTTTGATTGAACAAGGAGCGTTCGAGCGTTTTCGTGTGACTTTCTTTCCACATGCCGGAATTATTTTTGAAGAGATTGCAAAAAGAGATTTTTCGATTTATTGGCTCTGTGAACTCTCTATCAAAGGGCTTCATCGCCACGATTTGCAAAAAACAAACTGGAGTCACACCCATCAAGCATTTGCGATAGGGTGTGAGGATTGGAGCAATTTTGTCATGTCTCTTCCTCCCTCATACTCTATTGAGAATAAGATGAAATGCATTATGGATTTTGGAAAAATTTCTGGTCTTTTTGGTATTAAAAATTTGATAATGCTCCGCATAAATGGAATTTTTACCTATAAAACTTTTGTACACTATAAACATCTTTTTGGTTTGAGTATTGAATATCCTTTACCATTTTTAGCCATACTTTCTGTGACACCTCGATGGATGCTGGTCTCTTTCAAAAAAATAATAACTTTTGTAATGAAGGCTCTCAAATGAAGAGATTTTTAAAATGGTTGCTTCGCTCTCTAGCCAAAGGTATCGCCTTTGTTTTACACCCTCTTTTTGTGCGTTTGATACATAAAATGATTACAAATATTACAACAGAGTATATTGCAAAGCAGTTGTTGGCATGTGGAAAAAATCCAACCATCGGGTTTCCAATCACTTCGCATGGGCTTCGTTATATAAAAATCGGGGAAAACTTTCGAGCCTCTTCAGGGCTTATCCTCGAAGCCTACGACAGACATTTTGAGGAGCAATATACCCCTGAGATAACGATTGGTGATAATGTTATTTTCAATTATGATTGTCATATAGGGTGTGTAAATAAAATTGTCATTGGTAATGGTGTCCTTATCGCAAGTAAAGTGTATATCACAGACCATTTTCATGGCGATACAACAAAAGAATCGCTCAAACTTCCTCCAAACTCAAGGAAAGTATTCTCCAAAGGGGCTGTCATTATTGAAGACAATGTGTGGATTGGAGAGGGTGTAGTGATTATGCCCAATGTCACAATTGGAAAAAATGCTATCATCGGAGCCAATGCAGTGGTGACAAAAGATGTTCCAGCAAACTCCGTAGCAGTAGGAAATCCAGCAAAAATTATCAAAACCATAGAAGCTTCGCATGAATAAAAGAGTCATTGCATACTATTTGCCACAATTTCATCCTATCAAAGAGAATGATTTATGGTGGGGCGAGGGGTATACGGAGTGGAGAGCATTAGAGAGTTGGAAGCCCTATTTTAAAAATCATCAGCTTAGAAAACCGACAAAACTAGGCTATTATGACCTTAGAAATCCTGAAGTTTTGGAATCTCATTATGCTCTTGCTTCAAGTTATGGCATAGAAGGATTCTGCTTTTGGACATATTGGTTTGGTGCGGGAGAGCGACTTCTAGAGAAGCCACTTGAGCATCTTCTCTTACCAACAAGTAAGGTCAAATATTCACTCGCTTGGGCAAATCACTCTTGGTTTGATAAATCAAAATGGAGGCTTTTGCAAGAGCAAAAGTATCTTGGTAAAGAGGATTATGTACAATTTTACGAAACAATGGCACCTCATTTTAAAAATCCAAATTATATAAAACAAGGGAATAAACCGCTTTTTACTCTTTTTATGCCTCAAGATATTCCAGATATCACTCTTTTTATGGATACATGGAATACTCTGGCTCAAAAAGATGGGATGGATGGTTTTTATTTCATCTCTGACCAATGTACGCAAACACTTCGAGAGAAAAATCTTTTTGATGCGTATATGCATAGTCCAGCACTCTTTGGCAAGAGAACATTCTTGGAAAAAATTCTTGAGAGACTTATACGCTACCACTCATGGACTTACTTTGGACCTATGAAATACTCCTATCCAAAGATGATGTCTGGCATGTACAAAAACTTTGCTCATTTGGATGATTTTATTCCAACTATTTTTTCAGGGTGGGATACAACACCCAGACACGCAAAACGGGGTGTTGTGATGCAAGATTTCACTCTTGATAGTTTTTCTTGGCATGTGCAAGAGGTTTTTAATCTTCCTAGTAAAGATGCATTTGTTTTTATCAAATCTTGGAATGAGTGGGCTGAGGGGAATATTTTAGAGCCAGATACGCTCTTTGGGGAGCGTTTACTCGAGATAATTCAAAAAGCGAACAGTGCACCATGAGTCGTCTCGTCATTATTGCACCAAATATTAAAAATGGCGGAGCAAAAGAGCTGTTGGAGTACCTGCTAGAGCATTTGGCTCAAGAGTATTGGCATGTGGAAGTTCTTGTCTATTTGGATGACTCTATGCGACATATTGAGGCATCACAAAATCTCAAAATTGTTTTTTTGCGTAGCACCTTTGCCAAGATTGCTCTTTTTGCGAAGCAGTTTGAGAATGCTCTGTACTTTGGTAATTTACCTCCACTGAGAAAATCAAAAAACTCCATACTCTATTTTCATAATGCTTATTTGCTTATGGGGGCTAAAAAATTAGTTGCTACTTCACTCCGTTTTTGTATCAAATACACACTGCAACAGCTCTATATCTCGTTGTTTGTCAAAAATGTTGGGAGTGTTGCGTGTCAAAGTAAACTCATACAAGAAAAATTTATAAAAAAGTACGCTTTTTTTCCTGTTGCAGTTTTGCCTTTTTTTAGAGTGTGTGAAAAAATGCAAGAGGTGTTATCGCACAAAGAGTTTGATTTTTGTTATGTCTCTTTGGCACATCCTCATAAAAATCATGCACTTTTGCTTGAGGCGATGCAAATTTTGTCAGATGAAGGAATTTGTGTGCGATTGGCTGTGACAATTGAAAATGATAAGATTGAGTTGAGAGAAAAAATCGATGAAATCAATAGTTTTGGTGTTGTTTATATAGAGAATTTAGGAGTCATTCCTAAAAGCGAAGTGTGTAAGTTATATGCAAGAAGCAAATGTTCACTCTTTCCTTCAAAAGAAGAAACATTTGGGTTGGGATTGATTGAAGCGGTTGTTATGGGGCTTGATGTGATTAGTGCTGATTTAGAGTATGTGTATGAAGTCGTAGAGCCATCAATGGTGTTTAATGCAGATAGTGCTAAAATGTGTGCCAGAGTCATACAAGAGTATTTAAGCCAAAAACAGAAAAAAAGCAGAGCTTTAGTTACAAATGAGATAGATAGTTTGATACAAAAATTGTTAGAAAGGTCATAGGAATGTTCAAAAACAAGATACTTTTAATCACAGGCGGAACAGGCTCTTTTGGCAATACTGTTTTGCGTCAGTTTTTAGAGACGCATATCAAAGAGATACGCATTTTTTCTCGTGATGAAAAGAAACAAGAGGATATGAGAAAAGAGTACAACAATGAGAAAATTAAATTTTATATAGGCGATGTACGCGATGTAAACTCTTTGGATGATGCCCTTGAAGGTGTTGATTTTGTGTTTCATGCGGCAGCTCTCAAACAGGTGCCATCGTGTGAATTTTACCCTATGCAAGCAGTTCAGACGAATGTGATAGGGACAGAAAATGTGCTTAATGTTGCGATAAAACATGGAGTGAAAAAAATTATAGTTTTGAGTACAGATAAAGCGGTTTATCCTATCAATGCGATGGGAATCTCTAAGGCGATGATGGAAAAAATAGCAGTTGCCAAGTCACGCAATTTAGGAACTAAAACGACTATCTGTTGTACGAGATATGGCAATGTAATGGCAAGTCGTGGCTCCGTGATACCACTTTTTATCGAGCAAATGAGAAAAAATAAACCCATAACAGTGACAGACCCAAATATGACACGATTTATGATGAGTTTGGATGATGCTGTTGATTTGGTGCTTTTTGCATTCAAACATGGAAACAATGGAGATATATTTGTTCAAAAATCACCAGCAGCGACTCTTGAACTCTTGGCAAAAAGTTTGAAAAAAATATTTCACAAACCAGAGCATCCAATCCATATTATCGGAACGAGACATGGCGAAAAACTGTATGAAACTCTCCTTACAAGAGAGGAGATGGCAGATGCACTTTTGATGGAAAACTACTACTGTATTCGAGCTGATAACAGAGATTTGAATTATGGAAAATATTTTGATGAGGGCAAAGTGATAACTGAGGCAACAGAGTATAACTCACACAATACCCAAAGACTCCACGAAGAGCAACTTACAAAAATGCTCCTCTCTTTGCGAGAGATTCAAGAGGATTTAAAAGAGTTTGGAGAGATTCAATGAAAAGAGTGATGACGATTGTAGGCACACGACCTGAAATCATAAAACTCAGTCGTGTCCTAGCTGAACTTGAAAAATATACAGAGCATATTCTCGTGCATACGGGACAAAATTATGACTATGAACTGAATGAAGTTTTTTTTCATGAGATGCAAATCAAAAAACCTGACTATTTTTTGGATGCAGTGGGGGAGAGTGTCGCCCAGACTATTGCAAATGTGATTACAAAATCGGATGCACTTTTTGACTCTCTCAAGCCTGATGCACTTTTGCTTTATGGCGATACAAATAGTGCTCTTTGTGTTCTTGCTGCCAAAAAAAGAAAGATACCGATTTTTCATATGGAAGCGGGAAACAGATGTTTTGATGCAAGAGTTCCAGAGGAGATTAATCGAAAAATCGTAGATCACCTGAGTGATATCAATATGACTCTTACAGAACATGCCAGAAGATATCTTCTAGCGGAGGGGATAAAAGCAGAAACTGTTATCAAAACTGGCTCGTCTATGTTTGAAGTCCTTGAATATTACAAAAAAGATATAGAAAATTCGCAAGTATTAGAGAATTTAGGATTAGAAGAAAAAGAGTTTTTTATCGTCAGTACACACAGAGAAGAGAACATAGAGAGCGAAGAAAATTTTGCCAATTTGCTTGAGTCTCTCAATGCCATTGCCAAAACATATAACAAACGGGTGATAGTCTCAACACACCCAAGAACAAGAAAAAAACTAGAATCTTTAGAGCAACAAGAGTTTCATCCTCTGATAGAGTTTATGAAACCACTTGGTTTTTTTGATTATGTAGCACTCCAAACAAAAGCATTTTGTGCCATAAGTGACAGTGGAACAATCACAGAAGAGTCCTCTATCCTTGGATTTCCGGCAATTACAATACGACAAGCTCATGAGCGACCAGAGGGCATGGATGAGGGTACTTTGATTATGTCTGGACTTAAATCTGAGGATATTATCCATGCGATTCATATCGTCACAGAACAATTTGAGCAAAGAGCGATGCGTATGGTAGAAGATTACAATGTAGCAAATGTTTCACAAAAAGTTGTGAGAATTATTGTGAGTTATATCGACTATATCAACAGAGAAGTTTGGAAAAAACAGTGATGAAAAAACGGCTTTTAGTTCTTGGTTCTTTGGGTATGCTTGGGCATCAGGTTGTGCGGCATTTTTTAGAGCTTGAGAGTTATGAAGTGATAGATGTCGCCCATAGAGAAAAACTAAGAGAGGAGACAATCCTTTTGGATGTCACTAACAAAGATGCCTTGCAAACATTGCTCCAAGAGATAAAACCAGATTGTATTATCAATTGTGTTGGTGTCCTTATCCGTGGCTCACAGAGTGATATCGCCAATGCGATTTATATCAATGCTTACTTACCGCATCAACTTGCAAATATTGCTCAAGGTATCGGTGCGAAAGTTGTCCATATATCTACAGATTGTGTTTTTTCTGGAGATAAAGGCAAGTATGTAGAAACAGATGAGCGAGATGGGCGTGACACATACTCAAGAACAAAAATTTTGGGTGAGCTTATCGATGGGTGCAATGTGACACTCCGCACATCTTTGATTGGAGCTGAACTCAAAAGAGATGGCGAGGGGCTATTTCACTGGTTTATGCATCAATCAGGAACAATTCATGGATATACAAAAGCCATCTGGTCAGGTGTCACAACACTTGAACTTGCAAAGGTTATCCAAAGGGTCATCGAGCAAGAGATTACAGGTTTGTATCATGTCACAAATAACAAATCAATAAGTAAAAATGAGTTACTTTATCTCTTCAAAAAATATACAAAAAAAGAGATAGAGATTCTCCCGATGGATGGCAAATCCGTAGATAAAAGTTTTATAGATACCCGCGGGGAGGTAGATTATACGCTTCCTGATTATGATGTGATGGTTGCGGAGATGATTCATTTTATAGAGGTAAATAAAAAACTGTATGCACACGCCTAAAAAAATTTTAATCGTTAGCGAATATTTTTATCCCGAAGAGTTCAAGATAAATGAGATAGCCCTTGCATGGAAAAACAGAGGGCATGAAGTGGATGTGATTACGCAAAATCCAACCTACCCAATGGGTCAAATCTATACAGGGTATGAAAATAGATGGGTTGTAAAAGAGTCCTATATGGGTATCAATATTTACAGAGTCAAAGCAGTGAGCGGATACAAAGAGAGCCTCTTGAAAAAGCTTTTGAAATATTTTACTTTTATGATTTTGGGAAGTTTTGTGAGCCTTAGAATCGGCAAAAAGTATGACGCTGTTTTTGGTTTTGATGTTGGAGCTTTGAGTGGCATGGTTCCAGCCATACTTTTGCAAAAATTTTATAAGAAGCGTGTCACACTCTGGGTGCAAGATATTTGGCCCGATAGTGTCTATGCGTATGGATTTAAAAAAAGCAGAGTGTTGGAGTTTTTTTTGAACCATTTTGTGAAGTTTGTTTATAAAAATTGCTCCAATTTTGCAATCTCCGCAAAAGGGTTTGAGAGTAAAATCAGACCCTTTCTCAACGAAGAAAAGGAGATACGCTATTTACCAAATTGGGCAGATGCACTGGATGTCACTCTTGATTCTTTTACATATTCACAAGAGAAAAAAGTGCATTTTACCTTTGCTGGAAATGTAGGCAAGGTACAAAATCTTGATGCGATTATCTTGGCATGTGGAACGCTTAAAGAGGATTTGAGAGATAAACTTCAACTCAATATACTAGGCGATGGTTCTCATTTGGAACATCTCAAAAAACTTGTAGAAGAGAATCAGTTGAAAAACACTCTTTTTTGGGGACAAAAACCTCGCTCTGAGATATACAAGTATCTTCGAGCGAGTGATTTTTTGATAGTTTCACTTATGGATAAGCCGATATTTTCGCTCACTGTTCCTGCAAAAACACAAACATATATCGCAGCAAATAAGCCAATTTTTGGTGTTATCCAAGGCGAAACAGCAGATTTGATACGAGAGTATAATCTAGGATTTTGCACACAAGAGCAGAGTATAGAAGCGATACAAGCACTTCTCATACAAGCACTTCAAGCAGGTACTGCCCAAATCGAAGCATTTACAAAAAATAGCACACTCCTGACCCATACACTCTTTGATAAAGAACAGATTCTCTCCTCTTTGCTTGATTTATTACTTTGTGAGAAAAGATGAAGATACTTCTCACAGGTGCAAACGGTTTTATAGGAAGCTATTTTTGCCAGAGGTATGCTCATAAATATAGGCTGAGTACATTTAGTTTTTTGCAAGATGATTTTGCTTTGCTTGATTTGAAGGGTGTAGCAGTTGTCGTGCATCTCTCTGCTTTGGTGCATCAAATGGGTGGAGCAAGTGAAGATGCGTATGAAAAAGTGAATGTCACACAAACGCTCTCTCTGGCAAAAAAAGCCAAAGAGAGCGGAGTAGGGCAGTTTATTTTTATGAGTACAGTCAAGGTGTATGGCGAGGAGAGTGATCTCATCTATAGCGAAACCTCAGAGTGCCATCCACAAGATGGCTATGGCAAAAGTAAACTCAAAGCGGAGTTGGAGCTTCAAAAACTCCAATGTGAGAGTTTCAAAGTCGTTATTTTAAGAACTCCTATCGTGTATGGGCATGGTGTCAAAGCAAATATAAAAAATCTCATTCATTTAGTGCAAAAAGTGCCTCTTTTGCCATTTGCCAATATAGAAAATCGAAGAAGTATGGTCTATGTAGGCAATCTTTGTTATTTGATGGATGTCGCTATACAAAAGGTGGCATGTGGAATATTTCTCTCTTGTGATGACACCCCACTCAGTACGACAGAGCTGATAAAACTTTTAGCAAAAGAGCTCGATACCAAAGTGATTCTTCTTGAGATTCCATTTTTTGCAACACTTTTGAAATTTTTGAAACCGGATTTTCATAAAAGACTTTATGGAAGTTTAGAGGTGGATAATCGTGCAACACGAAAAGCTCTTTTTGGCGATGAAAATTGCCCCTCCCTCTACTCAAGTGAGGAGGGGATTCAAGAGATGTTAAATCCCAAGTTGTGATTTGGGACTTAGAGACCTAAAATAGTAGTGATAGAGTATCGCATATCTTCATCCAGATTTTCCATAGAAGTGAGCATCCATCGCAGGTATCCTGCATCACTGAGGGCAACTTCTTCGAGGGTTTTGCCTTTGTGTTTTCCAAATTTGAATGATTTTATGAGAATAGGAGTATTGGTCAAATCCACCATTTTATCGACAGGGTTGGCATGTGGAAACTGTTTTTGCACGGCCTCTCTAAGTTTGGATAAAAAGAGTTTAAGTACCAAAACATCTCCTATCGCATCGTGAGCTTTGACAACGATACCAAGGGCATCTGCCTCTTTTTGTTCCTCTTTGTAGAGTTCCATTTTGTAGCGAAAATATTGGAGTCGGTGTGCTTCTTCATCGGCAAAAATGTGTTTGGCAACGCGGAGTGTGTCGATGACTTTCATTTTTGTGTTGAAACCCTCTTTCTCAAGCATCCCTAAATCAAAAGGAGCGTTGTGGATAATCATATAGTTCTCATCGCTATTTAACTCTTGAAGTCTTTTGTATGCTTTGGTCTCTTGGCATGTGGGTTTGTTTGCAATCATCTCAGGTGTGATGCCATGTATCTCCATAGCACCAAAACTAATTGCTATATCACTTGAGCAAAAATCGTTTTGCACCTCTACTTTTGGCTCACCCAAAACTAAGTATCCCAGTTGTATTACTCTATCGTTTTCGCCAGTTCCTGTTGTCTCAGTGTCCAAAAGTACATATTTCTTTGCCAAAATTTATCCTTGATTTTAAAAAGCGTAATATAGTCAATTTGTGATTAAAACTCTCTAAATATATGCTACAATTTTTTATGAAAAAATTACTCTTTGCACTCATTATCACTACATTTACACTCTTTGCTCGTGAGATAATTCAGACTCCGATTCCCTTTGATGAGGAGCGAATAGCACTTACAAAAGAGTATATAAAAACGCACTATAACTTGGATGTACAGGATATCAAAATCATCCCAAAAATCGTTCTCATCCACTACACAGCAATTGATAGTTACGAAAAATCATTAGAGAGATTTATCCCAACAAAACTTCCCACCGATAGACCTGATTTAGTCCAAGCGGGGATTTTGAATGTTTCAATCCATTTTCTTGTAGAGCAAGATGGCACGATTCATCAGCTCATGCCACTCGACTTTATGGCACGCCATGTCATAGGACTCAATTATAACTCTATCGGCATAGAAAATGTTGGCGGAGAGAATAACCAAGAAAATCTTACCCAAGAACAACTCGAAGCCAATGTTTTTTTGGTCAATTATTTGAGAGAGAAGTTTCCAACCATCGAGTATGTTGTTGGGCATCACGAATATAGATGTTTTGACAGAAGCGATTTATGGCTCGAACTAGATAAAACATATAGAACAAAAAAAGATGACCCCGGTGTGAGTTTTATGAGGGATTTACGAGCAAAGATAGAGGGTTTTCAAGAAGCTCCTTGTGATTAGTTCGCCTCTTTTTTATCTTTTGAGTTTAGTTGGATTGGCTCTTTTTTTTACACTTTTAGAGAAAAAAACGAAACTCAAATTTTTTGATTATCTTCCAGCGGTTGTGATTATTTATGCCCTGAGTATGCTTTTGGCAGGATTTGGGATTTTTGAAGCAAACGATGCGATTAGCAGTGCCTACACCCTTGCAAAAGCAAATTTACTCCCCGCAATGCTCTTTTTGATGCTTCTTAAAATCGATTTTTCACATTTTTTTAAGTTAGGGCGAACTCTGCTTCTGGCGTATAGCCTAACGGTACTTAGTTTGGCATGTGGATTTATTTTAGTCTCAGTCCTTTTTAGTTTCAATCACGATATGGCAGTCGCTTTTGGAGCATTATGCGGGAGCTGGTTTGGTGGGACTGCAAATATGATTGCGGTGGGTTCTGCTCTTGGAGTGACGCAAGAGGCGTATGGTTTTGTGTTGATTGTTGATAGTGTAAACTACACATTTTGGGTGATGTTTCTCCTCTTTTTGGTTCCATTCGCACCCCATTTTGATAGATATGTCGGAGCAAAAAAAAGAGAACAAATCACAACAAGTTATGAGAGAGAAAAAGGAGCAAAAAGGTATCTTCTTTTGCTTTTTGTCGCTGGAATTGCTTCTTTGGTCGCTCAAGAGATAGCACGCCATGTGGAACTTATCAATAACACAACTATGACCGTTATCCTTGCAACGATTTTTGGAATTTTTGGCTCTTTTACAAAACTCAAACACCTTAATGGCTCAAGTGAAATAGCAAGTTTGATGCTCTATATGCTTATCGCACTCATCGGTTCCAAAGCAGTGTTTGAGAGTTTTAATGCAGTGGGTATGTATGTATTTGCAGGTTTTATGGTTTTGGTCATTCATGCTCTTTTTATGGTTGTAAGTGCGAAAATCTTTAAGCTTGATTTGTTCTCTATCACGGTGGCTAGTTTGGCAAACATTGGCGGAGTTGCATCTGCTCCGATTTTAGCCGCGGCGTATGACAAAAGACTTGTGAGTGTAGGCGTTTTAATGGCGATTATGGGGTATCTCATAGGCACTTTTGGTGGAATCCTCATAGGAAATATAATGATAGGCTTGGCAAAATGAAAATAGTAAGTATAGAGACAGAAATAAAAAAAATCCCTCTAAAAACACCTTTTATCACAGCACTCAGAAGAGTGGAAAATGTGGAATTTGTGCGGGTAAGACTTGAGTGTGACAATGGAGCTGTGGGTATTGGTGAAGCACCTGCGACGAAGGCTATTACAGGCGAAGGGCTTGAAGAGATTTTAGAGTCGATTGTGAGTGCAAAGCGTGTTTTGAACTTCCACATGCCATCTTCTGCGTTGGAGATTTTACATGATAAAAAAGCGAAACAATTTGCAATCAAAAACATAGGAAGCTCCGCAAAAGCAGCTCTTGATATGGCTCTGCACTCTCTTATCGCTCAATCACAGCAGATACCAATGTATCATTATTTAGGAATACAAGAGCCGATACCTCTGCAAACAGACATTACAATCAGCCTCAATGATATACCAACCATGCTCGAAGATGCCAAAAAAGCAGTCGGAAGTGGCATGTGGATACTCAAAATCAAACTAGGTTCAGACATAACACATGCTATAGAAGTGACACGAAATATCGCTCAGGAGCTTCCACATGCCAAGCTTATTATTGATGCGAATCAATCTTGGCATGTGGAAGATGCACTTGCCTATATCGATGCTCTGCGTGATGTGAAATTAGAGTTGATTGAACAGCCTGTTGTTGCAAAAGATTTGCAAGGATTAAAGAGGATTACAAATCATTCTACCGTTCCCATTCTCGCTGATGAGGCAGTTTTTACCCTCGAAGACGCAAAAAAAGTGGTAGAGACCAAGAGTGCGAATATGATAAATATCAAACTTATGAAGTGCGGTGGTGTAACCAAAGCGATAGAAATTTTGCAATATTGCAGAGCAAATCATATTCAATGTATGCTCGGCTCCATGCTAGAAGGTCCGTACTCCATCAATATCGCCCTGCATCTGGCGATGGCATATAGTGATGTTATCAAATATATAGATTTGGATAGCCCACTCCTTTACAAAGAGGTTTCAGAGGAGTTAGAGTTTGTTTTTGATGGGTGCGATATTCGTTTCATGGCTTGATAACTATTTTTTCGTTATAATAGTTTCAATTTGAATGTGTGTGAGGATTGAATTTTGCGTTTTTTAATGGTACTTTTTTTATTTCTGTTTTTAAGTGTGGCTGTTGGTGCGAAAGAGTACAAAATGGTTTTTTCTTACAGTACACCACCGTATGTTTTTGCAGATGGAAGCGGAATTGTTCAGACGATTGTCAAGGAGGCATTGGCATATAAGGGACACACTGTGACACCTGTGTTTGTCAACATTGGACGCAGTTTTGAGCTTTTTAAGCATGGGTATGTGGATGCTTCTACGATTATTCAAGAGAGTTCAGGCTTAGATGCATACTATTCTATCGATTACATGCAGTATCACAACGCAGTTTTTGCTCTGAAAAAAAATCATTATGGTATAACGAAACTGGATGATTTAAAAGATTATACGCTCATCGCTTTTCAAAATGCAAATAAATATTTAGGCGAAGATTTTGGAAAAGTGGCATTGGCATGTGGAAGTAAATATAGTGAAGTAGCAGATCAAAAACAGCAAGTTTACATGCTTTTTAAGGGTCGTACAGATGTTGTTATCATGGATAGACATATTTTTAAATTTTATAAAAATGAGCTTTTAGCTGAGAAAAAAATCGAACCCTCGGATGCATTTGATATGTTTGAACTTTTTGAGCCTACCAAATATCAAACAGCTTTTAGAGATGAAAAGTCACGAGATGATTTTAACGAAGGGATAGAACACCTCAAAAAAACGGGTCGTTATGAAGCTATCTATAATGAGTACAGTCAAAAATATTTTGAAGTGAAGCGTTAATGAGCCTCAAATCGATTTCACTCTCACAACAACTCTTGACCTCGATATTGGGGATTTATGTCATTATTACTTTAGTTGTGACACTCGTTCATGTGGTTATTGAGTACAACTACACAAAATCCAATATTCAAAGTGAGCTTAATCGTATAGCCCATATTTTTGAACCAGCTCTGCAAACTGCTATGTGGAATTTGAGTCAAGATCAAGTGGAATCGATTGCCAAAGGGATGCGGGAGATGCCTTTGGTGTATGGAGTGAATATAGTCGATGCAAACAACAATACACTCTTTCATTCTGTGCAAGAGGGAATGGACCAAGATACGCAAAGTACACTTATGTACTCTTTTTCTCTTTTTCAAACCATGGACTCTAGCAAAATTTATTTGGCTAAAGTCACACTTTATTCGAGTGAAAGAGCAATTTTTGAACGATTAAAAGTCGGTTTTGCAATGCTCTTTTTAAATGCAATGATAAAAAGTGTCGCACTGATTTTGCTTTTTTATATCGCCTTTAGAAAGCATCTTGAGAGACCACTTTATGAGCTTATGCAACAGATCTCTAATCTCAAAGAGAATCAAAATGGTATCCAAACTATTGATGTGGATTTTCAAAAAGTCAATGAATTTACAATGCTTCAATCCAAGTTTAATGAGTTGCTTCACTATATCCATTTTCAAGAAGATCTTCGTAGTAAAACAGCAGAAGAGCAAAACAGGAAACTTGAACACTTAGTAAAAGAGCGAACAAATGAGTTGGAAATTGCAAATCAAAAACTTCAAAGACTCGCAAGTACAGATGCCCTGACACAAATCGCAAATCGTTCAAAAATTGATGAAGAGCTCACTCAAGCGATGCATCAGAATAAGCGATACAATCGTAATTTTTCTGTCGTGATGATTGATATCGACCACTTCAAAAATGTGAATGACACCTACGGACATCAAGTGGGCGATAGTGTTCTAAAAACGATTGCTTCACTTATCAAAAAAAGAGTTCGTGCAGTGGATGTAGTCGGGCGATGGGGTGGCGAGGAGTTTATGATACTCTATCACGAAGCAGATTTGCAAACAGCAGCTGAGTTGGCAGAAAATATCCGCAAAACTGTTGATTTGCACCATTTTGAAACTATCAATCATATTACGATAAGTTTGGGAGTTGCTCAGTATAAGCCAAATAGTTCTATTGAAGATGTGGTGCAAGAAGCAGACACTGCACTCTATCGCTCAAAAGAGGAGGGTCGTAATAGAGTCAGTGTGTTTGAAGAGAGTTAAACCCAAATTATGCAATTGGGTTAAAACATATTTTTTGTAGAAGTTTGTATCGATGAAAAAGCAAACGCTGCATCTTTTTGACCATTTTGTCTCGCTTTTTTCCACCATCGCATTGCAGTTTCTACATTTTGCTCAACACCATCTCCATCATGGTACATTTTACCGATGAGGTATTGTGCATCACCATTGTTATTATAAATGGCTTCGTCGATGAGCGTGTCATACGCCTCTTTGAACTTTCTTTCATTGTATAAGTTGTATCCGATTTCTACTTGTTTTTGCATAATGTTTCCTTAAAATAACTCTTACATTATAGCTAAGAAGAGAAAAATCAAAAAATAAAAGTATAATTGACGTATGAATTTAGAAGCACTCAAAAACAAAACAATCTTGTTGTTAGGTAAAAGTAGAGCATTTTGCTCCAATGAGTTTACAATCCAACTCTCCTATTTGCAAATCACACTTGCACTGGAATATGCTCCTGATGTCGTTCTCATAGTCGAGGGCAAAATGATGACACCGTATGAGCAAAACTATAGAGATACGCTCTATGAAGAGAGAAAAGCACCTTTTATTTCTATAGATGATTTTGAAAAAGAGTTGGCATGTGGAATCGATGAAGAGACTCTTTTGATGAGTCTCAAACTCAGTCACGATGCAAGTCGTCTCAAGAGTTTTTTGCAAAACCCAATGATAAGCGATACTCTCTTTTTAAAACTCCTCAAAATGTACTCGTGGGGTGGTGAGGATTTTTTTGAAAATGATGATAATCGTGATGTGAGTGCGGCGATCATTGTCCGTTTTTATGAAAATATTGAGAGAAATCATAATGTGCAGTATGCCACACTCGGATTGATGCATCTTGTTTCTCAGTGTAAAAATATTGCTGTTTTAGAGAGCATTGTAGGGCTTGAGCCACTTCAAAAAAGTTTTCAAAGTGATGCAAGAGATCTGAATTATACGCTCATTACGGCGATTGCCACACACTATTTGACGCCGCAGTGGGTGCTCAAGATGTTTATACAAAAGTCAAACTCTTATGTAAAAACACTCATCGCAATGCGAAGTGATTGCAATGGGGTCATGCAAAAATTACTCTATGAAGATGGAGATGAAAGTGTCAAAGAGGCACTCTCCTACAATACACATTTGGATAAAGCTATTACGATAGTGTTTATAGAGGGTGGGATTTACGCTAAAAATATAGCAAAACATATCCAGCTCGATGATGCTCTTTTTGCGATGCTTGTAGAAAAATATCCAAAAGAGTTGGCACAAAATGAGTCGCTTACATTTACAATGCAAATAGAACTTTTGGAAGTAAATGATGAAGAGACGAAAATAGCTTTGGCTTCGAATCTTCATATCGATGAAAATGTGGTTGCAAAGCTGGTTCGTAAAGGGAGTCAAGATATCAATTTTGCGATTTATGCCAATGCAAAAACGCCATCAAGAAGTTTGATAGAAGCGTATGAAAACAAAATGAATCATGTAGCTCTCTCCTATAATCAAAATACACCTGAGGCTCTTTTACGAATCCTTGCCCAGAGTGAAAATCCAAAAATCCTTGAGGGTTTAGCTAAAAATCCAAGTACACCTGTGGATATTTTGTACCAGTTACAGCTCCATAGTCAGCTCGAGCGATTTGTCAAAGAGAACCCAACCTTTGGTAAACATATCATGAGTGAAAGTATAGGCTGGGAAGTTTAAAATGAGAGCATCGGATTTACTTGTAGCGATTACTGCACTCATAGAGCAAAAAGTACCACTCTTTCTTTGGGGTGCTCCTGGGATTGGGAAGTCCTCTATCGTGAAACAGATTGCACATGCCAAAGCGATAGGTTTTATAGATTTGCGACTCTCGCTCATGGACCCTACAGACCTCAAAGGGATTCCTTTTTATGACAAAGAGTCGCACTCTGCACTCTGGGCACCTCCAGCTTTTTTGCCTCGTGAGGGCGAAGGGATTTTATTTTTGGATGAACTCAACTCCGCACCGCCAAGTGTTCAAGCCTCGGCATATCAGCTGATTCTTGATAGAAAAGTAGGCGAGTATGAACTTCCAGCAGGTTGGGCGATTGTCGCTGCTGGAAATCGTGAGGGCGATAGAGGTCTAACTTATCGTATGCCAAGCCCATTGGCAAATCGATTTGTCCATTTTGAGATGCAGGTGGATGTGAATGATTGGAAGTTTTGGGCGTATCAAAATGGTGTGGATGAGCGAATAATCGCCTATATTACCTATAAAAATGAGCATCTTTTTACTTTTGATGCCAAGAGTGATGCAAAAAGTTTTGCAACACCACGAAGTTGGGAATATGTGGATAGCATTCTAAAAAGCAGTCTCAAAGAGGAGCTTTTGCTTGATTGTCTTGGCGGTGCTGTGGGTCGAGATGTTTGTGTCGGTTTTTTGAGTTTTGCAAAAGTGATGCGTAAATTACCTGATATTCAAAATATCTTGGCATGTGGAAGTGGTGACTATAGCGAGGAGGTTGATGTGCTTTATGCTCTGAGCATTGGGCTTGTAAGTGCCTTGCTACGCGAGAGAAGTGATGAGCGTTTGGATAATCTCCTTCGTTACACTTTGGAGCTTCGAAGCGAATTTGCCGTGATGATTGTTCAAGACCTCCAAAGAAACGGTGTCAGAATGGAACACTCCCAAGTATTCAAAGAGTGGGTCAAAAAATTCGCTTATTTACTGGCGTGATTCGGGTATAAAAGCGATAAGTGAGGCTGTCACTGCAACATTAAGTGATTCTACACCGCGATTCATAGGGATTTGCAGTGCATCGTTACAGAGTTTTTCTACTTCGCTACTCACGCCTTCGCTCTCATTGCCTAAAACAAAGATAGTTTTGGCATGTGGAACTATTTCGTAGATACTTTTTTTGGCATGAGAAGAGAGGGAGTAAATCTTGGCATCTTCAAGCGTGCCAAGCACTTCATCAATCGTGTTGCAGTAGTAAATAGGGAGTTTGAAGAGTGTTCCAGCACTTGCTTTGATAACGAGTGGCGATATTTTGGCACTATTTTTTTTTGGCAAAATGATTCCATCGACATTTCCAGCGGCACAAGAGCGGATAATCATTCCTAAATTTTGTGGATTTTGAATCCCATCAAGAGCGATGAGTTTGTAGCTTTTGAGGTTTTTTATCTCACTCGCACTCTTGTAACTTTGTGCGAAAATGTCTATGGCTACGCCTTGGTCTTGTTGGGCATTTTTGCTGATACGGCTGAGAGCTACTTTGTCGTGATAAGTTATCTCGATGCCTCTTTTTTTGGCGAGTGCGAGAATATCTTTGATAGCTCCATCGGGTTTGTTGGAGTTTGCCATGTGGATTTTGTGGATTTGTATGTTTGTATCTTGCAAAACTTCAACTACTACATTTCTGCCATAGAGTGTGATTATTTTTTCAAAATAGGCTTTTTTATCTAAATATTCTTGAGAGTCTTGCAAATGAAATCCTTCTTTTTTATGCGACATTGTATATGATTTGTCTTTTATTCTTGATTACTTATAACTTAAACTAGGAAATGCAAAATGAAAATACTATTTTCTCCCGCAGAGAGTAAAAAAAGTGGCGGAGTTGATGGAGAGATAAACAGAGATAGTTTTTTGTTTCCTGAACTTTTTGCGTACACAAAAGAGGCACTCGATAGATATAACAGTTTTATAAACTCCGCAACTGATGAGGAGTTGAGCAAACTCTTTGGCATAAAAGAGCCTTCCAAATTTGCAAAGTACAGAGTCAATATTTATGATTTGCCTCTCATGAAGGCGATAGAGCGATATGATGGGGTTGCGTATGACTATTTGGAGTATGCTTCACTCCAAGCGGAGGAACAGAAGTATATCGATGAGAATGTTTTGATTTTCTCGAATCTTTTTGGAGTTGTTCGTGCGAACGAGGCACTTCCTGAGTATAAAATGAAGCAGGGCGAAAAAATAGATGGCTTCGCACCCGAAGATTTTTATAAAAAACATTTTACAAAAGCTCTTGATGCTTTTTTGAGTGACGCACCATTTTTGGATTTGCGTGCGGGATTTTATGATAAATTTTACAAGTCAACCACGCCCTATGTAACGCTCAAATTTTTAAAAAATGGCAAAGTTGTAAGTCACTGGGCGAAAGCATACAGAGGGAGCGTTTTGCGAGAGTTGGCAAAAAACAGAGTTGAGACAATGGACGCTTTTATGAAGATGCAAATCCAAAACCTCCAAGTTAAAGAAATCTTGAAAAAAGGGATTCACACGGAGATTGTTTATGAGATTATGGAGTAATTGAGAATAGTCACTAATAGTTCACTAATGCTTTTGTGCCACAATGTTGTTATCTAAAATACGAGGAACACAAGATGAAAAAAATAACTAACACACAAACAAAAGCTAACCACAAAGGCCATGAGGCAAACACACATCACTCCTTGGATGCTCATTCTAAAGCAGTTTCAGAGACTCCTGTTGAGAGCAGTGACACTCTTCTTGCAACTGGAATTACTCCAACGGATATCAATGCACTTCTTTACATGATTGAAGAAGAGAAAATGGCACGCGATATTTATGATACACTTTTTGAACAGACAGGAGTTGTCTCTTTTGATAAAATTTCTGATTCAGAACAAAAGCATTATGACACTTTAGTCTCTACGGCAGAGAGTTTTGGTATCGATATCAGTTCGTTATCTACTGAGGCTGGTATATTTTCAAACGATACTATTCAAACCCTTTATGATGACCTTCTCACGCAAGCTTCAGCATCTACTAGCAGTGCGATTGCTGTTGGTATTGCCATAGAACAAGTGGATATTGTAGATTTACAAGCAGCGATTCAAACAACTGAAATTACTCTTTTAGGTCAAGTTTATTCCAATCTGCTTCATGCTTCTGAGCATCATTTAGCAGCATTTGAAAATATCGCATAAAAGATATAGTAAAAATAAAAAGGAAACAACATGAAAACTTTAACTCTATTGACTCTTTTAAGTGTAGCTACTTTTGCTACTGATTATAGCACTATAAGTGGAGTAGCGTTTAATAAACAACTCTGATACTCTTGACTATACTAGTGTTTAAACTTTTTGGAGAAACTTTTGAAGATTTTATTGCTTGAAGATGATATTATTCTCGGTGAAACGCTTGAAGAGATGCTCCAAGAAGCACGATATGATGTACATTTAGTCAGAGATGGGGAAGAAGCTGCTGAAGCAACTTTTGACTCGTTGTATGATTTATATATTTTAGATATTAATGTTCCTAAAATAAATGGTTTCAAGTTGCTTGAAGAGTTGCGAGAAGCTGGGGATGATACGCGTGTGATATTTATCAGTGCATTAAGTGATATTGCATCCATTACAAAAGGGTTTCGTTTGGGTGCAGAAGATTATCTCAAAAAACCATTCTATCCCGAGGAGCTATTGGTGCGTATTGAGGCAAAATTTACAAATTTGCAAAAACTCATTGTGCATGGTGCAATTACTTTTAATCCACAGAACAGTGAAGTATTTAAAAACGACCAGCTTCTCTCTCTTGGGGATGTTCAACTTCCCCTTTTACGATTTTTTATTCAAAATATTGGCAAAACAGTTTTAAAAGAGAATATCTTGGATTTGATGCAGCATCCAAGTGAAAATGCACTTCGTGTTGCAGTCAATAAATTAAAACAGACAACAGATTGGGAAATTCAAAATATACGAGGTGTGGGGTATCGTCTTGAAAAGAGCTGAAAAAGAGTCTTTTATTAAAAGTTTTTTTATTTTTTTTATCTCTTTATCCCTTTTGAGTGCATTAGTTTTTTGGTATGAATTCAGCCAGAAACGACATGCCATAGAAGAGAGTGTTTTGAATGAGATGAAGGTGTGTAGCTTTGATTTGAAGTGTAAGCAATTTACATTTGATTTTGTTCCCCTAGAAAAAGAGGAACTCTATCTGCTCCATCAAGATGAGAGTGGATATTTTGCTCTTTTTTCTATTCCTAGCGGTAAATATGCCTTGAAGCTTCATTTTTCTCAAAACGACTTTGACATAATGCTCGATAAGATACAGATGCATATGATTGAAGTTTTTTTGATGACACTCTTGATTTTGGCTCTTATTTCTACTGTTTTTTCGCTTTATACACTCTATCCATTAAAAAAAGCCTTGGATTTGACTCAAGAGTTTAGCCGTGATATTTTGCATGATTTCAACACACCTCTCTCAAGTCTAAGACTCAATGTAAGCTTGTTAAAAGTTCCCCAAAGTGAAAATAAAAAAGTACAACGCATTGAGAGAAGTATTGATACGATGATTTCGTTAGGGGATAATTTACGCAGTTATATAGAGGGGCATATACTTCAAAAAGAGCGTATTGAACTTTTCGTTTTACTCAAAGAGCGAATAGCTATTATCGAAAAGCTCTATCCAAATCTCTCTTTTGTTGTTGAGGGAAATAGCTTTGATATTCATGCCAATCACGATGCCATCTCAAGGATAATCGATAATCTTCTGAGTAATGCAGCCAAATATAATAAACAAAATGGTTCTGTTTGGATTCGTGCTAACACAGCGGATGCAATACTTGAGATAGAGGATAATGGCAAAGGAATTGTCCATCCAGAAAAAGTTTTTGAGCGTTTTTACAAAGAGCATGAGAGAGGACTTGGAATTGGTCTGCATATTGTTAAAAAATTGTGTGAGGAGCTGAATATTCCGATACAAGTCATAAGCAGACTCAATGAGGGGAGTATTTTTACGCTTCAACTCAAAGAACTTACAATAATGAAAAAGGAGGAGTTATGAAATTACTATTGCTTTTGTTTGCTCTGGGTATCTCTTTGGTTTGGTGTGATGACTCTATCGACACACAAATAGAGCAAGTTATGAACGCAAAGAGCAGTGAGCGATATGAGCTTATGAATCAACTCAAATCAAAACTTGCAACAATGAATGAAAATGAGCGAAATGAAGCTTTGCAAAAGTTGTCACGAGGTAAAAATCTCAATAGAAATGGTGAAAATCATGGCAGTGGTTTGATGCTGCAAACCCATCAGCCCTCTATGTCAAAACAACATCAGCCAAATTCTAACAACGCCCACAATAGACGATAAAGATGCAAAAAATAAGCAAACTTCTTTATCTTCTCGTTTTTATACATTTTTCTCTTTATGGGGCAATGGACGGAGATTTTGATGGAGTGGATGACAGCGAGGACAGATGTCAAAATACACCATTTAGCGATCTTATAGATGCAAGTGGATGTAGTGTTGCAACGCTCTCTTCTCCTATGGCGTATGATTTTATTGTCGGGTACAACTATGCCACTTCTAACACAAATACGCTTGAAAATAGAACAACAACCAGCACAACGCTTCAAGCAGATATCTACAAAGATGACCTATCGTTCCAACTTCTCTCTTCCTATTATAAATCAGATGGAAGCAGTGATGAGGGGTGGAATGATACGCAACTCTCTCTTTTTTATGCGATGCACCCCAGCACATTACTCAAAATCCAAGCTGGAGTAGCTCTGATTTTACCGACATATTCTACTGGATATAAGAATGAAGCTATGGATTATGTTACTTCACTCGCATTTGAATATTTGCTCCAACAAGAGATAAAGTTTTTTGCTGGATATAGCTTTGCAAAGATAAATGACGAAGATGTTGGTAAAAAAATAGAGTACCAAGATACCAATAGTTTTTATGCGGGGCTTTTGTACATGCATCCTCAAAATGGCACTTTTCAATTCTCTTATTCGAATGCACAAAGTATCTATGTCGGAGTAGAGCCGATAGAGACAGTGGCATGTGGAGTTGTTTGGTCACTGGATGCACATTGGTTTACACTCTTCGACTATCGCTATGGCGTGAGTGAGAGTGCAAGTGAGCATGAAGTTGCTGTGCGTTTGGGTTATACATTCTAAAAAGGGTACAAACTTTTTTACACAGGAGAATCAAGCTCAAGTTGCATCAGATACATCTCTTCGCCATCGAGGATATTCAAATCCAAACTCTCACAAGCGGGGCAACAAAACTCTAGTTTTTGCAGGGTTGATTCGACTAAACAGCTCTTGCAAAGCACGACAATGGGCTGAATATTGATAATAAACTCAGCACTTTCGCACATGGTATGCTCTTTAAAAGTATCAAAAGCAGTTTTTAAAAGCTCTGGCTCAACTCCGCTCATCACGCCGATTTTTACGACAACTTTTGTCACTTTTGTCGCATCATTTGCTTTTGCATTCTCTTCACACGCGTCTAAAAGCGACTGCACTATACTATATTCATGCATTAGCAAATCCTCGGCAAAAGTTCACCCGTGGGTGTTTCTAAAAATCTTGAAGTTCCCCACGCACTTTTGAGTATCACTTTTTTGGCGTGTCTGTTTGTGACGATACCTATAATCTCGGCATGTGGATTGAACGCTTTTAAGATTCCACATGCCAACTCTGCGTCTTTTTTGTTTATAGCGAGTAAAAATGTCCCTTCATTCGCCAAAGCAGTCGCTTCAAAGCCTAACATTTCACAAATACCATGGACTTCATCGCTGATAGGGATTTTTTCCTCCTCCACTTCGATGCAGATATCCGACTGTTTCGCCCATTCGTTCAAAACCGCACTCACTCCGCCTCTGGTTGCATCTCGCATGGCGGTGATTTTTATGTTTGCATCGAGCAACGCCTTGACATGTGGAAACAGTGAAGTACAATCACTTTGAAGTGCGGAACTCATCTCGATTCCCTCTCGAGCGGCGAAAATAGTCGCACCGTGACAACCGATATCACGGTTGAGTAAAATCACATCTTCCTCTGTAATGTTGTTCGAACTAATCCCTTTTTGCAACACTTCGCCAATACCTGTGGTGTTGATAAAAATCTTGTCCACACTTCCGCGAGGCACGACTTTGGTATCGCCACTGACCACAATCGCACCGTTGATTTCAAGCTCTTTTCTCATACTCTCGACTATGCTCTCTAGGCTTGAAATCTCAAAACCCTCTTCGATAATGACGCTACAAGTCAAGTATTTAGGTTTTGCTCCCATCATAGCGAGGTCATTACAAGTCCCACAAACCGCAAGTTTTCCGATGTCGGCACCTGCAAAAAAGAGAGGCGAAACGGTAAAACTATCGGTAGAAAAAGCCAAAGCACCCCCATGAATAATCGCTGCATCTTCACTTTTCTCTAAAATTTCGTTTTTAAAAGCCTTGTAAAACACGCTAGAGATAAGTTCATTGTTCTCCTCTCCACCGTTTCCACATGCCAAGGTTACTGTTTTGTTCATCTGTTTTTCCTATTTAAAAATCTTGACTTGTTCTATTTTATCGGTTACAATTTTATCGCGAACAAAAAACCGTCTGTGAAATCGATGGAGTGACAAAAAACTAAAGGTCGAGGGATTAATTACCCCTTGACCTTTTTTTTTGTCCTCCAAAGATTTCACAAACAGGGGGCTTTTATGGATAAGATTTTGTTCGCACTATTTCTTATGTGCATTTTTGCACCGTTACTGCATTAGCTTTGACGCCAAGGGGTTTTTACCCCTTGCCCCCATAAACTGCTTTGTCCTTAAAAAATCATTGTACTTATTTTTGTTTCGCATATTATTCATTACTGTTCTCTCGATTAGCTAATTTTAAAATATTCAAAGCTTCATCAAGTTTATTTTTATCCACATAAAAATACTCTTCCAAAAGTGGCTTGATTTTGTACTCTTTTACAAACTCCAAATCTTCATCATTTGCAACATTCATAAAATAACTATGTCCGAGTTTGTAATCTTCGTTTAAATTATCAGCTATAAATATATTGAGTTTGTTCAATAATTCTTTGGCATGTGGAAATGTTACAAGCGCATCATTTGGCTTCATTTTTAAAAATGTAAATCTTCGTCTAAGTGCGATATCTATGGTCGCTATGGATTTGTCTGTGGAGTTCATGGTGGCGATGATGTAGAGGTTTGAAGGCACTTTGAACTTCTCTTTTGAGTAGGGAAGTGTGACTTCGTAAATATCTCTTTTATCCTCTTCGATAAGCGTGATAAGTTCTCCGAAGATTTTAGAGATATTGCCACGGTTTATTTCGTCTATGACTATGTAAAAATTTTGTTCTTTTTCGACATCAATTTTATGATTTTTGATAATTTCTACTATTTTATTTCCTATTGAAAAATAGTATCCTGAAAGAGAAAAAGTGTCTTTTTTCACTTCCAACTGTCTTATATCCGATGGTTTGCTCACAAGATTTTTTAGCATTGCATTGACAACGGTTTCTAAATCATGTTTTTTCACATACTGAGAATCTTTTGCATTGACAGTTTGCACACTCAAAGATTTTTCTTTAAAGTCATTGATTAGAATTTCTACATTGGTCACAGTTTTTAAAGTTTCGAGCTCTTCATTTATATAAGCTGTTCTCAAAATATCATACGCTTCATCAAACGAGATATGTTGAAATACAGACTCTTTTATTTTATTGAGAGCATTGAGGGAAAATCGTTTAAAAATCCCATCTTCAAGCTCAATATTTCCACTCTCATTCGGTCTAAAACCCTCTATAAAATCTTCATAAGAGTAGCTTTGATGGAAGGTTACAAACTCTACTCTTTTCTCTTGTTTGATGGTCTCATAGATTTCGTTTTCTATTCCCACATGCCTATTTTCTGCGATAGTATCAAATATCCCTTTTTGATTTTTGCCCTCTTCTATCATTGCTATTAAATTTTTATAGTTGTGAGTTTTTCCAACTCCGGGAGCTCCGTAGAGAATGATGTTTTTAATATTGAATTTATTTAAACTTTCAATTTTTATTTCATCATCAACTGTTTTAATATCATAGTTTTCTTTCTCAGCGAATTTAATTATATGATTAATATTATCGCAGTCTCCACCATTGTTTCCCCATTGAGTAGTAAAATACAAATCTTCTCCATCAAATTTAATAGGAGCAAAATATCTACTTCTTGTATTTTCTGGTTTTATTTCCCATTCTTTTTTTGTTAAAACAACATTATGATTATTGCAATGCATAGGAGAAAAAACTTCTTGAATTATTTTATGACTTGAATTTTTATTAATTTGAATATATTTTTTAAAAATATCAAAACATAAATCTTTTAATGATGCACCATTTCTAGCATTCTTTTTATACTCTTTTCCTTCGAAAAATACTCTCATATCATCCCTCCAATTCTATTTTTAATTTCCCCAACAAACGCATCATACCCATAACTTTCACACCCCAAATCAATACTCATAATCTTCAAACCAATCTCCCTCTCATCTTTGCCCAAAACCATTGCATAATCAAAATGCTCCAAATGCTTCGGATATAAAAGCATCGTATTTTTTATCTCAAAGTTTGTGCCATACACAAACATTTGATACTTGTCGCCCACTGCCAAGTCATTTCTGCTTTTTAGGATTTTGTACTTTGTGTCTATTATCAAGTTTGTCGTTATTATGTCTGGTTTTAACTGTAAATTGCCAAAGTTTTTTTGATTTTGTAACTTCGTGCTTGGGTCAATTTCACTGAAAATTCTCCCGATAAATTTCTCAAACAGCTCGTTCATGTCAAACAAAAACGCGAAACTTTTTTTGTCTTTACTAAAAAGCGGAATGGACTTTTGCAAGAGCAAAATAGCAAACTGGAAACTCTCTTTAAATCTATTGTTGAGCCTGTGAAAATGAATGTTTAAGGTGTTGCTATCAAAACTTTTAACTTCAACTTCGTCGAGTGCAATTTCACACTGCATCAAAATCCGCTTATCTTTTGCAAATAAAAGTAAGGTCTTTATAGCAAAAAGAAAAAATTGGTTGAGTTCGTTGTTCATGCTAAACTCATCATATTCGCAGTAGATTTTGTTTTTTGTCATGTTGTATTTGAGATTTTCATTGATGAGATATTTGCCTCGAAGCGTTGTGAGGTTTTCTTGTTCTGTTATGTACTCTTTGAAAATACCAAACTGTAACTCTTGAAACAATTTTTTTGCAAACATCTGAATAAAAACTTCCAAAATCGTATGACTTTGATTGTGGCATGTGGAAAAATCTTCGTTTTGAAGTTTGATGTCATACGCATACATGAGCATATAAATAAAAGTGTCTAAATTTTGCTTTTTTTTATTATCTTTATCAATTATCTTCGGAAGCAGATAAAAATCTTCCCCTTCAAAGTTGAGAATGCCGCAATATTGGCGTGATTTTAAGATGTTCCAGTCGAGTTTGAAGTATTTGTGAAGTTCGGGTGTGTTGATAATATATGATTTTAATTTTTCATATTTTTCTTTACAATATTCATCTTTTATTTCACTGTATTCATATATTACATTTGACATATTATTGCATCAACTTATACTTAACAATTTCATTTTACTTCTCTTTCTTTGGATAATCAAACGAAACCAACTTTGCATTTTTAGCACTAATATCTGCCCAACTTTCACAGTCAAACTCTATCTCTACAATTCCACATGTTGGGATGTTTTCATTCAGATTTATATACTTTTGAGCTAACTCATTCAAGCTAGGATTATGCCCGAACAAAAAAACTACGCTCTTTTTATCCGCGATTTGAGTCAATAATTTGTGGAGTGTTGCAACACTTGCTTCATAAATCTCTTCATGAAATTCAATATTTTTTTGAAAATCTATTTTTTTTGCAATGATCTCTGCTGTGGTTTTGGCTCGTTTTGCTGGACTAGAGTAAATGAGGTCAGGCATCACTTTTTTCTCTTGAAGTCTCGCTCCCATCATCGGTGCGTCTGATTTGCCTCTTTTGTTAAGAGGTCGCTCAAAATCATCCAAAAAAAGCTCCTTCCAGCTTGATTTGGCATGTCGGATTAAATAAACTTTTTTCATCTTATTTCAAGCTCCTCAAGGTTAAAGTCTAGGCAAGTTCTCTCTATAAATTACCAAAATTTCTATCTGTATATCAGAAATAGTATAAATTATAGAGTATCCTTGATAGACTAGTTTTCTAGTGTTTGTTGCGAGTTCTTCGGTGGGTCTTCCTGATTTTGGGAAGTTTGAGAGCGTTTGGATGATGTAGTTTTTCATTTTATCCAAATATTTATCGGCTACTTGCTCATTTTTTGTTTGTTCGTAAATATATTTTGCTTGTTCTACTAAGTTGGTTACTGCCGTTTTTGAAAAAACTATTTTATGCACGATAGGAGTTCTTTGCCAACTCAAACACATCGTCAATGTCTAAAAAATCACCCTTTTGAATCTCTATGAGTGCATTTTGAACATCTTGTTTGAGTTTGGCATGGGTGGCATTGTATTCATCAAGCGAAATAATGACGACTGATTTGTTGTTTTTCGTCGTCACTATTACCTCTTCATTGTTGTCGCACACATTTTCGATGATGCTTTTAAGAGAATTTCGAGCATTTGTATAGTTTAACGCTTGCATTTTAAACCTTTTATGACAGAATATTGTCATTGTAACGAATTTTATCTAAGAATCTCTTTTATACTAAATTCCCATATTTATAATACGCCGCACACGCCCCCTCAGAGCTTACCATACAGCTTCCCACTGGAGTTGTTGGTTTACATGCTGTGCCGAAAATTTTGCACTCTGGCGGGTTTGCTTTTCCTTTGAGGATGTCTCCACAGATGCAGAGTTTATGGTCGTCGATTGGTTCATGGGGCAAAATATCTTTGTAGATGACTTCGGCGTTGTAGGCGTCAAACTCAGCTCTTAGTTTTAAGCCACTTTTTGGAATATCGCCAAGACCTCGCCATCGGAAATTTTGTGCTTTTTCGAAGTATTTTTCTATCAACTCTTGTGCTTTGAGATTTCCCTCTCGGCTTACTGCTCTTTTGTACTCCACTTCAAGTTCGCATCTATTTTCTGCAAACTGTTTGACTATCATGCTGATACTCTGCATCACATCCACAGGCTCAAATCCTGAGACGACGACTGGCATGTGGAAATCTCTTGGGAACTCTTCGTAAATCTTGCTTCCGCTAATGACGCTCACATGTGCAGGTCCTAAAAACGCGTTGATATTGCACTCTTTGTCTGAGATGAGAGCCACCATCGCTTCTGGAACTGTGACATGGTTGATGTGAAAAAAGATGTTTTTTATATTTTTGTTAACAACTGCGTTTAAAAGTGCAGCGGTCATCGGGGTTGTGGTTTCAAAACCTATGGCGAAGAAAATTATCTTGGCATGTGGATTTTCTTTTGCGATTTTGAGGCAATCAAGTGGAGAGTAAACAAACCGTACATCCGCACCCTTGCTTCTTGCATCTTGGAGGCTTCCATTGCTTCCTGGAACTTTTATCATATCGCCTAGAGTGACTAAAATCACATCTTGAAGCATCGCCAAAACATAAGCGTGGTCGATTCGTTCTTTGGGCATGATACAAACAGGACACCCTGGACCGTGGACAAATTTGATATTTTTTGGGAGGAGTTGTAGAATGCCGTATTTCATAATCGTGTGCGTATGCCCACCGCAAACTTCCATGATGTTTATTGTTTTTGGAATTTTCTTTGCGTCCTCTTTGATGATTTTGGCAAAGGCTTTGATGGTGTCGGCATCTCTAAAATCATCATAGAGATTTTTTAATTCGAGTGTCATTTACGCACCGCCACTAGGACAGTTGTCACCCTCTAAAATCGCCCTTTGTCTATCTTCTTCATCCATCGCTTCTATGATGTCTCGGTAGGTCTCAAGGCTCAGAAGTGCATCCTCTTCATCGATTTTATTCATAATAAATCCAATGTGCAGAAGAACAAAATCTCCGATTTGCACCTCGTCCTCACCCATCAAATCCAAACTTGCATCGCGTTGTACACCCATCGTGTCAACAGTTGCCATATTGTTTTCTTTGTCGATTTTTACCACTTTTGAAGGTATTGAAAGGCACATTATCGCATCTCCATTTTGAACTTAATCCATGAAGCAACTTTTTGAATAGAGCCCTCATCTTTTACACTTACTTCCAAAATATCTACGCTTGGTTTGAGCTTTCTTGCCATCTCTTTCTCTTTTTCTATGTCGTATTCAAAGTATGGAAGAAGGTCGGTTTTTGTGAAGAGTATCAAGTCTGCTTGACGAAACATCACTGGATATTTAGCGATTTTATCTTCGCCCTCAGGAATACTTACCAAGACAATATTTAAGTGACTTCCCACATCATAACTCGCAGGACAAACGAGGTTTCCGACATTTTCTATAAAACAGACATCCGCTGAATCCAAATCCATGTGATGTAGTGCTTTATGCACCATAAATGCATCCAAATGACACGCCGAACCTGTCTGAATCTGGTGTGCATCAATTCCACATGCCAAGAGTCTGTCGGCATCACGACTTGTTTCCAAATCGCCCTCGATAACACAAAACTTAAAAGCATTCATCTTTGCCAAACTCTCCAAAAGTGCTGTTTTTCCACTTCCAGGGCTACTCATAAGATTGATACACAAAATATCGTGTGCATTAAAATGCTCACGGTTATGCTCTGCCTCTTGGTCGTTTTTGTCCAAAATTTTTGTGATTACTTCGATAGTTTTTTTATCGTTGAGCTGTGGATTATCATGCAAGTGTGCATGTGCTTTTTGGTGTTCATGGCTTGAGTCGTGATGGTGATGATGATGTTTGTGTCCATCGTGAGAGTGACTCTCCTCGGCATCTCTTGTTATACTGCAACCGCAATCTTTACACATATTGTTTGTCCTTTGTTTTATTTAATTGAGCAACATATTCGAGCCAACAACTACCGAAATAACTCCGGCAGTTGCAAAAACTCTTCTTAAGTTTTGTTTTGAGTTGAGAAGATTTTTATTGATATAGAGTATCACAACACCAAAGCTTATGAATATACTCATAACCCCAAGTGTAAACGCTAAAATCATCATGAAATCCACACTCTGACCTTCGATTGCACCTAGAGTGATGAGCATTCCACGAACTCCGCCAATACCCATCAATGCACCTATACCAAAGGCTGAAGTTGTATCTGCGTTGCTATGAGCGTGTTCTTTTCCAAACCAAATATGCACATGCTCTTCACCATGGTGCAAATGTTTGTGTAACTGAATACGGTTCGAAAAAACCATGTATAAAAGATAAACTCCAATACTCAGAATCACACTCGATGAGATAATATCTCCATACCCTAAAATCGTTTCACTTATATCGTAACTCTCCAAAATCTTGGCAAATACGAAGAGAGAGATACCATGCCCGAGTGCAAAAAGAGTCGTGATGAGCATTGTCTTTTTTCTATTTTTGCCGATAGAAAAATCCGCGATGGCTGTGAGGTGGTCAGGTCCAAAAGCATGGAGTATGCCGTACCAAAAGATGAGAGCTAATCCTAAATTTTCCATATTCAACTCCTCTTATGCAAATAAGTATGTACATTCTATATTTTTAATTTAAAAACTAATATTAATTATCTCATTTCTTAGTTATTTTTGGCACTAAACTATGCTAAAATTTCGCATGAAATGTATCTACTGCCATCATGAAAAACTCTACCTTCTCAAATCAGGTCAGCTCAAGTGTGCAAAATGCAAAAAAAAGTTCTCTCCTAAAAAAATAAAAGCTGATTTAGAACTCATTGAGTGCTTTTGCGAGAGTCTTACAATCAATGAAGCGAGTAAAAAATTAGATATAAATTATATAAGTGCCAAGAAGCGATATGAACGCTTCCGTCAGCTTATCGCAAACTTCCTAGAAGAGGCATATAAAGAGAAATTAGTCCTAGAGTATGACGAATATATCTACCTAGAAAAAAGCAAAAAAAAGGTTAAAGAGAATATTTTTGATGCCCAGAATTTTCTCACATTTCACTATGAAAACAGAGTCTATAATTTGCTCATGCCAAATCTAAACAGATATAAAAACCAGTTTTTAGAAAATGGGTCGGATGCAATTTATTTCAAAGAGTTCTCAAGATTTATGATGCAAAACAAAATATCTAAAACACAAAAAAGAGAAAACTGCATCACACAGTTTTGGCTCTTTTTTGAGGAGTCGATTTTGAAGTACAAAGGGGTAGGGAGTGAGAACTTTTTTTATTATTTGAAAGAGATTGAGTTTAAATTTAATTATGAAAAGAGTGAGCAGTATGAGATTTTGAGGATGATATTGAAGTTATAGTTTGATATTCATATTTCTTATCGATTTTTTTAAAAATTACTGCGGACAATTTATTCCCATACACACATCCTGTATCTATCCCTATTGCAAACTGATTTATTTTTGCTTCTTGAAGCCATTGATGTCCATATATAACAAACCCTTGATTTCCATCATACAAATTTGCCCAGAAAATAGAATCGTTTTCCTCTTTCCCAAAAGCTATAAAGTTTTGGTTTTTATCAAGGTATCTCATTCTAAGTATTTTTGCCTTTTGATTTTTTGTTAAATTGTCTAAATCATAACTATTTTTTAAACCACCATGCACAATTGTTATATTTTCAAACTTCATAAATAATGGCAAATTCATCAAAAATTCAATATCTTTTAAGTCTAAACTATTGACTATATTTTGTTCATCTTCATCAAGTGTAATTGGGTTTTTAATTGCTTGTTTTTCATATTGAAGGTATCTGATTATTTTATCTTCGTGGTTTCCTAGAACGGATTTTATGTTATGCTCTTGAATGTATCGCAGTGTTTTGACAGAGTCTTTCCCTCTTGTGATAATATCTCCAACACATACTTCTATATCATCTTTTTGAGGATTTATTTTTTTACGCAGAGTTATTAATTCGTCGTAAGAGCCATGAATATCGCCGTAGATTATGAGTTTATTCATTTAGTTTTTGTTCTATTTGTTCTAATAAATCTTTATATTTTCTTATATCTTTTCGTATTTCAATACATTTTTTTTCTGTAAAGGGTATACCTCCAATTACTTTACACGAATTTCCATTTTCATCATGACCATCACATTCTTTAATATGTGCAAATTTATTTCTTTTTTCTAAAATACTATCTATATATGGTTGTGTAAAAATATCTTTAGTTACGGGCTCTGTAATATTCAACTTATCCAAAGCTTCGCCTATCGTCATTGCTTTTTTATTACTATCTATAAAACCTATTTTTTCAAATAATAAATCAAATGTTACATTTAAGATATCATCTATATGTCTTTGAGCTTGATTTTTACATGTTTGTCCAGAACTTTTTATTTTTTTCAAAGCATATTTTTCTAATGATTTATTTGGTACTTTTTCTGATGCTTTTCTAATGATTTCTTCTTTTATCATATCAAGTTCTGCAACTTCTGCCATAATAAGACCACGGAGATTATTTACATTTTGGATTTTATGAAGTGTAACATCTATAATTTTTTTAGCTTTCGTATCAATCTGATTTCTTTCTGAAGTAAAAATACCCTCTGTTCTATTTTCTTTCAATAAATCTATCAAATGTCCATAATGAGAAGAATAAAATATAATTTCAGTATATATGTCATTGTTGCGTATCTCTTCAATAATTTTATTACCATCACCACTTTCGTCATCATCTAAATTTAAATCAACTAGAACTAAATCATAATCTTTTAAAGACTCAAAACCTATTTCTTCTTTAAATTGTTCAAATGTTTGAATTTCATTTATGTCTAATTCAAAACCTTTTTCATCTTTGACATAATTTGAAATCACTCTTTTTTTGCCACGAATAGAATGCATTTGATCCTCTATCCACAATATCTTATAAATTAACTTCATATCTTAAACCTTATAATAAATTTAATTCCCTTATTCATTCTAATAACTTCTATAGTACTATTTTTCATTCTTTGTAAAGATTCTTTGATGTGGTGAAGTCCTAAGCCCGAACCACTAGTTGTCGTAATTCCAATTTCAAATATATCCGATGGATTGATAATTGAATAGTGTAATCCATTTCCATCATCAACATATTCAACAACCAAATCATCTTCTTTTTTAAAAATAATATCTACATTTTTTGCATTTGCTTTTTTCGAATTATTTAAAAGATTATCTATGATTATTGTTATTATCAATGGTTCAAACTTACACAAATATGCCAAATTGATAGTATTTACATTAATAGTTAAATCTTTATTAGTATTAAGTTTATAAATATTTTCAATATATTCAGATATAAATCGAACGATATCAGCATTTATACTTTGTGATTTTGATAAAAAATTAGCTTTTGTCGCATATTTATTAATTGCTAATATTTTTTGAGCTTCTAATGATATATCAGTCAGATAAGCAATTATTTCTTCTTTTGAAATATTATCCGTTTCATCCAAAGTCATTTTAAAATCTAATATTGTATCTTCAATAGTTTCTGCATATAATCCTATATGATGCTGTAATTTTATCAATTCACTTTTTTCAATAGGTTGTATTGATTGTAAAAATAAAACTTGTTCTTCCGTTTTCTTTTTTTGAAATTTTACTGTTTCTAACTCTGTTTTTAAGTTTTCTTGTTCACTTTCTAAAATCTTAATTTTTTTATCTAGCTGATTATATGACTGTTCTTTATCTAAAATGTCATCTA
>JAABQD010000065.1 GCA_011391635.1 Sulfurimonas sp. | reverse complement strand
GTCGAGCGAAAAGAGCCCACTTTTGTGCATCTCAATGTAAATGGCATCATCTATGAGGTGCAGGTTTCCATTAACACTTCAAGTAACATTACTGATAAAAAAGTAAAACTGTTTGTTACACAGGTGATTCGTGAAGATGCCCATTTACTCTTTGGATTTATGGAGCTGAACGAAAAAAAGATGTTTGATACCGTACTCAAAATAAACGGCGTCGGTCCAAAGGTCGGTTTGGCTATCTGCTCGACTTTTACACCTGAGACATTTGCAAAAGTGGTGGCTTCCAAAGATGTGAGTATGCTCAAACGCGTTCCAGGCGTCGGTCCAAAGGCTGCAAGTCGCATACTGGTAGAACTCGCAGACTTTATCGTCGATGGCAATGAAACGAGTCAAAGCTCAGGTGCTATGAGTGACGCGATGATGGCATTGGAGAGTTTAGGATTTAAAAAAGATGTTATCCAAAAAGCGCTTGCAGGTGCCACGGGAGACACCAGTACGCTTGTCAAAGAAGGGTTGAAGAGACTACAGCGTCTCTAACTAGATAGCGGCTTAGTGTACCCATTTGTGTAAATGGTGCTGGTAAAAGTAACTAGCACTTTGATAATAGGTAATGGCATCCAGTGTACTTTCCGCAGAGACAATGTTCTCTCTTTTATATTGAGTATCTCTTAGGCTTTGTGTTGTGATGTGATACTGCTCAATGGTTTTATTTGGTTCTAGTACTAAAAGGTTATTGTTTTCTACAAGTCCGAGTTTTTGATATGTCCCGATAAAAGCTCTCTCTTTAAAGTTTGGATCCAAGATATTATTACCATAGAATGGGCTTTCATATTCCCAGTTCATTAAAGAAAACAGTGTAGGCATCGTATCGATTTGAGATGAAAGTTTATGGATTACCTTTGGTTTGATGATATGGGGAGCATAAACAATCAGAGGTATTTTGTATCGCCATAATGGCAGTTCTGTTTTGCCTGCACTTCCACCGTTATGGTCTGCAATGATGACGAAAATCGTATCTTTAAACCATGGTTTTTCTTGTGCTTTCTCCAAAAAGTCATGGATGGCATAATCGGTATATTTGACACCGCCTTCTCTTCCTGTGTGTGAGGGTATATCTATTTTACCCTCAGGATAGGTGTAGGGTCTGTGATTGGAAGTGGTCATGATAAAATTGAAAAACGGTTTATTTTGTGTGTAACTTTTGTCTGATTCTTGAATGGCTTTGCCAAAGAGATCTCCGTCGCACACACCCCAAACATTCGCAAAACTGATCTCTTCTTCTTCAAAGTCGGTTCTGTCTACAACATCAAAACCATTGTTGGAGAAAAAATCATTCATGTTGTCAAAATACCCATGTCCTGCATAGATGAATTTATTCTCATACCCTTTTTGTTTGGAGACAAATCCTGAGGAAAACATAGAGTGGTTATCGGGTCTTTTGACAATACTGCTGCCGGGTGTGGGAGGTACAGAGAGTGTTACTGCCTCCATACCTCTTACAGTTCTTGTTCCTGTGGCGTAGAGATTGTCAAAAAATAATGATTTTTGGATCAAGGCATCCAAATGTGGAGTGAGATGACGTTTATCACCAAACACACCGATATATTCGGCACTCATACTTTCTATCATGATGAGCATCACGTTGTAATTTGACTCTTTTTGTCCCTCATTTTTTACTTTCTTGAGGTGTGTATCATCAAAGCCTTCCAATGTATCCAAGTGACTCATCACCACCTGCGTTTCTTTGGTCTTGTAGAATTTGTCATAATCAAGGGTATTGTTTCTAAATGCAGAGAAAAGTGAATACAGTCCATTTTTTGCCAATTCATTGTTAAATTGATTGTTCGAAATGTTTGAGAGATTTTGTTTGTCCAGTACATTGAAAAAAAGTATAGGCAAGAGTAAAAATACCATAGCCGTTTTGGATCTTTCTAAAAAAGTGTTATTAGAGTTAAATGTTCTTGAAATCAATGAAGTTTTTTTAACAATCAAAACAAATAATATAATGTTAATGATTAAAATACTACTGAGTAAAAGCGGTATAGGATACGATTCAAGAATATTATGTATCACTTCGTGGGTATAAACCAGATAATCAACAGCAATAAAATTAAATCTTTTTCCAAACTCTTCCCAAAAGAACCATTCTGAGACGGCATTAAAGATAAGTAGGTAAGTGGCAATAAAAAATATTGCTAAAAACAGCAGTTTATGGATTTTTGCATTAAAGAGCCTGTTTGGGATTAGCGTAATATAAATAACCAGAGGGATACTATAATACAGTGATGCCACCAGATCATAAAATAACCCTACGGTATAGAGTTTGATAAGAGAAAAAACCCCAAGATCAACCTGATCAAAATCTGCAAAAAGTAGAATGGTTCTGTTTAGAAAACTGATGGAAACAAATATGCCAATAATAAGGAGAAGAAATAAAAATCGATTGTTGTTTGTGTTGTTGATCATGGTGTCCTGACTGCGTAAATGAAACCGTATGATGCCTAAAATGTATTAATGATGTGTAAATACCGCTACATATCCATTACGCCTGTGTGGCAACTCTGCGAGCAGAGACAAAGGTTTGAGCGTATTTTCCGTGTGTGAGGGGAGAGATGATGATACCGTCTTTTTTGGAGGCTGCATGGATGAAGTTGCCATCACCGAGATAGATACCAACATGCGTTACGGGAATGCCTCGTTTTTTGTCTGTCAAAAAAAAGAGAAGGTCGCCTTTTTGTAAGTGTGCCATATCAATTTCTTTTCCTTTTTTGGATTGTGCCCACGCTGTTCTTGGCAGGTTAATATTGTGTTTTTTGTAGAGATACTGCACGTAGCCAGAGCAGTCAAATCCTTCAGGTTTTGTGCCGCCCCAAACATATTTGCCTCCTTTGAAATACTTGGCATCTTCGAGGAGTTTTTGTTTATCGATAGCAGAAATCTGATAGACTTTTCCTTCTTTTGCCGCTTCTTGCTGTGCTTTGGCGATGCGTGTGGCTCGTTGGCGGGCTGCTTCAGCCATACGGGCAAGATTTTCTGCACGGTGCAGTTCATCATAAATGGCTTGAAGTGAGTATTCAGTAGATTTTTGGTTAAGGTATTCATTTTGGGAGTGCTGCATATCTTTACTGTGATAGACTTTTCCGTTTTGGTCGGTAATCGTAAAAAGACTGGCATATGAAAGAGTGAGTAGGTGTATCAGTACAAAAGCAGTTTTATGCATCACTTCCCTCGTTCATTTTGATATTTGATGATATCAAAATGAACATAAAAGAAAACTTTAATCACACTAATGATTGGTTCCGCAAAAATTCCCATCACATCCATTGACGGCACCTGAATACATAGAATTTTCAATGAAAAACTTTAAGATTCGATTCCTTTTTTGTTTAAATGCAGGGCTAGCAAGGCTTGCAAGTGCTTCTGGCTTATCTTTATGGATTTTCTCTAATTCTCCCTTGGTGTTGAAAAAAAACTTCCAATCACTATCGTCTATCTGTTTTGCTTGGAAAAAGGGTGTGCCATGACAGGAGGTACAGTGTTTTTGAACTGTTCTTAATGCTCCCGTATCATATTTTTCAGCAGCCATGCTAAAGGTGCTGACGATTAGTGTTAATGCC
Source organism: Sulfurimonas sp. (assembly GCA_011391635.1). GTDB lineage: Bacteria > Campylobacterota > Campylobacteria > Campylobacterales > Sulfurimonadaceae > Sulfurimonas. The sequence continues at coordinate 116 of JAABQD010000065.1, read as the reverse complement.
AGGGCGGTAATGAGTGGTTTCATAAAATAACTCCTTAGTCTTTTGTTGTTATCATAGAGATGGATTGTGTAACCCGCGTGTAGCTTTGGCTATAATTGCATCCATGGATAAAAAAA
>JAABQD010000064.1 GCA_011391635.1 Sulfurimonas sp. | reverse complement strand
AGATCAACGGCATCATTCATTAAAAAAATGTTTACCTTCTCACCATTTTTGTGTAGAGTCGAAGCCAAACGAAGTGCATTCCATGTTACGTCTGAACCGTCATACGGATGGTGGTTTAGTATGATCGTTATCATTATTTTATCTCCTTCGTGAGTGATTTTAATGTGTTGAACAATGTATTTGTCTGCGCATAAAGTTCGGATTTTTTATCTAGTGTATCCAGAATCATTTGCATATTTTGTGTTGAAATAACTACATTGGATTCATCTTCATAGATGGCAACACGACATGGCATAAAAGGCGCAAATTGTGTCTCTTCTGTTAAAACCAGTGCTGCAACTTTGGCTTGACAAACCTCATAAATATATACTTTCTTGTTAATGGGAAAGCCTTTATCTTTAACTACTTCATGATACACATAATGGTGCAAAAGAGCAAAATTATATTTTACACACGCAGATTCAACTGCACTCACTACCTCAGATATCTCTTTTGTGCTTTCAACCCTGTAAGTCATCATCTCAAACAACTTCTTTTTACTGAGTAAAAGCTTCATTAGCGTCTCTAGCATATATATATTTCCTTTTTAACAAATTAGGCATTTAGCTAAATACTTGTTGTTATGCTATAATAAACTAAATAAAATGTCAAGGATGATCATGTTGGATATGCACCAAAAGATTAAAATCTTTAAAGCACTGGGAAATGAAACACGTTTTTTAATTTTTAAAAATGTATTTACAGGTGGCTACACATGTTCATTGGATAAAAAAGATCCCAATGTCACAGTCAGTTCACATGCTACGTGCGTAAGTACCATTGCTGAACATTTTAATTTTTCTTTACCAACCATTTCAAAACATTTAAAAGAATTACGTGAAGCCAATATTGTCACGATGGAGAAAAAGGGAAATAAAATTTATATAGAACCCAATATTGAAACCATAAGAGAATTAGGAGGGTGCTTTACTACCCTTGTAGAAAACTTTGAGGAGAATCGTGAACTTTTTTTTGGGGATGTTGTAGTAAGTTAGGCTTGCTGCAAAAATAAAGCCCTAAGAGTGCTTCCATATGTTCTGCTATGCTGATTTGAGTAATAAGCTCAATTTTTTGAAATGGATAATTATAGCTTTTTGGATTTTATCGCTTTAAATCCTGGTAATCTAACATATTTTATAAGGTTCCTCGATGTAGCGATGCTCCGAGACCATTAATATGCAACCAAGTATTTAAAACATGCTATATAGAATATTTTATAATGAAAAGCATATCATCTAGACTACTATTATTTTTAAAATTCGCGTATATATAGACTTTAAAGATCTCCATTTTTCCAAAAGAAGTTCGATAAAGAATTTATACATGGAGTAGGCCAAGTGCATTGAAAATAAACTTAATTAAAGATCAATAAGATACTTGGATATAAAATTTCTTGCGAAGCATTTTATGCAAAATGAACGACAAGACCAATTCTTATGAGGTGTTGCATTTGCGATCCGGGTTGGTGGTGTAAAGTTAGTATGAATTATTTTTAAAAGGTATAATAGTCCCCTATAAACTAAATGGGCTAAGGGTTGTGGGCATGATACGAATCATAGTTTTGCTAGGAGTATTTCTGAGTTTTTCTTTTTCCATAGTGGAGAATTCGTGCATTATTTGTCACGAGGGCATAGAAGATATCCGCGATAAAAACTCAGAGATGATGCAGGCAATTTTGCAAAAAGCAGAAGAAGCAGACATCAAAGGCAATGACTGTGTGATTTGTCATGGCGGTAATCCTGAAGCAAAAAAGAAAGAGGATGCACATAGCGGCACACCTAAATATTTTGAAACGCATGAAGGACCCAAGGCATATTACCCCTATCCTGCAAGTCCAATGATCAACAAAAATACCTGTGGGATGTGCCATGCCAATCAGGTTGCTACCCAAGAAAACAATCTTATGGCGACAGAGCAAGGCAAGATACATGGTGCACTCTGGGGTTTTGGTGCAAAAGAGGGGTATAAGCATACCTATACAAATTTTGGAGGAAAATCTCCTGACCCACATGAGCGTCTGGGTACAAAAAAATACCAAAAATATATGGATGAACTTGCCGCGCTAGAGCCACAAGGCTTTTTAAAAGAAACCAAAGCACTTCCTGCAGCACCTACGGCAGAAGAAGTAGAAAAAGACCCTACACTCTCTGTCTATACCTATCTTAGACAGGAGTGCCTGCGTTGTCATACAGGAGGAAAAGGTCGTGAGAAACGTGGAGACTTTAGAGGCATAGGGTGTGCATCTTGTCATGTTCCATACTCAAATGAAGGGTTTTATGAGGGGGGCGATAAAAGTATTTCGAAAAAAGAAGGCGGACATATGCTGGTGCATGCCATACAGTCTTCTCGTGAAGTGAAAGTAAACGTCCATGACATTAACTATTCGGGCATTCCTGTAGAAACCTGTACCACTTGCCACAACAGAGGCAAGCGCATCGGAGTGAGTTATCAGGGATTGATGGAAACAGAATATGAGGGTACTTTTGACAATAAGGGAAAAGAGCAGCCCCAGCTTCATACAAAACGCTATATGCATTTAACCGAAGATATACATTATTCCAAAGGTATGCTATGCCAAGACTGTCACACTACCAATGATATGCATGGTGATGGGTTTTTCAGAGGAGCAAACTTAGGTGCCGTAGAAGTAGAATGCCAAGACTGCCACGGTACAACGACCAAATATCCATGGGAGCTTCCTTTGGGATATAGCGATGAGTTTGCTACTAAACCCAAAGAAGGCAAAGCCAGAGGCACAACGCATACTTTGGCAGCATATTTGAGACAAGGGTCTATCCCAGATGACACAGGAGACGGATTTTTGCTTTCTGCTAGGGGCAATCCGCTGACCAAGGCAGTACGAAAAGGCGACAAAATTGTGATGCACCTGTCTTCGGGTAAAGATATCACCCTTTCTCCTCTTAAAACACTTAAAAAAGAGCATAAAATTTCGCAGGAAGGTTTGATTGCCATGGATCAAATCCAAGGACATACAGACAAGTTGGAATGTTACACCTGCCATGCGACATGGGCGCCTCAGTGTTATGGCTGTCATGTCAAAGTGGACTACTCCGGTGGAAAACAAAACCCTGATTTTTTGGAAGCCTCAAAGCATCATGTCAATGGCAAAACAGGAGATGTGGAAACACTCAAGGATTTTCTGGTTGACGGACAGGTAACAGAAACGAGATCCTACTTGAGATGGGAAGACCCGGCACTGAGTCAGAATGGAGAAGGACGTATCTCTCCAACAATACCGGGTTGTCAAGTCGTCCTTACCGTCATAGGTAAAGAGGGTAATGCTCTGCTTCAGAATCATATCTTTAAGATACCAAATGTGGAGGGTGCCGGCAATGAAGGTATTAATTCAATTACTATGTCTCCTGTGCAACCCCACACGGTAAGTAAAGCTTCCCGAACCTGTGAAAGTTGTCACAGCAGTCTTAAGGCTATGGGACGCGGTATAAATGGAGGAAAATATTTTGCAGACCAAAGCAAAACCACCATTGTGGACTTGATGCGAGCTGATAAAACCCTTTTGCCTTCACAGGTAGACGAGCAGATCCCTGCCATACCGAATCTTAAACACGATTTCTCGGTGATGATAGATGAAAACGGTACACAGGTGCAAACTTTAGGGAACCATTGGAAACTTTCACAGGCACTTGATAATGAGACAAGAGCAAAGCTTGATAGAAGCGGTGCTTGTCTGAGTTGCCACAAAGAGATGCCAGATGAAGATCTAGCCGTATCGCTTATGGTCCATACAGCAAAGTTTGCAGGGGTGAAAATAGACAACGAGATGCATAATACTATTGTCCATAAAACTATCTTGCTGAGCGCATGGTTTCAGGTGCTGGGCGGATTGCTTCTTGGCGGAGGGATTGTTTATTGGTTTCTGGGACGCAAGAAGCAAATGCGTTGCAAAAAAGATTAAATAAACATAAGAGAAATAAAAAAGTTTGAAAAATAAGGCTTTGGGTTAGTGAAAAATAGATGCGTCACAAAGAACATGATTGTTGATGCATTCAATAACCAAAAGGAGATTATAGATTATCTCAAAAGTCACAAGTTTGACCCATTTCTTGACCCTATACATTCCCAAAATAGTCACAAAGTCTCTCTCGGCAGGACTCTACCAAGATGAAAATAACCCTCATTAATTCCCTTGAGAGAGTTCATAAAGAGCAACGATCTACTTAAGATTCTGCTTTTAATGAATT
>JAABQD010000063.1 GCA_011391635.1 Sulfurimonas sp. | reverse complement strand
ACAACAAACCTTATTGTAGGAAGTGCTAAAGTGATTGCTGAAGAAGAGAATGAAAATCCTTATACTATCAACACTCCCTATTTTGAAAAAATTGATATATTTGATTTTGAATATGATGAAGCAAAAACTATTAAAGTTGAAAATGATGAAATAATTATCGCAATTAAGGAATTAAATGGCTAAAAGAAGTAAACACTCTTTTGGTGTAAAAGACCCAGACTTTGATGCTGAAAAAGAGTTATCATGGATGAACTATTCAGGTCTTTTAGATATGGAAGTGGAGTTCGTCGCCGACTTGGGTGAAACCGAACTAAGCGTAGCCGAAATATTGAAACTAGACAAAGGTTCAATTATCGATTTAAAAAAACCGGCCGGAGAGAGTGTTGAGTCTTATGTAAATGGACGTATTTTAGGAAAAGGTGAAGTTATGGTCTATGAAAAAAATCTTGCTATTCGTATCAATGAAGTTCTTGATTCAAGTGCTGTTTTATACCATCTCTCAAAAGAGCGATTATGATTCGATTACTCCTTATTGCACTTTTACCTTTCATGCTTCATGCTTCTAAAATCCTTAGTTATAATATCTATGACAGAACAGATAGAGTCGATGTTATGATTACTTTTGATTCCCCATATAATGGAACTATCAAACAAAGTGCAACTACAAATAAAATTATTATTAAGCTTGAAGGTGCTTCCATCGAAGCATCAAAATCAAAAGAACTTGCATCAAAATATTTAGAATCTCTCAATATAAGTACCATTGATGGCTATACACAAATTATAGCTTCTGTACCAGCATCAGTCGTGTTAAAAGCTTCTAAAACAGCTGATTCTTATGGTTTGCGATTGAGATTTGTCGGAGAGACACAATCAAAAGAGAGTGATTCTGCTACTCCAAATGAAACAACAAGTGAAAATTCTCTCTCTGCTTTGCCTACAAAACAGGGTACTGAAATGTCACAAAGTTATTATATTGTTGTAGGAATTTTACTCTTAGGTATCATATTTCTCTTTATTCTTAATAAAAAGATTGCTCAAAATAAAGAGAAACCAAATTATAAATCTTGGCTTTACAAAGAGAATAAAGAGATGGTGCCTGTTGCATCAGGTGATAATGTCAAAATTCGCTTTCAGCAAAATCTTAATGAACAAAATAGTGTTGTAATGCTTGACTTTGCAGAGCAAAGTTATCTTGTGATGATGGGAAGCAATAATGTTCTACTCGATAAATTTACAGACAATAAGCCAGTCACTCAAGATGACTTCAATATGATTTTGCAAAATAGAAAACAAGAGCTAAATGAGTTCTTAAAACAAGAGCAAATAGAAGAAAAAGAACCACTTCAAATATATAAAGAAAAAGCAGCTATCATCTCGTATGGAGCTTTAGGAGAACATTAACTCCTACTTTTTCTTCTCTTCAAACTTCTCTCTCAAAAGCTTTTTAATCATTTTAACATTTGGCATAGTCAGCTTATAACTCTCATCCATGATTTTATTGATATGAAATACCTCTGTAACAGTAATACCATACGGATCTTTTTGCTCTTTGGTCATTACACTATTTTCAAAAGAGTATAAATAGAGCTTTTTACGAGCTGTTTGTATATAATAAGTAAGAACAATTTCGTCTGAATGTTTTTTCTCTAGAGCTACAATAACTCTCTGATTTTCATCATACTTCGTCTCATCAAGAGCAAGTAAATCTTTTGCTTCAGAGACACTCATAAACCCAATATAAAATTTATTATACAAATCATGATATCTTTGAACATTTTGACTCATTAAAAACGAGATATCAAGTATATGTTTTTTGTGTGCTCGAAGCGTTTTTGTTATCCAACTCATTGTATTGTAGTATCGAAATGGATGAAGCTTCAAGGAGTGTGCTTCTATCATTTTATCTGAGCTTATTTTCTCTTTTGGCTCTAGCTTTTTGGCATGTGGATTCTTAATATGTTCTAAAATATTTTTAGCAGAGAACTCTTTTGTAAGCCATACTTTGCAATATTCTGGAAGCTGTTTTGTCCCTGTTGCACCCTCATTTAGAATAATCAAAGCCTTAATTTCATACTGCGGAAAAATAATTTCTAGGAGAGCTTTTTTCTTACGAAGTCTTTTTTTAAGTTTGAGAACTGATTTTACAAGTGTCATCTCAACAAAATAGAGTTCTTTATCTTTTGTAATAAACATCGCATCAAATTCACTAATTTCTCTACTTTTTGTTCTATAAACGATTTGCTGTTTTTCGCTGATAGAGAGTGTATTTGGATTGGACTTTTCTTTATTTTGATGAAAACCCTTGAGAACAAACTTCTCAATTTCATCACTTTTTTCGGCATATCTTAAAAGTTTTTCATAAATGTAATTCTCAAAAACTTCACCCTCAAAAGAGCGATAAGAACTAAGATAGGAGACATCTTCTTCATCTATATTATTTTCTAAAAGTGATAGGAGATGTTTTGTGTTGTACTCATAATGAAAAAGATTATCAGACATATCCAAATCATCTAAAGATTTAATAGATTTAGAAATATCTAACATGGGAAAAGTATCTCACTTGTTCTAAAAAAATCATCTAGTACACTTCTAAGTACCATACTATCATCAATAGTGTTGATTTGATTTCTCAAAACAGAAGCACCTCTGTACCCTTTGGAATATGTATGTGCATGTTTTCTGAACATTCCAACACCCCTCTCTCCATAAAACTCTATCATTTTATCAAAGTGTTCCATAATGATTTCATGTTTAAGTGCTGAGCTTATATTACTCGTACCAGATTTGAGTTGATGAAAAATCCAAGGAGCTCCTATTGCTCCACGCCCTATCATTACTCCATCCGCTCCCGTATGCTCTAGCACCCATTGTGCTTTTTCATAAGAATCTATATCACCATTGGCAATGACAGGAATTGATATAGCTTCTTTAATCTCTCGTATAGCATCATAATCTACATCTGCTTTAAATCTTCCAGCACGCGTTCTTCCATGCACAGCCAAAAAATCCGCTCCACTATCTTCAACCATTTTTGCTATGTCTATATGATTTTTTTTCTCAAATCCAAGTCTAATTTTTACACTTGTGAGATTTTTATTTGAAGTATCTTTTATCGTTCTTATAATTTCACCCATCAGTGGAAGATTTAAAAGAAGTGAACTTCCACTTCCATGCCCCACTATTTTTGGAACAGGACAACCACAATTGAGATCAATAATATCAATACCCTCTTGTTCATTCAAAATCTCGACAGCACTCTTTATAACAGCTACCTCTGCACCAGCGATTTGAACAGAATAAGGGTCTTCATTGGGAGATTTTTTAAGCATGTGGAGTGTTTTTTCTGAGCCATACGCAAGAGCATTTGAGCTGAGCATCTCACTTACTGTAAGATCTGCTCCAAATTTTTTTACGACACTTCTAAAAGGTAAATCTGTATAACCCGCAAGGGGGGCTAAAACAAAAAGAGGCTTTTCAAACGAGAGAGTTTCTTGATTTTTGACCATAAAAAATTAGACGAATAAATTAATATTGAAATTTTTATTACACTCTTTTAACGCTCTATAAGATTTAAAGTTAAGATACTCTTTGGGCTGTGAATTTTCTAAAATTTCATCTGCAGCATCTAACATCTCTAAATCAAAAAGAGTAAATAAATAGGCACTCATAGCCTCTTCATTCTCTTCACTAATCGTACTAAAGAGTTTAATTCTCTGTTCTGGAATCATACTACTTGCCAAGATATTAGAGATTTTAAGATAATCATCCTCTGTAAGTTCTAAACCAGAGAGTAGAGCAATAAGCATATCGTTTGCAATTGTTAAAGTGTTTTCACTCGCATTCACTCTGCTTAAAATTTCAAAGAGTGCATCTTTTGTCAAAAATTGTTTATATTTTTCTATCGTTGCCAAAGGAGCTGATTTAACAAGGTCTCTAAACGCTTCTTTACATAAATCATTCTCATATCTATCTGCATGAGATACAATTTCTTCTGCTGAAATATCCCCTTTTTTATAGCGATTTCTTTCATTTTGAATGACTAAAGCATTTGAACTAGGAAGTGCATATTTTTTGAGTTCAACAACTTCGCCATTTTTAATATCTTCTATAAGTTTTAGAACACTTTTAATTTTTTCATTATCAATATCTAAAGGAAGAGAATTCGATGGAAAAAGTGCTGTATTTTCTATAAGTGTTCCAAGAAGTTTATATTTAGGAGTTTTAAAATCTATATTTTTGCTTGTTTTGCCAAGATATGCATCTACAATAACATCAATTAATTTATCATAGTCTTTCTCATATTTACGAAGTTTGAAGCTACTGATAAGCGAATAAATAGACATATGCACAACACTTGCAGCATAATAAATAATAAGAGGA
>JAABQD010000062.1 GCA_011391635.1 Sulfurimonas sp. | reverse complement strand
TTATAAGGTACATTTTATGACATTATTAGCAGGTCCTTGCGTTATTGAGAGCGAAGAAAATATTTTTAAAATCGCTAAATCCTTAGAAGTTTATCAGAATGACCCGAGTATTGATTTCTATTTTAAGTCGAGTTTTGACAAAGCAAACAGAACATCCTTGGATAGTTTTCGTGGGCTTGGTATCGAAGAGGGACTGAGAATTTTAGAGAAAGTAAAAAATGATTTTGGCTATAAAGTGGTAACGGATGTGCATGAATCGCATCAAGTGCCGAGCGTGGCTGAGGTTGTGGATATGCTTCAGATTCCAGCATTTTTGTGCCGTCAGACAGATTTACTTGTGGCATGTGCAAAAACTACAAAAGAGGTAAATATCAAAAAAGGGCAGTTTATCAATCCGCCTGATATGAAATACTCTGTGGCGAAAGTGCTTCAAACGCGTGGATGTAATGAAGTGAGTTATGAAAATTCCAAAAAACATGGAGTCTTTTTGTGTGAGCGAGGTTCTTCATTTGGTTATGGAAATATAGTCGTTGACATGCGTTCTTTGGTCATCATGCGAGAGTTTGCACCGACGATTTTTGATGCGACACACTCCGTTCAAATGCCTGGAGCTTTGGGTGGAAAAACAGGCGGAGACAGTTCTATGGTTCCCTATTTGGCAAGTGCGGCGGCGGCGGTCGGGGTGGATGGTTTCTTTTTTGAAACGCATTTTGATCCAAGTGTTGCTCTAAGTGATGGACCAAATATGATAAAACTCGAAGCTCTCGAAGCTCTAGTTTCTAAGATTAAAAAAATTCAAAATATATAAAAAGGAAAATAAATGAAGTTAATAGAAGGCAAATTAAAAGTTATCAATGGCAAAAAAATCGCTATTGTGAGTACGAGATGGAATCACTTTATTGTGGATAGACTTGTTGAGGGTGCAAAAGATGCATTTGCTCGTCATGGTGGAGTGGATGAGGATATTGTTCATGTTTTAGCACCTGGAGCATTTGAACTTCCGATGGTTATCGAGCAACTTTTAGTGAGTGGAAAATATGACGCTGTATGTGCTTTAGGTGCTGTCATCCGTGGTTCAACGCCACACTTTGATTATGTTTCGGCTGAGGCTACAAAGGGAATAGCGACTGTGAGTTTAAAACACCGTAAACCTGTCTCTTTTGGACTTTTAACAACGGACACGATTGAACAAGCAATTGAAAGAGCTGGAACAAAAGCTGGAAATAAAGGCTTTGAAGCGATGACGGTTGTGATTGAGATGTTAGACCTTTACGAAGCGATAGGAGCATAATTTGGCAACAAGACAACAAGCGAGAATGGCCGTTGTAAGCCTTTTGTATGCCTTTGATTTGGGAAATGGAAATATTGCAGAACATACTGATGAAATTTTAGAAGAGAAAAAAATTCGTAACAAACAAAAAGATTTTGCCCTTACACTCTATGAAGGTGTGATGCAAAATATCGAACCTGTCGATAAAGCTATTATTGAACACTTAAAAGAGTGGGATTTTGAGAGACTTGGAGCTATTGAGAGAGCAACGCTGAGACTTGCTTGTTATGAGATACTTTTTGGTGAACTTGATTCGGCTGTGGTTATCAATGAAGCAGTTGAGATTACAAAAGCGTTTGGAACAGAGCAGTCACCTAAATTTATCAACGGTGTGCTTGACGCAATTTCAAAAGATAAACAAGCCTAGTTGATGATAAAAATAGTTCTATTCTTTTTATTTTTCACTCAAATGCTCTTTGGAGCCAATGAGTGTGTTGGTTGTCACAAAGAGAGTGGTGCTATTCGTGATGCCTCTTCGGGTATGTTTAAAGCACTGCTTGAAGTAGCACAAAAAGCTGGACATGAGCAAAATGATTGTATCGTTTGTCATGGTGGCACTCCAACAGCGAAAAAGAAAAATATTGCACATTCAGGAACTGTTGAGTATTTTAAAACAAACAAAGGTCCAAAAGAGTTCTACTCTCAGCCTTCTGCTGCATCCGTCAATAAAAATACATGTGGCACATGCCATGAAAATCAAGTTCTTGCTTCTACGACCTCTCTGATGGCAACAAACCAAGAAAAAATTCAAGATACACTTCAAAGATTTGGAGTCAAAAATCGATATGATGTTGGCATGTACAAAACGCAAAATCCAAAAGAGCTTCATGAGCGATTGGGAACTTTAGAGTACCAACAGTATATGCAAAAGCTTCAAGCCCTAGAACCACATGCATTTGCTCAAGAACTCAAAAAATTGCCACCTGTCCCAACAGCAAAAGAGCTTCAAAAAGAGCCTGAGTTAGCTGCTTTTGCTTATCTCAAAGAGCAAAAGAGTGAAGCAACTCAAGAGATGCGTTGTGCATCGTGCCACATGCCACATGCCAAAGATGGCAAACTGGTACATTCTATTCAATCCTCAAGAGAAACTAAAGTCAAAGTCGATGGCAAAGAGTACTCTGGCATCCCAGTAACAGCGTGTGTTTCGTGTCATAAAAGTGAAAAGAGTGTTGCAACTTCGTACCAAGGATTGATAGAAAAAGAGGGAGCATCTCCTTCTAAATATATTCATCTCAAAGAGGATGTTCACTTTTTAAAAGGGATGATGTGCCAAGATTGTCACACTTCAAATGATATGCACGGTGATGGATTCTTAAATCGAACAAGTGCGACTGCGGTGGAAGTTGAGTGTCAAGATTGCCATGGGACTACCTCTTCGTATCCGTGGGAACTTCCACTTGGATATAGTGATGAGTTTAATACGACTGCGATGAAAGGTCAATCCAGAGGTACAGTTAAAACAGTAGCAGAGTATCTCAAGCAAGGAAGTGTTGCAGAAGTAAAAGAGGGGTATCTCTTGAGTGCAAGAGGGAATCCGCTGACACATACACAAAAAGATGGAAATAAAATTGTTATCCACTTAGCAAATGGCAAAAATATAGAACTGCGTCCACTCAAAAAGCTCAAAGAAGATAAGCAACTCTCACAAAAAGCACTTCTTGCGATGGATAGCATCTCTTCCCATACAAAAAATATGGAGTGTTACACATGCCATAGCGTTTGGGCACCACAAGTATATGAAAATCAGTTAGAGATTGATTTTTCTAAAAAAGATTTCACTGTGAACCAGACGAAAGGTTTTGTGCGATGGGAAGAGCCTTCTTTGATGCAAAATGCTGAGGGGAGAATTGCTCCCGCTCTGCCACTGCCTCAAGCGGTTGTAAGCGTGGTGGGTGAAAATGCAACGCAACTCTTGTATAAAACTCCACATGCCAATCCTCTCAATACTTCCCCAATTCAGCCACATACTGTGCAAAAAGAGGCAAGAAGTTGTGAGAGTTGCCACACATCACCCAAAGCGATGGGAATGGGCATCAGTGGTCTCAAAGAGAGTCAAGAGAGCCAAGTCAAAGAGGAAGAGAGTACAACACAACTTGATGCATTCAAATTTTTAGCACCTCTGTCTCATGTACAAAAAGATAAACTTGATAGAAGCGACATCTGTATATCGTGCCACAAAGATATCCCTAAAGGCGATTTGGCGATTTCTACTATGACACACATTACGCAAATGGCGGATATGCAAATTGATAACGATAAACATAAATCGATAGTCAATAAGGCACTCTATATTGGAACATGGACACAGGTTTTATTAGCAGGTTTGATACTTCTTTTTGTATTGTTTGGAATTTATATACTTTTTTTCAAAAAACAGCCAAAAAATCCTAGAAATGAAGGGTGGAAATAGTTCGAGATGCAAAGATTAACCAAAGAAGAAGCACTTCACCTTATAAAAAATGCAGACTTAAAAGAGCTTGGTCGCATGGCGAGTGCAAGAAAAAAAGAGCTTCATCCAGATGGAGTGACAACTTTTGTCGTTGATAGGAACATTAATTATACAAATATCTGTTGGGTAGATTGTAAGTTTTGTGCTTTTTACAGACATGAGAAAGATGCGGATGCCTATGTGCTGACTTACGATGAGATAGATGCTAAAATAGATGAACTCCTAGAGATTGGCGGAACACAGATACTTTTTCAAGGGGGTGTACATCCAAAACTCAAAATTGAGTGGTATGAGGATTTGGTCGCACACATTCATACGATATATCCGCAAATTACGATTCATGGTTTCTCTTCTATAGAGATAGATTTTATTGCTAAAGTCTCTCGTATCAGTGTGGAAGAGGTTCTAACACGCCTCAAAGCGAAGGGTCTTGCTTCTATTCCTGGGGCTGGAGCGGAAATTTTGAGTGACAAAGTTCGAGATATCATCGCACCGAAAAAAATCGACTCAGAAGTCTGGGTGGACATCCATAGAAAAGCACACAAACTTGGTATTAAATCAACCGCGACAATGATGTATGGAACTGTTGAGAGTGATGAAGATATAGTGGAGCATTTTGATATGGTGCGAAGGCTTCAAGATGAAACGGGTGGTTTTCGTGCTTTTATCATGTGGAGTTTTCAGGGAAAAAATACGGAACTT
>JAABQD010000061.1 GCA_011391635.1 Sulfurimonas sp. | reverse complement strand
TAAAGAGGTGTTATGGGCATGTTCTTTAGCCCCACTTGGAAATGTGTATAGTACCAAAAGGGTACTGATATCTTCTGCTATGGATATCACGGATATTCATAAAAAAGAGGAGCTGATGCTCTCACAATCGCGTCAAGCGGCGATGGGCGATATGATTGGCATGATAGCACATCAGTGGCGTCAACCTCTCTCTGTCATTGCGATGGTCGCAAATAATCTTCGAGCAAGTATGGAACTCAGCGAAGAGATAGTTCAAGCGGATATCTATAAACTTATCGATGTCTTAAGTGAGCAGACACAATATTTGAGTCGTACTATTGATGATTTTAGAACTTTTTTTAAGCCTGAAAAAACAAAAGAGAAAACAGTTTTATGTAAAATTTATGAAAAACTTCAAAGCATGACGCAAAAAATATTGGAAAATAATCAAATCACGCTTACACTGGTAAATAATTGTAATGTTGAGTTTTACACCTATCCAAATGAGCTTATTCAAGTGATGCTTAATTTTATTAACAATGCAAAAGATGCTATCAAAGAGCGAAATATAGAAAATGCGAAAATAGAGATAGATACCTCTGTTGTAAACAATCTACTTAGCATCAGTATAAGTGATAATGCCGGTGGTATCGATAAATCTGTCATAGAGAGGTTGGGCGAGCCTTATGTTACAACAAAAAGTATCAATGGAACAGGTTTGGGAATTTATATGTCTTTGATGATTATCGAAAAACATTTTGGTGGAACACTTCACTGGAAAAATATCAATGGTGGAAGTTGCTTCACAATCGAGCTACCACTCAAAAATAGTGAGGAAAACAACAATGACTTTACTCAAAAAGCTTAAGCATCTCTGTGCTGACCTGAGTGTTTTGTATGTCGAAGATGATGACCGTTTGCGAGAGATGGTTGTGAATTATCTTCTAAAACTTTTTAAAGAGGTTGTGATTGCTGAGGATGGACAACAAGGTTTGGATATTTTTAGAAAAAGAGCTTTTGATTTGGTGATGACAGATATCCAAATGCCAAATATGAATGGTATTCAAATGATAGATGCAATCAAATCAGAGCATCCTGAACAAGAGGTTATTATCCTGACTGCATTTTCTGAAGCTTCCTATTTTATGGATGCGATACGACTTGATGTGAGTGGATATCTCATCAAACCTGTAGATTTTGAGAGTCTCAATACAACGCTCCATCGTATTGTAGATAAGATTGTAGCGATGCAAGAAAACAGGCTTTACAAACAAAAACTTGAAGAGTTAGTAGAACTAGAAGTTGCAAAAAATGGTGTGTTAGAGCGTGAGAAAATTTATAACTACGAGCAAACACTTCTAGCCTTAGTAGAAATGATTGAAAAAAGAGATACTTATACGGGTGGACACTCTCAGCGGGTTGCTTCGTACTGTAAAGCTATAGCACAAAAGATGGGCTGTAATGACGAGGAGAGTGAGTTTATCTATCGAGCTGGAATCTTACATGATATCGGAAAAATTATTACACCCGATGCAATCTTGCTCAAGCCGGGGCAACTCAAACAGAGTGAATATAAACTCATTCAACAACATGTCGTCGCAGGAAAGCAACTTCTGGAAAAAATTCCAATGTACAATGAGTTGGCTCTTGTAATTGGTTCGCACCATGAACGATATGATGGGAGTGGCTATCCAAATGGTTTAGAGGGCGATGCTATCCCTTTTTATTCGAGAATTATGATTATTGCCGATGCCTTTGATGCGATGACAACCAATCGTATCTATAAAGCTCGTTTGACCCAAGCAGAAGCTCTGCGAGAGATTGAAAACAACAGTGCCAAGCAGTTTGACCCCTTTGTCGTAAAATATGCTATTGAAGCGTTAAGAGATATAGAAATCAATCCTAATATAGGACAAACTCCTAGTGGCGAGATTGAGCAAGAGCGATTTGCTTACTTTTACAAAGACCAAATCACAGGGCTTTATAATCAGATCTATTTAGATTTAATTCTTACGCAAAATGCAAGTTCCAAAATTTATAAATATCTCTATTTTATCAGTATGCATAATTTTACTCAATTCAATACTTTTCATGGTTGGCAAGAGGGGGATTTACTTCTGGGTATGATTGGAAAGTATCTTTTAGAGAGTTATGATACTTATCTTATCTTTCGTTTTGAAGGAGATGATTTTATCATTCTCTCTGCGGAGGATATAGAGATAAGTATAGAAATCATCAAAAATTTGTTTATAAAAAAAGAGGATACACTCTTTCTCTCACTTGACACTTATGACATAGAAGAGAGAAAGATTTTTTCTTTGATGGATTTTGAAAATATGTTGCAAAACAGATAAAGGGTTCGCATGTCAAGCATAACAGCAGATGAGTTAAATCTTCTCATTGAGCAGACCTATAAGGTAGAAAAAGAGTTTACACAGCTCAAGGAGTCTTATACACACCTCCAAGACACGGTAGAAAAGGTCGTAGAGTTTTTACCAAATGCAATCTGGATTTTGAATGAAGATGGAGAGGTGTTTTTGCAAAATTCACAAGCAAAAGCACTCTCTGAGCTTTTAGGATTGCTCAAGTCCAAAAATGATGATTATGAAGTGAGCTTCAACAAACGCTCCTATCTCATAAAAAGCTCAAGTTATCAAGATAAATACATGCTCAGTGCAACTGATATCACAGAACAAAAACGCAAAGAAAATCTTGCTACTATGGGACAAATGGCGGCTCATCTCTCTCATGAGATTCGCAATCCTATCGGCTCTATTTCACTTCTAAGCTCGACACTTATCAAAAGAGTTATTCCTGAGAATATCCCTCTAGTCGAAGAGATACAAAAAGCGGTTTATCGCATCGATAGAATCATCAAATCTTCGCTTATGTTCGCTAAAGGTATCGAGCCAAATATCACTCCGTTTATGTGGAGTGAGCTGATGGAATCTCTCAATATGGCGATAGGATATTATGCCTATTCTAAAGATATCAAGTTTATTTTTCCCTCACAAAAATTTATACTCAGTGCTGACAAAGATTTGCTTGAGATGCTTTTTTCAAACTTCATACTCAACGCAATAGATGCTATTGAGCTAGATGAGAATGAAGAGGGTGTTGTTGAGGTTATCTACAAAGCCGATGAGAAGTATCATATCTTCGTTATCTATGATAGCGGAGTGCCGATTGAAGATAAAAAAGAGCTTTTTGAAGCTTTTAAAAGTACAAAAGTAAAAGGCAATGGTCTAGGACTTGTTCTCTCTCGTCAAATTGCAGAAGCACACGGTGGCTCAGTTGCTCTCTTGGAGGGTGCAAAAAAAGGGTTTGAAATAAGGCTTTTGAAGTAATGTGGCATGTGGAATATTTGTTGCTGATTTTTTTGAATAGATTTGGGATTAGAGTATGAGAGAGAGTAATGAGAGCATTCGCGAACTTTTGACCCGCGTGAAAGTGGATAAATTTCATGTGAGTTGCTATTTTAGGTGTGATGTGACAAACAAAACAGTGGTTTCTACGCTTCCCTTTGAGCCTTATGAAGGCAAAATAGAGTTCACTTGGCAAGAGATACTTTTACACCCAATCCAGTCCTATAATAGGTACTATCACACACCTATCACTATTTACGGCAATGATTTTAGTGAGACAATTGTCCTCAAATGCTTTGAAAAAATACGCGATAAATTTGTCTGGGACAGAGAGCTGAGTCGCTATATTTATAAAGAGTGGCATGTGTAAATGCAAAAAGAGCAAGTACAAATCCCAAGAACAACCCTCCCATTTTATAAATACGAAAAAGATGGCATCATCTATTATGAGTTTGACGCCACAAAATGCTCTCCGCCCGAACCAATGGTAAATGCTATCAACGGGCTGAGAATGCTCAAAAATGAAAATGAGAGAATGGTAGGTATCTTTTTTCACGAACCAACACCCCTTTTTGAGAGAATAAACAACAATTTTACGCATGAGATAGAAGAGTTAGAGAGTGGAGATGTGCGGGTGGTGTTTAGGAAAAAAGAGTAAAGATTGTGGAGGGGAATTAATGGAAAGGGTTTTTCACAAAAAAACAGAATTATTAAATTTTGAATTTATAAATACAGATGATGAACATATAACATCTTCTAAAATATATGGAAAAAGATTTTCATATATCAAGAATGAAAATCAAATTACCATTCAAATTGACTTAAAAAATTCAACTGATATAAATGATTTTGAAATTTTTTTTAAAGAGCTTAAATATATTAAAATAGATAATGAGCATATCATCAAGCAATTAGAAATATTGCAAGAGTTAAATCAAAATTGCAAATATTTGTTAGAACTACATTTGTCTAACAATGTTTACAAAAAATATAAATTGAATTTTAAACTTGATGGACTATGGCTTTATCTAAATACAAAATATATATAAGATTAACATACTAAGGAAAATTAATGAATAATTTTAATGAAACTTATCGGCAAATGTTCTCTGGAATAGAATTATGTATAAAACAAAAATTACAGTTTCCGACTTTAACTTTAATTTATAGCACAATTGATACTCTAGCTTATATTGCATATGGAGATGGTTATAAAGAAATAGGAAAAAATTTTAAAAAATGGATAAATGAATATATGTATCAAGAAAAAAAACTAAATGTTACACCTATGGATTTATATTCAGCAAGAAATGCAATTGTGCATACATTAACACCTCATTCAAGGGATACAAAAAATAAGAAAGCTTCAGTAATAATATATGCTTGGGGTAATGCAAACTTGGCAACTGGAGAGAAAAGTATTAAAATATCTAATTGTGAGTATCTAAAAGTTATTCATATAAATGATTTATACGAAAGCCTCTATCTTGGATTTTTAAAGTTTATAAATAGTGATTTAGATAAAGAGGTTAAAGAGAGGATGAATGAACATTACACCAATATATCACAAGAAATGTTGGAAAACTATATTAATTTAACGAATGTAGCAACCTAGTTATCCTCGTTCCCATCGTCCTCGATGGGAATGCATACAAAAACTCCAACTCATAAGATAGAGCTTAAGAGTTAGTAAAAAGTGTATGTATGCATTCCACCTCAGGAGAGGTGGAACGAGGAGATCGGAAGAGC
>JAABQD010000060.1 GCA_011391635.1 Sulfurimonas sp. | reverse complement strand
TGCTCTTGTTTTGTTTACAAAGTAGTCAAGCGTTAGAGCTGCGATGAAAAAAGAAAAAGTGAACCATTTTATAAATAACATATAAGCCGCATTAAATTCTAAAATTACCTCGTATATTTGAGGAGTCAATGGAGCTGCTCCAAACAAATCTACACGAGCAGCATAAAATGTTGTTTCAAACCAAAAAAGCAAAACTGCGTAAAAAAATAAATATACAAAAATCCGCTTTAGTGTATTCATATTGCGCAATCTCCATCTTTGCAACTTATTCTTTTTTATCTCTGCAACTTTTGCTTTTTTCTCTTTTAAAATTCCGGCTACATCTAGTTTTAAAACGCTTTCAATTGTTATCACGAGACTTATGCCGAGAGCAGCACCATAGAAGAGAATATCGCGGAGAATCTGCCAAAGCGAGTTATTATACTCTGGGATGAAAATAAAGATAAATTTCATGCCAAAAACAGTGAAGGCAATCAAACCTATATAAAAAGCTATTCTAAAAGGCTTTGAGAGCGTTTGTAAGAGCTTAAAAAATAAAAGCCCACTTTCAAAAAATAAAAGCCCACTTTCGACATGTCTTAACCAATAAAGAGCTATATTTTGAGTTATTGTGAGTTTGTTTAGTGTTGTTTCCATTTTAATTATCCTTTATGAAACCGAGAGTTGAATAGAGTTTGTGACTCCACGCAGAGTGCGGAGCCGTAGCGATTATTGAATTAATCTCTAAAACTAGAGGCGTTCGCTGTTTTGAGACCGCGCGAGCATCTTTAAAATCAAGATTTTTTCTCAATTTTCGCTCTTTTGTGTCTAATTCTTTTTCCTGCTCAAATAAAGTGGCTAGTCTCTCTTTTTGAGTGGCAGGCAGGGCAGACAAATCTAAATCGTTGCCGTGCAGCGCATAGTTAACCTGTGCTACCAAAAAAAATATTCCAATCAAAATAAATGGGGGCATTGTCCACAAACCTATCTCATGAATAAGGTCCTCTGCTCTCCAGTAAAAACCGCGAACTTTATCGCCTAGTGTAAAATACCTCTTTTGCATTTGCGAAATTTTTCTCATCTTTCTTTCCTATTTAATTTTATGAATTTGAAAATAAAGTAAAGGTAGTTTAGTTACAACACTATAAACCTCGTCTATTTTCTTGCCTAAAAGCTGTTCTTTTACCTTTGTTAGAGTCTCAACGATTCCCGCCGCCATCTCTGCCCCTGCTTTTGAGAGGTTATTTAGTTTTGCTATTTCTAAAACAGAATTCAAATTGAATTCCAACGCCTCTATTTCTTCTTGTACAAATTGACATGCTGTTTTCATATTCCGTACTCCTTTTTTTTCTTCTGTGATTGCTATTACGCCGCTCATTATTTCCATCCAAACATTTTTTTAAAAAAAGAATTGCTACCGCCTTTCTTTCTAAGTCCCGCCATGATTGTCAATAAAACCAACGACGCGATAATATCCCCTGCGGTTGTTGTCGCATAAAAATTATTTATCCAAGCCGCCATTTCTGCTGCTGTGTAAGAATCATAAACCATTTTCTCTCTTTATATTTGCCTAATATACTAAATATATGTAGTAATTATATCCTATTAAGATATTAATGTCAAGCTATTTTCTCCGAATATGCTAAATTTACGCATTTTTATTTGCTTTTTAGGTAAATTTATGCTATTATTTACATCTTAATAAGATATATATAGGAGTAAATCAATTATGACACTTGAAGAGTTCAAAGAAAGATTAAATTCTCTGAATCTAAACCTAACCGAATTTGCAGAAATAACCGATATTCCATATTCAACAATTTCTAAATATGGAAAGTCAAATCCAGTTCCTGTATGGACTCCTAAGTTCCTTGACATGTACGAAAAAACAAAAGAAATAGATGAATTTAAACTCCTCATCAAAGAACTTAATGAGAAGCTTAACGGAGCTAGATAACCTTTTTTGCTGCTTTTTCTTTTAAAAACCCCTTACCGCTCTTGCCCTTGAGATTGTGTCCGTTCACTGAAATTTGCTTTTCTCAAAGCGTCTCTCGTGGAGTCTATGCTAGGCGTTTGCTGTGCCTTTTGGATAAGTTCTAAAGATTTGGCTATATCCTCAAAGTATTCAAGCGGTCTCTGCTCTATTCTATCAGCTATCTTTACGCCTTCCAAAAGTAGATCATTTATATCTTTTTTATACTCTGACATAACCTGATATCTGATACTCTTAACCTCTTGGATATCTGCTTTTTCCATGATGTCTGCAACCATGCGATAAGATGCAAAATCATTCTGAAGAAACATCATCGGCGGTGTTTGTGTTAAGCCCTCTGATACTAGAAGTTCTGCAACTTTAGAGGCATTAGACACGCTGTTTGCTATGATAATATTTACGCCGTCTAGCGGCATTTGCTGGTATGCTGCGCAATAATCCATCTTCGACTCAAACACGGCTACTTTATTGCTGTTTGGGTTTTGGAAGAATGAGATATTAGATTGTCCGAGAGACATCGATTTTAAATCGCCGAGCTTGCTTAGGAAGTGTATATTTCCCGCTTGTCCGTCTCTTGTAAGAACACCCACACCATAAACCGCTCTCTCCTCGTTTTTATTATTAGTGTAAGTACCGTTTATGATTTTCATCTGCGGTGGAATTTTTAAAATACCTCTTGAGGCTAAGTAATCCACCGCCAGCTGATTAGTAGCGACTTCATAGACTGTCGTAACCTTTGAGAGTGGATGAGATGCTTCTCGGGTCTTATTTGCGTCTCTCTGTGCCTTGATGCGTTCACGGTCTGCTTGAGAGAGTTCGTGAGATTCTCGTTTTGAGTTAAGAGCCTCTTCAAGGTGGTTTTTGACTCCCAAAGTTTGCAAAGAGTAGCTAAGGGCTGCTTTGTAGTCTTTGCCTGTTGCATGCATAACTACATTAGCTATATTGCCGCCTCTTGTTCTGTCTCCGAAGTCAATATATTTCCACATGCCATTCTTGAGTGAGATATAAGCCGAAGCCGTTTTCTCACCTCTTAAATTCATTCTATAGGAATCATTTCCAAGCTCTTTGTAGTCTATGCCTAAATCATTAAGCACGGGCTGAGGGTCTTGCAGTGCAAGCTCCTCGTTTGTTCTACGGATAAAAGTTTGGATTTGCTCGTCTGTGTATTTTTTACTCATGCTATTTGCTCCATTTCAAGGCGTTCAATATCATCGAATACAAAAAAGCCGGGGAGAGCACCGAGTAAATCATATTTTTCTATAAACTGAATTTCTGCTCTCTCATCGCCCTGTGCTTGCTGCCATTTTATGTGAAGGTCAAATCGCTCATCTTTGCTAAACAATTGCATCTTATTTTTCAAAACCGTTTCTTTTTGCATATATTTTTCAAACAAAAATTCAAGATTTACCGCCTCTAGCTTGTTTTGATATTTAAAAGATTCCAAGGCTTTATCATCACCCTTAGCCTTTTCAAATTTTTTCCAAAGTCTCCATTCATCAACTTTAGAGAGTGGCTTCTCTTTGAATAAATCCGCAAATGTAAGGTCTTGTACATCTTCTTTAGCACCGTGATTTGCGTACTTGATAGCATAAAACTCATCGAGGTTTGCAGGCACTTGTTTCTCAGTCCGAATTTTGAGATTTGCTTGAGGTGTGTAGCCTTTGTAAAGCATGTTGTGATTTGGCAAGAACACTATATGCTCAAACTTATCTCCTAAACCGTTTAAGAGTTCATTGTAAATGAGGTTTGTTCTCTCATGCTTATTAGATAGAGAGTGTGAATCTCTGCTTTTGCTGTCTCTGCTCTCACTTTTCTCTTGATAAACATATTCAGTCTCTCCAACTGCATCTTTAAAGAGTTTGATTGTTGCTTCGTCTATTACAGAGAAATAAATCCAAGCATAAGCCGAAGATGTTAAAAGTTGCGTAAGCTTTTTATCGTCCATAGGAATATACTGCACGGCTGGCATCAAGATGCCGCCCTTTGAACGGATTAGAGTATGAAGCCTCTTTTTTGAAGCGTCGTCCATTATCTGAATAAAAGATAAGTACTCGTCCAGCGCATACAGTGTAAAGTCCGTTTTGCTATCTGGCATACTTGTATGCACTTGAGAACAACACGCGGTGAATGCTGTAAAAAGAGGTGTAAGGCTCTTTTCATACTCTGGGATATTATCAAGGATTAATTTGCACTGATTCTTTTTCTTAAAAAAATCTGCAATTACGAAACGCTTTTGTTTCGGATTCTGCATTTTCCACGCCATAATTTCCAACGGCTCTAAAATCGCTTCCATAGTCCCTTTAATATCTTTCTGTGAGTTCTGTGTACCTGAGTCCATTTCATTAAAAAGGTCTTTAACGGATTTAATAAGCAGCATCCATTTTTTAGAGCTTGGCTCGTCTTTATATGATGTTCGCACTTTAATTGCCATTTCGTTATAGAGACGATTTGCAGCAGCGGAGAAGAAGTCTTTTTTGTCTCCTTGAATTGCGTTTGCATAGTTTTCAAAGAAGGTTTTTATAATTCCCTCATTCTCGCTCATTACATCCCAGAGATACCCTCTCTTATCGTATGGGCTAAAAAGCATGTTATTTTTTGTTAAAAATGACTGAGTGAAGTCTCCTGCTTTTACTTGGTGTATGATAGCCCGATTGTAAAATTTTTGTTTTAAAATGCTAAAATACAACTCAGTTTTCCCAGCCCCCATCTTTCCGACTAGAAGGCATCCTTGCGTGAGTGAAAGCGGGTCAAAATATAAAACCGTATTTTCGGCTCTCTTTGCAAAAAAACCGCTCATTCTGCTCTTGTGTTTAAAATCTTCGTCAAATCTGAAATAGTTAAGAAACACTATGTTTTTTGCTGATTCTGAAAACTTAGATTTTAGTTGAGATATAGGAGTCCAAAGATAGCCTCTCTTCACCTCTTTTGGGTTTGCAAGTGAACCCCAACCATTACGGTGCATCCACGGGTATTTTGCATACACATAGCCATTATCAACTTTAAAGTTGACTAAGGTGTAAAGAAACCACATGCCAATCAAAATATAAATCAAGTCTATTATCATCTGCCTATTCCTCCCTCGATTTGATTCTCAAACATTTTTCCAAACATAGAGAGCATTTTCAGCATTTGCAGAGGCATAGCAATAGTTGCTATACCTCCGCTGACATCTAGCAGCTCTAC
>JAABQD010000059.1 GCA_011391635.1 Sulfurimonas sp. | reverse complement strand
CTTTATGAACAAACTGTTGGGAAGTGATAATATCATCGAGTAAATCTTGCATATTAAATTTTGAAAAATATTTTGTTATACCTACGGTCGATTCTATCTCTGCACCGGCTAAAATATTTGACAATTGAGAATTCAAAGTCAAGATATCTGTAAATATCATATTTACACTCTCAACAATATCCTCTTTTGATTTCTCTTCATCACTGATAATATCTCGCATCAACATTGTGATTGTCATCAGAGGATTGTTAAACTCATTATAAATAAGGCTTAAAAATCTACTTTTGTTCTCCTCTGCTGCCAAAAGTTTTGTATTGAGTTTTTCAATTGTCAGAAACATCTCTTGTATCTGTATTTGCTCATCTGACTGTGCATTTGCATCTTCAATCATTTTTTTTGGCATGTGGATATCTATAGCCATTTCTATCGATTTTTGGAGTGTCGTTAAAGCATTTATTTTGACTATCCAATCATTAAACCCTGACTCTTTCCCTGTTTCTAATGCTTCTTGCGTATTTTCAGTCGTAAGAGCTATCACAGGAATATCTTTATATTCATCTATTGTTCGTAACCTTTTGAGGACATCATATCCTGACATTACAGGCATATTGATATCTAAGAAGAGGAGACTAAATTTAAGAGTGTTTGATTCTACTGCATCTAAAAATTCTGCTGTTTTAGAAAATGTTATTACTTTTATTTCTCCATCTTTGACTCTATCTTTCAGTAATATTTCAATAGTTTTCAGTACCGATTTACTATCATCCACAAATACAATTTGCTGAGGCATTATTTAATCCTTTATATAAATAGTTGGACGAATCTGTCTAACTTGTTTTGTAATTCCATTAAGGGTTTCAGAGTGTCCTATGAAAAGATACCCACCTTTATTCAGTGTTTTTATAACATTTTCTACAATAATTTTTTTATTTTCGTTATCAAAATAGATAAGCATATTTCTTAAAAAAACAACATCAAACTTACCTATTTCAGAGGATGGTGCATGCATCAAATTTGCATTAAAAAATTTACAGTTCTTTTTTAAATAGTCATCGACCAAAAAAAAGCCTTCATATTTATTGATACCTTCCAAGCAATACTTTTTAAGATATTTTTTATCAATTGTTTTAGCATGTTCCATTGGATAGAGACTCTGTTTTGCTTTTACAATAACTTCTGTGTTGATATCCGTACCAACAACTTCCCAATCAATATTCTTTGTCAACAATGCTTCATCTAGCACCATTGCCAAAGTATAAGCTTCAGCTCCTATACTTGCTGCTGCACTCCAAGCTCTAAAACACCCTTCTTTGAATGAAGGCAAAATAGAGTTTTTTATAAAATCAAAGTGATGTGATTCTCTAAAAAAACTTGTTTCATTCGTTGTTATAATATCTATCATCATTTGTAATTCAAAACTATCTTCATTGACGAGTTGATAGTAGTGATCAAATGAATCCACATTATGATATCTCAGCCTCTTTGCCAATCTACTTGTAAGTAAACTCTTCTTCGCTTCAGAGAGATTTATGCCACTCTCCTTGCGGATTAACTCTTGAAATTTTTTAAATGTAGTGTTAACAATAGGCATTTAAATTCGTGCAAATTTAGAAATCTGATGTTGTAAATCTTCAACATCTAGTTTATGGATAACTGCATCCACACCTTGTCTTTTCGCCTGATCTATAATAGATGGATTTGCCATATTTGTATTCATGATAAAAGGGATTAATGCCGTATCTTTATTTGCTTTTACTTCACGCAAAAGAGCCATGCCATCCATAACAGGCATCTCTATATCACTCAGTATCAGTGCAACATCCTCAGCGTTCATTCCCATCACTCTATCAAGAAGAGCTTTTCCATTATCAAAAACCTCAAAATTAAGACCCAACTGAGACATTGTCTGCTCAACTGCTTTTTGCACAATTCTACTGTCATCTGCAAAAAGTATTTTTTTAGTTATATTTAATCTATCTAAGAGAGATATCTTGTTTATCTCATTTTGATGCGCATCTGCAAAAATTTCTGTCAGTAGTGCATCTGAGTTGAATATAGTACACAGCCTACTTTCACCAGAGATAAAAAGATCTGTTATTTGTGAGCTTTTTGGGTCTCTACTCGAGTTATCTATCAATTTATTGGCATCAATATTTTGAATACCAATCACATTTTTGATGACAATTCCAAGTCTTTGATGACCAAAAGTACATACGATAATCAACTCATACACATTTTCTGTTTGCTCTTCTCGCCCTAGCCATTTATCAAAATGCACAACAGAACACATCTCTTCTCGAATTTTTGCCGTACCGACTAATGCCCCATTCGCCTGAGCATTTTTGACAATATTGAGATTTTTATTTACGATTAACTCTTCTACTTTTGCCACATTGATTGCATACAAGTCATCATAACCGTTGCGAAATATGACATACTGACTTGTTACATCTGCATTACTTGTAACAAGACGGATAAGTTCATCACCGTTGTCCATACTGTTTTGGTATTTGTTCTCATCTTTGTTCATGATTTTTTACCTTTATAAACTATATTTTTGTTGAATACGGGATAAATCAGCGATATTGAGTATTCCTTCTACATCTAAAAGTGTCATAAACTTACCATCTACTTTTGCCATCATCTGCATAAACTCTTTTCTGATTCTAGAACCAAACTCTGGTGCATCCATTTTGTGAGAAGGCGATACATCATAAACCTGATCTACCATATCTACAATCAAACCAATTTCTGTACTCTCTCCGTCAATCTCCGTATCAATGGTAATAATGCAGCTTTTTTTGTCAATAGTACTCTTACCTATCCCTAATCTCTCAGGCAAATCTAACACGGGGATAACATTCCCTCGAACATTCGTCACCCCTGCGATAAAGCTTTGCATCATCGGTACTCTTGTAATTTGTGTATATTCTATAATCTCACGAACATAGGTAACATTGATTGTAAACATTTCATTTTTGAGGAAAAACGAAAGGTATTGATTCCCTTCGTTATTCTTACTTGTTATCTCTGCCATAGTATCCCCGTTCTTAGAAAGCTTTAAAATCTTGCTTGTTTATACCTGCAAATTTAGTCCCTTCCGTATCATTTTCTCTGATAAATTTTCCATCGATAGGTTTACTTTTCTCTTTCGCTTTTGATGTGCTATGAAACTCTCTTTGTGATTCATTGTCACTTACAATGAAAAAAGACATCATGTTGCGTAACCCTTCAGCCTGAGCCGTCATCTCTTCTGCTGCACTTGAGAGTTCTTCACTTCCTGCTGCATTTTGTTGTGTGACACTATCAAGTTGTGTCATAGAGTTATTGATTTGGATAATTCCCGTATTTTGTTCAGCACTTGCAGAAGCAATCTCTTGAACAAGGTCGGCTGTAGTACGGATATTTGGAATAATCTCTTTGATAAGTTCTCCCGCTCTCTCTGATACTGTTACGCTATCGCCTGTGATTTTTCCAATCTCTTGTGCAGCAACTTGAGAGCGTTCTGCTAGTTTTCTTACTTCAACTGCTACAACTGCGAACCCTTTTCCATGTTCTCCAGCACGAGCAGCTTCGATAGCCGCATTCAGAGCGAGAAGGTTTGTTTGGTATGCGATATCTTCGATGATACTGATTTTACTTGCTATCTCTTTCATCGCTTCGACTGTTTTATCGACTGCTTCGCCACCGTCTTCTGCCATTTTTGATGCATTCGATGCCATCTCATCTGTGCGTTTCGCATTATCCGCATTCATGTTGATACTACCAGTCATCTGCTCAATCGCACTCGCAGTCTCTTCAAGATTACTTGCTTGTTCTGTTGCACCGTTACTAAGACTTTGTGCAGTTGCACTCACTTGTTCACTTGCAGCTGTAATCTGTAGACCTGTATTTTGAGCATCGATGATGATACTTTGTAATTTTTGTGCCATATCATTTGTCGCTGTTTTGATAGCTATAAGGTCACCTTTGAAATCACTTTTGATTCGAACTCGTAAATCTCCATCAGCCATTTTGCCTAGAACATCTCCTGCTTCACTAATAGCCGCTTGAACATTACTCGCCATATCATTCACTGCGCGTTTAAATACATCGTAATCATTTCTGTATGCTGTCGTAATTCTTGTATTGTAGTTACCCTCAGATACTTTGACCAACGCACCTACACCATCTGTAACAACTGCTGCATTAATAGTAGAAAGCATTTCATTCACACCACTAAGCATACTTTTCCAATCACCTTGGTATCTTGAAGTATCTGCTTGAGAGCTCAATTTACCATCTTTTGCCGCTTCAATCAATTTAGTTAATTCTGATTGCATCGCTTTAATTGTATCCGCCATTTTTCTCATTGAAACATTAAGGCTCGTCGTATCACCGTTGGCGACTACGATGGAGACATCCGTGTTCCCCGCCGCAATTTGATTGGCGATTTCAGCCACTTCACCCGGTTCTGCACCAAGAGAGTTTTTGAGATTGCGGGTAATAAAAAACGCTATGGCAATACCTATTAAAATAGCGATAATGATGATGGTAATAACCATACTCTGTGCATTAGCGTAGATAGCATCACCCTCAGCACTGGCATCATTTCCACCTTTGACATTTAGATCTACCATTTTCAAACATATAGTAGAGTAGTCGTTAAAAAGTGACAAACCTTCATTTAAAACAACTGTTGCTTCTTCTGTTTTGTTTTGTCGTGAAAGTACCATCAATCGCTCATGGATTCCCATATATTTATCAAAAAGTTTGGCAAATTCATTGTACATTGCTTGCTCTTCTGGAGAAGAAATCAATTTTTCGTATTCAACACGGTCTTGAGCCAGCCCGTCCAATACAGCTTTCATATCACTCTCTGCATCCCTCATCGCTTCTGGCGTTTGGCTTAATACATGCTTAAACTCAGCGATACGCAAATCCGAGGTACCGGTATTAATCTCTTCGGTCACTTTGATACTCGGCATCCAGTTAGTTGCGATGTTTGTCGATTGATCGTTCACCACACCCATACGCTGTAACGCAAACATCCCTGATGCAATCAAGAGCAACAATATAAGCCCAAATCCTACCCCAAGTTGCACCGCAACTTTCATATTTTTAAACATTTTTTATCTCCTTGTTTTTGTTGTAATGTTTTTTGTTTTACTATTTGTATTTTTATTGATGCACTTCTTCATCTCATGAGTCACTCCTTGCACACATGTTCAAGATAAAACTCACAAGCATCGGTATATCCAAGATGAGTGCAACTTTTCCGCTTC
>JAABQD010000058.1 GCA_011391635.1 Sulfurimonas sp. | reverse complement strand
TTCCGATCTCATGAGTGGATTTGTCTCCGTTACTATCACTCTGCTGGGTACTTTTGTCTTTTTCTCAGCCTCACTTCTTGCTCTTGGCAAAGACTACTTCAAAGAGATTTTAGGACTCTCCACCATTGCACTCCTTGGGCTTATGATGGCACTCTCAGCTATTGGCACACCCGAAGCAATCATGGCATGTGGAACTCTTATCGTGTTTCATGCACTCTCAAAAGCACTGCTCTTTTTACAAGCAGGTATTTTAGAAAAAAACTTTCATCTCAAATATGTACAAGATATAGATGGTCTCATCAATCACTCGCCACTTGTAGTTTTTTTCATAATCGTTGGTTTTGCTTCACTGACACTTCCTCCTTTTGGCGCATTTATAGCGAAGTTTATGGCGATAGAATCCATTGCAAGAGAGATACAAACCAATCCTCTGTATGTTTTTGCTCTCATATTTATCGCCCTTGGAAGTGTGTTTTTGACACTTTTATATTTTAAAGTAGTAACAAAACTTTTTGCAAAAGATGTTGATGCAAAAACTCGGCATGTGGAAATCTCAAAATACTACACAATTCCATCTTTCTTGCTTTTGTTTTTGCTTTTTATTGGGATGTATATTAGTTTCAAACAAGGGTTATTAAACTCCTTAGAGATGATTACTCCGCTCCTTTTAATAGCCGTAGTTCCTCTGCTTTTTGCACTTTTAACCTTCAAAAAAGCACATCGAGTGAAAGAGTATAACTGTGGAGAAAAAGAGGAGATACAACTCAGCATGTACTATTTCCACATGCCAGAATATACACAAAAGGCTATAATGATTCTAGCTATACTTGGCATGTGGATATTGATACTAGGGGTTGTTTTTAAATGAGTGATGTAATAATATATCAAAATGAAAATGGCGATATTAAAGTAGATGTAACCTTTGAAGATAAAAATATTTGGCTCAGTCAAGCCCAAATTTGTGAAGTGTTTGGTAAGTCAAAAGCTACTATAAGTGAGCACATTTCAAATATATTTTCAGAAGCAGAACTCGAAGCTGGGGCAACTGTTCGGAAATTCCGAACAGTTCAAAAGGAAGGGCAACGAGAAGTTACAAGGGATATTGATTTTTATAACCTTGACATGATAATTGCAGTAGGTTTTAGAGTGAAATCTCCACAAGGTACGCAGTTTAGAATCTGGGCGACACAGAGACTTAATGAATATATTACTAAGGGTTTCGTTTTAAACGATGAGCGGTTCAAAAGTGGAAACTCCATGAACTATTTTGATGAGTTGCAAACAAGACTTAGAGAAATACGAATATCTGAGAGGTTTTTTTATCAAAAAATTAAAGATATCTACATGACAAGTAAAGATTATGATAAAGATGATGAGAAAACAACACTTTTTTTTAAAATAGTACAAAATAAACTTTTATGGGCAGTTTCAGAGCAAACAGCAGCTGAACTTGTGCATAACAGAATAGATATAAATTTACCACAGCTTGGAATGAACTCACTTGATAAAAAAAGTAAAAATATTACAAAAGCAGATATAAGTGTTGCAAAAAATTATCTCAATGAAGATGAGATAAAACTGCTTGGTCTGTTAGTTGAACAGTATTTGGCATTTGCAGAGACGATGGCACAACAAAAAAAAGTGATGTATATGCAGGACTGGATAAAAAAACTAGATGATGTAATAAGCCTAAATGCAAGAGAACTTTTAACACATGCTGGTAAGATAAGTCATGAGATGGCATTAAAAAAATCAGCACTAGAGTATGAAAAATATAAAATAAATCAAAAAGAGCTACAAAAAATAGAGAGTTTAAAAGAGCTAGAAGCCGATTTAAAGGCTTTGAGATGAAACTTACAATTGGAGTGATGGTATGATAGAAACACTCTTGATACTTTTTGCACCGCTCATCGGTGGATTGATGTATGGCTTTGAGAGAAAGCTCAGAGCGAGAATGCAAAACCGCCAAGGTCCGCCACTTTTGCAACCTTTTTATGACATGTGGAAATTGATTGATAAACAGGCTTTTATAGTAAATCCGTATCACACCATTTTGGGAGTGATGCATTTTATAACGCTCTGGATTGTCGTCGCCTTTATCATACTTGGACAAAATTTACTTTATGTCATATTTTTACATTTGCTTTCCACTATCTTTATTATTCTTGCTGGTTTTAGTGTGAAGTCTATTTACTCTCACATTGGCTCAAACAGGGAACTCCAAGCTATGATTGCCTACGAGCCGATTTTAATCATGGTGGCTGTTGGATTTTTTATGAAACATGGGAGTTTTGATATATCTGTCATAAGAGAAAATGGTGCATTACTTGCATCGCTCTTTTTACTCTTTTTAGCCTTTTTGATGGTTATGCAAATCAAACTAAAAAAATCTCCATTTGACGCGACTGAGGCACATCAAGAGATAGTTGGCGGTGTTGAGGTTGAGTTTAGCGGAGTTTTCTTTGAGTTTATTTATATGGCAAAATGGCTTGAATATGCGTTCGTTTATTTGCTTCTTATGCTTTTTGCAGGGAATAATATTTTTCTTGGAATTGGACTTTTTCTTGGAGTATTTTTACTCGTAAACTTAGTCGATAACGCAACTGCAAGGATAAAAATGAAACATTTGCTAAGAATAGTTTTAGCCATCGGTTTAACTCTTGGCATGTGGAATCTCATAGGACTTGCTTATGTTTGATTTGAAAAAATATAGAAAAAAATCACCGTGGATACTTCACTACAATGCAGGAAGTTGCAATGGTTGCGATATTGAAATCCTCGCCTCTCTCGCACCAAAGTATGATTTAGAGAGATTTGGAGTGATAAACACAGGAAATCCAAAACAATCAGATATATTTTTGGTAACAGGTCCAGTGACATACAGAAGCAGAGAGAGACTCGTGGAACTTTACACGCAGATGCCAGAGCCAAAAGTGGTCATTGCCGTTGGAAGTTGCAGTTGTACGGGCGGAGTATTTAGAGATATGGTCAATGTAGAAGATGGTGTGGATAGATATATTCCCGTGGATGTTTATGTCGCGGGGTGTGCAACATCTCCTGAACTTATCATCGATGGTGTTGTAAAAGCCTTGGAGATTTTAGAGCAAAAAACAAAAGAGATGGAGAAACCATTGAAGCTCTTTAGAGAGGCAACTTTGGAAAATAGTATCGTAAATAGACGCCACACAGCACTCAAAGTAGGAGAAAAAGATGAAGAAAATTGAAGTCTCACTTGACACTGTTAGAGAGGTGATTGAGGGTTTTTATGAGTATAAGAAGTGGCATTTTTTGACACTCAATGGCTTGGCACTTGCAGAGAACAAAATGGAAGTGCAATGGATATTTTCAAAATATGAAGCCTTGGAAGAAACGGTTGTCTATTTTGCTCAAATCGCATATACGGATGTTATTCCATCGATTGTTGACTTGATTCCCTCTGCGATTATCTCTCAAAGAGAACTTGTGGATATGTTTGGTGTGCAGGTTGAGGGAAGCGAAAAAGGGTTGTATCTTGATGAAGATTCTCTGCAAAATCCATTAAGCGGATGCTCACTATGAAACAGACAATAAACATTCCGCTTGGCTCACAACATATCGCACTTTTAGAGCCTGTACGATTTAAGTTTGAGTGTGAAAATGAGAAGATTATCGGTGTGGATTCAGATGTTGGATTTGTGCATCGTGGCATAGAGCGAGCGTGTACGACAAAGTTTAAATTTGATAGCATTGGCTATGTAGTTGCAAGGGTTTGTGGACTTTGTGCCATTACCCATTCACTCTCTTATACCGTTGCGATTGAGAAACTCTTAGGTGGTGAAATCAGTAAAAAAGCAAAATATCTGAGAATCTTACTCTTAGAACTCGACAGAATTCACTCCCACATGTTATGCCTCTCACACACTTGTGAAAATGCTGGATTTGAAGCTATGTTTATGAGAATTATGGGCGATAGAGAGCTTGTGATGGAGATACAAGAGCTTCTCACGGGCAATAGAGTTCAGTTTGATTATATAAGTATCGGCGGAGTAAATAGGGACTTGAATAGCACCGTAGCTCTAAAAATAAAAGAGAATCTCTATGAAGTCAAACAAAGAGTGCTTGGTTATATGGATGAGTTTACAAATAACTGGAGCCTCTCTTTAAAATTTAAAGGCATCGGAGCATTGAGCCTTGATGATGCATATATTTTTAACGCCATTGGACCTTTGGCAAGAGCTTCTGGGCTGAATATTGATGTGAGAAATGAGATAGATTATCTGCCTTTTGATGAGGTTGGATTTTTGATGCAAACGCACAGTGATGGCGATATCAATGCAAGAAATTTAGTAAGGCTGAATGAGATACTCAACTCTATTTTAATGTGCGAAAATATCATAAATGGATTGCCAGAGGGCGAAATATTTACAAAAATAAAAGGTAAACCAAATGGCGAAGCGATTGTCAGGTTTGAAGCCCCAAGAGGGGAATTGATGTACTATGTCAAAGGAAATGGCACGGCTATGCTTGATAGGGTACGGATAAAAACGCCTACATTTGCCTCCATACCTGCATTTTCTCATATATTTGTAGGTCAGGATTATGCAGATGCACCAGCTATTTTGGCATCGTTTGATCCTTGTCTCTCATGTACAGCGAAGTAGGGGATTAGGATGTTTTCTTCATTTGCTAAAGCATTTACAAACCTTTTTAAAACACCGCAGACGATTGATTATCCTCTCACACCGATAGAACAAGAGAAAGAACATCGGGGTTTGATAGAGTACGGACAAGAAGCATGTATCTACTGTTTAAAGTGCGAAAAAGCTTGTCCTCCAGGGGCTATACTGTTTGTGCCAGTAGAAAATCCACCAGAAAATGAGAAGAACAAAAAGGGATTAAAATACCACTATAATCCCTATCTTTGTATCTATTGCAGTGAATGCGTACGAGCATGTCCAAAGCCAGACGAAGCACTTTGGCAAAGCAATAAAAAATCACTTCCTGCGACAAAAGAGGATAGAGTTAATGAGAGTTGGTTTGAATTGGAAAGATTAAAAAAGCAAACTGATTAAAGCTCAAAACTACGAAGCATGTGGAATTTGATATCTTCAATTGCTAAGTTGGCATGTGTAAAAAGTGCATTTGCTAAAATTCCTTGACCTAGAAGCATATCCGCCCCATCTTTGTAGGTCAAATTTTTTCCACATGCCAGTTTTAAAAATGGTGTTTTTTTTCCATAAATAGCATCGGCTACAAAAGAGCTATTGTCTAAAATTGCTTCAATTATCTCTTTTGGGGCAGGGAGCTCTTCATCTTTTAGTCCTGCACTTGTTGTGTTTACGACTAAATCATATTTGGAGACTTTAAAATCTTCCCAATCATGGCATGTGGAAATTTCTTTAAAATAATTTAATTTCTCTTTACTTCTATTTAAAACAGTTACTTTGATATCATCTTGAACAAATCGGTTAGCCAAAGCTTTTGCAGTGCCACCTGCTCCAATAATGAGGACAGTTTC
>JAABQD010000057.1 GCA_011391635.1 Sulfurimonas sp. | reverse complement strand
AGCTTTAAATCAGGTGTGGAGAGTTTGAGAAACTTAACGCCGGGAGATTTCGCCGCAGTTGTGAGACAAAACAGATTTAGACCTATCAAAGATATAAAAGATTTTATTTCAAGACTTCAAGATGAAATTACGGCTAAAAATATAGGCGGTAAAAAGATGGGGTTCTTATAAAGTTTTAGAAGTGTAACAATAGATTTAAGATGCTTTTTGATAAGATAAAAAACTTTGTTACATTAAGATAAAAAATATGAAAATCACACACATTACAATAAAAGGGACACAAACATGACAATATCAATCCACATGCAAACAGTATTTAAAGATTATGATTTTTTTAAAATAAAGATGGATGAAATAATCGCAAATTACAAAGATATTGAAAAATGTCTTACAGGAAGAAGTACACCGACAGAGTTTGCAAAACGCTATTTTGAGGGGAGTAGTGTGATTTGTGAACGACCAAAGCTAGCACCTAGGAAACAACAAAATCTTTACAAAATAGTTGGACTTTCGGATTTATGTATATTTTTTTATAACCAAGATAACGGTGGCTCACAGTTCACTAAAAGAACAATGAGTAATGCACGAAATTCGGAAAAAGAGATGGTGGTTGTTTCTGATGATTTAAAAAATAAGTTAGGAGAATAAAAAATGAATTTAACAAAAAAAACATTAGAAAATTATTATAAACAACGAAACAGCTTATACTTGAATAAGAGTGATTTAAGTAATAGATTTAAAGAGATTACAGAGATAGTTGATCTATTTATGAAGTTAGACATAGATCAAAAATATATAAATGAGTTTGCTCCTTTCTCTGATGATTTATTGGGTGATAATGGTGCTGGTAATAGAAAAACTATGATAGAGAATGGTGTAGACCAAGTAGAAGAAATGTGGAAACTAATCGGAGGCTTTGATGGAGCTTCCGTACAGGCAAAATATCGTATCATCAGTTCTTCACGAGGTAAAAATGAAAATTATTATGAGAATGAAAATTATTCAACAGCGGGTCAAAATTTATGGGCTAATTCTAATTTTGTTACAAATAATTATCCTCATCAAATAGCTGCATTTTTGAAGTGCTGTAAAGAAGATGATGTCAATAACTATGAAAATTGCATAGATGGAAGTAAAATTGTGTTGACTTGGAAAACGGACACATATTTAGAAAAAGATGATTTCTTTTCTGCTTCTAAAAAGAGATTGAAAACGCGTTTTCCCCCAAAATTTTTATGGATGTGGGCAAACAAAGAGAAAGTTATTCATTTCATGAGTTTAATGGCATTTAGAAATTTTTTAAATACTACATATGGCAAAGAAATATTGAAAGGTATTGACCAAAATTATACACCTGAATCAATTACTAATATGAAATTCGATGAGTTTACAAAAGCTTGGCAAAGCATATCAGATAAAATTTTAGAAGATTTAGAAATCAATAAAATTTCTGATAGCGATAGTAAAATTTTAGCAATAACGGATATATCTAAACTCATTTCTATAATTATGATAGAAGAAACTGACATTAAAAATATAGCAGACTTATTAAAAACTGGAAATCAAGCAGTTATCCTGTGGGGTCCTCCTGGAACTGGAAAAACCTATGAGAGTATGGAAGTAGTAAAAGAGTTATTGAAAATAGATGAAGATAGCAGAAATGAAGATATTGAAAATAAGTATCTTTTTTCAAAACAATTAAAATTTGAAAAAAATCAAGGTTACTACGAAATAATACAATTTCATCCCAACTACACTTATGAAGATTTTATAGGGGGAATTTCACCGAAAATTGATGGAGAAAATGTTTCTTATGAACTACGACAAGGAGTATTTTATAAATTTTGTAAAGAAGCAGAGAAGAACCAAGACCCAACGCAAAAATATATCTTTATTATTGATGAGATAAATCGTGCCGAACTCTCAGCTGTATTTGGTGAACTTCTTTTTGCTTTAGAATATAGAGGTAAGCATATAAACTTGCCTCATTTTGGGAGTTTTACAATTCCTAAAAATGTATATGTCATAGGGACCATGAATAATGTTGATAAAAGTTTAGTTACTTTTGATTTAGCCCTTAGACGACGATTTGGATTTTTTAAACTTATGCCAAAACTTGATGTGATTGTTGATGTTTTGACAGATAAAGTAGAGTTTGGTTCTTTAGAAAAATATGTGATTAAATGCAAAAAACTTAATAAAAAGATTATTAGCGATTTAGGGTTAGGTGAAGATTATCAAATAGGTCAAGCTTACTTTTTAAAAATAAAAGACTTTTTATCTGATGAAGAAAATGTTGAGATAACAAGCTTTGATTTAGAAAAACTTTGGGTTTATAATATTGAACCTCTTTTGGAAGAATATTTAGGCATGATCATTGAAGATGATGGCATAAAGGCCAAATTAGATGAGTTGAAAAAGTTTTTTGTCGAAGACGAGTAATGATTTTAGAGCTTAAGGATAGTCAGTATATTGAAGGTAAAGAATCAGATAGATACAATGTAGTCCTTTATTGTCAATTGGTAGATGCTTTAAAAAAATCTATATCAGAAAATGATATTGAACTGTTTTCTTTGAGTAATAGGCGAAAAAAACAATACTTTAATGATGAGCTAGTTTGGTATGAAATAAATGATACAAGAAATCAAAAAAAGGTGGTCAATAAAGCCACCTTTTACACATCACACTATATTGGATTTTATTCTACAAAAATAGATAATACTCAAGTGAGTCTTGAGATAAAACCAAGATTTGGGGATGGGATATTTAATTATTTACTCTCGTATGCTTATGGGATATACCTGCCAAAAAGTGATTTTAGTTCTAGTAAAAGTAAAAATGGAAACTTATGGCTTATTGTCATGATGTGGAAATCTACATTAGAAAAAGCAATGACAAAAAGTCAAATTCCAAAAGAGTATAAATCTTATGAACGAAATTCATCCAATTTCAAGGGGCAACTAAAAATATCTCAACATATAAAACATAATCTGGTCGATAAGAGCAAGTTTTACTGTAAATATAGAAAACTTACAATGGATACCATTATTAATCAGACTATTCGATATACCTATAAATTGCTGATGCAAAAGCAAAAGAATTTAAGCGGATTACTTAGAAATATTGCTGAATATGATGCTATGCTTCAGTCTTTTGGTGTAGAGAATAAAGATGTTTTTCTTAGTGAAATAAAAAACATCAGATATTCAAAACTAAATTTTCACTATAAAAAGGTAATGGAATTAAGTTCTTTAATTATAAAAAGTGAATCTACAAAAAGTGATTCCAGCTTATCAAACAATAATAGTTTTTCTTATTTTTTAGACATTGCAGAGCTATGGGAGAATTATCTTTTAAAATTGTTGCAAAAAAATCTACCTGAATATCATATCTATTCACCTAACGAAGATGGTGGAGAGTATTTACTAGAGAATGAATACAGACAAATTAGACCTGATATTATGATTGAAAAAAATGGTATCGTGGTTGCTATTTTAGATGCTAAATATAAAATGTATAACGAAGTTGGCAAAAATGCTAACAGCAGTAAGTGTCAAAAATGTGTCAGTAGAGATGATTTATATCAAATGACCACATATTTATACCATTATGCAGATAAGAATAAAAAAGTGATTGGGTTGTTTGTATCACCTATAGAAGATGAAGGAAAAATTGAAACTTTTAGTAAAAATACAAAACATAAAATTGGTGTTATAAATTTAGATATTGAGCAATTTACGAAGAAGTATCATGATAAAAAAGAGTTAGAAGATAATTTTTCACTTGGTGAAATTCAAGAAGAAGAAAAGAAGTTTATAGAAAAAATAAAAAAGGCACTTCATAATGACCCTCTCTAAATCCCAATACATCCGAGGTTTACAATGCCAAAAATCTTTATGGCTGTACAAAAAAAGTCCCGAGCTTCGGGATACCCCAAGCCAAGCACAAGAGTCTCTTTTTGACACAGGTTACCAAGTAGGCGACTTAG
The DNA here is from genome assembly GCA_011391635.1 of Sulfurimonas sp. Classification (GTDB taxonomy): domain Bacteria; phylum Campylobacterota; class Campylobacteria; order Campylobacterales; family Sulfurimonadaceae; genus Sulfurimonas. The sequence continues at coordinate 1,976 of JAABQD010000057.1, read as the reverse complement.
CAAAAGAGCTGTTTCCACATGGCATGGAGATAGAGTTTGATAGCTCTGATTTTGATGGGATGGTACGAAAAACCAGAGAGCTGATTGAGAGTGGTGTAGAGATTATCTACGAAGCTGCATTTAAAGAAGATGGCATTTTTGCTATGGCGGATATTTTGGTAAAAGAACATGGCATGTGGAATATGTACGAGGTTAAGGCTTCCACGGGCGTGAAAGAGTATCACTTAAATGATGCTTCTATCCAGTGGTACGCTCTCTCAAAAGCTATCAAACTCAACCGTTCTTACATTGTGCATATAAATAATCAGTACGAAAGATTTGGTGCATTGAATGTACAAGAGTTTTTTACTCTAGCAGATGTTACAAAAAGCGTCTTAGAAAAACAAGATGCGATAAAACAACAACTTTTAGAGATGGCGGAGATGCTAAAAGGTGATGTGCCAACAATCGACATAGGCGAACATTGTAGTGACCCACATACATGTGATTTTATGGGACATTGCTGGAAACATATTCCAACCAAAAACTCAGTATTTGATATATCGTATGCCATGGGAAAACAGTGGCAACTTTATGCTCAAGGTGTGTTGAGCATAGAAGATGTTCCAGATGATTTTCATCTAGGTACAAATGCAAGGCTTCAAATCCAACATCACAAGTCACAAGAGATAAAGATAGATATGGATAAAATAAAAGCATTTTTGAACACAATAGAGTATCCGATAAACTTTTTTGACTTTGAAACTTTTCAAAATGCTATTCCACGATTTGACAATCAACGCCCTTACGCACAGATGCCGTTTCAGTATTCGCTTCATATACTCCACGAAGATGGAACACTCCAGCACAAAGAGTTTTTAGGCGATGAAAACAGCGACCCAAGAAGAGAACTTTCACTGCAAATGCTCCAAGACATAACGCCAACAGGCTCTATAATTGCCTATAATCAATCATTTGAACAAACACAAATCAAAAGTTTGGCATTGGCATGTAAAGATATAAGCAATGAACTTTTAGCTCTAAATGAGAGGTTTATAGATTTAGCACACCCTTTCCAGTATAAACACTACTATCATCCAAATTTTCAAGGTAAATACTCCATAAAAATCGTACTGCCAACACTTTTTCCAAATGATGAAGCACTCGACTATACAAAGTTAGGCAGCATTCAAAACGGCGGCGATGCGATGGAAACATTTGCCAACTTGCATCTACTCAAAGATAAAAGTCAATTAGCTGAGATAAAAAAAGATTTACTGGCTTATTGTAGGCTTGACACTTTAGCAATGGTAAGGATTTGGGAAAAATTGCATAAAATAGACCAAGAAATAATCAAAAACTAAAAGGAAACGAATTGGCATACAAGCATGACTATGATAAAACTTTAACAAGACTAACCCAAATGCTGAGTCGTATGAATGACGGGGAGGCACTCTCTGTAACAGAGATAGCAGAAGAGTTTGCTGTGTCAACTCGAACTATACAAAGAGATTTAAACGAAAGACTTACATCTTTTCCTATCTATAAAGATGGCAAAAAGTGGAAAATGGCGGATGGTTTTAAGCTTGAGAAAACTACAAGTATTGAAAATGCTATCGTTTTAGATATTATCAACAAAATGAGTGAGGGCATAGGAGTAAAATTTTATGCGAAAGCTAAAAAACTTTTATCAAAACTAAAAAATGAAGATTTTAATCCAATTTACGCGAAACTCAACATAGAAGATATTACGGACAACCTCAAAGAGATACAACTACTGGAATCTGCCATAAAAGAAAAACGCGTAGTTGATTGTGTGTATGACTTTGAAGAGTATAAAAACAATATAGCAATTAAACCATTGAAAATAGTAAATTATGAAGGATTTTGGTATCTGATAGCTCTTGATAGTAGAAATGATGTTTTAAAAAAGTATTACCTCAAAGGCATTTCTTCTATAACCTTAAAAGAGGATAGTTTTAAAGTATCTCAAAAAC
>JAABQD010000056.1 GCA_011391635.1 Sulfurimonas sp. | reverse complement strand
AATAAAAGAGCAAACGAGATATACTTTCTACAAAATAGAAGTTTGTTTCTTTGGCATGTGGAAATGAAATTTGGGATAAATAAATGATAGTAATGATAGATAATTATGATAGTTTTACTTACAATATCGTTCAGTATTGTAGGGAGCTTGGGGCTGATTTGAAAATCATCAGAAATGATGAGATGAGTGTGGAAGAGATTGAGGCTTTGCACCCTGAAAAAATCATTATATCTCCAGGTCCAGCATCTCCAGATGAAGCGGGAGTGACACTTCAAGCTATAGAGTATTTCAAAGATAAATTGCCGATTTTAGGTATATGCTTGGGGCATCAAAGTATTGCACAAGCTTTTGGAGCTCAAGTTGTTCGAGCTAAAAATATGATGCATGGTAAAACTTCAAAAATGAAAAGAGTGCGTGAATGTGAAATTTTTAAAGGTTTGCCTCAAGAGTTCATTGCAACAAGATACCACTCTCTTATTGTCAAAAAAGAGACACTTCCAGCAGAAGTTGAGCCAACAGCTTATAGCGAAGATGACGATGAGATAATGGCGTTTAAAATTAAAGATAGAGATATCTATGGGGTTCAATTTCATCCAGAATCGATAATGAGCGAGTATGGGCATGAAATTATTGGAAATTTTTTAAAAATATGATCTATCGACTCATCTTATTCTTCATTATAGGAGTAGATGCGTCCATTCTTATTCTGCAAACATCAGCACTCTCTATCTCTTACCATGAAGCTACTTTGCTTTATGGAGATTTCTCTTTTTTGCAACTCCTTATAAAAGTATCTCTTTCTCTCTTTGGGCAAAACGATTTAGCCCTCAGAATGCCAATGATTTTTTTCCATATGCTGAGTGTACTGCTTATCTATGCAATCTCAAAAAAATATCTCAAAGATGAAAAAAATAGCCTCTGGCTTGTAGTTGTATTTGTATTGCTTCCAGGTGTTTTAAGCTCTGCGATATTGGTAGACAGTGCAGGACTTATTCTTTTTGGATTGCTGTTTTTTGTTTATGTGTATGAAAGTAATTCAAAAAAATATGCTTCTATGCTTTTAGCACTTTTTAGTGTTATAGATGGAGGGTTTATCTACCTTTTTTTAAGTTTGATGTTCTTTTCGATTTATAATAAAGAGAAACTTTTTTTTGCTCTAAATACACTCTTTTTTTTACTTTCGATGTACTTGTATGGAATAAGAACGGATGGCGTACCTGAAGGCTATCTTCTTGACGCCATAGGACTTTACTCTGCAGTATTAACCCCGATACTGTTTTTGTACCTTTTTTATGTTCTTTACAGACGCTATTTGACAAAAGAGAGAGATATTTTATGGTTTGTATCGGCAATAGTTTTTGGATTCTCACTTCTACTCTCATTTAGACAAAATATACATATTGAGCATTTCGCCCCTTACCTTATACTAGCACTACCACTTGCTGCACAAACATTTTACTCTTCTTACAGGGTAAGACTTAAAATGTTTAGAGGCAAATATAAAATACTTTTTACACTTTCACTTACTTTTTTGTTTTTAAATAGTTTGGTAGTTTTCTTTAATAAAGAGCTTTATCTTTTTCTGAATAATCCAAAAAAACATTTTGCGTATAAAATGCATGTAGCAAAAGAGTTAGCAGTGGAACTTAAAAAGAGAGATGTTTATTGTGTGCATATGGATAATGATATGACCAAAAGATTAAAATTCTATGGTGTAGAAAAATGTGACACCAATGATGTAATCGAATATGACATACATGAACGCAAACCAGATTATGTAACTATTAGTTACAAAAATAGACCACTATACACAGCAAGCGTTACTAAAATTAACATACAATAAATCAATTGGACCCTAAGTTGAAGTGGATAAGATTAATTAAATAAGTATATGCTAAAATTATCCACAAAAATATCAAAGTAGGAAGTTTAAATGGCTCAAAAAGCGATACGAGAATATGATGGTAAAGCATTATTTTCTAAGCAATGGGAAAATTATTTTAGTGGATTTCACTATGGATTCAAATCTGTTTTAGTTTCAAGCGGAGCAGAATTATTAGAAATTGCCAACAAACACGGCTTTGAATGGTTAAAGCAAGAGGCTCTTGTAGCAAAACCAGATATGCTTTTTGGAAAAAGAGGTAAAAATGATTTGGTTTTGTTTAGAGATCAAAAACCAGGTGATGTAACACTTGCACAAGCTGCGAAGTGGATTGACGAAAAATCTGCTCACAACACTACACTTTTATCAGGACAAAGTGGAATTTTAACTCATTTTATAGTTGAGCCATTTACTCCACACTCTCAAGAACAGGAGTATTACATTTCTGCTACAACTGTTGGTGAAGATGATGTTCTTTACATGTCAGCAGAGGGTGGGATGGAAGTTGAAGAGGGCTGGGATGAGAAAGTTGTTGAAGTAGTTATTCCTATCTCAATGAGTGATGCAGATATGGAACATGCCGTAAAAGCAAATATTCCTTCTGATATTCCAGCAGCAAATAAAAGTGCATTTGCAGCTTTCGCTATACAGTTTTTTAAATTTTACAGAGATATGAATTTTGCATATTTAGAGATTAATCCAATCGTAATGTTAGAAAATAACAATATGGCTATATTAGATTTAGTTGCAAGACTTGACGATACAGCTGGTTTTATGATGCGAGATACTTGGGGTGAAATAGAGTACCCAACTGCATTTGGTATGGAAGACCAATCTCCAGAAGAAAAAGCTATTGCAGATGCAGATAGCAAATCAGGTGCTTCACTCAAACTTACTATATTAAACCCAATGGGTAGAATTTGGACAATGGTTGCTGGTGGTGGTGCTTCTGTTGTTTATGCAGATACAATTGCTGACTTTGCAGAAGCAAATGGTGGAAGCATAAGCGATTTGGCAAACTACGGAGAATACTCTGGAGGTCCTACTACAAGTGAAACTAAATTTTATGCGGATACTGTGATTGATTTGATGACAAGACACAAAGATCCACATGCCAGAGAGAAAATTTTAATCATTGGTGGAGCTATTGCAAACTTTACAGATGTTGCAAAAACATTTACAGGAATTATCCAATCGTTTGATGAAAAAGCCGAAAAAATGAAAGCACATAACACGAAAATATATGTAAGACGCGGTGGACCAAACTATGAAAAAGGTCTAAAAGATATCAAAGAAGCTGCGGATAGACTAGGTCTTTATATTGAAGTTTATGGACCAGAAACGCATGTTACAGACATCGTGCGTATGGCACTAGAGAAGTAGGGAGAGAGAAATGGAAAAATTATATACAAAAGATACACAAGCAATTTTTTGGAATAACAATACATCGGCAATTCAAAGAATGTTGGATTATGATTACACAATCAAGAGAAAGAAACCATCAGTTGCCGCGATTGTAGCTCCAACAAGTGGTAGTAAATTTGAGAAGTTCTTTTATGGACCAGATGAAATAATGATACCTACTTTTAAAACTACAGCAGCTGCAAAGGCAGCACAGCCTCAGGCAGATGTACTTTTAAATTTTGCATCTTTTAGAACAGCTTATGATGTTACTATGGAAGCACTTGATCTTGGTGGATTTAGTTCAATCATGATTACGGCAGAAGGTATCCCAGAAAGACTTGCTCGTAAAATGAATGAGTATGCAAGAAACAAAAATGTGACTGTGATTGGACCTGCTACTGTTGGTGCAATCGCTCCTGGTGCATTTAAAATAGCAAATATTGGTGGAACTATTGAAAATATCGTTCAGTCAAAACTTCATCGCACTGGTTCATGTGGACTTGTAACGCGTTCAGGTGGTCTATTTAACGAGCTTAGTAATATTATCGCAATCAATGCAGACGGTATTGCAGAGGGTGTTGCTATTGGTGGAGATAGATTTGTTGGTTCTGTTTTTATTGATAATTTATTGAGAATGGAAAAAAATCCAGAAGTTAAATATATGATTTTACTCGGTGAAGTTGGTGGTACTGAAGAGTACAAAGTAATTGAAGCTATCAAAGCAGGAAAAATTACTAAACCAATTATTGCTTGGTGTATCGGTACAATTGCGAAACATTTCAGTTCAGGTGTACAGTTTGGCCATGCGGGGGCTTCTGCAAATGCAGATGCTGAAACTGCAGCAGCAAAAAATATTGCTATGGCAGAAGCCGGTATGTTCGTGCCAGAGAGCTTTAATGCACTTCCAAATAAAATAAAAGAAGTGTATGAAAAATTAAAGGCTGAGGGTGTAATTGGCGAAATTGCTGAACCAGATATGAATGTATGCCCAAGCGTGAGAAAATCTAAAGAGTTTATCTGTACGATTTCTGATGACAGAGGCGATGAGGCTACATATGCAGGTTTCCCAATCTCTTCACTTGCTACTCCTGACACTGGTAAAGGTATCGGTGATGTTGTTTCACTTCTATGGTTCAAAAAACAGTATCCAAAATGGGCAACTGATTTTATTGAAACTGTAATCAAAACTGTTGCAGATCATGGTCCAGCGGTTTCAGGTGCTCATAATGCAAAAGTTACAGCACGTGCTGGAAAATCTGTTGTTGAGTCACTTGTAACAGGTCTTTTAACAATTGGTCCAAGATTTGGTGGTGCTATTGATGGTGCGGCTGAGTATTTCAAATACGCAGATGACAACAAACTTACACCAGCAGAATTTTTGAATCATATGAAAAAAGAGGGCGTTCCTATCCCAGGTATCGGGCATAGAATTAAATCTCTTAAAAATCCAGATTTAAGAGTTGAAGGCTTGAAAAAATATGCAGCAGCACATTTTCCATCGACTTCACTTCTTGATTATGCATTAACTGTTGAGCAATTGACAACATCTAAAAAAGAGAACTTAATTCTCAATGTGGATGGAACAATTGGTATTTTAATGGTTGATATGTGGAGAGCGTTAGGTTATTCAGAAGAAGAAATCAATGAGTTTATCTCTTCAGGAACTTTAAATGCTTTCTTTATCGTTGGAAGAAGCATCGGTTTTATCGGACATGTACTCGATGAAAAAAGACTTCAAATGCCAATGTATAGACATCCTATGACTGACATCTTATACGATGTACAAGAAGCAGAAAAGATTTAACAAATCTTAGCTCAAGGAATTCAATTCCTTTGAGCTACCTTCCACATCCTTCTTATTCTTATTTACAACTTTCTTTGATATACTTAACCACTTACGATTTATAATAGGCACATAATATGAAAAAATCATTTACATTATTAGAGTTGGTCTTTGTTATTGTTGTTATTGGCATATTGAGTGCCATTATTATTCCAAGCACAAGGTCAAATAACTTAAGAGAAGCAGCAATTCAAATTGTTTCACATATTAGATATACACAGCATTTGGCGATGCTTAATGATAAGTTTGGGATTAACGATGGTGTATGGTATAAAAAAAGATGGCAAGTAGTCTTTGAATATGCAACAACGGAACCGAAATATAGTATATATTCTGATGGACCAAATTATACAGGTAATGCCGATGTAGGTGAAACAGCAATTGACCCTTTAGATAAAAATAAGCTTTTGAGTGGTGGCGGTACAGGCTTTGGATCGGTTGCTGCAAAGGCAAAAATTAATAAAAAATTAAATTTGAGTCAAACATATGCTGTTACAAATATTACGCTAACAAATCAAGATGGATCAGCTGGTGGTTGTAAAAATCAAACAAGAATAAGTTTTGATTATTTAGGAAGACCTATTCAGGGAACAATAAATGGGTATACTGCAGCATATAAAAATAATAAATTAATAAATAAAACATGCGTCATAACGATTACTGGAATAGATGGAAGTGTAGAAATATATATAGAACCGGAAACAGGTTATGCTCATATTATATAAATATATATTCTTATTTCCTAAAACATTAAGAACAAATTAAGTAATTACTCTCTATAATTCCCCTCCACAAACACAGGGACCTAAAGTTTAGGCCAAGAGGGACTTCGAGAGAGGGACATCGAG
>JAABQD010000006.1 GCA_011391635.1 Sulfurimonas sp. | reverse complement strand
GTCAATCATATTTTTAATTGCAGTAGTATAAAGTCTATAATTTGCAAACATTTTTGCACTCGCACTTATATCCACACTTACACTGCTACGCTCTACCATCGCCATATCAATTGCTCCATCAATAATGTCCACAAGTCTATACTCTTTAAAATCTTTTTTACTGTCCGCACAAGTCAACTCTTCAATCATAGCAAACTCAGAAACAAGAGACTCTAATCTACCGAATATAGAGGTAAATCTATCTATCTGCTTTTGAGAACTCAGCATTTGTGTTGCAATTGTTCCTTTAGCGATAGGCGTTTTTAACTCATGCATCAAATTTCTCAAAAAAAGTGTTCTTGACTCTAATATAGAGTTGATTTTTCGTCTAGCTGATTCAAGCTCATTCGCAACAAGAGCTATCTCATCACTTCCATCTGTTTTAAATGAGATACTCAAATCTCCATTTCCAAATTTGGCTATTTTTCTTCTTAAACGAATAAGAGGTCGAAGTCTCTGCAAAATCAAAAAAAATGATACAGATATAATTGCAATAATTGTTGTGTATGCATAAAGAATATTCCAAGGTTTATAAGGAGTAAGCTCTTCATCTTCAATAAGAATAAAACCTTTTGGAGATTCTATATAAAAATATATTTTTTTTCGTAACTCAATCATCATAGCTCTTAAATCATCTTGCGAATTTTCAAAGCTTAGACCTTGTTTATTGAGCAGTGCCACACTATTTACATCTTCAAAACCCTCTTTTTTGAGAACTTCACCATTTTTGATGACCCTATTTTGTTCATGTGTTCTTTTTTCAATACGAAATTTGTAAATCGCGAGATTTGCTTCTAACATAATCTCAGAGCTCTCTCTTTGCTTATGCTCACGATAAATTTGTGTAATTACAGAATATTTCGTAAATATATTACTGATGTACTGCTGTTTAGTGAGTTTATAAAACTCCCAAAAAACTACACTCACACTCAATAGCGTAACGACTAGAGCAAAAAGTACAGTAATAAGAACAGCGTGTTTTTGCATATATTATTTAAGAAGCTTGTAGCCCAAACCTCGAACAGACTCTATAAGGGTTTTATCTCCAAGTTTATTTCTGATTCTTCCTACCATTACATCGATACTCTTATTGGATGAATCTTCATTAATCGCATTGACATTGTGTATCAAGTCTTCTCTCGAAACAACAAGTCCCTGTTTTGCAATCATATATGAGAGTATTCCAAACTCTGCATTTGTGAGGTCTATATTTCTACCTTTATAGCTAATAACCATCGTAGATTTGTCACATTTAAAGTCACTTTTTGACTCTTCTTTTGATTCTGCTTTTGCTTCATAGCGTCTAAGCACTGAGTGAATTCTAGCTTCAAGTTCTCTTGGATCATACGGTTTTGGCAAGTAGTCATCAGCTCCTAGTTCAAGTGCTTTAACCTTATCTGTCACATCACTTCTTGCCGATGAGATAATAATAGGAATATCCTGTCTCTCACGAATTGCTTCGCAAACCTCCAAACCATCCATTCCAGGAAGTGTTAAATCTAAAATGACCAAATCAAATGGTTCCAATTTTAGAATACTAACCGCTTTAAAAGGGTCATCTTCTGTTACAACTTTAAAATCAAACTGCTCAAGATACTCTGTGAGTATCTCTGCAAGTTCTAAATCATCTTCAATCATTAATATCTTTTTCATGCCGTTATTCTAACAAGTGAGCATTAATATGAAGTTAACATCAGTAGATTCTTACAAAATTATTGAACAATATGCTTTTTCATCCATATCTGAATTATATTTTTTAAGGACATTGATAAAACACTCTTTATTCGCCAAGAACAATTTTACAAGTCGTGGCTCAAAATGAAGACCTGAATTCTCTTGTATATATTTCAAAGCATCTTCTATGCTCCAAGCTTTTTTATAAACTCTTTGATTCATTAAAGCATCAAAAACATCAACTACGGCAACAATTCTCGCAGATATTGGAATTTCATCTTTGCTTATACCATGTGGGTATCCACTTCCATCCCATTTTTCATGGTGATAGAGTGCAATATCCATAGCAGTTTTTCCAACTTTCAAATCATTACTAAATGCTTTTGTTAAAAGAGTATGTCCAAAGATGGTATGCTGTTTCATGTGATTGTACTCCTCAAGCGTCAAAGAGGCAGGTTTACACAAAACAGTATCAGCTATCGTTACTTTACCTATATCATGCAGAAGTGCCATTTTAGAAATAAGTTTTGCTTCCTCTTCAAAAATGCCATAAAGCTTTGCTAAAATATAACTATATTCACTAATGCGTCGCACATGAGAAGTAGTCTCTGAGCTTTTAAACTCTGTTATCTCGGACAACAAAGCTATAATATCATCATCAAAACCCGTTCTCATGGCTTCAAAAAGTTCAACTGTATTTATATTTTGATAAATTCGGGCGTAAAATTCATCTCTTGAAAAAGGTTTTGTAATATAATCGTTTGCACCCTCTTTTAAAAAACGACTCGTGCTATAAGAGTTTGTATCTGAAGTAAGAACAATGATAGATAGATTCTTTTTTGTTCTCTTCTTTCGTACTTTTCGTACCAGTTCCAAGCCATCCATAATCGGCATGTGGTAATCTGTAATCATCAGTTCAACTTCTGGGTGCAACTCTAAAAGTCTAAGAGCTTCTTGCCCATTAGGAGCAATCAATACTTTAAAAGAGTGAATTCTTAAATTTTCTTTGAGATAATTTGCGTAAAGCGTAGAATCATCGACAACTAAAACTGTTTTATGTTTATTTGCTTCAAGTTGTTTAAGTTTTTCAACAACATACACAACATTTTCATATCGTTCTTTGAGAACATAATCAACTATTCTTGCACTCTCAAATCCATTACGAAACTCTTCACTAAAAATACCTGTAAAAACAATCGGTGCGATATGATTCTTATTTAAAAGCGAGATGATTTCACCATGTTGTGCATCTGGAAGATTCATATCTGCAACTGCAAACTCATAGCTTGATTTTGAAAGAAGAGCTTTTGTTTCCTCATAAGTTTGTGCCATATCAAAATCAAAATCTGTATATTTTTTGAGGAGGCTCTCAAAGGTGTTGCATAACATTTTGCTATCTTCAATAATCAAAAGCTTCGCCATGCGACACATCTCCAAAATTTAAATGGCATCTATTATATCAAAGAAACTCTTGGTTTTATAAAATTACACCACAAATAATTTTGCTATATTATATGCAACAAATGCCAATCCATACGCCGTGATAGATGTAAAAATAAACAGATAGAAAAAATATTTCATCCCTCCAGCTTCGCGTGTAAAAACAATAGAAGCTGCCAAACATGGAAGATAAATCATAATGACTACTATAAATGAAATCGCCGATGCAAAAGGAATATGTTTAGATATCTCATTCACAAGTGAAGAGTTCTCTTCATTGACTTCGCCCCCCAAAGAGTAAAGCACACCAAGAGTTGAAACCACAACCTCTTTTGCAGCAAGTCCTGTTTGAAGAGCAACACTCATCTTCCAATCAAAGCCAAGCGGTGTAAAAAGTGGCTCAGAAAATTTTCCTATCACACCCAAATAACTCTGCTCTAAATTCGCCATTGCGAGTTCATTTGCCAATACTGTTTTTTCATCTTCACTCTTTGCCATCTCTATTTTTGTAGCAAAGCTCTCTTCAAGTTCTTTGGCATGTGGATAATTACTTAAAAACCAAATCAACATAGAAGCCGCTGCTATAAAAGTTCCCGCCTTTTTAAGATACATCAAAGTTTTTGAGAGAACTGTATGCCAAATAAGTTTAAAAGAAGGAAGTCTATATTTTGGCATCTCCATAACAAAAGGCTCATCCACACCTTTAAAAGCAGTAAGTTTAAGAATTTTTGCAGCGATAAGCCCTAAAAGTGCACCTGAAATATAAATCATGAACAAAATATTTCCAGCCATCTCAGGAGTAAAAAATGCTCCTGCAAAAAGAACATACACGGGTAGTCTCGCCCCACAACTCATAAATCCAATGATAAAAAGTGTGAGAAGTCTATCTCTGTCATTTTTGAGAATTCTCGCACTCATATACGCAGGAATAGAACAACCAAAACCCGTTACAAGCGGAATAAAAGATTGCCCATGCAGACCAAATTTATGAAAAAAACCATCAAGTAAAAACGCCACGCGTGACATGTACCCCGTACTCTCCAAAAGAGCTATTCCTATAAATAGCATCACAATATTTGGCACAAAAAGCACAACTGCTCCCACACCAGCAATCACACCATCAACAATAAGTGAGCGAATCGTATCATTTGGTATCGTTGCCCCAACTGTAGCACCAAGCCATCCAAAAAAGGCATCAATCCAATCCATAGGAATAGAACCAAGCTCAAAGGTAATCTGAAAAAGAGACCACATAAAAAAGAGAAAGAGCGGTATCCCAAAAATAGGATGAATGAGTACACTGTCAATCTTTTCAGTGACTGTTTTTTTCTCTTCTTGTTTCTCTTGTCGTAGTACCTCTGCAACAATACCTCGATTAAAAGAAGCATACTCCTCTGCAAAAGCCTCTTTTATATCATCGCTGTCATGGTGGAGTTCCACATGCCGAGATGCATCTATAAGAAGTGGCTGTAACTCTGTCCAGATAGGATTATCATGGATTTTTATATATGTTTTTTTATTGTTTTTAAGAAGATTAATTGCCACATTTCTATAAGAATTTATCGCTTCATATTTATGTTTTGTGAGGTAAGTGACAAGGATGGCTATCTCCTCTTCCACTGGTTCACTAAAAATAAGTTTAGGCTCTTGAGTTTGACTCTCATACTGTGCGATTACCGCTTCAATTAGCACTTCTATTCCCATTTTTGTAGCAGCGGAGACTTTGACACATGGCACACCTAGGAGTTGTGACATATACTCTGCATTGATTTCGATTCCCTCTTTATCCGCCTCATCACTCATGTTAAGTGCAATAACCATACTTTTGCTCATACTCATCAATTCAGAAGTAAGTTGAAGATTTTTTTCCAAATTTGTAGAATCAACTACATTGATAATCAAATCATAACTCTCAGCACACAGATAATCATGTGTCACTCGCTCTTCAATTGTATAGTCCGTAAATGCGTAAGTCCCTGGCAAATCCACAACTGTAAAGTGATACTCTTTGTAATCAAACAGAACTTCAGATTTTTCAACCGTCACCCCTGTAAAATTCCCCACATGCAGATGTGCATTGGAGATGGAGTTGATAAGCATACTTTTGCCGACATTGGGCTGACCGACAAGAGCAATTTTGATGTGCTTCGCCGTTACTGGACACGCTTTTCCTGTCATTTCACTCATACTGCTTCTACCTCTATCATCTGGGCCTCTTTTGCTCTAAGTGCCACTCTCATCTTTCCTACTTTTATCTCAATCGTACTTTTTGCAGGAGAATGTTCTAGTATCTCTACTATCGCCTCTTTCATGATACCAAACGAAATAAGTCTCTGCTTGAGTTCGGTATCAGCATTTAATTTTACAACTTTAACTTTTTCGCCTCTTTGACATGTAGATAATAGTTTCATTTTTATTTCTTTTATTAAATTTTGTAATAAGAATTAGTATCAATAAATATCTTTTTTTTTATCAAATGATGCCTCAAAAGAGACATCATCATTTTTTAGAAATTGTAATTTAGAGTAAGTTGAATATGGTCATCATCAAATGCAGTTTCTGTGCTTGATTCTTTGTCTTCGCCTATTACATAATAGAGTGCAAGTTCCACTTCTTCATTGTATGCATATTCAATACCTAAATCTAATTCAGAAACATGTGCTTTTGTTCCAGCACCGATTGCATCAGCTTTGAAATCTCCATACGCTGCAAAAACATTCGCTCCAAGTATCTCATAGCCCAAAGAAGCGACAACAGAACTTCCATCTCCATAAGTGCCATCATGAAGTGACCCAGCTGTCATCGTGTCCATATTTGTGTACGATGAACCACCGCCAAATCCTTGAAAAATCTGTTTGCCATCGGCTACAGAAACTCTATCATATCCAACCATCGCAGTCGCACCAAAGAGAGAAGCCTCCGCCATAATACCAGCGATATTGCCCTCGATAGTGCTATTGTCTGTCTCAGTTTCGCTAAGATATTGAGCTCCAAGCTTGAATGCAACATCATCATTCACGCTCATATTTCCTGTAACATCTGCATAAACAGCTTTTGCTGCTTTTGTCACATCGTAGTACCAAAGACCAGCTTCGATAACATCACTCGTGTAAGTTGCCGCACCCATCCAAGTGCCATCTACACCCGTATCTGCCCATCTACTGTTTGTAACATTTTCATATCCAGCATCCACACCCTGCCAATTTTTTACATGTGCTCCGATAAATGTCACACCCAAATCTTTAAGTGTGTAAGAAGCTACATACGCCTCAAAAGTGTGTGGAGTCATACGAATATCATCACTATCTGCTAAAGGTGTATCTATAAGTTGACGACCACCACGAAAGTTGAAATCATTATACGCATAGTTGATATACGCCTCTGCAAGTTCTGTATATTTTTTATCGGATGAAGCTAAATCTTCATTGTACTCATTTTTGTCTGCATCCCCACTCAGTGCATTTATAGAGTGTGAAGTGTAAAATGCACTTCCCAAACTCACACCGCCAAGAGCTGCTGTTTCATACTTCAACTGACCACCCAACGCTGTTGCTGAAGTATCTGTATCTGCCTCTGATTTATTATTGATATACCCCAAGCGAACTTGACCACTCACCGCACCATTTGCGAACATCTGTTGTACATTTGTCGCATCCGCCGCATACACAGACCCAAGTGCCATACTCGCTACCAAACTCATCTTAATCAAACCACGCATTCCTAAACTCCTTCTGTTTTCCCTCAATTTCCGAAATGATAATCTTTATCAACTTATATGACACTTAATATTGATAATATTTATCAATTTATAGGTTTTTCATTTTAATCTCCCTAAAATCTCTAAAGCACCCATCTCAAACTTAGAAAAAGCAAACCATTTTTTACCCAAATCTTTGAGACTTGCTCCGATGTGATATACCTCTTTTTTGTCAAGAATTATAAATCTGTCATGTGTATTTTTGAACTCTTGATGTTCTATATTTTTGTACTGTGCTTGATATTTTTGATAGTCAAGTTTGAGCTGTTTGGAAATACTCTGAGTATAGATTTTGATTTTGAGGTTTGGATATTTGCTAAAGAGTGTAAAAATATTTTCATCGATATAGTTGTCTATCAGCACTATTTCACTTTTTGCACTCTTTAACAAATCATTTACAAAAGCATAGGCATCGTAAATTTGCCCGTCAAAAAATATTCCCTCACTAGGTTTGATGGAGTCATCTTTAACAAGTGCTTTAATCTCTCCCATTTGAGATTTTAGTACTGCTACCTCTTTTTCTAAAGATACAAATCTTTCGTTTGTGATTTTATCTCCATTAATAGCATAACCGTTTTGGATATAGTTTTTAAGTACAGATGTCGCCCATTGTCTAAATTTTGTAGCTGTAAGAGAATTTACTCTATACCCAATGAAGATAATCATATCAAGATGATAATGGTCAACATCTCTTTCTACTTCCCTTTTTCCTTCTTTTTGAACTACTCTAATTTTTCGAGTAGTTGGATTTTTTTCAAGCTCTTTTTGTTTGTAAATATTCTGAATATGATAAGTGATATTATGAGATTCAACATTGAATAGCTCACCTAACTGTTTTTGTGTAAGCCAAAGAGTATCTTCTGTAACAGAAACATTCAGCTCTAGTTCCCCCTTCGCTGTAAATTACTATATCTGATTTACTTTGATTTTTCATTTATCTAGTTCCCTCTTTTATTGTATCCATTTTATCGAATTCGACGGGTTTAAATCTGGCGAATTCGCCATAGTTAAAATCTTATAGCTTTAGCTCTTTCAGTTACAAGCATAGCAATATTTAGTATGGCTCTAAAAGAAAAGACCCCAAGAGACGGTACTTTAGAGATGTCGGCGACATTCATGTCGTCGAGTAAGATTTGTTTAAGTTCTCTAAGTTTTTGACCACGCAACACTCTATAACCGTTTTTGGACAGCTCCTCGCTATGACTCTCTATGTATCTATCTACCGTCCGCTCATCGATATCCAAGATCTGTGCTACTTGAGCTTTTGTAAAAATAGTTTCATTGTGCCAATATCTACCGCCAAGAGATAGGTTTGATTCTATCTGTTCTAACGCATAGTTGTTATTCAAAATATTTTGTCTGCTAACAGTTGATGATGTTAGGTCTTTTGTCATTTTAGTTTTCCTTTATTCTACATACTTTTAAAACCCGTCGAATTCGATGTGTTTTAATTATGGCGAATTCGCCGTAATTACTATGAATAAATAATTTTATCTTAAGCCCTTAAAAATATTTTTCAAGCTTTTGTCAAATTCATTTTTTACATTTTTAATAACTTTTTCTTTTGCTTCTTCTATTACACTATCATAATCATTATCCTCTCCACAATTATGACAATGAATTAAACTACCAGATTTATACTCTTTAGATATATCATCTTTCAGTTCTATATTACAAAATAAACAGACTAGCGAAATAGTAAAATTTTCCATCAAAACTCCCTTAATTTAAACATGACAGTAATAAAAGCTAACAACAAGCCTATAATTGTTACTAAACCTTTATGCTCTTCTATCCAGTCTGATATTTTTTTCATCAAACTCTTATTTTTAACCTGTTCTTCCTTAGCTCTAATAGAGTTTACAACACCTATTCCTTTTGTAGTAATTTGCAAATTTTCTAAACGGCTGCCATGATATGAATTTTGAATATATCCGCCTGATAATAACTTATTTATTAACTGTTCAATCGAAACTAAAGTTATTTTTGTCGAATATATTTTATTCATTTCATCGATTAAATTTTCATTAAAAGTCAGAATAATAAGATTTTGTTTTTTTCCAGCTTTTTCCATTTCATCTACAAAATACCTTAAAATTACCTGTTCTTCTTTTGTCATTTTTTACCTCTCTTTTTTGGTTTCTCTTCCACAATCAAGCTAGTCAATTTCTTATTAAGTTCGAAGAGGTGGGCTACTCTTTCTGTGTCTGTTTTAAAGCCTGTTTTTGAGTAGAGTTTATCTACTGCTTTGTCTAATGTTTCGTGGGCTTTTAGGAGTTTTGGTGGCATTGTTAGTGGGTTGTATAGGTCTGCTAAACTTGCTCCTTCAAACTCGGTTCTTATGGTTAGGATATTTTGAGCTAGAGTTTCGATTTGCTCTTTTTGTTTGTCGCTTATTTCTGAAGGAAAAGGGAAATTATTATAGACAATATCTTTTGAGTATCTGTAATCACTTTTTAATCGTCCAGCAACTGTTCTCATCCATTCATTATGAATATTTGATGATAAAATCCCAAAGTGAT
This sequence comes from Sulfurimonas sp., assembly GCA_011391635.1. Lineage (GTDB taxonomy): Bacteria > Campylobacterota > Campylobacteria > Campylobacterales > Sulfurimonadaceae > Sulfurimonas. Next base: position 95,018 of record JAABQD010000006.1, on the reverse strand, counting down.
AGATAGTGGCATGTGGAATTACAAAAACAAGATTATTTGCTATTATGGTTTTAGGTAAAAAACCAATTGGAATATATTTTCTTTTTTCTGATGAAACACTTGGAACTAATAAAAAATCACTGTTTGGTTGAGCAATTTGACAAAATAAAGTAGGAATTTTTGCAAATTTTCTTGTAGCCTCTGCTTTACTATCAAGTCTAAATTTTTTAGTAGCTTCCACTCTCGCTAATACATTTGGAAGCTTACTTAATTCCATTGGATTGGCATCTACTAGCCACAAGCACCATCTTTTTTTATTGTTTAAAAACTCTTCTGCTCCAGTATATGGTCGAATATATTTTTCTGCCATTGGCTCAAATTTTATAAATTCTGTTTTTTCATTATCTGTAAAAATTAAATTACCACCATCTCTTGGCATAGAACCAAAATTCATTTGAGGAACATTTGATATTGGTTTTGAGCGATTGGTTACTAAAGAAAACTGATTTGGTAAAAGATAAGGTGAAATGTCATTAACAACTACTTCATGTGGCTCTCCATCAATCTTTTCATATTCAAAAAGCCTTTTTTTCGCTATTTCAAAATTACTAAATCCTATAATAACGCAGTGAACTGCTGCATTTTTTTTGGCTTCATTGCTCCATTTAAAAGTTCTATGTGCAAAGTGAATAGTTATATTATACTTTTGTAACACATTCCATAATAATCCAACTTGTTCGCCTTGAGTAATAGAATTTGTTGAAACTAAAGCCACTTTTGTATTTTTATTTTTACAATACTGAATAGATTTAAAAAACCATGCACTTACTAAATCTAATACACCTGCATTTGTATTTTCATTGTTAAATACAAAGTGCATATCTGATTTTTGTTCCTCATTCATCATCATACCACCCAAAAACGGCGGATTTCCAATAATATAATCAATAGATTGCTTCATTTCTCGCAATGACAAAATCTCTTCCCAATCCACCCTCAAAGCATTTACATTAAAAATATTTGCACTATCTTTTATGGGGATATTGAAATGCGGTTCTCCAAACATTTGAGCAAAAAGCAAGTTCATTTGATGGTCGATGAGAAGCATCGCAGTTTGTGTGATGCGACTTGGCAACTCTTCTATCTCGAAACCGTAAAATTGGTCTATGTGAACGAGTTGCGTAAGTATTTTAAGAGATTTTAGCACTTCAAACTCTACAAGCTTCAACTCTCTATAAGCGATTACTAGAAAGTTTCCACTTCCACATGCCGGATCTAAAAACTTTAGGTTTGAGATTTTTGCATGAAAGATTTGAAGCTGTTTTGGATTGTTTTTAATACGCCCAAACTCTTCCCAAAGTTCGTCTAAAAAGAGCGGTTTGATTGCTTTGAGGATATTTGTCTCACTTGTAAAGTGCGCACCGAGTTCGCCTCTTTTGCTCACATCCATCGAAGCTTGAAACATAGAACCGAAAATAGACGGACTAATCAAACTCCAGTCAAAGGCACATGCATCCAAAAGCATTTCACGCATGGAGCGGTCAAAATGAGCAGTTTTGAGCTGTTCTGTAAAAATCGAACCGTTGATATAAGGAAACTGAGAAAAACTCTCATCAAGATTTTTTTGTCGCTTTTCGTTTGGAGTGTCAAAAAGTTCAAAGATGTAATTGATTTGCGAACCCAAATCTCTGCCACTCTCATCGGTTTGATTTTCGATAAATTCAGCAAATGAATTTCGTGGAAATATCCCCGTATCCTCCGCAAACATACAAAATAATAGCCTTGTTAAAAACAACTCAAGTTGATGTCCACTATATCCATTTTCTAAAAGTTTATCGTGGAGTTTGCCCATAAGTTCGGCAGCTTTGCGGTTGGTCGGTTCTTCTTCTTTGTAGGTTTTTTTAGTATATCCTGCTATAAATGAAAAAAGTTCAATATTGATTGGCAAATCTTGAAGTACAAATTTATACTCTTGGTTGGTATCCAAATCATAAAGATAAAAACTCACAAAATCACAAACCAAAATAAACTTTGGTAAATCTCTTTGTTTTAGGTTTGGCAAATATTCGAGGGCTTGTTCTTTTGCTTTTGCTAAATCTTTGCCCTTACTTTTTTGCTCTATGAGAAGCTGTCCTCTCCAAAAAACATCTATGTACCCTTGCGTACCGTCTATTTTTTTGATTGGGTATTCAAACTGCATACTTCGTGGACTAACATCAAAAATCTTAAAAAAATCTATCCAAAAACTCTGTGCTTCTTGTTTTTCATTGGAAGCACTTTCCCACTCTTTTGCAAACTTTATACTTCGTTCTCGTATCTCTTTTAGACTTATCATCGCTCTTCTTTAAATAACAGAATTTTTATTTATTTGTGAAACATTATACAATTTTGCATCCAGCTTTGATAACATTTCAAAAACTTCTACATCAAACTTAGAAAATGCAAACCACTTTTTGCCCAAATCTTTGAGACTTGCTCCGATGTGATATACCTCTTTGTTGTCAAGTATCATAAACCTGTCGTGGGCATTTTTGAACTCTTTGAGTTCTATATTTTTGTATTGTGCGTTGTATTTTTGAAGGTCAAGTTTGAGCTGTTTTGAGATGCTATTTGTGTAAATTACTACTTTTATATTTGGATTTTTGCTAAAAAGTGTCAAAACTGTTTCATCGATATAGTTATCAATCAAAACGATATTTTCTTTTGCACTTTTTATCAAATCAGCCACAAAAACATAAGCATCATAAATTTGTCCATCGTAAAATATTCCATGAGATGGTTTTAAAGTTTTATCTTCAAGAGCTTCAAAAAGTTTGTCAAAATTTTTATCATGAACAGATAATCTTTGTTCAATTCTTTCAAATCTTTCAAACATAACACTATTTTGCGAAATGAGTGTTCGCATATTTGCAAAAGTTCTTATAATAGATACCGTTACTTGTGAAGCCACTTTACTTTTTAAGATAGTTGCCAACATATAAATACCTTGTTCGGTAAAAACTTTTGGGTTACTTCTTGTTTTGGCAAAATTTGCGGTCGAAATTTTCGACCGCAAATTTTCAAACTCATTATCTGCAAGTTCAAAATAGAAATCATCTAAAAATTTATCTTGATTGTTTTTTACTGCTTCATTTATTCTTTTTGTCTCAACCCCATAAAGCTCTGCCAAATCTCTGTCTAGCATCACTTGAAGCCCGCGAATTGTGTGAATTTTGTTTAAGATATTTTCTTTGTTTATCATCGCTATTTCATTCATTTTTGCATCCTAAAATGATTTTATAAATCATACTGCTAAAATGAATATTTACTAAAAAATATGTCAGCTTGTCATACTTTTCTAAAAACACATGCCTTGTAGCTCTCTTTTATCTCTTCATACACCAACTCAAAATACTCACTCAACGCACTTAAAGCTTCCATCTCTTTTGGCAAAATCAGCACCAAAATTCCCTCTTTATTTATACGATTATGCACCTCTTGCAAGAACTGTTTTGGCTCATACAATCGCTCTTTTGTATTTGTTGCCATGATGAAATCGTAGGAGTTAAAATTTGGTTTGAGGTTGTTTGCATCGCCTTGATAGAATGCTACTTTTTCTTTTATTGCATCGTATCCGAGTTTTTTCAAATCTATGAGAGTGTTTCCACATGCCAACGCTTCTTGCTCTTTTAAAGCAACGCCGACTTGTATAAACCTTGCAGAAAAATCAACGCCTTCCACTTTTTCAAACTCTTTTGCCAACTCGAACGAGCTTCGCCCTGTTGCACAGCCCAAATCGAGGGCTTTTGTTTTTTTGTTTGCAAATTTGAGAGCTATTTGAACGCACTCTGTTTTAAAGTTACTCGTATAATCCTCTTGGCAAATTTTAAGAATTTCTGCGTCTTTGAAGTGCGATTTGTTTTCATTTTCTAAAGTTCCTGAAATCACATAACGAAATCCAGCGTTTTGGTAGAAGTGTTTACGAAAGGCATATCTTGCGTGTTTCATGATTAAGTTTCCGCTACTCGCCCACGATGAACCTTTGATGAGGGCATGTTTGTCATCAAATGTGGGCGTGGAGAAGTCATCATACGCCTCATGCACTTCAAAACCATCAAAGCCAAAGATGGGCGTTCTACTCCATTGCCACACATTTCCTAGCACATCGCCAAACTCTTTGAACATGAATTTATCGACGGGCGTAGAGCTAAAATAGGAGAGATTGTGGTTTGCATCTTTTTCTTCGATAATTTCTTGACTTTCTATTTCCACATGCCGACAAAGTGCGGCGTATTCGGCTTCGCTTGGCAGAGAATAAATCACGCCCTCTTTTTGACTTTTATATCTGCAAAAGGCTTCGGCTTCTAGTGCATTAACATCAACTGGCCAGTTTTGTGGCATGTGGATATGTGAAGAGAGTGTTCGGTATCTGTACTCGCCCTCTTCTAAAACCCAAAATGGCGGATGTTTTGCCTTGCGGATATCTAAAAACTTTTTGCCCTCATCATCCCAAAAATCAAGATTTTCATAGCCTCCACATGCCACAAACTCCATAAATTCAGCGTTGCTTACCAGATATTTTGAAGCTTGAAACTCTTGCACAACCTCTTCATAATTGCCATATTCATTATCCCAGCCATAAAGATTATGCGATTTCTCTTTGCCGAGTTTCACTTGGGTTGACGGGACTGTTAGCATCTCATTTTTTGGTGCTTCACCTACCTCTTGGCAGATGTGAAACTCTGCCACTTCTTTTACAAATTCGAGTGGCATTTGTCGATGCAAAACGAGGGAAGTCTCTATGTGGATGCGTTCATGCTCGATGCCCATCAGTACAATCCACATGCCAGAATCTTGCGTGATTGGCAGAGTAAGTGGCATGTGGATTATAAGCTCATCCACCAAAGTTCGCACTTTTTTACGATACTCTCGAACCTCACTCACTTTTGGCCATTTGTGACTGTTTTCACCCAAATCATCCCATGCCATTTCATCCACGCCAACAGCAAAAATGGACTCAAAATGGGGATTGATTCTCTCTTGGATTATTTTCATAAGGATGAGTTTATTGATAAAAAAAGTGGCTGTATGCCCAAAATAAAATATCATAGGATGACGCGTGGGTTCGGACTTTTGGTAAAAAACCTCATCGTCTTTTAGGACTTCAAAAATCTTCTCAAACAAATCAAAAGTTTTGTGGAAATATTCCCGTATTTCTTGGCGTTTGAACTCGACATTCTTACCATCAAGTGTTGGTGGATAGGTACTAAACTCTCTCAAAAAAACACCTTCTTTTTTAATTTCTCTATTGTAGCAAAATGAGCTATAATTTTTTATGCAATTAATCAAAAGTAACTTACTAAACAACTTTAAAAATCTCACACACGCGTTTACCACAAGAGAGGGAGGAGTGAGCCAAAAACCCTACAACTCTTTAAATCTCGCTTGGCATGTGGAAGATGAAGTTCGGCATGTGGAAATGAATCACGAACTTTTAGCCAAAGAACTTGGGTATGACAAAAACAGACTTATTCACATGAAACAGATTCATTCAGATATCGTTCATGTCGTGAATGAAGATGACAATTTCCACATGCCAATCACCTGCGATGCACTTATAACAAACAAACCTAACACACCTTTAATGGTTATGGTTGCGGATTGTTCGCCTATCCTTTTTTATGATGATGTGCAAAAGGTTATAGCCGTTGCACATGCCGGACGGGCGGGGGCATTTCAAAATATAGTTCAAAAGGTACTTGATGCTTTTGTGCATGAATTTGGCTCGAAGTTAGAAAATATTTTTGTTAGCATCGGTGCAAGTATCGGCAAATGTTGCTATGAAGTGGGCGATGAGATTTATGAAGTGGCATGTGGAAATAAATTTGAATATGCCATGAGTCAAAAAAATGAACGATGGCATCTTGATGTCGGAGCAATTTTAGAGTCGCAACTTCTCATATTTGGAATCAAAAAAGAGCATCTCGAAATCTCACAAGAGTGCAGTTGCTGTAAAAGTGAAACCTATTTTTCCTATAGAAAAAGTGGAGTAACAGGACGATTTGCGGGGGTTATCCTTCTAAATGGATAAAATTACCCCCCCCCTGTTTTTCTTGCAAGAATTTTTCAAACTCTAAAGCTGGAACGGGTCTGCTTTTGATATACCCTTGGTACATCGTACACCCTTTTTCTTTGAGAAATTCCATCTGATCTTCTCGCTCGACACCCTCCGCCAAAAGTTGAAACCCTAAAGCTTGACCCATGGCGATAATTGCACTGACTATCGCCATATCATCCACATCATAGGGAATATCATCTACAAAACTTTTGTCAATTTTGAGTACATCGATTGGGAAGCGTTTGAGATAGCTCAGTGATGAGTATCCCGTACCAAAATCATCAATTGCCAGACGAATTCCTTTGGCACGAAGCAGATGTAACATCTCCACAGCTTCCTCTTCTCTTTGCATCAAAGCACTCTCCGTGAGTTCTATCTCCAAGTTGTTGGCTGGATAGCTATTTTTTTTGAGTGCTTTTTCTACAACGAGTGGAATATTTTGATATCGTACTTGATGTGCTGAAACATTCACTGCCAGAGTCAATCGATACCCTTTGTCAAGCCAAATTTTGCCCTGTCGGCATGTCTCGTTTAAGACCCATTCGCCAATCGTGCTTATCAGTCCTAACTCCTCGGCAGTAGGAATAAATTCGAGCGGAGAAACAAGCCCTCTTTGGGGATGATTCCATCGTACCAATGCCTCAGCACCTAAAATACGCCCCGAACGAATATGTACTTGTGGCTGGTAATAGACTTCGAACTCATTTCGCTCAATTGCTTGTCGCAAATCATGCTCACACTCAATCCGTTTTCGTGCCATGTTCGTGAGTTCATCTGTGTAGTAACTATAAACTCCGCGTCCATTTCCTTTGGATTTGTAGAGTGCCGCATCGGAGTGCTGGAGTAAATCAGAAGCACTTTGTCCATCGTCAGGAAAAAGTGCAATTCCTGCACTCACACCCACATGCACTAAAGACTTTCCTGATAATTTAAACGCTAACGAGAGTGTATGAATCATCTCCTCTGCAAGACGTCCAGCATCCTCTGGATGAGATAAATCTTTTAAGATTACAGCAAATTCATCTCCACCGATACGACCTACTACATCACCCTCACGTAAACGAGAAGTAAAGCTACTTGCAATATGCTGAAGGAGTTCATCTCCTGAGCTATGTCCATAACTATCATTGATATCTTTAAAGCGGTCTAAGTCAAACATTAGGAGTGCAATTTGTGTTTTATTTCGCTTTGCATGTTCTATGGAATTTTGAAGATGTGACATTAAAAGGGTACGATTGGCTAGGCCTGTCAAAGGATCATAATTTGCAAGGATTTCCAATCTCTCTTGATAAAGTTTTTGCTCTTCATTTTTACGAATCATCTCATTTTCATGCTCTACTTGTTCTGTAAAATCTTGAAATACACCTAAAGCTTTGATTGGATTTTTTGCTTCGTCATACTGAAATTCTGTGTGTGTTTTTATCCATTTAAAACCACCATTCTTATCATCAACTTTATATATCGAGCCATGAATATTGTTCACTTTAGCATCTTCAAACAATTGATATTGCACTCTTTGACGATCCTCTGGTGCAAAATGTTTTATTACCTCAGAGAAAGGAATTGTCTTTTTCTCATTTATACCAAAAATTTTATATGCCTCTGCACTTCCAAAGAACTCATCCTTTTTAATATCCCACTCCCATGTTCCAATGTGTGCAAGTGATTGAAGGGTCTCTATCTCTTTATCTTTATGCTTACGGTCACTCAAATCCCTTGCAACACCGATAACACCAAGAATGTCGCCCTCAGAATCTTTCATCGGTGTTTTTATAGTTTCAAAATAGCCTTCATAGCTTCCATCAGCAAATTTCAGAAACTCTTCATTGATACGAGACCCTCCAGCAACGATAGCTGCTTTATCATGCTCACGAAAGAAATTAGCCAACTCCACATCTACAAAATCAAAGTCATTTTTACCAACAATCTCAGACTCTTTTGCATTATAAAGTCTCTCAAACATCTCATTACATGCTAAATAAACACCATTAACATCTTTAATCCATATCAAATCTGGAATTGTATTGATAATCGTGTATAAAAATGCCTTTTGCTCTTTGAGTTGTGCTGACTGGAGCAATAAATCTCTCTCAACACTTTTTAGTTCTGAGATATCTCTATAAATAGCCAGTAAAAAAGGCGTTTTATCAAGCTCTATCGCTGAAACATTCACCCAAACATCTATAAACTCTCCATTTTTTTTACGGTGGATAGTCTTAAAACTATCAAATCCATTTCTCAAAATAGTGTTGATACGACGCTCTATCTCTTGAGGTGTATCTATTTGTTCATAATCTGAGACTTTGAGTGCTGCAAACTCTTCTGCAGAGTATCCCAAATAATTATGAGCAGCAGTGTTAAACTCAACTGCTTGCTTTGTATTGATATTGAGTACAACGACTCCATCTGGGAGTGCTTCAAATAGTTTGATATACTTGAAACTATTGAATTCAATTCTTTTTTTCTCTTCATCAAGCTCTTGTTTTTGTTTATCAAGTGTCGAAATTACTTCATTTTTTTGTTCTATAGACTTGATTAAATGTTCAAAGTAGCTTCCATGAATGGCATTGAGCAAATCATGTCGGCTTACCATTCCAACAAGATTTTGTGACTTATCCACAACAATAAGCTGATGCACTCCATGCTTTTTCATCTGCGTTACGGCTTCATGGATTAATATATTCTCTTGAATAACTTTAAAATCAACGCGTAAAAGTGAAGCAACTGGTCCATCGACTATCTCTTTGTTTTTTGTACGCCACTGGGTTATATCTCGTTCTGTTATCAAACCTATAGGATGTGTATGCTCATCAAGAACAATCCCATAATCACACTTATGCCCTTTCATTAGAGATGCTGTTTCTATTATAGATGTACTTTTTTGGATGATAAGAGGGGAACTGCTGATAATATCTGAGATTCTACTAAATTTATTAAGTTCTTTAAAAGAGATATGGCGAATAAAATCTCCTTCACTCACGACCCCAACAAATTTTTGCGATGCATTCACAACAACGAGATGTCTATACCCTTTATTTTCCATAATTATATAAGCATCATGGATATTGAGCGTCTCTTCTACGCACAAAGGGTGTGGTGTCATCACTTGAGACAATGGATTTTGCGTATCTATGGCTTCAGCCACAGTGCGAACTGCATCATGCTCTGTAAATATTCCAATCGGATACTCCGCTTCATTCACAATTACTACTGAACTAATGAAGTTTGAGGTCATGACTTCAAGAACCTGTGCTATAGTTTGGGATGGCTCCATACAAATAGTAGTATCAGAAAGAATTGATTTTAAAGTAATAGATTCCATTTTTAAGCCCTATATTCTGAAATATCTCTTTAGTTTATACGAAGGATTGAATCTTCTTTGCAAGTTGTTGCGGTAGAAGTCCTAATGACTCTTCTACTTTTTTTGTATTGCCATGTGTTATAAATGCATCGTCATACTCAAAGCTTACAACTTCCACATGCCAGATTTTTTCTTGTGACAAAAATTCTAAGATTGCCGAAACCACTCCGCCCATTTTTGCACTTTCTGAGAAAATAAACCACTTCTTATGTTTAGTCGCAAGGTGTTTTAACATTGCTTCATCAAGTGGCTTTACAAAGCGTAAATCTAAGATACTCACCTCTTCTTTCATGAACTGTGCTGTCTCATACGCACGACCTACACCATTTCCATACCCTATAAAGAGGATTTCACCACCATTAGAGCGAAGCAATTGTGACTTTGCCAATTGAAATGGAGTGGATTCTGGCAAAGTTGTCTCTTTGAACGAACCTCTTGGATAACGCAAAGAACATGGATGATTATATTCGGCTGCAAATGCCATGGCTTGATGAAAACTTTTCTCATCTCTTGGAGCAAAAAGGGTCATATTTGGAATAGCTCTTAAAAAACTTATATCAAAAGCACCTTGGTGCGTTTCGCCATCTTCTCCAACTATTCCGGCCCTATCAAGTGCAAAAACAACTGGTAAATCCATCAAACATGTATCGTGAATAATCTGGTCATACCCTCTTTGTAAAAAAGTCGAGTAAATTGTACAAAAAGGTTTAAATCCCTCTTTTGCCAAAGCAGACATAGAAGTCACAGCATGTTGTTCTGCAATCGCCACATCCCAAAATCGCTCTGGATAAGTTTCGATAAGAGAATCCAACCCTGTTCCGCTTGGCATAGCTGCCGTTGCTCCGACAATTTTATCATTATGTTTTGCAAGATGTAAAAGTGCTTCGGAATAGATTTGTGTTGCACTTTTGATGGCACTCTTTTTTTGAGAATCTCCACTCTCTAAATCAAAAGGTCCAACACCATGCCATTTCTCTTCTTTGCCCTCTGCGATCTGATACCCTTTGCCCTTGAGTGTTTGTGCATGGACAATCACAGGTTTGTTCAGATTTTTTGCTGTTTGTAAAATCTCTATAAGTGATTTGAGATTGTGTCCATCAATCGGACCGATATAATCAATTCCCATCTCTTCAAACATAATCCCTGGAGTAATGAGCTTGAGACTCTCTTCCATTTTTTTAGCAATATAATTTGCACCATCTCCAAAATTATTAACAAAATTTTCTGTATGTTTTTTAAATCTTTGATAAAAAGGTCCTGCCATCGCACTCGAGAGCATACGACTAATCGCACCGATTGGCTTAGAGATACTCATTTCATTATCATTAAGGATTATCACCATTGGATATTTTCTATCCCCTAACTCATTGAGTGCTTCATAAACCATACCAGCTGTCATAGAACCATCTCCGATGAGTACAACTGGAATACGACTTCCTTGTTCACCTTTGAGGGCTATCGCTTTTGCAGCACCTACACCTAAAGAGATAGAAGTAGAACTATGCCCTGCGACAAAATAGTCATGCTCTGATTCGCTTGGTTTTGTGTATCCGCACATGCCACCAAACTGACGCAGTGTATCAAACTCTTCCCATCTCTCTGTAAGAAGTTTATGTGCATACGATTGATGAGACACATCAAAAATAAAAGGATCTTTTTTGGAATCAAAAACTTTGTGCATTGCAACTATGAGTTCTGTAGCACCAAGAGTTGAACTCAAATGCCCACCATTTTTACTCACTACTCTAAGAATTTCATCTCGTATATCTTTACAAAGCTCAGTTAATTCTGGTACTGTTTTTGATTTTATATCCATACTTTTTCTACTCACTTAATGCCGCTCTTTTGACTCTCTCAAATCTTTTGGATATTTGAGCATCTATATTTCCTGCATCACTAATGGCAACAACACCACCCAAACTCACAGCACTATCGGAGAGTACCTGAATATGAGCCAATGTACCAACGCTCTCTGAGATTGCACCATGATCTTTTGGATTGACTCTGAGCGTTATTTTAGAGGCATTTTTTAGCTCATCTATAAGTTCATGTGAAAGAACTTTTGCTATCTCAGAAGAGTTTACTCTTAACTCCACACCCACTACTTCTCTTGCTATATCAAGGGCAGCATTGATTAACTCACTATTGATTTTGACTAAAGCTTTTTCAAAATCTTTTGCACTATTTTCTAAAGTCAAAACAGAAGCTGAAAATTGAGCTAATCCATTGTTCACATTGGATTGATTTTCATGAGATGCTTGTTCTTTCCCAGCTCTGACTCCCTCTGCATATGCCTCTTCTTTTGCTTTTTGAAGCTCTATTTTATGCTCTTCTTCTTTATCTTCTAGCTTCATTTGCAGTTTTATAAAATTTGATGACATATCATCTGTTTTTTTCATAAGTGACTCTATCAATGAATCTTTTGAGTTTTGGCTCATGGCACTTGAATCAACATCGTGTTCTCTTGGTCTAGGAGAACTCTCTTTTGCAAAGTGATTTTCACTCGGCATCTGCTCATGATTCTCTGATGCATCCTCTGCACCTATTGGCAAAATTTTAAAATTATACTTACTCACATCATGCTTATTAATAAGCGTTGTTGAAATTATCGTTGCCAAGGTTAACTAACCATCTCTTCAGAAGAGCCCATTTGAATTACACCAGCTTCTGCTAGTCCATTCACAATCTCAACAATTTTTCTCTGAGCACCTTCAACATCTTTCATTTTTACAGCACCCAAAAATTGCATCTCTTCTTCAAATGCATCTCTTGCTCTCTCACTCATTGCAGAGAAGAATTTTTGTTTTAAATCATCTGGAGAGCTTTTGAGTGCAAGCATAAGATCACTTTTGTCAGAAGTTTTGAGTATCTCTGTTATTGCAGCTTTATCAAGTGTTACGATATCATCAAAAGTAAACATCATCTCTTTAATGAGTGTTGCAAGTTCTTCATCGACTTGTTCAATTGTAGCAAGAGTTGATTTAGAAGATTTAGCACCAAGACGGTTAAAGACATCTGCAACAGCACGTGGTCCACCAACTTCCACTTTGTAGGAAGCAAGAGATTCAAGTTTTGACTCCAACACTGCTGAAACTCTTTTGATAACCGATGGAGAGATATCCCCTAGCCTCGCCATTCTCATTGCCACTTCACTTCGTAAATCATCCGAGAAAAATTGAAGTGTATCCGCAGCCTCCGTTGCATCCATATGTGCCAAAATAAGAGCTATGGTTTGTGGATGCTCGTGTAAAATAAAGTCTGAGAGCTGTTGAGGCTTGATTTTAGAGAGATAAGCAAAATTTTGTGTATTTTGCATACTTTTTGTAAGCTTATCCATAATTTTTTTTGCTTCTTCTGGACCTAGAGTTCTATAGAGAAGTTCTCTCGCATACTCTATACCACCTGAAGTCATATAGGCACCTGATTGAAAAATTGCATGAAACTCTTCCAAAACAGCAGTTGCGATTGCTTTTTCTATCGTTCTATTTCCTGCAATATGTTTTGAAACCTCTGTAATCGTTTCAACATTCATATTAGTAAAAATTTCAGCAGTCGTATCTTCTCCAAGTTGCAATAACAAAATAGAGATTTTCTCTGCCATGCTCATCTCATCTAACGCGGCTTGTTGTGCTGGTGATAACGTCATTATCTATCCTTTCCTGATCCTATAAGTTCTTCTGCTAAGAGAGCCTGTAGTAAGAGAGCCACTTCAGCAGGTGTGTCTTCTGCCATAGCTTTAACTTTTTCAAGAAGTACATCATGTTTGAGTTCATCTTCATTAAAGCCTCCACTTGCCCCAAGTTGATCTTCCACTTTTTTACGCATTGCTTGAACTCGCTCTACTAAATCTTCATTTTCATCATCATTGAGATCCAATACAGGTTTTGCAAGTTCATCCTCATCTTTTGAAACTTCAAGCATTCTCTCTGCAAATGGAGAGATAACTTTTTTGTAAACAATAAGAAGAAGTATAAGAACAAAAACATACTTAAACGCCGCAGAAAAAGGTGCAAGATATGTCTCTCCAAAGAGAACTGCTTGTGATACAACATCTTTTCCAACTGTCGATTTTTCAACTTTAAATTGTAAATTTTTAACAGAGATTTGATCGCCTCTTGTTTCATCAATCCCTATGGAACGACTTACAAGAGAAGTTAATGCCTGTAAATCACTCTCTCCTAAAGGTTCATACTCTATTTCATCTAAAGGTGTTCCATCCTCTTTTAACTTATTTTTATATTTTCCATCTACTAAAACTGCCGCTGTAATTCTTTTAATTCTTGCAAATTGTGATTTTGTTGTCGAGACAGTTTTTCCTATCTCATAATTTGTAGTTCCATTATTTTTTTGATACTTTTCACTTGTTAGATTGCTTTTAAGTCCTTCTACCGGACCAATATTGCTCACTGCCCCAGGAACTCCACCCACTTCTGGAGGTGTTACACCCTCTCTTTTCTCTTCACTTACTTGCTCACTTCTGACAATATTCTCAGGATCAAATTTTTCTGAAGTTGAATTTTGTATAGAAAAATCATATTCAATGGTCACTTGAGCAATAACACTTCTCTCGCCACCCACAAAAGGAGAGATAATTTGGATAATTTTTTCCTGCTGTTTTTTCTCTTCTTTGACTTTGAACTTTTGTTGCGTTACAGAGAGTTCACTCAGCTGAGCCATCTCATCTTCATCTCCCATAGTTTCCCCATCACTATTGACAAGCATAACAGTTGCAGGAGTAAGCTTAGGCACAGAGGAAGAGACCAAATTTTTAATACCACGGATTTGCTTTGGAGAGAGTGTACTTCCTTCTCTAAGTTGCACCATAACCGAAGCACTTGGCTCTATCTGTTTAGCTACAAAGAGTGTTTCTTTAGGTATTGCCAAAGTTACAGTCGCGGATTCTATTGGGGCAAGAGAGTTTATAGTACGAGCGAGTTCACCCTCCAAGGCACGGAGGTATTTTATATTTTGATCAAAACTTGTTGCCCCAAACTCCTGTTTGTCAAAAAGTTCAAAACCCACCCCATTATCTTTTGGAATACCCATAGAAGCTATAGATATTCTCTGCTTATAAACAAACTCTTTTGGTACTTTGATTACATTGTTTGCTGAGAGTTCATAGGGAACATTCTCTTTTTCAAGCTGTTCAACTACTTTAGCAGCATCTGCTGAACTCAGTGAATCGAAAAGAACTTCATATTTATTGTCTGTAGTTTTTTTGGCTGTAAAAACAACCAAAAAGATTAGGAATGAAACTATCCCTGTAATAGCAACTGCAATAATAACTTTTTGCTGTTTAGTTAATTTTGTATAAAAAACAACTAATTGTGAAAAAAGTATTTTAAAGTCCATTCAATTCCCGTTCTTGTAGTTAGATTAGTTCTGCTAAAAGTTCAAAAAAACGACTATTTTGCTCTGTTGTGCCAACTGTTACGCGTATTGCGTTCATATTGTAACTACTCAAGTTTCTAACAATCATTCCCTTTTGTAAAAGTTCATTTGATATTTTCGTTGAACTTTGCGTGTCATTGAGACATAAAGTTACAAAATTTGTATAACTCTTAATTATATCTATTTTTTTACTATTTGCAAACTCTTCATAGCGTTTCATCTCTACAAAATTATCAGCTATACAGTGGCGAACAAATGCTTCATCACTCAAGGCAACTGTTGCTGCTTCAAGAGAGAGTGTCGTAATGTTAAAAGGTGGTCTAAGTTTATAAAGCTCTTTGATGATTTTAGGATTTGCTATGCCGTAACCTACCCGCATACCACCCAGTCCATACGCTTTGGAAAAAGTTCCAAGATAGAGTACATTCTCAAACTCAGTAATCAAATCTTTTGGCTCAACTTTTTTCGCCGCATCTTTGCCAATAGCATACTCCATGTACGCACAATCGACAACAACCAAGGTATCTTTGTCGATTTTTCTTAAAAAGTCATACAACGCATTTCTATCAATTGCATCACCCGTTGGATTGTTTGGCGTACACAAAAATATCATCGAAGGCTTTTGTTCTAGATAGAGTGCATAAAATTCATTCAAATTATGGTGTCGTGACGCTGTTCTAATTACCTCAGCACCAATATGTTTAGCATATATTTCATACATTGCAAAAGTAACACTATTGATTAAAATTTTCGAAGTTGCAGAAGCTTTTGCGTGAATTGCAAACTCTATGACCTGATCACTTCCAGAACCAATTATCAAATTCTCATTTGCCACTTCGTATCTTGCACTCAGGGCATCTTTAAGTTTAATCATCGAATCATCTGGATAGAGTGCCATTTTTGAGAGTATCGCACCCACAGCTTCTTTCACTTTTGGAGAACATCCATGTGGATTTTCATTACTTGCAAGTTTAACAATATCTTTTGGGTCTATTCCAAACTCTCGTACAACCAACTCTATCGGCTTTCCAGCCTCATAAGTTGTAATATCTTCTAAATGTTTATTAAATTTCATATTTCACCTTTTGTATAACTTCCTAACCATGTCACTTCACCCTCATGTTTTGAGAGAACTTTTTGTACCTTCGCATCATCAATATGCCCATAAAAATCAATGTAAAACCAATAGCCAAACCCCGCTTCATCCTTAGAAGGACGCGACTCTATCTTAGAGAGGTTGATATCTTCATCATAAAAATCTTGCAAAAAATGCACCAAAGAACCAGCTTTTGTAGCATCGTGGAGTTTGACTAAAATCGAAGTTTTATCATCATTGCTCACACCATTTTTAAAGTCACTCAGTATCAAAAATCTTGTAGCACTATCATGTTCATCCTCAATATTGTCAAACATTGTAGGAATGGAATAAAGCTTTGCTGCGATGTGAGAACAGATAGCCGCGGCATGTGGATCTTCTGCTGCAAGTATCGCCGCTTTTGCAGTGGACTCTACTGGAACTTGTTCGATGTTTAAAAAGCCATGTTCAGATAAGAACTCTCTACACTGTCCAAAACCTTTATCTTTGGAGTAAATTTTTTTAATATCTTCTAATTTTCGAGCCTTTGTAGCAAAGGACATATGAATCGGCATATAAAGTTCTGCTACTATCTTCACTGGACTCTTAGAGAGTAAATCAAGTGTTTCGCCTACAATTCCATCTCTTGAGTTTTCAATCGGTACGACACCAAATTTTGCTCTTTTTGCCTCAAGTGTTTTAAAAACGGACTGGATAGAGCCAAGAGAGAGATAATCACTCATCCCACCAAAACGGCTCTCTGCTGCTTGATGAGTAAAACTTCCTTCTGGTCCTAAAAAGGCTATGCGTTCTGGAAGTTCAAGATTTCTAGCTACAGCAAAAATTTCCAAATATATTGCTTCAATCGCACCACGATTTAAAATCAGATGATTCTCCTCAGCTGTTTGCGTCAATCTCTCAATAATAGCTTTTTCTCGCTCTGGTCTGTAAACAGCAGTTTTTGTGTCATGTTTAATTTCCCCAACTCTCTGAACCACTTTCATTCTTTTATGTAAAAGATGGAGTATCTCATCATCGATACTATCAATTCGCTCTCTGCACTCTTCTAATGTATTCATAATGCCTCCAAAATATCTTGCATATCGCCAAAAACAGAGTCTGGTCGAAGAGAAGGTTCTAAAAAAGGAACTATCTCATCTTCACTTTTATATTTTCCGCTCAGAACAAACACGGTTTTCATCCCAAGCTCTTTTGCTCCACCCAAATCGCCTTTGACATCATCGCTAATTATTGTTATATCACTAAAGTTGGCATGTGGAACCTGTTTACGAAGAAGCTCCAAACTTTCGTTATAAAACGCAATACTCGGTTTTCCCACAACCTCATAGGGCGTAGAAGTTGCAAACTCTAAAAGCTTCAAAATCGCTCCGACTCCAGGGTATCTTTTGGAGTTTTTTGCATAGATAGATGTCTCATGCATCCCGACCAAAGAGGCACCTGCAAGTAAAAAATCTATCATCTGTGCATACTCATCCGCAGTGAAATTTGCTTTTATAGAGACCAAAACTGTTTTTGGATTTTTATAATCGAGTTGATACCCCATCTCATTCAAAACCTCTAAAAACTCTTTCGTCCCGTACGCAGCCACAGATTCTTTGGAGACTTTATACTCAAGCATCATTAAAGGGTCTAAATAAACTGATGCATCTAAATGAAATCCTATAGAGTTCAAGTACGCCAAAAACTCTTTTGAACTATGTTTTGTGTTATTTGTTAGAACCATATAAGGAATTTTTTTCTCATTCAGCCTATCGATAAACTCTATCGCACCGCGAATTGGCAATCTATCTGTATCGCTTATAAGTGTGCCTTGAACATCTATGAAATACATTAGTTTAAAAATTCTCGCTCTAATGCAATTAAATCTTCAAAACTCTCTCGTTTGCGAATCACTCTCGCTACTCCATTTTTCACAGCAATCTCAGCACTTCGCCCTCTTGTGTTGTAATTACTTCCCATACCAAAGCCATACGCTCCAGCACTATGAACTACCAGTAAATCGTTGTGTTCTAGTATCGGCAGGGAATAATTTTTTGCTAAAAAGTCTCCACTCTCACACACTGGACCGACTACATCTGCCAGAGTTTCTTCTGTTGTAGAATCTGTAATCGCTTCTATTTTGTGATATGCTTTATACAAACTTGGGCGAATTAAATCATTCATCGCACCATCAACAACTACAAATCTTTTTTCTCCATTGTGTTTTTCATACAACACTTTTGTCAAAAAATAACCAGCATTCGCAGTCAAAAATCTCCCTGGCTCAGAAACAATTGTCATATCTAAACCAATTAGAGTCCCTAAAATAGCTTGTGCATAATCATATGGTTTGATTGTTATTTCATCTTTGTAAACGACACCAAGCCCACCACCGATATCAAAAAATTTCAAATCTATTTTAATGCTAGAGAGAGAACGAACCAAATCCGCTACAATCTCAGCCGATTCTCTAATAGGGTCAAGTTCTGTGAGTTGAGAACCGATGTGAAAATGGATACCCACTGGGTCTAAATGCACAGAATTATTTGCAAAAATGTACATTCTTTTTGCACTGTTAATATCTACGCCAAACTTATTGTCATGCAGTCCCGTTGAGATGTATGGATGCGTTTTTGGGTCTATATTTGGATTGACACGAATGCTTATTCGGCATGTGGAATTCAACTCTTTTGCAATCATTTCGACGCGTCCAAGCTCTGCTTCACTCTCAACATTGATGTAGAGGATATCTCTCTCTATCGCTTCTCGAATCTCATCATCACTTTTACCAACACCACTAAAAATAATTTTGTAATTCGGTACTCCTGCCAAAAAAGCACGACGCACTTCACCGATGGAGACACAATCTGCTCCGCTTCCCAAATCTGCAAAATGCTTCACAACACTCAAATTTGAGTTTGATTTTACTGCATACGCAAGAAGAGATTTTCGCCCTTTGAAAGCCTCTTTTAACTCATTATACTGAACACTCATAGTGTCTAAATTATACACATAGAGGGGTGTTTTATACTCTTGTGCTAAGGCTTTAAAATTCATCATAAATTATCCAAATATTTTTGAATGATTTTATCTAAAAAGTGCTTATATTTTTGTTAGAGAGGCTTATCCAAAGTGTTTTTATACGATTTTCTCCACTGATAAGAGGCAATAAAAAAGAGTATAATGATGGGAGCTACGATTCCAACTTCACTCGAAATTGTTTTATTATTTGAGAGCTCTATAAGCATAAAAAGAATGCCCCAAACCAAAAGTGTTACCAAAATCGCACCAAAACTAAAGAGCGAAATATTTATAAATCGTACACTAATAGGTACAAAAAAGAAGATAATTACAACCATGCACGGCACAAAAAGGGGATAAATAAAAATCTTATATAAAGCCCCTTTAATGGTGTTTACATTGATATTTTGGTCTTTGAGCAAAAAGAGTGCATCAATAGCATCTTTTATAGTGAAATTGACTTTCCCCTCATAGACTTGGTCAAGCATTTGAGGGCGAAATCCCTCTAAAATCTCTAAACCTTTTTGTTGTGTCACGCGAATACCAAGAGATTCAAAACTTAAATTATCCGGTTTGGTAATAATATCTGCCTCTTTTATATGCCAAAACCCATTTCTATATTGTGCTTCTTTAGCTACTATCACCTCAAAGAGAGAGTTCTCTTTGACACTGAAAATACGAACATCTTCTGCTTTTTCTTGCAGTGGCAACATTTTTGAAAAGTAGATATATTTGTCTTTATATGTGAAAAAAAGATCGCGTGTCGGACTCAAATATTGTGAAGTTTTACGAATATTTTTTGAAAATTCTCCTGCTCTTGAAAAGCTTGGAAGTGCATGTAAAAAAATAAATAGCACTATAATAGAAGTAGAAACCACAACAAAAGGGCGAAGAACATCTATTCGAGAGTATCCAAGTGAATAAAAAGAAACAAGAGCATTGGAGCGAATAAGAAAAATTTTTGTTGTTATCATGGCAAAAATGAGTGAAAGTGGTAAAAGCATATCCATTGCAAAAAATGATTTATAAACCAAATAGATAAGTGTCAAGTTTGCAGAACGAGCAAGTTCTTCTGCATTTTCCATGTAATCTAGCCCAACTAAAAAGAGCATCAAAGCCATTAAAATGACAAAAAAATATTTAAGATAATGAAGAGAGATATATTTAAAAGCTACCATGGTGTTATTTTAGCTCAAGTTGCTTCATTGCATACTTAGAACTTGTATCTTCGAGAGAGTTTGAGAGTAAAAATTCTACAGCTTCACACGCTCTCTCAATCCACATGCCAAGATGTTCTCTCTCCTGCGATGAGAAGTCACTTAAAACAAAGGAGGCAACTTCGCCTTTATGTTCTGGTTTTCCTATGCCCATTCTCACACGCATATACTCTTTTGAGATTTTTTCATCTGCTGATTTGAGTCCATTGTGTCCGCCATGTCCTCCACCAAATTTAAAGCGAATTACTCCAAAAGGAAGGTCTAAATCATCATGAATCACAACAACTTTATCTATTTTGTAAAAATTTTTCACCTGTGCTATGGCTATGCCTGAGAGGTTCATAAAAGTGAGCGGTTTAAGTAAAAAATGTTCAGAAAATTTATAGAGTTCCGATTGAGGTGTCGAGGAGAGTTTCTTTGCACTGTTACGATGCGAAAGACGGTCTATAACCATAAAACCAATATTGTGGCGTGTGTTTTCATAGTTCGGGCCAGGATTACCCAGTCCGACTATGAGCATAATTATTTAGCTTTAATTACACTTAGTACAGATACACGATCAGAATCTGTAAATGTAACATTTTCAATTTTAGCTATATCACGGATAAGCAAAGAATCACCAACATCCATTTTAGTAACATCCAATTCAATAAAGTTTGGAGTATTTTCGATAGTTGCTTTTACTCTTAAACGAGGTTTTGAAACATTTACAAGACCTTTGTTTTTAAGACCAATAGCATCTCCAACTGGAACAACTGGTACATGGTAATGTGTTAAAACACCTTTTTGTGCTACCATCAAATCAACATGTAAAAGGTTTCCTGTTACCGCGTGTGACTCATATGATTGAACTACAACACTCATCTCTTTACCATTCACTGAAATTGGGAACGCCAAAGTATCTTTGTTGCGAACTGTACGGATATACTCATTAGCTTTAAATGCTGCATGAATATTTTCAAGACCTTTTCCGTAAATGTTTGCAATCAGATAACCATCACGGCGAAGTGCTTTTGTTCCCTTCTTGCCAATACTCTCTCTAATTATGCCTTCTAACATATGTAATCCTTCAAATAAAAAATAGGCGTGATTATACTTTTTTAAGCTTTAAAAGCAGTTAAAACTTATTTCAAATCAAAAACATCTTCCTCATCTTGCGAAATATTTGTAACACTTCCCTGATTTGATGCATCTCCTGAGGTTAAACCACTCATTTTGAGTTCCAAATCTGCTGGACTTGTTGCATTCTCTTTTGCTTGTTCTCTTGAAATAATTCCTTCATTATACAAATCTAAAAGAGATTGATCAAAACTTTGTGATTTATAATGACTTTTTCCAGCCTCAATTGCATCACGAATTTCATGGTCACGATTTTCCATAATGAGCTTCTCAATCGTTGCTGTACGCACCAAAATTTCCATTGCAGCACGACGACCACCCTCTATCGTTTTGACAAGTCTTTGAGAAACGATTCCTTGCAAAACGCCTGAGAGTGAGAGTCTGACACGATTTTGCTCATCTGTGGGAAACTGCGAAATGACACGGTTGATTGTCTCTTTTGCATCAATTGTATGGAGTGTTGAAAAAACCAAGTGTCCTGTATCTGCTGCATGAAGTGCGAGATTAATACTCTCTTTGTCCCGCATCTCACCTACTAAGATAATATCAGGATCTTCACGAAGTGCTGATTTAAGAGCTGCTGCAAAAGAGAGTGTATCTTGCCCAACTGAACGTTGATTAATGACACACCCTTTATCTTTGTGTACAAACTCTATCGGATCTTCTATGGTGATGATATGTTTTCTTTGTGTTTTATTTATCTCATCAATAATAGAAGCCAGAGTTGTCGATTTTCCACTTCCCGTTGCACCAGTAACTAGCACGATGCCACTGCGTTTGGTTGTAAAAGTTTTGAGCACTTCTGGTAAATGATACTCTTCAAATGTTGGAATAGTTACAGGAATGACACGAAAGACAGCAGAGACACCCTCCATTTGAAAAAACATATTGACACGAAAGCGATTGTTATCATCAAAAGGGTAAACAAAATCTATCTCTTTATTTTTTACAAACTCCATAAACCTTGTTCTCAAAAGTTCCTTGGAAAGCATAAGAACATCCTCTTTTTCATAGATTCCTCCAGAAAATGAGACAATATCTCCATCTTTGTTTCGCATACGAATCGCTGAGTTTGCTTTGATATGTAAATCGCTTCCCTTATTCTCTACCATTGTTTTGAGGTACATTCTAAGCTTTTTTGTCTGCTCATAGGTAAGTTTTTCTAAATCAATACTAAAATCATACTCCATTATAATGCCTCCAAAATATCTCTAAATGCATCTTTAAACGCACTTAATCCATCCTCTATCTGTACTTGAATAATTTTGTCAAAATCAATTCCACATGCCAAGACTTTTGCAAAATGCTCTTGTATCACTGCCTCAGAGATTGGAAGTGCTTTTTCTTTTGTGCCATTGGCATGAAAAGCTTTGATTGTATCGATTGGAGCGGTATTAACACTGTTGTAGGCTAAAAGTTGACTCACATAGTAGTATGCTGGGAGAGAGTCATCTTTGACGCCTGTACTTGCAAAAAGTGTACGGCATCCCAAGACACCCATTGCTTCGACTGCATTGTAAATATCAGCACTGTTGTAAATTCCACTCAAAGCTGTCGCAACTCCACTTTTTTTGAGTTCTGCATCCATCGCACGGTCAATTCTACTTACAAAAACACTGATAACTGTATCCACTTTTTTCCCATATTTTGCTCCACCCTTAGCAAATGCTTTTGCACATGCCAAAGCTTGAGCTTTGGAGAAAATAAGCGTAGCGTTCACAGGAATTCCACATGCCACAAGCTCTTGCATCGCCTCATATCCAGCATCTGTAGCTGGAACTTTTATCATTACATTTTCTCTTGCAATACTCTTAAAAAGTCTTTTGCCCTCAGCGATGGTAGCCCCAGCATCATCACAAAAAAATGGATCCACTTCGATACTTACATAGCCATCATCTCCCTTGTCAAAGAGTGGCTTGAGAATATCTGCAGCTTTACTTATATCGTACATTGCCAAAGCTTCATACTTCTCTTTTGGAGTCAAAGAGCTTAAGTGAGCTAGTTGCTCTTTATACGCGGGAGAGTTTAAAATCGCATTTTTAAAAATAGCTGGATTGGAAGTCGCCCCATTAATAATTCCATCTTCTATCAATTTTTTAAACTCATTATCAAGATACTCTCTCTCAATAAAATCTGCCCACAGTGAAAACTTTAAATCTTCTCTATACATCTTTTTTCCTTCTATAATTTATGAAACTTTTTTTAATATATCGATAATAAAGAGAGAACCATCTGGCGAACTCTCCACACTAATATCCCCATGAAACTGCTTTTGAACAATCATTTGACTCATATACAAACCGAGTCCCGTGCCGTTTTTACCTTTTGTACTGAAATAGGGTTCAAATATTCTTGATACATTTGCATCACTAATACCATCTGCATTATCTTTTACAAAAATTTGAACTCTCTCATTATTCT
Organism: Sulfurimonas sp.; assembly: GCA_011391635.1. Classification (GTDB taxonomy): domain Bacteria; phylum Campylobacterota; class Campylobacteria; order Campylobacterales; family Sulfurimonadaceae; genus Sulfurimonas. Next base: position 71,337 of record JAABQD010000006.1, on the reverse strand, counting down.
CCTGAGCATAAAGCGTAATTCTTGGCTTCTTTTGGTGAGAAATTTTCAAGGCATCTATTGAATTATTGATTAAATTAAGCAATACCTGAATGAGTTCATTTATATAAATAGTGAGCAAAATTTTATTTTCCTTCTCGATAATTATATCAATATTTTTCTCTTTGCTTCTTGGCAAAACAAAATTTACTGCTTTTTGAAAAACATCTTTGAGTTCTATCTCGTGCAACTCTTTATTTGGATGAAAATAGGTCTGAAAATCATCAATTGTATCAGAGAGATAAATAATCGTGTCACTTATTTCACTCAATGTTTTATCTACTTCTCTGACCTTTTTACCAGTGTGAAGAAGTTGTGAAAATTGATAATTGGCTATTTTGAGTGTAATTGTTGAGAGTGGCTGTCTCCACTGATGAGCTATCATTGTTATCATCTCACCCATTACTGCTTGTTTGGATTGTGCGGTAATGAGCTTATCTTTTTGCATAAGTTCTATAGCTTTACTCTCAACTTTGACCGCAAGGGATTCATTGAGTTGCTGAAGTTCGAGTGTTTTTTCTCTTACCTGCTTTGCAAGTTCTGCATTAAATGTGAGAAGCTTTTTTTGCTGTTGCACAATCAAATCTTTGGCTTCATTCATTTTAAGCTTATAAAAATAGACTATAGTCCCCACAATCAGCAATACAACTGAGATATAAATTACTTGAAAAAGAGAGTATTGCACCACTACGAAATTTTGTATAGGAGCAATCAATATCATAAGCAGAAGAAAAATGAACCAATACAATCCATAATATTTTTTTTGAAAATAGAGAAGGACAATAGGATAAGTATAGAGCCATGTATGTTTCATCTGTTCAGGAGAGCTTGTATAAATTATTTTAAGGAGCAAAAATGTGCATTGAATTGTAATAATATTTGCTACAAGCTCAAAAGATTTTTTATCTCTTCGAAGTATAAAAAACATCACTCCATTCATCAATAATAAAAAAGATTCCAGTGGTACAAAGCCTGAAATATCATTGATAGTATTGATTATGATTCCGTAAATAAATGCTAAACTCGAGAGAACAAGAGCAATATTAATCATCTGATATCTACTCGCCAAATCAAGTTCTGCATCTTCAAACTTGTGTCCGCTTGTAAAAAAATTTTCTATTTTATATTTCATCATTTGCTCTATTCATTATGGTAAATAAATTTTATCCAAAAGCTCATTATACTCTTGCAATGCATCACTCTCTATTGTGATACCACCACCGCTTTTATATACAAATCCATCTTCTGTTTGCTCAATAAAACGAATCATGACCCCGCTATCAAGCGTCTCTCCGTCATACACTCCAAACACGCCGCTGAAAAAACCTCTCTCATACCCTTCTATTGTCTCGATGATTTGGAGTGTACTCTTTTTTGGTGTTCCACTGATACTTCCAGCAGGAAGAAGAGAACGGAATATATCGCCGATTTTTTCATGCCAGTCCTCTCCAACATCTCCACTTATATGAGAACTCACTTGTAAAAGTTTTTTTGCACCTGCTTCTATGGTCTGCACATATCTGAACTTTTCTACTCGCACACTGCTCGCTACAATCGATAAATCATTCCGAAGCAAATCCACCACCATCACATGTTCCGCCATCTCTTTTTGGTTTGTTAAAATTTTCTCTTTGGCATGTGGAAGTGCTGCATCGATTGTTCCTTTCATTGGAAAGGTATGAATTTTACCCTCAGAAATCTGTATAAATTTTTCAGGTGAAAAACAGACAAATTTCTCTTTATATCTTAGCTTGTAGTGAGCATTGGCATGTGTAAATATCTCTCCTAGAGAAAGAGAGGTTGCTATTTTTGTGGGTTGTGTGAGGTTGAGCAGGTAGCTATTTCCAGCTCGTATCTCTTCTTGAACACTATCAAACTTTTTTTTGTACAAATCAAAGCTCAGAGGCATCTTTTGCAAATTCTTGGCATGTGGAATAAAAGTGTAGTTTTCATCCATTGAAAACTCAATATCCTCTTTTTCTAAATCTTCCAAGAGAAAAACTTCTACCCTCTGTGCTAAAAAATCAGTAATAAAAAGAAAAGGTTTTCTCTGTTTGCCTAAAGAATTGAGATGCTCAAACTGCATTTAAGAGATAAGTTTTTTAAGGATTGCCATTCGAATAGATACGCCGTTTGTTACCTGTTCTAAAACTTTACATCTTTTATCCGCCAAAAGTGCATCGCAAATATCTACATTTCTATGCACGGGACCAGGGTGAAGCAAGATAATATCTCTCTCACCAACAAGCTCTGAAGTGATACAAAAGTCACTTGCGTAATCTTTGAGTGAAGCATAATTTTGTGAGGAGTGTCGCTCTGTTTGTGTTCGTAAACTCATAATCGCATCCACTTGATCGATAATCTCTTTGATATAGTGGGTCGTTCTGAGCATTGTTTTTGGCAAAAACTGAGGAGGAGCGACCAAAATCACTTCCATGCCAAATCTTGTCAAAAGTTCAATATTTGAGTTTGCCACACGAGAATTTTTAATATCTCCGACAATTGCAATTTTTTTGCCTTTGACATCACCAAAATGTTCTCTCAAAGTGTAGAGGTCTAAAAGTGCTTGAGTTGGATGTGCGTGAGCACCATCTCCAGCATTAATTATCGAAGCATTTGTGTAGTCTGAGAGAATTTTTGGAACTCCAGAGTTTTGATGACGCACAATTATGGCATGTGGACCCATCGCATCAAGATTCATCGCAGTATCTACGAGAGTTTCGCCCTTAGCAGTAGAACTTTTTGCAACATCCAAATGCACCATCTCTGCACCAAGTCTTTTTGCAGCGATTTCAAAGGAGCTTCTCGTTCTCGTTGAGTTTTCAAAAAAGAGCGTTATAATAATTTTATCTTGTAAAATTCTATCAAACCGCCCATCGCTAAACTTTTTTGCATCGGCTAAAATCTCTTCTATCTCTTGGCTTGTAAAATCATCTGTTCGTATTAAATGTTTCATCTTCTGCTTCTTCATTAGATTTCTTGCAAAACTCAAAACACACTCACTAAGGCCTCGCTTATACTGCAGAATCGTTCGCTTAGTTTTGAGTTTTGCAAGAAGTTTATTATTTTTTATAGATTATACAAAACATCGCATATTTTTACAATATCATCATCCACTTTTAGTATAGTTTGATTTGTTTTTAGGAAGTAAGGCTCAGAGATGGTTTTGAAACTCGCATCATTTTCTCTACAATTAAAAGCCACGGCATGTGGAATGTTTCTATCGCTGAGAGCTTTTTTACTCAAAAGTGTGTCGTTGATACAGCCAAGGGAGCAGTGCGTGACTAAGAGTGCGACTGCTTTAAGCTCTGTGATTAAATCTATCATCATTGTGTTTGCATCTATCGGCACATAAAGCCCACCAGCACCTTCGATTATCACGATATCACAAGAGGCTTCCATCTCTTCAATGGTGCGATTTATCTTTTTCAAATCAAGAGGTGTGTTGTTTGAAGCCACAAAAGGAGCTGCCGCCAACGCATAAGTGATGGGGACAATATCATCCACTTCCATAGACCATAACTTGTGATTTAACTGCTTGACACACTCCAAAAGTTCTTCGCCATCAGGTGCAAAGTCATTCACAACTCCAGTCTCAATAGGCTTAATAACCCCTACCAAAAGTCCACGAGAAGCGAACTCTTTGAGGAGCAGTTTGGTCGTGTAAGTTTTTCCTACATCTGTGTTTGTAGCGGTTACGAAGATTCTTTTTTTCATTTAATTTCTAATGAATGTAGCTTAGTAAATTTTAGCGTTCATGGTGATTTTTATGCTCTTTTTTGCCGTGTCCTCTCTCTTCTCTTGCACTTCTCTCATCCCCTCTATTTTCACTTCTATTGACACTATAGCGTTCATTGATTCGATTATAATCGTCTCCTTTTCGTCTGCGGTCAATCACATTATCTGCACTTATACGGTGATGGTCCGAGAGAAAACGAACATTCACAAGTTCTACTATCTCTGCATCTCGCAAACTATATTTTTTATTTTTATGCCCATACGCTTTGCCGTATGGAGGAGCGTGGTGCCGACTACTCTCAACTACATACAGAGTACGAGGGTCAAGTCCTAGACGATATGAAATATCCCACCAGCTCATTCCACTCAATCGTAAATCGGTAATATGGCGTACATCATTGCGTGATTTGCGTGCCAAAAAGTAAACAACACTCATATCATTACGAGATAAAGAACGCTCTATCTCAATGATTTCTTGCTGAGGAGCATCAAAATAGTTCCCTACAGAAATATTAAACCCATCTATTCCTCCATCCGAGCCAGAGACTCCCACATCAAAATTAGAAGCACCAACAATCCCGCTTAAACACCCAACTATCGCCATAACTTTTATCAATTGTTGCATCTACTGCTCCACAGTTTGTTTTATACCTAAAGATTAAACTTTAAATTGTTGCATTCTATCAGTCAAACTCTCTGTCATATGATTTAAATGATCCGCCGCTGCACTAATCTCTTCGACACTTCGTGCATTGGAAGCAACAATTTCATTGGCGTTGCTGATATCTAAAGAGATCTGTGCTACCAGTTTTCCAGTCTCTTCAAAATCTTTAACTGTTTTTTCATTTGCATTGTACGCCAGATTCATTAAAGAAAGCGTTGCATTGATTTTGTCTTCTACACTCGATGAGATATCTGCCAACTCCTGAATTTGTAGAGAATTTCTGTTCATCTGCTCACTTGAGTCATTAATAGATTGCACCATAATATTGATAGTTGATTGTATCTCTACTAAGCTTTTTTGTGTGCGTTCTGCAAGTTTACGAACCTCATCCGCTACAACTGCAAATCCTCGTCCATGTTCTCCTGCTCTTGCCGCTTCAATTGCAGCGTTGAGTGCCAAGAGATTTGTTTGATCTGCGATATCAGAAATCACACTTAAAACACCTTTGACCTGCACAGCTTCATGACTTAAACTCTCTATTTTTCGAGCCATTTCTGATTCAATATTTGCTGCTTCTTGTACATCTGCGGTTAACTGTACAATATCTTTTGTTGCATCCGCTAAATTTTCATTTGCTTTCATTGTGTTGAGACGGCTACTATTTGCATCCTGAATAGATGTTTGTATCTCATCTGTAATATTTTTTGCATGGTGTGTTGCTGTAGCTACAATGGTAGTCACATGTTCAACTTTTTGTCCAACAACCATCGCTGTTGCAGAGAGTTCATGTGAAATAGAGGAGTTTTCTATAGAGGAATTTTTTGCTTCTGAGATGAAATCTTTTACAGATGCGATAACTTTAAATGTATTTTGAGCGATGAGGGCTATCTCATTTTTACCAGGAATATTAAGCTCTCCTGTAAAATCAAGTCTTGAGAGTTTTTCTAAATAGTCATCTATAATTTTGATTTGACTCATGACCGTATCAATTATATAAAATGCCAAAATAATAATCGCAAATAACACTACAAACAAAACAATACTAACTACTTTAAAGTTATCAATATTTTTTTGGATTGTCTCGCCAGAAGATGCTAACTCCTCTCGATGTTTGTGAATCCATTTATCTAGCTCTGTTGCTAATTTTTCAGCAAAAGGATCAAGTTTTGACATCAACTTATTTCCCTCTGCTGGTCCATTTTTAACATAACTATTCGCCATTTCCACACCCACAGCATAGTATTCTTGAAGACTAGATTTATAGTTTTTAAGCTCTTCAACCACTTTTGCTTCACCTAGTTTCTGATGCGAACTTATCAACTTATCCACAGTTACATTCGCTTTATCAAAATATGTTTTTGCCTCATCAAACCCATCATCAAAACCCTCAGCTCCTCTTGTTGCTGATACATCTGTGAGCCACTGCTGAATTTGAATGATATTGAGTTGTAAATCTAAAAAATCTAATAAATTTGGTAGAACTTCCTCTTTTTGCTCCTGCGTCTCTTGGATAATGACCCCCATCTTCATATGGTTGAGTGCTGCACTCACAAGCAAAACAGCCAACACCAAAGCGACTGAACCAGCTAGAACTTGCCTAATTTTGAAATTATTTAAAAAACTCATCGAATACGCCCTTGTTTTTATATGTTTTTGATTATAGAACGATATTTATTAACGAATGTTTAAACACTAAAATAAAATTAGCTATAATAACAAATTCATTTTTTAAGGGTTATCTATGAAATTTCTCTACACTGCAACTTCCCACTTCAATTTAGCAAATCTTTTCACTTTTGTAAACATCACGGCAGGTTTGAGTGCTACTTATTTTATTACACAAAACAACTTTTTTGTAGCTATTATTTTTGCGTGGATTGGTGGTGCATTTGATATTTTCGATGGAAAAATTGCTAGAAAATATAAACTCTCCAACGAATTTGGCATCCAGCTTGATAGTTTTGCAGACTTTTTGAGTTTTGTTCTTGTACCGGTGTTTTTAATCTTTCAAGCAGTTTATACCACTTCACTCTCCGGCATGTGGATGATAGCAGCGGCAATTATCAGTATCTACTATGTAATCTCAGGACTTCGAAGATTGATACACTTCAACATCAACGCAAATGCTGGAGAAGTTTCCAAATTTTTTACAGGAGTGCCAACACCTCTTGGTGCGATTTTGCTCTGGCTTGTCTATCTCGCTCACACTTACGCACTTATCCCTGCATTCGCGGTGTTAGGACTTATGATTCTTATCGGATGGAGTTTAAACTCAACACTCAAAGTGCCTCATCCCTAAACTTCCACATGCCAAGATTTTTTCTTGGCTACTTCTTTTTAAATCTACAACTTCCCACAGTAATGACTTTTCCACCAGCTATTGCTTCTTTGATATAAACCAAAATACCTTTGGCATCAGCATCGCCTACCTCTTCTTCTATGATGCGTAATAAATCTGTCTCTTTTGTATCGCTCCAAGTTTTTTCATAATTATATTGTGTCTGTATCGTCATGTTCGTCCTCTTGGTTTGTTATTTCTAAAAGTTTTTTAGGTTTTAATCCTAGTTTTCTCATATTTTCCCCTCGTCGCATAAGACTTCCTCGCCCAGATTTGAGTCTATCCATTGCTTTATCATAGGAGTTTTGACTTTTTTGCAAATAGGTGCCAATATTATGCATCTCATCGACAAAAAGAACGAGTTTATCATACATCGCTTCGGCTTCATCGACTATCTTTTTGGCATGGTCTTGCTGTTTTTGTGTTCTCCAAATATGCTCTATAGTTTTAAGCGTCACAAGAAGTGTCGAAGGCGAAACGACCAAAATATTGTTCTCATACGCTCGTTTAAAAAACTCTCCATCTTGCTCGAGTGCCAATAAAAAAGCCCCTTCAATCGGCATAAACAACAACACATAATCAAGTGTATGGATTCCTTCAAGTTTTTCATACTGCTTTTCATGTAATCCTTTGACATGTGCGGAAATACTTGCAATATGCTCTTTGAGTGCCAATGCTTTGGCATGTGGATTCTCTTCGCTCATAAATCGCTCATACGCCACAAGCGAGACCTTCGCATCGATGATAATATCTCTCTTTTGTGGCATGTGGATGATAACATCAGGGCGATAAATTTTGCCATCACTTGATTTGAGTGTGGCTTGTGTTTCATACTCCATTCCTTCACGCAATCCTGACTCTTCCAATATTCGCTCCAAAACTATTTCACCCCAATTCCCTTGCGTTTTGTTCTCGCCTTTGAGAGCATTGGTGAGATTGAGGGCATCTTCTGAGAGTCTTGCATTCATCTCTTTGAGTCGCACTAACTCATCTTTGAGGAGATGTCTATCTTTGGATTCTGTGTTGAACTGCTCTTTTGACTGCATAGAAAAATTGCTTATCTGCTCACGAAAAGGCTTGAGCAATATCTCAAACTGTTCTTTGTGCGTATGATTAAACTGTTTTGCTTTATCCTCAAATATCTGATTTGCCAAAAGTTTAAACTCACGGCTGAGTTCATCTTTGGCATCTTGAAGTACGCGAAGCTTCTCATCTGAGGATTTTATCTCCTCTTCATAACGAGTGTTTAAGACTGCATGTCGGATTTCGAGTTCACTTTTGGCATTTTGAAGTTCCACATGCCGCAATTTCAACTCCTCATTTTCATACACCATTTTTAAGAGCGTCTCTTTTTGCATAAGGAGTAAATAGACCAAAAACAAGATGATTACAAACGCCACTAAACTCACAATCAAATACAATTCCACATGCCAATCCTCAAATCAATTGCAAAAATTATACATCATTAATTGGAATTATTCACTTTTATAGCAAATTAGCATCCACTTTTTGAAACATCATTAACTTAAGTTATTTTATATATATTAAACTTTAATTATTCCTTATGAATTTTTCGCTATAATTCGCAAAATTTTCCTAGGAGAAGGTGCCATACTGCAAAAGTATGCTTGTATCATCTCCTTAATTAAAGGTATATGATGATGCAAGAAAATGCACAAACAAACGCTCTAACAGAAGAAAAGTTGATCACATTTGATGATTTAAATTTAAAAAAAGAGGTACTACAAGCAGTAAAATATGCTGGTTTTACAGTTCCTAGCCCTATCCAAAAACAAGCAATTCCTTTCGTACTTGCTGGTCGTGACATCGTTGGTCAAGCACATACAGGAACTGGAAAAACTGCAGCTTTTGGTCTTCCAGCAATTTCAAACATGCACTTAAAAGGTGGTGTTGAAGTTTTAGTTATCACTCCAACGCGTGAACTTGCTACTCAGGTCTCTGATGAGCTTTTCAAATATGGTAGAAACTTAGGTGTAAAAACTGTAACTGTGTATGGTGGTAGCTCATACAATAGACAAATTGACCTCATTGATAGAGGTGCAAATATCGTTGTTGCAACTCCAGGTCGTCTTTTGGATATTCTCAAAAAGAATTTGGTAAAAAATTTCATCCCTTCTATGGTAATTCTTGATGAAGCAGATGAGATGCTTGATATGGGATTTTTGGATGATATTAATGAAATATTTTCTTACCTTCCAACAAACCGTCAAACACTTCTTTTCTCAGCAACTATGCCTCAGCCTATCAAAACTTTGGCGAGTAGAATTCTTGATAATCCTGAATTTATCTCGATTACAAAGGGTGAGACGACAAACACAGATATCGAACAACTCTATTATGTAATCGAAGAGAGTGAGAGAGATGATGCTATCATCCGTTTGATGGACTCTGAAAAAACTACAAAATCAGTTGTGTTTTGTAGAACAAAAAGTGAAGTTGATAGACTCTCAAATGTACTCTCAAGTGCTGGATTCTTGGCAAATGGTCTTCATGGAGATATGGAACAACGCCAAAGAGAAACTGTTATCAAAGGTTTCAAAAATAATGGCGTAAAAGTTCTTGTTGCAACAGATGTTGCAGCACGCGGCATCCATGTGGATAATATTTCACATGTATTTAACTACCATATCCCATTTGATCCTGAGAGCTATGTTCACCGTATTGGTAGAACAGGTCGTGCAGGAACAAAAGGAAAAGCAATCACACTTTTAACTCCATTAGAGTTTAAAGAGTTGCAACGCATCAAACAAAAAGTTGGAACTTCAATCGCTCATGCTTTTGTTCCAAGTAAAAATGATTTGAGAAAAACTACACTCACAGCGTTAGTGAAAAAAATCGAAGAGCAACACATTTATGATGAAGCTCACAAAGTTTTAGACCTTCTTCGCCTTGATATTGATGAAGAAAAAATGGCGTTCAAACTTATCTCTATGCTTTTAGACAATCAAGAGATCAAAGGACCAAATCACATCGGTATCGCAGCAGATAGACTCGAAGAGATACTTGAGAGAGCTGGAAGAAGACGCGATACAAGAGGCGGTAGCGGTGGCTATAAAGGCAGAAGTCGCTCAAGCAGTGGTGGAAATCGTTCAGGTGGCGGTGCAAGTCGTAGCCGTGATGGCGGTGGTAGCCGAGAGGGTGCAGCTCCTCGTTCTCGTGAAGGCGGAAGCGGTGGCGGTTACCGTGGCAATAGTGCTGGTGGTGCAAACAGAAGCACTTCAAGAACTTCTGCTCCTCGTCACAGAGACTAATTCTCAAAACAGTTGGCATGTGGAAATATTTTCCAAAACAAGGGAACCGCTTTTTGCATAGCAAAAATGTTTCTTTAGACATGCCAACTTCTTTTACTATCCTCCAATAAACCCTCAAAAAACTTGTTATAATTGTCAAAAATGGAGCATTGTTTATGCCAATTTATGAAGATAATGAAATTTATATAGAAAAAGAGAAGAGTGAAATCCCTTGGCTCAAAATATTCACCAAAGAACCTTACAAAGAGTTAGGCGATCTGCCAAAAGAGTTACGCACTAAGCTTTGGAATGTGTATGACATTTTAGAATATGAGATGAAAAGCTACTATAATCCAAAAAAAATCAATATGGCATCTTTTGCAAATATGCTCCCAAGAGTTCATATTCATGTCATGGCAAGATTCCAAGAGGATAGCTACTTTCCTAATCCAATGTGGGGCGAAAAATTACGCGATGCAAAACTTGAGTTACCAGATGAGAATGAGTTTTTTAAAAGAGTAAAAGAAGCACTTAAAAATATTTAGGTGCTTTTTTGGCATGTGGAAAGAGAAATGTATCGAAATTTTTTAAAGTGCTATTTCAAAGGCGAAAAAGGGACTAAGGCACTTCCCCAAGTAAGTCCCCCACCAAATGCATCAAGAAGCATCAATTCTCCAGCTTTGAGTGAGCCACTCTCATAAACATCATTGATTGCCATTGGGATGGAAGCTCCAGAAGTATTGCCATATTTTTCAACTGTCAAAACAACTTGTTTTTCATCTAATTTGAGAGCTTCACCAACAGCTTTTATAATCCGTAGATTTGCTTGATGCGGTACAAAATGGGTGATTTGTGAACTTTCTATATTATTCGCTTCAAGGATTTCAACCACATCTTTCGTAAGTGTTCGTACTGCCACTTTGAAGGTTTCATTTCCCTTCATTTGCATAAAACATCCTGCAGATTCTTGTTCTAATGCATCATGAGCTGAACCACTTCCACCATTTGGAGTCATAAGTAAATCTGCATATGCACCATCAGAACCAGTGTGAATATCTATAATAGCTTCTTCTTTGTTCTCTGTTGCACTAATAACTGCAGCCCCTGCACCATCACCAAATAAGATACAAGTGCCTCTATCTGTATAATCAGTAATCGCTGAGAGTTTCTCAGCTCCAACAATAAGAATATTTTTTTTCATACCTGATTCTATAAATGCTTTTGCAATAGAGAGGATATAAACGAATCCAGTACATGCCGCTGAAATATCAAAAGCAGTTACATATCCAAGAGAGAGTTTATTTGCAATTACTGTTGCAGTTGAGGGCATACAAAAATAATCAGGCGAGATAGTCGCACAAATAATCATATCTATCTCTGATTTATCAATGCCACTTCTCTCAATTGCTTGTTGAGCAGCTTTCACGCCCATGTCACTTGTTGTTTCATCTTTTGAAGCGATATGGCGTTCTTTTATGCCTGTTCTTTTCGTAATCCATTCATCTGTCGTATCAACCATCTTAGATAAATCTTCATTGGTTAATATTTTTTCTGGCACATACGCACCAATAGAACGAAAAGCTGCATAAGCCATTAATCTTCCTTTTGCTTTAGAGCTGCAAGTCTTGAGATAATGTGTTCATTGACCCCTGTATCCACATACTTTATAGCTTGAAAAATAGCATTTTCTATCGCTCTTGCGTTGCTTTTGCCATGACTTACAATCGCACATCCTTTAATGCCGATAAGAGGAGCTCCTCCGATTTCAGCATAATCAATCTCTTTTTTAAGAAGTCTAAATACTTTTCTCATCAAAAGAGCACCCGTAATCGCAACAGGAGATTTTCGAATGTAATCTTTAATAAGTTGGCTAATAGTCGAAGCCACACCCTCACTCGTTTTAAGAACTAAATTCCCAATAAATCCATCACAGGTAATGACATCACAGCTTCCATTGAAGATATCTCCACCTTCTACATTCCCTTTAAAGCCACTATAGCCTTTGAGTAATTTAAAAGCTGCTTTTGTTACTTCATTGCCTTTTGAATCCTCTTCGCCATTTGCTAAAAGCCCAATAGAAGGATTCTTGATCTTTAAAACATCTTCCGCATAACATCCGCCCATAACAGCAAATTCTACAAGATGCTCAGGCTTCGAATCAACATTCGCACCAACATCTAAAACAACAGAACGACGACCAGTTTTTGTAGGCATAAGCGTAACAAGTGCGGGACGAGAAACACCAGCGAGACGACCAAGTCTAAGTGTTGCAAGTGTCATCGTCGCACCACTATGACCAGCTGAAACGACCCCGTCAGCTTCACCATTTTTTACGAGTTCAATAGCTTTGTAGATACTACTCTCTTTTCTTTTTACTGCTTCAGTTGCTGCATCATGCATAGAGATGACATCGTCTGCTTCAATAATTAAAATCTTACCTCTATAACGCTTTGGTAACAGAGGTAAAATTTCCGATGATTTACCTACGAGAATAGGCTCAAACGATTTTGTTTTAAGTGCATCAATACAACCCTTAACAATCGGCTCAGGACCAAAGTCCCCGCCCATTGCGTCAATAGCAATCTTGACCATTGACTATTTATACTCACCAGTAACTGGATTAATGTGGTGTGGAAGCTTATACGTTCCATCTTTATCTTTGATTGGTTTAGCTAAAGTAATTTTGTAGTGAGTTCTTCTTTTAGCTGAACGAGAGTGAGACACTCTTCTTTTAGGTACTGCCATATTTTCATTCCTTTCATTTTAATTTATACGCAAAAGAAACTTGTTTCTTTTACTTTATACTTTATTCTTGTTCCCAAGAATCTTCACAATTATCACAGTTGTGATAATCACTTTTTATAAGCTCAAGTTCAGAGCTTAAAATATCATCTAAATCTACCATAGAGTCCAAAGATTCTACAACATCAAGCTCGATATCTTCACTATCTTCATAGATTCCATCCGAGATAAAAAACTCTATCTCTTCTTCTATTGGCAATTTAAAATCTGCACCACACCTGTTGCACTGAACATCAAGCAAACCATTCAATTCTGCTTTTAGCAAAATTAATTTGCCTGTATGATACTGTAAATAACCTTTAAAAGTTATTTCATTTGATTTTATATCAAAATCTAATGGTGTTGTGGTTACTTTTCTAAGTGAAACTTTCATACTTAAATTACGAAATTTCTCTCTCTGAGAAAAAGAATGCAATTTCAACTGCTGCATTTTCAACTGAATCACTTCCGTGAACTGCATTTGCATCTATATTTTCAGCAAAGTCTGCACGAATAGTACCAGCTGCTGCTTCTTTTGGATTTGTTGCACCCATAAGATCACGATTTTTGCTCATTGCATTTTCGCCTTCTAATACTGAAACAACTACTGGACCGCTAATCATAAAATCAACTAAATCATTAAAAAATGGTCTCTCAGAGTGAACCGCATAAAAAGCTTCTGCATCTGCACGAGAAAGCTGGATTTTTCTTGTTGCTGCAATTTTAAGACCATTGCTTTCAAAACGATCTAAAATTTTGCCGATAACACCTTTTGCAACAGCATCTGGTTTAATGATTGATAGTGTTCGTTCCATCAAATCTCCTATAAAATATAAAATTAGAGCGGAATGATATCGAAAATTTATATGATTTAAGTTTAAATGTGGGGGATTTTATAAAAGTAGTTAATTTGCAAAGTACAAAAGTGTACTTTGCAAGAAGAAAATTATGCTACAACTGACTCTTTATTTGAGCGTTGTTCAGCAGTGATGTCTTCACGGTGTGATGGACTATCACCAATTGCACTCCAAGTTATACAACCTTCAGTTGGACATGCAGTAGCACATGCTGGTTCATCATGATGACCAACACACTCTACACATTTGTCACTATGAACATAATAAATCTCTTCACCCGTTGGGTTATCATCCTCATCTACGATTGCTTCTACTGGACATTCATCAATACAAGCACCACAGTTGATACATGTATCATTAATAATTACTGCCATTATCTTCTCCTATTTTTAAATTTAGGTAACTATAACGAAACATTTTTAAAGAGAGCTAAAAAAGGTTTCTAAAAAATGATTTTGTATCGAAAAGTTACTTTTTTATTCGAACGCTTCAATGGTAAAAAATTACCATCAAAGAGTCAAAAAATTATAAACCTAAATATTTTTTAATATCCTCTGCTCTATCTGTTTTTTCCCAAGAAAAGCCATCTTCTTCTCTACCAAAATGCCCATAAGCAGCAGTTTGTCTATAGATTGGACGGAGTAAATCAAGTGATTTGATGATACCTCTAGGAGATAAATCAAAAAGCTCTTTTACACATGCTTCAATTTTTTCTTCATCTACTTTGCCTGTGCCGTGTGTGTCTACCATGATAGAAACAGGTTGCACTACACCAATCGCATACGCGACTTGTATCGTTGCTCTATCACAAGCACCTGAGGCTACAAGATTTTTTGCAACATGTCGTGCTGCATAAGCTGCACTTCTATCCACTTTGGTTGGGTCTTTTCCTGAGAATGCACCACCACCATGTGGACAACTTCCACCATAAGTATCAACAATGATTTTTCTTCCAGTGAGTCCCGCATCGCCTTGTGGTCCACCAATTACAAATTTTCCTGTTGGATTAATGTGAAAAACTGTACTCTCACTCATCATCTCTTTAGGAATAACATGTCTGATAACTTCTTTGATTACATCTTCATGAATTTTCTCTTGTGAAACTTCAGGTGCATGTTGTGTTGAGATAACAACTGTTTCAACTGAAACGGGCTTATCCCCTATATACTTCACACTTATCTGTGCTTTTCCATCTGGGCGAAGGTAAGGAATAATTCCATCTTTACGAACTTCTGCCAAGCGACGCGTCAAACGATGTGCCAAATAGATAGGAAGAGGCATAAGAACATCCGTCTCACGACATGCGTATCCAAACATCAACCCTTGATCACCCGCACCTATTTCTCCGTTAGCTTGATCAACACCTTGATTAATATCAGCAGATTGCTCACCGATACCATTCAAAACCGCAGCAGCACGGTAATCAAACCCATAAGTTGCATCTGTGTAGCCAATCTCTTGGATAACTTTTCTCGCTATCTCCTGCATTGGGGCATACGCCGTTGTTTTCAGTTCACCTGCAATTACACAAAAACCATTTGATACCAATGTTTCACACGCAACGCGTGCATTCGTATCATGCTCAATAATATAATCCAAAATTGCATCACTGATTTGATCTGCCATCTTATCAGGGTGCCCTTCTGTTACAGACTCTGAAGTAAATATATACTCTTTTGTCATCGATTT
Organism: Sulfurimonas sp.; assembly: GCA_011391635.1. GTDB lineage: Bacteria > Campylobacterota > Campylobacteria > Campylobacterales > Sulfurimonadaceae > Sulfurimonas. The sequence continues at coordinate 55,983 of JAABQD010000006.1, read as the reverse complement.
TTCCTTATTGAAGTACAGAGTCTCGCTCCATAAATCGTGAAAATTATAGCAAATTTAAATAAATAAAACTTTTTTCCTAAAAGATAAAAATTTTCCTTAAATAAACAGACTTCTTAAATTCGCTCTAGGAGAGTTAATTTTTTTCAGTTAAAATTCTTCCATTCAATTTAAATCACAAGGAAATATATATGTTAGTAACAAACAAAGCCCCAGATTTCACAGCAACAGCAGTTTTAGCAGATGGTTCAATCGTTGGAGATTTTAATCTTTACAACAACTTAGGTGCAAAAGGTGCAGTTTTATTTTTCTATCCACTTGACTTTACATTCGTTTGTCCTTCGGAAATTATCGCTTTCTCACATAGAATCGAAGATTTTACAAGTCGTGGCGTAAGTGTAATCGGTGTTTCTGTTGACAGCCAATTTTCTCACTTTGCATGGAGAGAAACTCCAGTAAATAATGGTGGTATCGGCAGAGTTAAGTTTCCTCTTGTAGCGGATTTAACAAAACAGATTTCAAGAGATTACGATGTACTTTTTGGTGAATCAGTTGCTCTTCGTGGTTCATTTTTAATTGATGCGGATGGCACTGTGCGTCACGCTGTTGTAAACGACTTACCACTTGGAAGAAACATTGATGAGATGATTCGTATGGTGGACACGATGCTTTTCACAAATGAGCATGGTGAAGTTTGTCCTGCTGGTTGGGTAAAAGGCGATGAAGGTATGAAAGCTTCTACTGAAGGTGTTGCTGAGTATTTAGCTTCTCACGCAGAAAAACTATAATTTTAGACATTTTGCCTCTTTGAGGCAGATTTTATTTATTCCACATGCCACACTTGGCATGTGGAATAAACTCTCCTAATTTTTTACCACAAAATCCAAAGCTTTTTGATTTACAAATGCAAGTTGATGCCACTGCTTTTTTGGTGCGATGAGATTTAACCTCAATGGATTGGAACTTCTTGAGAGTGCTACATAAAACTGAGAAGGGGCAAAAATCTCATTGGTCTCAATAATCAAATCCATGATACTCATGCCTTGCGATTTATGAATTGTGATGGCGAAGGCAAGTTTGATAGGAAACTGATACACACTAAAAAGAGTCTCTTCAACCATCTCTTTTTTACCATCCACAGTTTTTTCTTTCCACATGCCCTTGGATTGTGCCACAGCTTCGAGTTTTACGACTCGCTCATCACTCTTTTTGACATAAACAAAGTTACCATCAATCGTGACAACTACTCCTCGTTCCCCGTTAAAATAGTTCCATGAATTTCTGGTAAAAAGTACAGGTACACCGACTTTTAGCTCTAACTCTTTTTCGATTCTAGCATCACTCATATAACGCTCAATCTCTGCATCTTTTACGCTTTGCACATGCCGAACAATCTGTGCTTGTTTTACAAAAAGTTCATTTTCGATAAAGGAGAGTTGTCTTTTGTTATGCCATGAAGCAGACTCATTTTTTCCAAACAAAAAAGTAAATGCACTCAAATCCTCGCCGAGTGGCTTGATAAACTCATTTAAGTGGTTGTGTGTTACTTCATCAATATATCCAAACCTGACACTGTTTAAAAGTTCAATAAAATATTTATCGTCAGTTCTGTAAATATGTGTCAGTTCTATTTTTTCAAATGCAAACTCAGCCCAAGAAGGAGATTCAAAAGCAAATCTAACTTCGCCATAACCTCGTACGACAGGGGGAAGTTGTAAAAAATCTCCCACTACAAGCAGTACACCACTAAAACCAGCTTGAGTCAGTCTAAGCTGTATCATATCAAGCAAAGTGTCACTTACCATGGAAATTTCATCAATAACCACTAAATCCATAGCAGCAATTATTTTTTTCACTTTTTTACTGATAGGCAATTTGCCATTTTTTTCTAACTCTTCTAAACTCGAAGCTATTCCCAAATCCAAAAAACTATGTAAGGTTTGTCCATTGATAAGCGTTGCTGCCATACCTGTAGAAGCGAGTTTTGCAACTTTTCTAGCATCCTCTTCAAAGGCTTGAATCACTTCTCTTGTGATTGTTGTTTTTCCAACACCTGCTCCGCCTGTTAAAAAGACATTTTGATTTGATTTGAGTTTATCAATAGTAACACTTAGGTAATTCATAGCTTTATATTATCAATTTAAACTAAAAAATTTGATAAATAGTGTAGAATTTTTTCTCAATATTCACAAGGAACATCAAAAAATAATGGATAGAATTTTAATCATCGAAGATAACAAAACACTTGCAAAACTTATCGCAAAAAAAATTAATGCTGAACTTGGGTTTGAAGTAGATATTGCCTATCAACTCTCTGAAGCCAAACTTTTTGTTCATAAATACAACTACTTTATTATTCTCACAGACCTCAACCTTCCCGATGCACCCAATGGCGAAGTGGTTGATTTTCTGCTCTCAAAAGAGAATCGTGTTCTTGTTCTGAGTGGGAATATCGATAAAGCGTTTAGAGACAAAATGCTTCAAAAAAACATCATAGATTATGTCACAAAAAGTGGTGTGGATGATATCAACTACATCATTCACACACTCAAAAGACTCCATAAAAATCAACAACATAAAGTTCTCGTCGTCGATGACTCCATGATGTTTCGCAAATCCATGAAAGCTATGCTGGAAAATCTCTTTTTTCAAGTGCTCACAGTGGCTCATGGCGAAGAGGCTCTTGGCATGATTGGGACACACCCCGATATCAGCCTTGTTTTGACAGACTACAACATGCCTGTCATGGATGGACTCGAACTCACAAAAGAGATTCGTAAAATACATAACAAAAGTGATATGAGTATCATCGCCCTCTCTTCCAACGAAGATGACCAAGTAACGGCAATGTTTCTCAAAAGCGGTGCCAATGATTACATCAAAAAGCCATTCTCAAAAGAGGAGTTTTCATGCCGTGTTAACAACTCAATTGAAGCCCTAGAAAATATACATATCATCACAAATCATGCAAACAGAGACTTCCTCACTGGTCTTTACAATCGCCGATACTTCTTCAAAAACATGCAAGATTACTTTAGCGATGCATCACAAAATGGGGAAAGTTTTGCAATCGCAATGATAAATATTGACAATTTTAAAAAGATAAATGAAAATTATGGACACGACAGTGGCGATCAAGCCATAGTAAGTCTCTCAGAAATATTACGCTCAAGCGTACACCAAAAAGATATTGTTGCACGATTTAATGCAGAGGAGTTTTGTGTTGTTCTCAAAGATATCTCAGCACAAGATGCTCTTACAACTTTTGAGACTATTCGCTCAACCATAGAGAGAAACAGAATCCTCTCAGACAAAAATCAAGAGTTCCAATTTACAATCTCTATCGGTGTCTCTTTACACCATGAAGACACACTAGAAGACGATGTCAATCAAGCGGATTTACTTCTCTACAATGCAAAACAGAGTGGTCAAAATCAGATAATACACAACTAACTCTGAAGGATAATCTCTCCAAAAGGAACTTCCCTCTCTTTTGGGGCTATCCACTTCACACTATACGCAGGAGTGGCATGTGGAAATATACCCTCGAGGTCACTAAAGTAGAGAAGCAATTTTGTATCCTCCAACTCCCGCTCCACAAACTCAAACACAGGACGAAAATCTGTTGCTCCGCCTCCTTGAAGTGAAACTTCCAATAAATCTCCACTGTAAAAGAGCTGATGCGAACGAATAACATCATCACAAACAAACAAATCTATTTTATAATTTGCAACGCTATCCATCAAAAAATTGACCTCACTCAAAAATGCGTTTAACAAATTTTCATCCACAGAACCTGAACTATCAATCGCTATGACTAACGCAAATCTATTGCTCACACAAGATGGTAGATAAACTCCCATATGCAGAAACTTTTTATTAGGTGGCATAAGCGTAAAATCATCTTTATGAAATCGCTCAATTGCTATCTTAAGCTCATTTCTCCAATCGATTGTTCCAATTTTTTGAAGTTCAAAAAACAGTTCTATACTCTGTGGCAAAGCACCATTTTTCTCTTCATCTTGCAAGATAGCATGTGCAAACTCTTCAAAAAGTTGCTCTTGTAAACCCTCTTGTAGTTCTGTATCTTGCATATCATCGGCTTCATACTCAAGCTCATCACGCAAAATATCCTCTTTAAGCATCTCGTAAATCTCTTCCGCATACAAACCACTAAATCGCTGTGAGTAAGTTGCCTCCTCGGGTCGCTTCAGTCCATTGAGTACAAGCATATCATTGATTGCATAGTCGGTTGCGAGTTGCCAGAGCCATCCGCTTCGAGAGTTTTTTCTATTTTCATGGAGAAGAGATGCGTGCATCGCACCATTGGCAAAAACAAACTCCATCCGTGAGAGTTCAATTTTTTCAAAGAACGCAGGGTTATATTCAAGGCGGATACCATTGCTCCTAAAAGCTTGGATATCCTCATTTGGCACAAGTTCAAGCCTTGATGCAATTGTCCCAAAATAGGGATACTCCGCTAAGAGTTTTGCTTTGGCTTGGGATATTTTTTGGTTGAATCTTGGCATGTGGAACTATAATTTTTGCAACACAGCCTCAAAATCTTTCTCAATCCCCTCAAGGCTACATGCAATCATAAGATTCGCCGACAAGCCGAAATCTTCGATAATCATGCCATCTTTATCCACATATACCTCACCATCTTTTGTTTTTTCCTCATTCGTAAATCGCTCAATATATGCATGAGAGTCTTCCATATATCCAAAAACTCTTTTACCCTTAGCAATCGCATAACCCACTTCCCAGACTGTACCACTATCTGGCTCTTTTCCTCTAAATGAGTTGAGATTTGCTATAACAATATCAGCTGAGTCTATCATCGTTTTATTTGCCATAAAAATTTCATACGCCAATTGAGATTTGCTCGAAGCTTGAAGTTCATTATCGAGTGGAAAAACTCCATAATAGCCGTGATTTTCACATAAAATTTTCAAATCTTCTGCAATTTTTTTCGCGTCTTTGCTAAACACATCTGGACCTGCAAGATAAATAGTAGGTTTTGTCGGTGTCTCTTTTTGAAGTGTATTGTATTTTTCTTCGACTTCTGTCCATCTTGTTTTTACATATCTCGAAGTTATCTCATCCATACGACTTGCCATCAAAATTGCAACGATAAATGTAAATACAAAAGCAAAAGCACATCCAAGATTGAGGATATTTGCAATAGTTATCGCACCTATAAATGGTGCTGCGACAAAAAAGATTCCAAGTATCATTTTGAGTTTAAATTTGACATCTTTTTCAAATCGTGAGGTACTCTCAGCTATCACCGTTAGCGGGTCAAATTCAAGGCTTTGCAACTCTTTAAGTAAATCTATCTCGATACCGCGATTTTTATAACTTTGCTCTACTTTTTCAAATGTATGTTTGAGTTTAGAGAACATAAAATCATCTGTAGTTTGTAAAAATTGTTTTATCATCTGCCCTTCTCCTATGTGTTTAAGAATTTTAGCATAAGTTGTGTGCAATCAATTCCACATGCCAAGAATATTTTAGTTAGATTTGCTATAATCCTTTTCATGAATTTATTATCCGCTAAAAACTTATCCCATACTTTTGATTACGAGTTATTTAAAAATATCTCTCTTGAGTTACATGCCAAAGAATCTATTGCTATCATTGGTGTGAGCGGAAGTGGAAAATCTACACTTTTGCATATTTTATCCACACTTCTTGCACCTGATAGTGGCAGTGTCTCTCTTTTTGGAGAAGATATTGCAGCAATGACGAACAAAAGACTCTCCCAAATAAAAAGAGACGCACTTGGACTTGTTTTTCAATCGCACTATCTTTTTAAAGGATTTAGTGCTTATGAGAACTTAGAAGTTGCAGCAATCCTATCACATCAAAAGATAGACAACACACTTTTAGAAAAATTAAATATCGAAAAAAATATAAACCAAAAAGTGACAGAACTCTCAGGTGGACAACAGCAAAGAGTCTCTATCGCAAGAGTCCTTACAAAAAAACCTCGTATTATCTTTGCTGATGAGCCCACAGGAAATCTGGACAAACAAACTGCAAATGAAGTCATGAGCCTCTTTTTTGAGTATTGTCTCACACATGATGCAGGAATGATTTTGGTAACACATGATGAAGAACTTGCACATAAATGCGATAAAGTATATAGACTTGAAAATAAAGAGTTAGTTAGGATTCAATAATGGCGTGGGCTGGGATATTTACTGACACCTATATTGTTGGGTTTATCTTGCTTTTTTTTCGTTTCGCAGCACTTTTTATCGCTGTTCCTATCTTCTCTCACCAAAATATTCCTATTAGTATCAAAACTGCGATGGCTTTTTTCTTTGCTATAGTTTTTTACTCCTCTATGCCACCCCTGACAATAGCCATTACAGTGCCTAGCATCGTTTTAGCAATTTTAAGTGAACTTCTTTTTGGTCTTGCTATTGGTATTGTGCTTCTTCTTGCGTACAATGTCATCACATTTGCAGGTGGACTTATCTCTTTTATGATGGGATTTTCTATGGCAAGTGCCATCGACCCACAATCTGGTATCTCTATGCCAATTATTTCTCAATTTTTATCTTTAATGGGCTTAATGGTTTTAGTATCAATGGATTTGCATCACTGGATGTTGCTCTATATCGACAAATCACTCGTCGCAATTCCTCTTGGTGGCTTCCTAATGACAGAGAACCTTTTTCATCATATACTCCAAGCATCCTCCAACATGTTTTTGGTAGGTTTTTTAATCTCTTTTCCAATTATCGCCCTCTCTTGGCTTGCGGATGTTATCTTTGGAATGCTTATGAAAACAATGCCACAGTTCAACCTTTTGGTTATTGGATTTCCTATAAAAATAACCGTTTCTTTTGCTGTGTTAATTGCTACTTTCGCCTCTACCATGCTCATTTTAAAAATACAAATGCAAGAAGCGTTCAATATCTTGGAAATGTTTTTTTAGTTTTTTTTTGATACAATAGTGCCAAATATAGCTTTTACATAAAATGTAATTTGCACCACATAGAGGAATTTATATGAAAATATTGCTTTTAAATGACAATCCAGTAGTTAATAAATTGGTAACGCTCAGTGCACAAAAGACTTCCGATGTCTTAGAAGTAATAGGAAATATGAATGATATAGATGGGGTTTCATGCGATTTATTAGTTATAGATGATACTGTTTATAGTGATGAAGTATGGGAAAATATAAATAGTAAAGTAAGATTTAAAAAATCTCTCTTTATCTGTGCAAAAAATGCAACGGAAGTAAGTGGTTTTACAGCTACATTAAAAAAACCTTTTTTACCTACAGAACTCGTTGAACTCTTCTCCTCATTAGGAAAAGGTCTCGATTCGCAAGATTACAATACAGCAGATACAAAAAATGAACGAAACCAATTTCATGAACTCAATGGCGATGAAATCTCTTTTCATGAAGAGCTAGGAGAGATTGAAGGTTTAGAAGAAATTGAAGATCTCGAAGATTTAGGAAGTATTGATTTCTCTTTAGATGATGAGTTAGATAAACTGAAAAACAATGAAATCTCTCTTGATGAACCCTCTTTTGATGATGAACTCCCTCTTGATGAAGAAGCCTTGGATTACCTACATGATGATAAACTTTCACTAGATGAAGTCTCTCTCAATGAAGAATTAGATAATTTAGGGAGTGAAATTTCTCTGGATGAAGAGTTGGATACTTTAGATGACGAACTCTCACTTGATGATGAGTTAGATAATTTACATGATGAGCTCTCACTTGATGATGAGTTAGATAATTTACATGACGAACTCTCTTTAGATGACTTAAAAGAGACAGATTTATTAATTGAAGAACCTGAAGAGGCTTCAGTATTAGACAAAGATGAGCTTCAAGAAGTTCAAGAACTTTTAAATGAGGCAGATGAATCAGAGTCAGCATCCGAACTGGATACAGAAGATGAAATGGCTCAATCTTTAGAACTCGATGAAGATTTAGAAGATCTCCTTGGGGATTTGGATGAAGAGTTAGGTGAAGAAAAAAACTCAGACTTTGATGATGAATTGGATCCTCTCTCTCTTGATGATGAACTCGATAGTGAACTTGAAGAAGAGTTCAACTTAGAAGAAACAAAAACTGCTCCAATAAGCGACGATGAGCTTGAAGATGCTTTGGACTTGGAAGAAACAGATGACACTTCAACGAGCGACGATGAACTTGAAGATGCTTTGAACTTGGAAGAAACAGATGAGACTTCAATGAGCGACGATGAACTTGAAGATGCTTTGAACTTGGAAGAAACAGATGAGACTTCAACGAGCGACGATGAGCTCGAAGATGCTTTGAACTTGGAAGAAACAGATGAGACTTCAACGAGCGACGATGAACTTGAAGATGCTCTGAACTTAGAAGAAACAGATGAGACTTCAATGAGCAACGATGAGCTCGAAGATGCTTTGGACTTGGATGATACACTTCAAAGTCTCTCTAAAGAGATGGAAGAACTTGACATGAGCGATGAAAAAGAAAATGATGCAGATGAAGAGGATTTTAATTTTGACGAAGAAGATTCGGATGATGCACTAGATGCTCTTTCAAAAGAGCTAGAAGAGTCTCCAACAGACGATATACTCAATGCTATACAAGAAGAAGAACTCGAAATTGAAGATGAAGCAGAACTTGAAATCGAAGATGCAATCTTTGATACACAAGAAGATGAGTCGCTAGAAGAACAGATTCAAAGTGCAGTTGAAGAGTTAAGTGATGAAGATTTAGAGAGTGAAATCGATGTACAAGACCTCTTAGGCATAGACTCTCTCACATCAAGGGATTTAAAACTTGCAATTGGCGAAGAGGTTGAAGAGATAGAGCCTGAGGAGCAGATGCAAGAACCTGAAGAGAACTCTTTAGATGAAGAGTTTGACGATGAGACACTCGAAGAAGAGAATAAAGTTGCAGATAATTTTGCACTCGACAAAGTAACATCTATCCAAGAGAGTACATCAGATGAAAATGAAGGTGTAGAGTCTTTGAAAAAACTTCTTAATGCCCTTTTAGACCATGATGTTGCAGCTTCGCTCAAAGGCATGAAAATTTCTATCAATATCACTTTAGGTGACAAGTAGTGAAACGACATAGTGGTGCGGTTTTAGTCCTTTCAGGTCCTAGTGGTGCTGGAAAAAGCTCTCTTATCAATAAAATTTTTGATGATATCGGGGATTGCTATTTTTCTATCTCTACAACCACGCGTCTAATTCGTGAAGGTGAAATTGATGGTGTACACTATCACTTTGTAAGCGAAGAAGAGTTCATAAAAGATATAGAAAATGATCTGTTTCTCGAACATGCCGTAGTACATGGAAACTATTATGGAACTTCTATGAAACCTGTCAAAGAGGCTCTTAGTGCTGGAAAATTAGTTTTATTTGATATTGATGTGCAAGGGAATACTGCAGTAAATAGTCGCCTAGGCGATATTACAACTTCAGTTTTTATCACACCTCCCTCTCTCTCGGAACTCAAAAACAGATTGCAAAATCGTTCAACAGACTCCGAAGAGGTTGTTGAACGCCGCATCAAAATGGCAAAAAGAGAGATACAAAGAATTTCTGAGTATGATTATCTTGTAATTAACGACGATTTGAACGAAGCAGCAGAGCTACTGAGACTCATTGCCGTCATCGCAAGAGTGAAAATGTCCAATGACGAACTCAATAATTTTGTTCAACTATGGGAAGACATATAATCGACTTCTCTCTATCGCACTCAAATAGCTAAAAATTTTGCAAGAAATTTAATACAATTTTGATAAGAGAAGTTACAGCAAAGAGTAGATATACTTTGCGACTTAAATTTAAAAAAGAAGGACACATTTATGAGTATGCCTAGTGGAATGGAGTTATTAGTAATATTGGGAATTATTGTTTTACTATTTGGTGCAAAAAAGATACCAGATTTAGCAAAAGGGATTGGTCAAGGAATCAAAAACTTTAAAAAAGAGATGAAAGAAGATGATAGTGTAGTTGCAGATGCTACACCTCCTAAAAAAGTAGAGTCAAGCGAAACAACAGCTTCTACAACACATACAAATACTACTACACAAGCATAACTTTTGAAACAACGAGTATCGACGCTATTGCGTGAAAAATTTGGTCGTGAAGTTGTTTTAGAGAAGCCAAAAGATCGTTCTTTTGGTCATTTTGCTACTCCTATTGCCTTCTCTCTTGCAAAAGAGCTTAAACAATCTCCTATGGCTATTGCGGAAGAGTTAGCTTCCTCTTTTGACGAAAGTGAAGTCTTTCACAGTGTTGAATCTGTAAAAGGGTATCTCAATTTTCGCCTCAGTGAAAATTTCTTAAGCGATTATGCTTCATGGGCTTTGATGCATCCTTCTGAGTTTGCAAAACAAGAAAAACAAGAGAAAATTCTCTTAGAGTTTGTCAGTGCAAATCCAACAGGTCCGCTACACATAGGTCATGCTAGAGGTGCTGTTTATGGGGATACGCTTCTCAAACTAGGTCGCCATTTAGGGTATGACATTACGGCTGAATATTATGTGAATGATGCTGGAAATCAGATTGATTTACTTGGTCTTTCTATCCAGTTAGAAGGTCGTGCAACTGTTTTAGGCGAAGAAGTTGCCTATCCTGAGAGTTACTACCGAGGTGATTATTTGGCTCCTCTTGTCAGCGAAGCAGTAGCACTCTTTGGCAAAGAGATTTTAAATGATGTATCACGTCAAAAAGAGCTTGCACTTTGGGCAAAAGACAAAGTAATGGAAATCATCGTCAAAGATTTAGGCGATTTAAATATCTTTTTTAACACTTTTGTTTATGAGTCTTCTCTCTATGATGATTGGGAAAGAGTCCTTGAAAAAATGGGCGATGGTGTGTATGAAAAAGATGAAAAAATGTGGATTGCTTCTGAGCGTCACGGAGATGAAAAAGATAGAGTTGTTGTTCGTGAAGATAAACGACCTACTTATTTAGCCGGAGATATTGTTTATCATAACCAAAAGTTTGAGAGAAATTATGCTCATTACATCAATATTTGGGGTGCTGACCACCACGGATATATCTCGCGTGTGAAAGCTGCCGTAGAATTTTTAGGCTATGATAGCCAAAAGCTTGAAGTCTTACTCTCACAAATGGTAAGCCTCCTCAAAGATGGCGAACCCTACAAAATGAGTAAAAGAGCGGGAAATGTTATTTTAATGAGTGATATCGTCGAAGAGATTGGTTCAGATGCACTTCGCTATATTTTCGCTTCCAAAAAAAGTGATACTGCTTTGGAGTTTGACCTCGCTGAGTTTAAAAAACAAGATAGCTCAAACCCTATTTTTTACATACAATATGCACATGCCAGAATTAAAACTATTCTCTCAAAAAGTGATTTAAGCCAAGAAGAAATTTTAAATGCTTCCCTCAAAGGGCTAGATGAAAATGCAGATAGCCTCCTTTTTGATGCACTGCTTCTTCCAGAAATTGTAGAAGATGCTTTTACCTCGCGTCAAGTGCAAAAGTTGCCTGATTATCTGAAATCTCTTGCTGCTTCATTGCATAAGTTTTATTATGATGTACGCATTATTGGAACGGAGGATGAAGCAAAACTTCTTAAACTCTTTATGGTTGTAGCCCTCTCTCTCAAAACTGGACTCTCTTTACTAGGTATAGAGGCTAAAGAGCAGATGAGTAAAGAAGATTAACGAAGTAATTCTGAGTTTTTTAACTCAGGATAGCGTCTGAGTATCTCGCCCGAAGAAGATTTTGGAATCTGAATAAGTGTAGGGTTTTTGCTCTTATCCAGCCATGAAGCTATCTTCTTAATCTCATCCAAACGCATTGATGTACAGCCAAGGGTTGGTGCATCTGGCGATTTACTTATATGCATAAAGATACAAGAGCCACTCCCGCGTACACCACTGCTATTATGCCCAACTGTAATTCCTAACTCATACTGATTGTCATCGCGTCGCATAAGTTCAAAGCTTTGTGGTTTCTCACTTGGCATGTGGATTATTTGATTATAGAGTGAAGAGTTCACATCATCGACACAAATAAGCTCTTTAGAGGCGTATAAATAGGGCATATTCCCGTTATTTGCTCTCTCATAACCAAAAACTTCCGCTAAACGAAAGAGCCCGGCTGGTGCTTTTTTGTCCCCCTCTTTTTTGAGTGGTTCTGACTCTTTTTGGCTGAGTTTGATTGCACCAAGACCCCATCCAAGCCCATTGGCACCGATATTTACTTCAATTGTGTCAAATACTCTTTTTCCATCTTCGTAGCACTCCAAAGATGCCTTGGATGTATTGAAATCTTTTGCAACGACCAAGAGGATTTGTTCACTGCAAAATAAGAATGTTTGAAGAGTTGTTAAAATTAATATACTTTTTATCATAAGATATGGTACTATTACTATTATATGAGTTTAATTAATTTATGGAAGAAGTAATGAGCATTACAATAAGAAAAGCAACAAATCAGGATGCCTCTTTTTTAGCACAAATGATACTCCAAAGTAGTAGAGCTGACAAAATAGAGTCTATCTTTGATTTAATTTTCAAAACAAACGAAGATACGATAGTTTTAAAAAAATTAGAAGCTCTTACTACTGCAAATGCAAAAAGTCATTGTCATTTTAGTAATTTTTTAATTGCCGAAGTAGATGGTAAATGTGTCGGTTCACTTTGTAGTTATGAACCTCGAATTGCTACAAAGCAAACTTTTATCGATGCACTGATGGAAGCTGGATGCGATAGTGATGTGAGGGAAACTTTAGAAGTGTTATATAGTTGTGATTTTGAACTCAACAATAGAACTTTGATGTTTGACTTTATGGAAGAGGTTGAGGGCTTCATTGATGTAGGTATTTTAAAAGCACTTATGCAAAAAAGCCTTCTTAATGCAAGACTCAAGGGCTACAGAATCGCTCAAAGTATAGTTGAAATAGGCTCTTTAGAGACGATACTCTCCTATAAAAAATTAGGCTTTAAAGAAGCACAAACCTTGGAGTCTGAACTTTACAGAGAAAAATTTGGTCGCGTTGGTCTGATGTTACTAAGCATAGAGTTCTAATATCCTTCCATGGAACTCTCTGCTCTCTCTCTTCTTCCATCACTTTTAGCCCTTTTTCTCGCACTCTACTCTAAGAATGTACTTTTAGCTCTTTTGAGCGGTACAGTTCTTGGACTTTTTATCTTAAATAATTTCTCCATTGGAGCTTCACTTCAAGCTGTTTATCAACTCTTTTTCTCGCTTTTAAGTGAACCGTGGATACTCAAGACTCTAGGTTTTGCACTTCTTGTTGGAAGTATTATGGCTCTCATCGAAGGGTCACATGGGATTGCTGGATTTGTTACATACCTCCACAATAAGCAACTTGTCACTTCTAGTCGCTCGGCTTTGGTACTTCCTTACATCATTGGAGTTGTTATTTTCGTGGAGTCCTCTATCACTTCACTTGTCGCAGGTGCAGTTGGAAAACCTCTTTGTGACAAATATGAAGTTCCACATGCCAAACTCGCTTTTGTTTGTGATTCTACCTCTGCTCCTATTAGCTCACTTATCGTTCTGAATGGCTGGGGTGCACTTCTTCTTGGACTTATTGCAACACAAATATCCTTAGGCACTCTTAGTGGCAATGGCATCGATATCTTAATAAACTCTATAAAATACAATTTTTATGCAATAGCTATTTTAATAATTACTTTTATAGCTATCTATTTCAATATCAATCTTGGTGCTATGAAAAAAAGTCGCTTTCTAGCATCCACTTCCCTTGCACATGCCGATAAAGAGAGAAATGCAAGTATGTACACAATGATTTTACCTATTGTGTTGATGGTTTTACTCGTTTTTGTTTTTTTATATAGTACGGGCGATGGCAATATCCTCAAAGGAAGTGGCTCAAGTGCCATTTTTTATACTATGGGTACAACACTTCTTTTTACACTCTTCTATTTTGTTGGCACAAAAAACATGTCTCTCTCATCGTGGGGTTCCACAGCCATCAAAGGAAGCATCAAACTTTTTCCAATTGCACTCATCCTGCTTTTGGCTTTTGCTATTGGAGATGTCACAACCAAACTCAAAACAGGAGAGTATTTAGCCACACTTGCCACAGATAATCTTTCTGTTTATCTCCTCGCTTCTACTATCTTTTTACTCAGTTGCGTTATCTCCTTTGCAACAGGAACAAGCTGGGGAACATTTAGTATTATGATTCCGGTTGCTGTTCCTATGGCGGTTGGCATGGATGCAAATATCGCTCTTTGCATTGGTGCAGTTATCTCAGGTGGGGTTTTTGGTGACCACTGTTCGCCCATCTCAGATACTACTATTATTTCAGCCATGGCGAGTGATTGTGAAGTGATGGAACATGTAAAAACTCAGCTTCCTTACGCACTCATCGCTGCATCAATCGCCCTTGTTTTTTTTATACTTTTTAGTTTTATAGGCTAACAATGAAACAGATATACATCACAGACCTTGACCACACTTTTTTACGCTCCGATTTATCTTTGAGCAGTTTTACCAAAGAGCAATGGAATGCAAAAGCTTCGACTTCACACATGAGTGTTGCTACGGCAAGAACTTACAAAAAAACCATGCAGTTTCTGGATGGTATCATCATCAATACACCCATGATACTCCTCGATGGTGCTTTGATTGCCACTTATGACAAAAAAATTATTGATACCAAATTTATAAGCAAAGAGGCTGCAGATACTATTATTGATGAAGGTGGCAAATTTGGCATTTATCCTTTTGTTTTGGCTTTAGCAGATACAAACCTCAGTGAAGCTTTTTTATACTCCGATATCTTAAATCCACATCAAATCAGTGTACTCAAACGATACTCCAAGGATGACAATCTCCAAGAGTGCAAAAATCTCAGAGCGATGGATGACAATTTTAAGATAGTTTACATGGGAGAAGAGGAGCTTTTACGCAATCTTGAAGCACATCTCAAGCAAATTTTTGGCGATAGTTTAAAGTTTATTTTAGCTCCTGAAGCCTATGTTGGGTGTTGGTTCCTCACAGTCCTACACAAAAATGCTGATAAATCTCATGGCATTTTAAGTGTGAGCCAATACCATGATTTTAAACTCTCCAATCTCACTGTTTTTGGCGATAATTTCAATGATTTAGGCATGTTCGCTTTGGCCAACACAGCCGTAGCCGTCGCAAATGCTCAAGAAGAGGTCAAAAAACAAGCGAATATCATCCTGCCACACACGAATGATGAAGATGCTGTCGCTCACTACCTTGCCTCAATAAAATAGCTCTAAAAGGATATTCTATGCCCAAATTTACAACTTTTATGCCTATGGCTATCATCGGTACACTCTTCTTTATCTTTGGTTTTGTTACATGGCTTAATGGTTCTTTGATACCATTTTTAAAAGTTATTTGTCATCTAAGTGAATTTGAATCCCTTTTTGTTACCTTTGCTTTTTATATTGCTTATACTGTTATGGCTCTTCCTATGGCGTTTGTACTTGAGAAAACAGGGTATAAAAATGCGATGGCTATAGGTCTTGGCATTATGGTTATTGGAAGTTTACTCTTTATTCCTGCGGCTTTAAGTGCAAACTATATACTCTTTTTAATCGCTCTTTTTACGCTTGGAACAGGGCTGACAACGCTACAAACCGCTTCGAATCCCTATGTCGTTCTTATCGGTCCTCTTGAGAGTGCTGCGATGCGTATCAGTATCATGGGACTTATCAACAAAGGAGCTGGAGTTTTAGTACCTCTTGTTTTTACAGCACTGATTCTCTCTGACATGCCAAATCTTAGCGATACACTTCCCTCAGCAGAGCAAAGTGAAGCTTTAGCGCAAAGATTAATACTCCCCTACATGCTTATGGCTCTCGTTTTGAGCGGATTAATTGCTCTTATCAAACTCTCCTCTCTTCCTGAAATTGTTTTTGAGCAAAGTGATACAAATAAAGAGAGCATACTCCATTTTCCACGCCTTATTTTAGGTGCTTTAGCTCTCTTTTTTTATGTTGGTATAGAGGTTATCGCTGGAGATACAATCGGGCTTTATGGTCAAAGCATAGGTGTGGCACATGCTACGGCACTTACCTCCTATACTATGATTTTTATGGTTTTTGGTTATCTTATAGGCGTCTTTTTTATACCAAAATTTCTCTCGCAACAAGATGCTTTAATGGGAAGTGCAGTTTTTGGGATTCTCTTTTTGCTAGGCGTAGCTTTTAGCTCTATCCAAAGCCACACTCTCTCAGAAATTTTATGGGGCTGGAGCGGTATTGCCACACTTCCAAATTCACTCACTTTTATCGCCCTTCTTGGCTTTGCAAATGCACTTGTTTGGCCGAGTATCTGGCCTTTAGCATTAGAAGGTTTAGGAAAATATACAGCTCAAGGGAGTGCCTTGCTCATCATGGCAATCGCGGGTGGAGCGATACTTCCTCTGCTCTTTGGCAAAATCGCACAGCTCAGTGGCGATATGCAACACAGCTATCTGCTGGGCATCATCTGCTATCTTTTTATATTGCTGTATGCTCTAAAATGGCACAAAATGGAATCTTGGAGGTAGTATGATAGAACTAAAAAAACTCGCAAACGGCTTTGAATATATCGAAATAACCAACCAATTGGCATATGCAAAAATTGCACTCCAAGGGGGACATATTTTTCACTTCGCACGCCATAATGAAGAGCCGGTTTTATGGCTGAGTGATACAAGTGACTTTGAAATCGGCAAAGCCATTCGAGGAGGTGTTCCTATCTGTTGGCCCTCTTTTGGGATGAATAATCCAGATTTGCCACAGCATGGTTTTGCAAGAGTTCGCATGTGGAAACTAATAAACTCAAATGAGAGTGATGCAAACACCACACAAATTACACTTATTTTAAATGATACAAAAGAGTCTCTTGGCATGTGGAATTATAAATTTGAATTAGAGCTCAAGATTACTATTTCCGACTCCCTCACAATGGAACTCACAACAACAAACCTTGATGAAAAGCCCTTCAAACTCACACAAGCACTTCACACCTATTTTCAAATATCAGACATCTCAAATATAAGCATCCAAGGTCTCTCAGGCAAGCCTTATCTTGATGCTCTGACAAATAAAATATGCAAACAAAATGGTGCTATTACATTTGAACAAGAGGTGGATTGTGTCTATCAAGAAGTGAATAACGAAATTTTATTAGTAGATAAAAACCGTACAATTACAATTCAAAACGAAGGTTCATCCTCATGCGTTGTATGGAATCCATGGATAGAAAAATGTAGTCGAATGAGCGGAATGAGAGATGATGCCTACAAAGAGTTTGTCTGTATCGAATCTGTAAATGCCTATGATGACTTTAAGATTTTGCTTCCACATGCCAAACATACGCTCAA
This sequence comes from Sulfurimonas sp., assembly GCA_011391635.1. GTDB lineage: Bacteria > Campylobacterota > Campylobacteria > Campylobacterales > Sulfurimonadaceae > Sulfurimonas. Next base: position 38,631 of record JAABQD010000006.1, on the reverse strand, counting down.
AGCAAATATTTCCTAAAAGCCAAAGATACCCTTAGAAAATCTCTTCGCTAGTATCTAACTTTCTTAAGCGATATCCCTCGCCCCTTGCATTCACAATCATCCCACTTTTAAATTTTTTTATAAGACGATATATCCAGTAGCGTATGGTAACTGGAGAAATCTCTTCGTTGTCCCAAATATAATTTTTTATGCTCTCGGAACTCACAATCTTGCCGAGATTTTGAACTAATATACGCAACAAAAGAGATTCTATTTTCGTGAGTTCTATGTTGGAATCGTAATAAAAGAGTTCACTTGTAATGAGTGAATAAGTGTAACCCTGAGATAAATTCACTATGTCTTTGTTCCCTTGAGCATTCGCGAGGCGTACGATATTTTTGATGCGTAGGAGCAACTCTTCCATCTCAAAAGGCTTTTTCAGGTAGTCATTACAGCCGACATCAAAAGCTTTTTTAAGGTATTCAATCTCAATATGGGTAGAAATCATAATCGTCGCTGCATTCGGATATTTTTTTAATATATACTCTAAAACTTCATACCCATCTATGTTTGGAACATTGATATCGAGTATGTAAATATCATGCTGTTTTGTGTAGATAGCATTCATTGCACACTCACCATCAAAGCATTTATCGACAATAAACCCTAGCTGTTCAACTTCATTTACAATGGCGTAGCAGGTACTAAAATCATCCTCTAAAACAAGTGCTCTCATGATATAGCACCACTTTGAGGTTTTGTTGAAACCATCTCTTTAGGGATTTTATAGGTAAAAGTGCTTCCTTGCTTTTTAACACTCTGAATATCTATGGTTATCTTATAATCATCACAAATCTCTTTTATGATATTGAGTCCAAGACCTAATCCTTGAATGTTATTACTCGCTCTGTAATAGCTTTCAAAAATGTTATCTATCTCCTCTTGGCTCATCCCCAAACCTGTATCTTTGAAGATAAGGCTCAACTCTCCCTTGTCGTGTGAAATCATAATTTCTACGATTGGAGAAGAGTTTGTAGAGTATTTTATAGCGTTTGAGAGCGTGTTATCAACGATTCTTTGCAACTCTGTTTTACTTATGTGAACATAAAAGCCCGCATCTGCCTGCATTTCGAGAAAAATATTTTTAACACTTGCCATGGTGTCAAAATAGAGCATTCTGTTCGCAACAAACTCTTCTATATCTATCCATTGCGGAGGGTAACAAATTTTTTCTTTGCCAACATGAAAAGCGATATCATCATAAATTGTTGCGAGCATTCGTGCAGAACTTTTAATCATTTCAACATTTTTTACACTGCAACGCTCTTTGAGCAAAACAGATAGATGTAGCTCAATAGCACTTAGAGGTGTATTCATTTCATGAATCATTTTTCTTATAAAAAAGGTCTGCTGCTGATGTAGTATATCAAGCTCCTTTGAGATTTGTTCTCTCGTTTGTTGCTCTTTTAGATATAAATTTCTATAATAAAGAGTCGGGACAATAGAAAGTATGAGAGCAATAAATAGCAAATATTCCAATACAATTCCTTGATTTTTTGAGTTTTATCTTTTACTTCCTCTACTATTTTATCTAAAAGCTAAAAAAGTAAACTACTATTTTATTTATAATTATTTCTTTGTAGTCCGCATTAAAACAATCTTTGAATTTAAGATTATTTGATGCATCTTGGCATGTGGAACTTACATTTGCTTGTGGGACCACTTGAATTTTAAGATGCGTGAAAAAGATAGGTATTATAAATCCAAAGTGTTTGATAAGTGTTGAGCAATATATATCATCATTATCCCACACAACACTTATCAAACACTCCTTCGTTACTATTGCAAAAATATTCATCTAAGAGAGCATTTATGTCCTGCTACAACCGACCAAACGAAGAGATAATTTCTCTTTTTGATGATGTCGAAGAAGAAGCTACCAATCCTATAATAAACGCCTTACTTATGAAAGAGAGAGTCATAAACTACACAACTATAGAGGAGAAGATTTTTTTTATTTATACAACAATATCTCAATTTATGTGCTACATTTTTGCTACAAAAAATGAACTTTTTGAGAGCGATGCGATGGATGCTTGTGTTGAAAATATCGTTGAAATAACTTCGACATCTCTCAATATACTTCCTACTATTTTAAAGCTCCTGTCTCCAGAATACACAACCCATGAACACAGCACAAATGTTGCATTTTTCGCTGCGATAATCGGAAATAAACTCAAGCTCAATAATGAAAAATGTACTGCTCTTATTTATGCTGCCTTAATACACGACATAGGTAAATTGAGAATCGAAGCACAAATACTTGATAAGCCCACTTTTTTAGATGTTACTGAGTTTGAAAGTGTCAAACAACACTCAAATATAGGGTATGAGATTTTACTCAAGAACGGAATCACAAGTCAAAGTATTCTTCATGGCGTACAATTCCACCATGAGAGAATGGACGGCTCGGGTTACCCTGATAAGCTTAAGGGGAAAAACATTCCATTGATTGCTCGTATTATTGGCATGTGTGATGTTTTTGATGCACTCACTACACAGAGAACTTTTAGAAAAAATTACTCAAGTTTTCAAGCTTTGCTGCTCATGAAAAAAGAGATGAAAGAACAACTTGACCCAAAACTTATAGATATATTTATTCAAATGCACCGATAAGAGGGTTATTTCTTCTATTTTGTTTATAATGGTACATCTCTTTATCTGCTTGATTAAGACTTATCTCCAAGGCAGTTCCTTGCATAAATGAGGAAATACCATAAGAAAAACTTGTTTTGAAATTTTCACTGCCAATTTTAAAAGAAGTACTGTCAAGCTTTAAAAGCATCTGTTCAATATTTGTTTTGAGGCTTTCAATAGAGACGGATGAATCCAACACTATCAAAAATTCATCCCCACCAAAACGAATAACATTTTCTCCCAACTCTTTGAGTTTTGCTGCTATATGCGATAAAATTTTATCACCCACTATATGCCCATATGTATCATTAATTTGTTTAAATTTATTTAAGTCTATCATGACAAAAACGCCGTCTTTTGAGAGAGTTGTATTGTCGTTGCACAAATAATGATCTTCAAACCATTTTCTATTGTAGCTTTTGGTAAGACTATCTTCATAGACTATCTTACGGAGTTCATCAATCTCATTGCGAAGTGCTTTTGTTTCAAGTAAAATCGCAGTAAGTGCTTTTGTATCTTCCATTTCTATGGCTTCTATCGCTTTTTGGGTGCATGAGGAGAGAGTAATGACATGTTGCACAACTTTTTCACTAAGCATTTCCGAATCAAAAAGTTCATCTGGATTGAGATCTATTTGAAAAGCACTCGCTTCTTGAGCATATAATTTGGCGTAGTAAGAGGGAAAAACGACATTTAAAGATTTTATTTTTTCTTTCACATTACTTGTAATGACCATATGCTTTGAATTACTCATATTATACCTCTAAAAAATGATTCATTTGTTGAGTGAAGTATAAAATAAAAGTGTTGGATGAGTGTTTGACTCAATAGACTTGTTCATTTTACATGTAAACTAAATCTCTGCTAGAACTCTGATAAAAAAGTCAAATAAAACAATTATTTACTAATCTCTTTGTGTATATTTTGTGCCAATCCAAGAATCATAAGCCCATAATCTGATGAGTTGTTATATCCCATAATTTTTTTCACATACCCTCTCAAATAGGCTACTTCACCTGTTTCACACTTAAAACAGCTGTAATCATTACCCATTTTTTCACTCTTTTCGTACACAAAAGAGCTATTTTTATGTGTTGCTCTAAATTGTTTCCACTCTTTTTGAACATCTTCTATTTTTGGCATTTTATCCCAATCAATTAGCTTGGCAAATGAGGCTCTTTTATTTAAAAAATTGCTCGTTGAGACTATAGCATCTTCCATTTTATGCAAATCACCCACTTTTGTTTGATAACCATCAATATAACAAAAATTCTCTGGTAAAAACTGTGGTATTCCTACATTTCCGGCATGTGAACTTGGAAAATTACACTCCCCTGCTTCGATTCCTTTTTTATAGCAGTAACGCATCAAATTGATAATCTTCTCTTTTCCAGCCTCAGAGAGTGATCTTTTTTTTGTACTATTTTTTGTTCCCATGTTGCTAAAAACAGCTAAAAGATTACTCGCAGGTTTAAATTTTCCAAGTTTCGATTCGTGCATCAAAATAACCGCAACAACTTCGCGATTCACGCCATATTTTTTCTCAGCATAGTCATACACTTCTTGATACTGTTCAAGATGACGACCTAATTCACTTCTATGTTTAAATGGCTTACTATTTACTTTTTTTACCTTTTTAACTTCAGCTTGTTTACTTTTTTTTGGTACAAAAACAATACTTGTTTCATCTGTTTTTTTGATTTTAAAATTGGAGAGGAAAAATTCGTTTGCAAATGTAGAGGAGATTCCACTTCGGATAGCTTTTTGACATATCTCTTTATAAGTTTTATTTTCTAAATCACAATTTTTGGAAGTTGCAAAAATTTGTGTTGTTACCAATAGTAGCAATACAATAACTTTTATCATAGTTTTTACCTATTTATGAGTTCGAGCCTTTGCAGAGTTCCAATATCATGCCAAATTCCATGATATAAAGTACCACTTACTCGTTTTTTATCACAAGCCTCGCGTAGAAGCGGAGCTAATGCAGATTTTCCGTACTTCATTGTAGCAAAAAATTTTGGAGTATAGTAACCAATGCCTGAAAAAGTATATTTTGTATCTGCTTCATTGAGCACCAAAGAGCCATCCAAACCAAAATCTCCATGAGAATTGTGCTCAGGATTTGGCACTAAAATGAGGTGGGCTAGTTTATCTCCGAGTTCAAAATTTGCATCAAAATCATAGTCACAAAAAACATCGCCATTGACAACTAAAAAAGGCTCATCCCCTAAAAGTGGAAGTGCTTTTATAATCCCACCCGCACTCTCCAAGGCACCCTCATTTTGCTCATCGGAATATTTAATATCTATATTCCATAAACTTCCATCTCCTAAAAACTCAGGGATTTTATACCCCAAATGAGCAATATTTATGACTATTTCTTTAAATCCACATGCCGCTAATTTTTCCACATGCCAAACAATGAGAGGTTTGCCACGCACTTCAACGAGTGGTTTTGGAAGTGTGTCGGTCAAAGGACGCATTCGTTCCCCGCGACCAGCTGCTAGAATCATCGCTTTCATTGAATCTCTTTGAGAAACTTCGCCAACTCTTTTGTCTCATCGTAGCGACTTGCCGTGTCAAGAACATACTTGAGAGTAAGGGGAATATCTTTTAAATACCCATCTTTGCCATCACGCAAAAAGAGCCGTGAGAAGATGCCAAGCACTTTTATATGTCTTTGCAAACCCATAAAATCAAACCATTTTATAAAAGTTGCGTCCTCCACTTGAATCCCTTTTTTATCACGAAACTCTAAGACCAATGTTTCAATTTCCTCTCTTGGAAATTCGATATAACAATCCTTCAAAAGCGAAACCAAATCATAAGTAATCGCTCCATTCATCGCATCCTGATAATCAATCACACCAATCTCGCTTTGAGGTGTGAGCATAATGTTGCGTGAGTGAAAATCACGATGTACAAAAACGCCTTGGGGCTGTTCTAGGACAACATTTGAGATAGTATCGAGCGAAGTTTGAATAAGCTCTTTTTGAGCTTGTGTGAGCGTAAGAGAGAGCAACTTCTCCAAGTACCAATCCTGCATCAAATCCATTTCCACATGCAGAAATTTTTTGTCATAAAGTGGCAATCCTGAGACTTCCGCCTTTTGCATCGAGACAATCGTATCCATCGCATCGCTGTAAAGTGTTTTATAATTTTCGTCATTTAAAACATTCAAATAGTGAACATTCCCAAAATCTTTGAGTAACAAAAACCCCTCTTCAAGATTTTGTTCGAGCACCAAAGGAGCATTAACCCCAGCATCCAAAAGCTTACGCGTTACATCCAAAAATGGAGCTAATGAGTGCTTCTCAAGCGAAGAATCCATGAGCAAAATAGTCTCATTTTCTTCTGTGAGTCTATAATACTTCCTAAAACTAGCATCCGCCGAAGCCACCGCCACACTATGATTTTTGAACGCTGTTGTTTGTAACCATTTGCTGAATTTGTACATATATTTTCCAATGAAGATGACTTATTAATTTTCAGCATTGTAACTTTATTGGCATGTGGAAATATTTAAGCCTCCACATTTTATAACTGTTTCAACTCATCATGTTCACAAACCCATCCCACTTAGTGACGGATAATCATCAGGTCGCAGTTCTGTACTCCAAAGAAATTTTCTCTCACTCTTATCTATCATCAAATCGTTGATACTTGCATATCGTTTTTTCATAAGACCATTTTCATCAAACTCCCAGTTTTCATTGCCGTAGCTCCTAAACCATTGCCCACTCTCATCATGCCACTCGTAAGCAAATCTTACTGCGATTTTATTTTCGCTGTATGCCCACAACTCTTTGCATAATTTATACTCCAGCTCATACGCATACTTGTTTTGTAAAAATGAGATTATCTCATCTCTGCCATTTATAAACTGGTTTCTATTTCTCCACATGCTATCTACGCTGTAAGCCATTGCTATTTTTTGCGCATCTTTACCATTCCAGCCGTTTTCAGCCATCTTCACTTTTTGAGTCGCACTCTCAAAGTCAAAAGGCGGTAGCGGTTTTCTTACTTCACTCATATATACTCCTTTTTAACAACCAAACGATTGTTTGAATAACTAAAACAAAAAAAATCATCAGACAAAGCTGATAATTTTTTCACCTACTTTGAGATAATCTTCCGATGAACCGTAAAGCGTCATCATCATGATAGCACCCTGTGTGAGGGCAACAAACTCTCTTGCTAAAGCGTGAGACTTCTCATTGGCGTACTTGTTTTTGAGGATTTTTGCCAAAGCATTTTCCCACGCACTAAAGTAAGACTTTATCTCCTCTTTAAATGCAAGATTCTCACTAGAGACTTCCAAAGCCAGATTTCCCAGCAAACAACCACCCTCACTATGCAAAAAATAGTCATCCGTTTTTTTCACAAACAGCACTATTTTTTCTTTATCAGACAAATCAACTCTATCGGCTACAGAGTAAATATGCTCTGCAAAATAGTTATGAATGTACTTCAAAGACTCCAAACCAATCTCATCTTTACTCTTAAAATGGTGGTAAATACTTCCTTTGATAAGTCCACATGCATCTGCAATATTGACCATAGAAGTGTTGTAATATCCACGAATTTTAAAAAGTTTGATAGACTCTTTTAAAATCTCTTCCCGTGATGTTTTCTTTACTGCCATAGTTTTTTCCCAAACGGTTGTTTGGTAAAAGTTTAGCTTATTTTTTTCTCTATGTCAATTTTCTTTACTTTTCACATGTAGAAATCTTACTTATCTTTCCACATGCCGCCCCGATACGCTCTCTCAATTCTTTGCAAGCCTTCAACTACTTCTTCTGCACTTGAATAGGTAAAATTGAACCGTATCTCATCGCTAACTCTGCCATCTAGATAAAACTGGTTTGCAGGAACATAAACTACTTTTTCCCTTATACATTTTTGCACTAATTCAAAACTGTCCACACTGCCGAGTGAGCCAAAAACGAACATGCCCCCTTTTGGTATCTCAAATCGAAAATCGCTCAAATTATTTTTTAATTCTTGCGTGAAAATTTCCATCTTTTTTTTATATGCACCTCTTAAATATGCAAGATGTTTCTCATATCTTTTGCTCTCTTCTAGGTAGTTGTTTAAAATGTGCTGAGCGATGCCGCAACTGTGCAAATCTATCGTCTCTTTTATCATTGTAAACTTCTTAATCATCTCTTCGTTTGCCCGTATCCAACCGATGCGTAGACTCGGTGAAAGCGTTTTTGAAAAAGAGCCTAAATGAAAACTATTCTCTGGAATCAAAGAGCTGATGCTTTTTGCTTTTTTATCAAAATAGAGTTCACTGTACGGTGCATCTTCCAAGATATATCCGCCGTATTTTGATACGCTTTTTGCCACTTCCATTCTCTTTTCATCGCTGTAAAGTGAGCCTTTAGGATTTTGAAAATCTGGGATGAGATAGGCTAGTTTTATTTTCTCAAAAACCTCGTCAAATCTCTCTGCATCGATTCCGTCATAGTCTAATGAAACACTCTTCATCTCCAAATTGTTCATCTTAAAAATATTTACCGCACCGAGATAGGATGGCTCTTCCACAACGATTTGCTTATTTTGAAAATATTTCGCGATGATGTAGAGTCCCTGCTGGCTTCCTGTTGTAATGAGGATGTTTGAAGCTTTGGTTTCAAATCCCTCTTTATTATAAAAATCTGCTATCTTCTCCCGAAGCGGCGTGATACCGTTACTGATGGTATATTGCAGATTCTTTGGATTTTCAAAAACTTTCTCACTCGCTTTTTTCAAATCTTCCAGCGGAAACAGCTTCTCATCGGGCAGACCTCCTGCAAAGGAAATTGTCTCTGCGTCTATCGATTCAAGAATTTCACGTATAAAGGAGCGTTTCATTTTTTATCCTTTTTTTTACACCATTTTAATGGAAAAAAAGATTTAGTTCTGCACTTTTATTGCGTAAATAACTATTCATTCTTGCGTAAAACAAATTGTAATCTTGCTATAATTGGTATATGAAAAAAGATACAATGCTACAACACACAAAAATTGCCAACGATATCATCTACAACATTTACAAGTATATCGATACAAATATAAACCTTGATGAATTGAGTAAAAATTTGAGTGTAAGTAAATTCCACATGCACCGAATCTTTAAAAACGAGTTTGGAAAAAATGTCTATGAGAGCATCAAATCTATCCGCCTGCAAAAAGCCTCAAGTCTGCTTCTGACCAATAAAAACTCCACCATTACACAGATAGCAAAAATGTGCGGTTACTCTTCGCAAACCTCCTTTAGCAAGGTGTTTAAAGAAAAATTTCTGATGACCCCAAAAGAGTGGCGTAATGGCGAGTACAATTCCTATGTAAATACCATTCTCACCAAATCAGAGAGTGCCTCAAACTCTACCGCCGATTTTAGCACACTCAAACCTACTATCCTTAAAATGCCACAGATGAGAGCATACTACATCAGACATCAAGGGTATGACAAAAGCATCAAAGAGACTTGGCAAAAGCTCCAAACTTGGACGCTGTGCAACAACATAACAGAGTTCACACAAATAGGACTGCATCACGACAACCCGACCATCATTCCACTCAATGAATGCCAGTACATTGCTTGTGTAGTTTTAGAAAAAGAGTTAAAAAACACAACTTTACCGACTCTTCTCATCCCAAAAGGAGTCTATGCAAAGTTTGATTTTAGCGGAAAATATGGGGATGTTTTAAAGTTTATGAACTGGGTCTATTTTGAATGGCTCATCGGCAGCGGATACGAAACTACAACCAATCCATCTTATGCCGTCTATCACAAAAACCACTTTTTATCGAGCGACGAGAAATTTGACTTGAGTTATTATATTCCTATAAAACTCTAGGCAATCTCTTTGCCGTATCGTAAACAAGTTCATAGTAGTTATTGTTGTTATAACTAAACTCATCTATTACCTCAAGTCCAACTTTTCTCTTGTGTGCCTCAAAAGAACGCGGGTTTATCTTGTTGATGAAAGTAACCAGTATCGGGTATCTTTTTGACATCTGCTCTCTTGCAAAATCAAATATCGCTTCAAGCACTCCACTTCCTCGTACACTTTTATCTATGCAAATCGGACCATACTGGTAAGAGTTGTCGACGCTTAATTTCTGACCCAAATACTCTATTTCTCCAAGATGCTCTATCATAAAAGCAAACATCGGCCAGCATGACCAAAACTGCCATGAAGCGGACATAACATAAGCCACTACTTCGTCATCTTTTATGGCAATAAACAAACCCTGCTCTTTTTCTATAAGCTCTGAGAGTTGCTCTTTTGTAAAAGGTGTCGTAACAAAACCGTCTTTTTTATCTTCCTCTTTTATGGAATCTATCTGATACCTGAAGTGGAGTTCTAAAACTTTATCTATATCACTTAACTCCGCAATTTTGAGTTTCATTTTACTTCCTTGTTGATTGATTCGTACGCTATTAAAATCTTCTTTCTCTCCATGCCCCAACGGTATCCGCTCATCGCTCCACTTTTTGCGATGACTCTGTGGCAGGGGATGAGATAGCCAACATGATTTTTGCCGATGGCACTTGCAACTGCGCGAACCGCTTTTGGCTTATCAAGAAAATTTGCCATATCTTGGTAGGTTGTAACCACTCCGTTTGGAAGATTTAAAAGTGCCTTCCAAACATTGACCTGAAAGTTTGTACCTTTGACAAAAAGATTATATTTTTTGTTTTTGATGAAAATATTTTCTAGGTATTCACACGCTTTTGTATCATCATGAAGCAGATTTGCATTTTCCCAAAGTTCGCCAAATCTGCTCAATATTACCTCTTTGTTATTGTCAATAAACCCCAGATAACAGATACCTTTGTCGGTAAAACCAATCAGAGCTTCGCCAAATGGAGTTTCGCCATAACCGTAAGTGATGCAAACATCCCTCCCTTTTTCTCGCCACTCTTTTGGGGTTACACCTATGAGATTTACGAAAAGTTCATGAAGTCTGCTTGAACTTGAGAGTCCTATGTCTAAACTACTATCGAGGATGGATTTAGACTCTTTGATATGCTCTTTTGCGTAGTTAAGGGTCACGGAGTGCAAAAACTGTTTCGGAGTGACGCCCACATACTCTTTAAAAATGCGGATAAAATGAAATTTGCTCATACTAATATTTTTGGCAATTTCATCTATTGAGGGCTGATCTTTAAAGTTGTCATCGATATAGCGTATTGCTTTTTCTATCTGTCGGTAATTATCTGATAAATCCAAGAAAGAGCTCATTTACAAACCTTCACTTCATTTTGTAAAAGTATAACTCTTTCAAAAAGATTCCACAATCCAAAAATTGCTAATCCATTGAATTTTAAGTACTAAAACTCTATAACCTCTAATTCATCTTCTCTAAGATTATCTGCCAATGTCCAAAAAGTTGCTTTTGAATCTGAAACACTAAAGAGTATAAACTCCTCATCGTCAACGGAAAAACCTTTAAGATAATCTCTTGTATCTATCAGGTGTTGCTTTATTGTTTTGTCATCCAAAATCTTTATTGTCGTAGCTATTCTAAGCATTTTTGAAAAATCGGTGCCTAAGTAACATAGTTCACTTTTTCGGTTTAAAAGAATCTCTCTGCCGACTCTTTTTTTTGCCGAAGTCGTAAAGTAAAACTTACCCTCTATAATATTTGTTAAAAAAGCTCTGGCATGTGGTTGTCCGTCTTGGCATGTGGAAAGTGTGCAAATAGGATTTTGCATTACAAATTCGAGTATATCTTGATAGCCCATTTTATCTCCTCATTTTTCCGACATAATAGTAAAAATAGACATATCAATACTATAACGATATGCTTCTAAACTATAAAGATATTACTATTTCAACCTTTGCATAAACTCTTTTGGAGTTTCATTATAGACCTTTTTAAAAGTTTTTGTAAAGTAAGAGGGAGAATTAAATCCGCATTGTTGCGAGATTGTTGTAATACTTAATCTGTTTGACAAAAGCATCTTTTTCGCGTTTTGCACTCTAATTTGTTTGAGATACTCCATCGGTGTTGTTTGCATCGTCCTAGTAAAGAGCTTTATGAAATGGCTTTTTGAAAGTAAGACATTATGCGCTAGATTATCTAAAGAGATTTCCTTTTCATAATTGGCATTGATGAACTTTATGGATTCATTTATCTTTTGATTGTCCGACATATCTGTGTTTTGTTGATTGCAACTCAAAAGAGTACGTATAATCTCGTGTGTCAAAAGTGTCGATAGATTTTCTAAAACAATTTGTTTTGATGGATGGGTATTTTGCGATTCAAAAATAAACTCTTTTATCAACATATCAATTTTTGAATTTTCTAAATCTACAATCTTGGCATCAAGATTCGGTCTATCTTTTGTGTAAAATCTGAAGTTTTTTTCAAAGCTCTCTTTGTCAATAAATAGAGCGCAATATTTTGGAGGCAGATAATCTTGCACTTCATGATGAGCAACATCAGGTGAGAGGCAAAACAGACTCCCAGAGTAAGTCTCAAACTTTTCGTTCTCCACATACACAACGCTTTGATTGTCGTAAGCGATTACAAACATATAGGAGGGATGCGTGTGAGACGGTGTAATGGCATAACCGCAATTTCCGCCTATAGGCATAAACATCGCAAGCCAATTATGCACGAAACAATCGACAAAAGTCAGGTTTTCTTCTGTAATGGAAACGCCAACTAAATTCTTAATTGTCTCAAACGCATCGTTTTCTATTTTCATATTCTCAATTTACTCTTTTAAATTCTCAAACTCTTTAGAAGTCATAGTCGGTATAAACTCTTGAATATCGTAAGCGACTATACTTGCAATATTAAAAGGGTCTTTTTCTAAAACAGCTTCTAACTTTTCAAGAGAATCAAGCTTTGAAAGAATGATGCCTCCGGTTCTTGGAACTGAAGCTATGAAGTTTCCTAGTGCATACTGCTCTTCAAGGTACTTGAGATGTTCTGCCAAGTGTTTATCCACTGTTTCAAGTGAAGTGGCATAAGTAAGTGAGACTATAAACATTTTTTTCTCCTTATACCAAAACTTTTGAAGTTCTTTTCATGTTAAAAAGCATCACCGCGACAAATGCCAAAACACATCCGATAAGCGTCGATAAGGCAATATTTTCGCCATACACAACCCAGCTTGAAACAATCGCACCGACTGAAACGATGAACATGAAAACTCCTGTTCTATGTGCTCCGATTTTTCCTGCCGAGACAAAAAAGAGTGCCGTGCTGAACGTTCCTGGAAGTATCCCGATAAATATGATTGTATACCAAAACACACTGTCGTAAGTGTTAAAATCAAACGGATGGTGTGGCAGTGCAAAGAGCATATTTATAAAAGCGGTGATACCAAAAATGACAAAAGTGTAAAACATCAGATTTGTTCTTTTTGCGGCTTTTTGAGAAATAATCGTCACAAGCGACCACACTAATGCGCATCCGAGAAAATAGGAACTCTCCAAATTCAAAAATGAAAACCCTTCAAACGGTACACGAAGTAAAATAAGTGCACCAAAAATTCCAAGAGAAAGTGCCACTATTTGCGTGTTTGACACCTTTGTCCCAAAGATTGTTATCGAGAGTAAGTAGGTGATGATGGGTGCAAGAGCGGTTACCATAGTCCCGCCATATCCAGCCTGACCGAGAGAAAGCCCAGCAAAGAAAAGATAGTTGAACAGTGATGTCAACGCTCCGGCTGCAAGCATGTACAAAAAGCCAATTTTGTCTGTTTTGAATGGAATTTTCATATACCAAACAACGGGCATAATGGTTATAAACGAGATGCCGTAGCGCCAAAAAGCAGCAACTTCAGCGTTTGAATGTTCAGCCGCCACCTTACCTGCCGTCCATGCAAAACCCCAAAAGAGCATTGCAACAACCATCCATATAACGTATTTCGTTGTATTTTTTGTCTCTTGCATCTGAAATCATACCGCCTTCAATTGAATGGGAATTATAACTCAAAGGCAATACAGATACAATCCAAAAGTTGCTGACTTCATGTTAGATTTCATCTCTCTTCGCCATAAAAATAGAAATAGGATAAGAGAAATATATTTTGCCTTCTCTAATATGAGAATCAATGCCCATTCTATTTGAAGTTAAATCATCTTTAATCATTTCTCGTATCTTCTCATCATCGCCGGCATGTGGAAATGAAGCATTTAACTGTTCTTCCAACTCTACCTCGACTTTATAACTTTTTGTCTTACGCTCAGACAATCTCATATCTGCAAACAAACTCTCAAACTCCATTTTACTCAAAGCTTTTGTATGTGAAGAGTCTCGCAAGCGTTCCATCTCGTTAAATGCTTTTTCAAACTTTTCATCAAGCGCTACATCCACAACTATGACTTCCCCTCCTTTTTTGCATACCCGCACCATTTCATCAAAAACTTTTTTGACATCCAAAAAATGATGAAAACTATATCGTGTAAAGATAATGTCAAAACTTTCATCGTCATACGGCAAGACTTCGACATCACCCACTTCAAAATGGATATTTTTTAAATTCTCTTCTTTTTGCTTCTTGTGTGCCTGTTGAAGCATCTCTTGCGTGATGTCCAAACCCACCACCTCTTTTGCAACTTTTGCAAATTCACATGCCATAATTCCAGTTCCACATGCCAAGTCCAAAACTCTATCGTTTTTGTTAACTTCACTCATTTCTATAATGCTCTCAACACCACTGTAATGCCCTTTTATTTGCCCAAAAGGCACTGCCTGTTTTGAAAACTGTTCAACTATTTTTTCATTATGCTTTTGTTTTTTTTCTTGCATAACTTCTCCTTTCATTTTTGCAAATTATAGGAGGAAATGAAAATGAAGTCTTGGACAAAATTAACATGTATCAAACTATATTTTTCTGATACTCTTTAGGCGTAAGCTGAAAAACCCGCTTAAACGAACGGTTGAGATGACTTTGATCAAAAAAACCGCTCATCTGTGCGACCTCTGCTATTGGGGTATTTTGTGCAAGTAGCTTTTTTGCCAAATGGATTTTTTTGTTGAGGATGTAAGAGTGAATGGAGAGTCCAAACTCTGCTTTAAAGACTCTAAGCAAATGAACGACACTCATTTGCACATGCCAAGATATATCTTCAAGCACAATATCTTCCAAAAAGTTTTCATCTATATATTTTTCTATTATTTGCGCCAAGCGTAAGCTGTTTTTTGACACATTAGAGATATTCTTCTCCTCGCAAAAATTTAAAAAAAGAGCGCTGATAAACTCAATGATTGTCTCCTCTTTTTCAAGCAAAGAGTTCTCTTGCACAAATAGTGCGTTACACACTTTTATAAAATCTTCATACAACTCTTTACTTTGCAGCAATGTGGCGTTTACATTTAAATACTCATACAAGTTTTCATATAATGATTTTTGAATCTCAAAGCACCAACTCTCATCTAAGTACATCACATAACAGCCGAAACTTTCCTCTTTACTCAAAAAAGCACAGTGAACGGCATGTGGATTTACGACGGAGAGTTCATTT
Source organism: Sulfurimonas sp. (assembly GCA_011391635.1). Classification (GTDB taxonomy): domain Bacteria; phylum Campylobacterota; class Campylobacteria; order Campylobacterales; family Sulfurimonadaceae; genus Sulfurimonas. The sequence goes on along the minus strand of JAABQD010000006.1, from coordinate 23,470 downwards.
GGTCGGAGATTATCCGTAAAACTGTCAAATTCTATGTTGATACAGCCATTTTTTATCGCCGTGATAGTCAGCTCATCATGCTTGTGTGCTTTGTCACAACTCGTTACATGTGAGAGATAGCGAAGTTCTAAAAATGGAAGTTTTTCAACTTTGAATATTTTGTTTTTCATATCTTTGACTTATCATTATCCATTACTTTTTCTATCCACTCTTGTGTGCTTAACACATCACTAAATCTAAATTGCTGTTCTACAAGCGTAGCACGATGAAGCTCTTCTGCGGTAACTTTTCCAGCTTTATTTTCAAAAGAGAGTGTCGCAGTTGCATCCGATAAAAACTCTACATTATAGCCTAAATGATGTGCATATCTTGCCGTAGTATCACAGCAATGCTGTGTCATGTAACCGCTGATGACAACCGTATCGATATTTTTTTTTCGAAGCCAATTATCCAAATCAGTACCGACAAAAGCACTTGGCATAGTTTTTTCAATCATGTGAGCATCTTTAATACCTTGAACACTCTCATGTAAGCCCCATCCTTGAGTTCCTTTTACAAAAGCTTTAGCCCCTTTTGAGATGGCAGTGTGCTGCACTATGACAATAGGTATATGTGCATCCGTCGCTGCATCGATTGCAGTAACTATATTCGAGGAACTGTTTTTTGGATAGGTCACGGGCAGAAGTCCCGTGAAGTACTCATTTTGAACATCGATGACGAGTAATGCCCGTTTCTTATCGTCTTTTTGTTTGATTGTGACTGCATCGGCTATGACACTGCTAGCGGCAAAGAGTGCCGCTATTTTAAGTGCTTCTCTGCGATTCATGAGTCGTTTTCTATCTTAAAAGTGTTAAAAATAATGTCTGTTGCGAGCATTCTTGTTGCGTGGTTAACTGCATCTAAAATATCTTTGTCACTCCACTCCATCTCACGAAGTGTGTCCAAATCATCTGCGTTGACGGCATGTGCATTTCGGATTGCTTTGATGGCAATTTTGAGCATTGCGACTTCTCTTGATGGTAGATTTGCTTTGTCTATATCTTGGCGCATTGTCTGGACTTGCTCGTAGCTCCAACCAGCAATGTTCATAAGTATCGCCGTATTGTAGTCGATGCAAAAATCACAATCTTCGCCACTTGAAACTAAAACGCGAATGCTTGCCAAAAGTGGCATGGATAGTGTCGAATGACTCATATAATATTTGATAAACTCCATCTGCTGACGCAACAGCTCTGGACTTGTGCTGTAAAGTTTTGCATTATTTCCGACTTTTCCTCTCATCGTCGTAATCATCTCATACAGTTTGGCTAACTCACCTGTTGCTTCTTGAGGTTCGTATGTTTTAATAAGTGGCATAAAATCTCCTTTAATTGCTACTTGACTATTTGGTCAAGTAGCATTGTAATACAATTTGACCAGATAGTCAAGTATATCATGCTATAATTCTTTTTATGAAAGAGACAACTAGACAAAAACTTATAGATGCCACATTTGAAGAAGTTTATTCTCACGGTTACCAAGGTGCGGCACTCGCAGATATTTTAAAGAATGCTGGTGTACATAAAGGTTCGATGTATCACTACTTTGGTTCAAAAAAAGAGATGGCACTCGTTGCGATACAAGAGAGAATTTCTACAAGAAACTTTGAAAAGTACAGCAAGATACTTGCACTTGAGAGTGGCTATTTGAGAGCACTTCTTACAGCCATGAAAGACACAAAGCAAAGAGATTTTAAACGCGGATGTCCCATAGCAAATATTGCTCAAGAGATGTCTAACCTCGATGAAGATTTTAACAAAACGATGAAGCTTCTTTATGAAGAGTTTAGAAGATACATAAAAAATATTCTTGACAAAGCAGTTGAAGCAAAAGAGATGCAAGCATGTGATACAAAAAAGATGGCACTTTTTATTACTGCCGCACTTGAAGGTGCGATTCTCTCTGCTAAAGCAACTGGCAATGCCCAAGATTATATCGATTCGGTAGAGATTCTTGAAGAGTATTTAAGAGCGTTTAGTAACAACTAATTATCTTTAAAATATTTTAAAGCAATGTTTTTTGCCTCTGTGCCACTTGCTCCGTTACCCTTTATATTAAAGGCAAATACCTGCGTGTGATTCTCTTTTACCATAAAGCCAACAAACCAGCCCACGCCGTTGCAACTTCCGGTTTTACCTGCAAACTGATAGCCTTCATGTTTCTCTAAAGTGATAATATCTTTTACTATACTCATAGCACGATGTGAAAACGGCAAATTGTTATGGAGAATATGTGCCAAAAAATCAACCTGTTCATTGGGTGAGATTTTGAGACTTCCGCTACCTAACCAAAAATCTGTAAGTGTATGAGAGGTATCGGCATTACCGTAGTGAACTTTGCTCGCGTACTCTTGCATCCGTTTTGCTCCGATGCGTCGTGCCAGTTCCTGATAAAACCATACGGCAGATACGGTAATAGCCGAACGCATAGAGTGGTCATGGTTCCACATGCCGTACTCTCGCGCAACTCCATCCCATCTTATTGTCTCATTTTCATCTTTGATGACTTTTGCATCGAGTGCTATCATGCTATTTAGAATTTTAAAAGTAGAACAGGGATTTAACTGCTCATCTGCTCGTATACCAAAAATACTTCTCTTTGAACTGTTCAAATCCAAAACTACTGCACTCCCGTCATACTCCCCAAAATCTGGTTCTTGAGCTATGAGAGATAAAAAGAGAATGAATAAAAGTGCTAGTTTATGCATTTAAACTAATCCTTTGCCTATTTTGATGTAATTTTTATCGTAAATTTGCGAGCTTTGGGAAAGATAATCAGCACACTCAGAAAAAGCAATAGGATACTCGTTTTTAAAATTAATAATTTTATTCATTTCTTCTCTTCATTTTCTTATCAAATCCAAGCTTTAAAGATACACCCCACCCAAAACCGAATCTCTCGAAGCTCCTGTCACAGAGCTTAGTTCCACTTTTTCATTATGCACTCTTTTGTATGCCAACCACGCAAATGCCATGGCTTCTAGGAAATCACTGTTTACTCCGTAGTCATCACTTCTTTTGACTTCTATCTGACAAAGTTCTTGAAGTCTTTGCATCAAAAAGCTATTTTTTGCTCCACCGCCGCAGACTAAAAGCAAATCAGTTGGAGTGTTTAGAACTTCATTTGCGATACTTTTTGCGGTGAGTTCTAGGAGTGTTCTTTGGATATCTTCTTCTTTTATAGTTTGAAATATCGGCAGATGCGAGGAGAGCCAAGTTGCGTTGAAATACTCTCTTCCTGTGCTTTTTGGAGGAAGTTTTTGGAAATACGCATCACTCAAAAAGCTATTTAAAAGAGCATCATTCACATTTCCACATGCCGCAAATTTTCCATCTTTGTCAAAGGATAAATTTTTACACTCTTGAATCCAATAATCCATCAAAACATTGCCCACACCCGTATCGTAGCCTCGAAGTTTGCCATCTAAAAATGTGATATTTGCCATCCCGCCTATGTTTACGACTGCTGTTTTTCGTCCTAATGAGCCAAAAATTTCTTTGTGAAATGCTGGGGCAAAAGGTGCACCTTGACCGCCCAGTGCGACATCTTTGCGTCTAAAATCACATACCACGCTGATGTTTATTTTGGCTGTTATGGCATGTGGATTGCCAAGTTGCATCGAAAAAGGGAAATCGCCGTTTGGCTGATGCCAAAGTGTTTGACCGTGAAGTCCTATGGCGGTAATATCTTTTGGATTGATATTTTTTTCTTCCATAAAAGTTTGTATAACTCGTGCGTAAAGTTCGCCCAAACGCGTGTCAAGATGACCTATAAATTCAAGCGTTATGGGTGCATTTATTGCATGTAAAACATCCTCTTTAAGCTCCTCTTCAAAGGGATATTCTGAGGAGAAAAGAAGTTTACAACTCTTTGAATCTATCTCACAAAGTACAACATCCACGCCATCAAGACTCGTTCCACTCATCACACCGATATAAAGTTCAGGCATCTTTTGCTCCCAACTGCATCACGCCAAATGCGACAACTGTGCCGATAACCATCTGCCATGCGAAGTCTATATTTATCCCAAATATGTAGGGCTGAAGAGCGAGTACACTCAAAAATCCACCAGACAGAGCAAAGGGAACCGTTTTAGCATTGCCACGCTTTGTGAAAATAGCTGAAAAGTAAACACCCAAAAGCCCTGTGTAGGCAAACGCCATCACTCCAAGTGCAAAACTGATGAGGGAAAGGTCACTGTATCTCTGCCAAAAATAACTCGCCATCGCCATGAGCGAAAGAGCAAGAGCGAAAAAAAGCACCGCAACTCTTGAAGCTCTCACAAAGTGCATCTCTTCCACTGCCCCAGATTTTAACTTCCATGGCTTGTAAATATCTTCGACCGCAACCGAAGCCATCGCCCCCAAAACAGAGTTTGTGCTTGAGAGCGTCACTGCAATCGCCCCCACTGTGACAATCGCACGCAATCCATCGGGCATTTCATTTAAAATATAGTACATGAAGATGGTTATTTTTTCGCCCTCAAAGTTTTGGTTTACTCCGCCTTGAAGATAAAAAAGATAGAGCAAAACTCCGATGGTTAAAAAGACAAGAACAACAGGAATTGTAAGCAAAATCGAGAGAATCAGCGACTTCGCCGCCTCTTTTTTATCTTTACAACACAAAACTCTTTGTGTCATATCTTGGTCAAGCCCAAATGCGGCGATATTAAGAAGTAACCAACCACTCAAAAGCCCAAAAATATTGAACTTTCCATTGAAGGAAGTGTCGATAAATTTGAGTTTATTATGCTCTTGAAGCGTCGCTAAAATATCCACATGCTCTAATGAATTAAAGAGAAATAGCATAACAGCAATCGCCGCTCCGATGTACACCACGCCTTGAATAACATCGCTAAAAATGATAGATTTTATCCCACCGAAGTAAGTGTAACCCAAAGAACCGAGCATTAAGATGATGATAGAAAAAGCCACATGCCCAAAGAGTATATCCCCAAAAAGAATCATGCTAATAGCTATAGAACCGATGTAGAGCCTCGCCCCACTCGCCAAAATGCGTCCCACCAAAAACATAACTCCAGCCTGTTTTTTAGCACTCTCACCGTAGCGTATTTGCAAAAGTTCATAAACCGTTACGGCTTTCATCGCATAAAATCTTGGAACGAGTACAAAAGCGACAAAAATAACGGCAAATAAACCTGAAAAGTAGAAGCCGATGAAAGTAAAATCGTGAGCATAAGAGTATTCAGGAACACCCAAAAAAGTTGCGGCGGACTGAGAAGTTGTGAGTACCGAGATAGCAACCGCCAACATCGGCATAGAGTTTGAACCGATGAAATAATCCCTTGTAGAGGTAATTTTCGTACGACTTAAAATAGTAGAGGAGACACCAAGAAGTAAAAAGTAAGCGATAAAAATGACCCAGTCAAGGGATGAAAAAGCACTATTCATAAACTCATCTTCTTTTGAAGTAACTCAATGCGTTTGTTTGACTCTAAAATTCTGGCATGTGGAATTGCACCATTTTTTACCTGCATATAAATTGTCTCAACAAGTGCATCCAAATCTTGAGAGCCAAGTTGATTTCCAAAAAGAAGCATGTCCACACCTCCATTTATCGCCATCGTTACCGTCTCTTTGAGAGAAAAATTTTCTGAGATTGCTTTCATTTGCAAGTCGTCACTGACAATCACACCGCTATATTTCATCTCTTGACGCAGGAGTTTTGTGTTGACATTGTAGGAGAGTGTTGCGGGGTATTTTTCATCTAAATGCGAGTTAAAAACATGTGCCGTCATTATCATTTCCACATGCCCAGAGCTAATGAGCATTTGGTAAGGCTCTAACTCTTTTTTGCTCCATGTCTCACTCACATCTACAAAACCTTGATGCGAATCTCCGAGTGATGAGCCATGCCCTGGAAAGTGTTTGAGGACACTCACAATGCCCTCTTTTTTTTGTGCTTCTATGAGAATTTTTGCGTAGTTGCTCACTTGCTCATTTGAAGTTCCAAATGAGCGTTCAAGCCCTACAATAACGCTATTTTTTGGATTCAGTGCTAAGTCCACAACGGGAGCAAAGTTACAGTTTATGCCATTCTCATTTATCATCTTTGCCATTGTTTTATAAGTTTCTTTGGCATGTGGAAGTGAAAGTTTTGAAACATTCAAAGCCGATGGAATTTCACTAAATCCATACGAAGGTTTGAGTCGTGCGACTTTTCCACCCTCTTGGTCGATGGAGATAAAAAGCGGTTTTTTTACGAATGATTTGAGTTTACTTGTGAGTTCTTGAAGTTGCTCTGGCGAACTTATGTTTTTCGTTTTGTTTCTATCGTTATAAAAGCGGTCAAACAAAATCACACCGCCAAGTTCATATTTTTGTATTTGTTGCACTATTTTTGAATTTTCATCGATTTTTTCATCATCAAAACCGACAATGAGCATGTGACCTATCATTTTTTTAAGGTTTTCATCTTCTACTGAGATAGCATCTGCACTGAGGAAATGGACATTAAAAAGTAATAAAAAAAGTAAAATCAATTTCACAAGGAAACCTTTGTTTGAATTAAAGAGTTTATAGCATCTATTGCATTAAAAATGAGTAATTTTGTCCCATCTTTCGTCACTTTTTCTGGCTCAAAATGGTCGGAAACAACTTTAAAAATAAAAATATTTTTGATAGCTGGAGAGTGAATCACAGCCTCATAAAAGCCAAAAGACTCCATATCAACTATCTCATATTTTACTTCGTTTTGCTCTTCGTCACGGCATGTGAGAATCGCTGGAAGCTCTTGATGGAGTAGATAAGTTTTGTTTTCATACTCAATTGCACCGATTTCTATGAGGGAGCCAATTTTGTATTTTTTATCCGCTCCACAGATACCGACATTGATATAAATATCCTCATCCGTGATATCGAAGTGATTTATAAGTGTTTGGGTTGCAAACATTGCATTCTTCACGCCAAGACCACTCACAATAAGTCTTGTCTCTTGGTTTGAGAAAAAAGTAAAATCGCCCAATCTGCTTTTTTGAAGTTTTTGTTTCTCCACAAAAGCTTGAGCCTCAGGTTTGAGTGCAGTTATTATGTATAGCATTCGTAATTGTATCAAAATAGTTTTGTGATTTTTGCTTTTTAGGCTATAATTCCACCGCTCTTCTTTAGACCTGTGCAATGGTTGTTCGAGATATTGTGTCAGGGTAGGAATACAGCAGCACACCTTAAACAGCTATGTGCCGCAGGTATCTGGAGAAGAGTACTTCATTTTAAAAAATCAAATAAATAATAATTAACTTCACATATTGCCTATCTCGAAAAATTTGTTTTTCGTAGCTTTAGGGGGTTGTAGGGACATTTGTCCCTGCCACTCAAACGGACGAGTTCGTTTGAGTGTGTAACATCAATGATTAATCTTCTCTATATTTTGAAATTCCACATGCCTGATTTGGTTTTGGTGGGTTGTTTTTTAGGTAAGTTAAATCTTCGAGTGTTTGTGACAAAACTCTTTTTTGTTGCAAAATTGGAAGCATTAAATTATCTTTTTCATTGAGTGGAATGCTCCAATCGAGGAGTATACTCTCCACCTCTTTATCAAGCTCTGCAAGTGCGTTATTAATATGTTTTATTGAATTCATAAAGTAATTGTAGCAAAAATTTATAATAATTCGGGTATAATCCCGCCCTCTATTATTGAGAATTTTACAAAGGAGTTACCGATGCCAAAAATGAAATCTGTTAAAGGCGCTGTAAAGCGTTTTAAAGTTAAGAAAAATGGTACTGTTAAACGCGGAACAGCGTTTAGAAGCCACATCTTAACAAAACAAGATGCAGGCACTCGTCGTAAGCAAAATACACCTAAAGTGATTGCGAAAGTTGATGAGAAAAATGTAAAGGCTATGATTAACTAATTTTTAGTTAATTGTAAATCTCCAATTATTAAATTGGGCAAGACCACCAAAAGTGTGGCACCTTGAACACAAAAGTGTCTGGGTAAAGAAAAGGAAAAAATATGCCAAGAGTAAAAACAGGTGTTGTTCGTAGAAGAAGACACAAAAAAATATTAAAATTAGCGAAAGGTTTTTATAGCGGACGCCGTAAACACTTTAGAAAAGCTAAAGAGCAAATTGAACGCTCATATTACTATGCGTTCCGTGACCGTAAGCAAAATAAACGCGAATTCCGTAAATTATGGATTGTTCGTATCAATGCTGCTTGTCGTTTAAATGGAATGAATTATTCAACTTTCATGAATGGTCTTCATAAATCTGGTATCGAACTTGACCGTAAAATTCTTGCTGATATGGCGATGAATGATGCAGCAGCATTCAGTGCAGTTGCAGCAGCGTCAAAAGCAGCACTTAGCAAATAAGCTTTTAGACCTTTGGGTCTAAAGCGTTGCTAACTCTATCCACTCTTTCATCTTTTTCTCATATCCAATATTTTTCAGTGTAACAAACTTCAAAGGTTTTGAGAGATACTTCTGTTTTACATACCCGCCAAAATCATGTGGATACAAGTAGTTTTCATGTTTGTTTGTTATATTTTTTGGGATTTCAAGCATCACTCCGTTGTGCACTGCTTGAAGTGCTGAGTTGATAGCTTCATACGCTGCATTTGATTTTGGAGAAGCACATAAATAGATAACAGCTTGTGCTAAGATGATTCGAGCTTCAGGATAACCGATTTTTGAGACACTTGTCATTGCGGATGTGCAAAGTGTGAGTGCCTGAGGATTTGCATTTCCAATATCTTCACTCGCAAGTATCACAAGGCGTCTTGCAATAAACTCCGCACTCTCTCCGCCATCAATAAGCCTTGCAAGATAGTAAATACTTGCATCCATATCTGAGCCTCGAATCGATTTTATCATTGCACTTGCCAAATCATAATGTACACCTGCTTCGCTACTTCCAACTGAGAGAGCATTCGGTCTGAGAGATTTTAATAACGCGAGTGTTATATGTGTGTCGATATTTGAAGCAAACTCCAAAAGTTTGAGCATAGCTCTTGCATCACCACCGCTACTAGCCACAAGATACTCTTTTGCATCTTCATCAAAAACTATCTTGGCATGTGGAACTGTTTTTTCTAAAAGATTTTTCAGTGCTTCATTTGGAATAGATTTTATTTCAAAAAGCATCGAACGCGAACGAATAGCCGAAGTAAGTGAAAAAAATGGATTTTCTGTCGAAGCTCCTATCACTAACACAGAGTTATTTTCCATCACGGGAAGGAGAACCTCTTGCTGATTTTTGGCAAGTCTATGTACCTCATCTATAAAAATAAGAGGTTTTTCTAGGGTGTTTTTGTATTGAAGAAAAATTTTTCTTAACTCTTCAATTTTGATAGAAGTCGCATTAAACTCATAAAAAGGGAGTTTCATACTATCAGCGATGACCCTTGCAATCGAAGTTTTTCCACATCCAGCAGGTCCATAAAAAAAACTATGTCCCAAAACACCCTTTTCACAGAGAACTCGAAGTGGAGCATTCACACCAGCAAGGTGTTCTTGTCCTAGTATCGCATCAAAATCTTTTGGTCGTAATAGATGAGTAAAATCTCTCAAATTTACTTCACTCCACGCTCTTTTGCCTTTTTACCCTCTTCTTTCATGAATGTAAAAAGAGCGGAGTATTCACTTCTTGTCAAAAATCTTGTTTTTCCTGTTGGAAGATTATTGAGCTCCACTTCTGCAAAACTCAAGCGTTTGAGATCAGACACTTCAGCACCAAAGTGTGCAAAAAATCTTCTGAGTTCACGATTTTGTCCCTCTGCAATAGCCACTTTTAAAATAGAGTAATTATGCTCATTTTTTTGTATTTTATAGCCTAAAAAAGGTGCAAATGTCATAGAAGTAACTGTACTATGGGAGTGTCCTCCAGCAGTCGCATCTTCTAGCTCCAAGCCATTTTGCATAGCTCCTTCCATCTCATTGGTTACTGGACCTTTAATTTTTACTTTATAGACTCTTTGCAAGTTTGAAGTCATAAGTGCAGTTGCAATTTTTGACGCATCTGTTAGGAGTAAAACACCCTCTGACGCATAGTCAAGTCTTCCTACTGGCACAAAGTGTTTGTACTGATTGCCTAGAGTATCATAAATCGTTCTTCTGCCTTTAGGGTCGTTTTTTGTAACAAGTTCACCTTTTGGTTTGTTATAAACGATAACTGTATATTTATCTTGGGGGGTTACCTGTTTACCACTGATGTAAACTACATCTTTTTTCTCATCTACTTGTGTCGCTGGATTATTTTGTATCTCGCCATTGATTCGCACATAGCCGTTTTGGATAGCCGTGTCCGCTTCGCGTCTTGAATAGGTCGAATTGTGAGCTATATATTTGTTTAATCGCATCATTATGATATGCCTTTTTCGATTAAAGTGTGAATATGAAGCACACCTTTTATCTTTTTATTTTTATCTGTAATTACTAAAAGTTGTATTTTTTTCTCTTCAATGAGAACAAGTGCCTCACTTGCTAACATGTTTTCATCTTCACATGTCATAGGTTTGAGCGTTGCATACTCTAAAACATTTGCTTCAAGTGAAAAATCATCTCTCAAAAGTGCACGACGGATATCGCCATCACTCACAAGTGCTATGAGTTTGTTTTGTGCATCGGTCACTAAAACCGTACCAAGTCTACCTTCGCTAATTTTGATAATGGCATCTTTGACTTTTGTCTCTTGTGAGACAATTGGCAAATTTTCTGTTTTCATAAGATTACTTACTTTGACAAACAGTTTTTTGCCCAAAGCACCGCCAGGATGAAACGATGCAAAATCACTCTTTTGAAAGTTTTTTGCTCGCATCAAACATACAGCAAGTGCATCGCCTAGAGCAAGTGTCAAGGTCGTAGAACTTGTCGGTGCAATGTCAAGTGGACACGCCTCTTTTTCAACTACCACATCAATCACCAAGTCACTAAAGCTTCCAAGTGTCGAAGAAGCATCTCGTGTCATGCCGATGATAGGTGTACCAAAGCGTTTGATATGAGGTAAAATAGAACTAAGTTCTTCACTCTCACCACTGTAACTAATCGCGATAACAGTATCTTCCTTGCCAATCATTCCCAAATCGCCATGAAGTGCTTCTGTGGGATGAAGAAAAAAACTAGGTGTTCCAGTCGAAGCAAAAGTTGCAGCGATTTTGGCACCTATAAGTCCGCTTTTGCCTACACCAGTCACAATCACTTTGCCTCTGCAAGAGAGTATCAACTCCACAGCTTTTTCAAAAACATCATTCATATTTTTTGAGGCATGAAGAAGAGCGGAAGCTTCAATGTTGAGGGTTTCTTGTGCAATTTCTTTGTAATTCATAATGCAATTATACCAAAAGCAATGAGATTTATTTTTGCCTTTTAAACAATTTTTTCTTTTTCTTTTTTTAAAATTTTACTGATAGCATCGGCTTTGGGAGACACCCCATACATTCGTGAATATTCTCTGCTAAACTGGGATGGACTTTCATATCCTACTTCAAAAGCAATCTGAGAAACTCCCATGTTGCACATCATCAATCTACGACGGGCTTCCTGCAAACGAAGCGTTTTTTGAAATTGCAAAGGACTCATAGCCGTAATCTTCTTAAAACTCGAATAGAGTGATGACTCGCTCATTCCAATGAATTTAGCAAGTTTTGAAATATTTAGCATTTCGGAAAAATTTTCTTTTATATGCGTAATCGCTTTAACCACTTGTTGCGTCGCACTACCATCCATAACATACTGTCGCAAAAAATCTCCCCCCTCAGAACGCATGACGATATAGAGAATTTCTTTGATAATCAAAGGCGAAAGTACCGCAATATCCTCGGGCGTATCTAATAACCGAACCAGTCTTAAAATAGGATTGAGCAATTTATCTTCAATCGCACCGAAATAGAGTCTGCGTTGCACTTTCAAAAGGCGTTTCTCTGTTTTATCAACATCTTTAAGCACATCGAATATCTGCTCCATCGAAAATGTAATCGTCAGCCCCATATAAGGATGTTCACTCGATGCTTCTGTAATGCAAATTCGTGCTGGAGTATGCACCGAAGCAAGAAGATAAGTGTCAGGGTTATAACTGAACAAATCACTATCGACACCGACGGCTTTTGTACCTTGGATAATAACACACAGTGAAGGTTCATAAAGGATTGAGAGCATATCTGTCGGTTGGGTATGAACAAAAAAACTTAACGGCTTCATTTTAGTTTGAATGTAACTTGCACCCTTATACCTAGATGAAATTTTATATTTCAATTCTTCTCGGATATGGTTTAATGATTCAGTATTCATTTTTTGCTCCCTTTTTTTGCCATTTTATCTCTATTTGTAGAATTAGGCAAGAAGTAAAAAGTATTGTGTTAGTCGTAATTACGCAATTCACTTATAATGAACTATAAAAGAATATACAAGGAGACAAAAATGCAAACCTCAAAAAATCTATCAAGAAGAGAATTCATTAAAACAAGTGCCTTGACAGGTGCTGGATTGGCATTGGCAAGTAGTTCAAATGCTTTTGCATCAAGCAACAAAACACCAAATATGACAACGAAATGGGACAAAGTTTTTCCAAGAAGTAATAAAGTTGACCATGAAAAAGTAACTTTTAAAAATCGTTATGGCATTACCTTGGTCGCTGATTTATATCTACCAAAAAATCGTGCGAATAAACTTTTACCGGCTCTTGCAATAAGTGGTCCTTTTGGTGCAGTCAAAGAACAATCTTCAGGACTATACGCACAAACTATGGCAGAGGGAGGATTTGTAGCGGTAGCGTTTGATCCCTCGTATATCGGTGAGAGTAGCGGTGAACCACGAAATATGGCATCACCGGAGATCAATACGGAAGATTTTAGTGCCGCGGTGGATTACTTGAGCATTCAACCGTTTATTAATCGAAATCAAATTGGTATCATTGGTGTATGCGGTTTCGGAGGTATGGGACTAAACGCTACTGCTGTGGACAAACGCGTTAAAGCGGTTGCGGTTGCAAGTATGTACGACATGTCACGCGTTATGGCAAAAGGTTATTATGACAAACTTCCCCTTGAAGAGCGAACACAAATATTGGAAAAAATGAGCCTACAACGCACCGAAGATGCAAAAAAAGGAAGCCCAACGCTCGGCTCTCGTATTTTGCCGGGAAAACTCCAAGGCAATGAACCTCAATTTGTTGTAGATTATTTCAACTACTATCGTACTCCGCGTGGTTTTCATCCTCGCTCACTCAATTCAAACGGTGCATGGACGGCAACCAATGCATTCTCATTTATGAACATGCCATTGCTGACCTACATCAAAGAAATATCGCCGCGTCCAGTATTGATTATAGCCGGTGAAAATGCACACTCTCGTTACTTTAGTGAAGATGCCTACAAAGCAGCGAATGAACCGAAGGAACTTATGATTATCCCTCATACAAATCATGTAGATTTGTACGATAAAACTGACAAAATTCCTTTCGACAAGCTCACATCATTTTTTGCTAAAAATCTAAAATAGGAAAACACAAATACAATCAATTGTACCTTGCACCATCCAACGAAAATAAAATTTGATACAGATAAAGAGAAACAAAGATAATTCAAAGATGAAAAGTGACTATAAAGATGGTGTGCTGACCATTACCTTACCAAAAATTTAATCTTGGCATGTGGAAATTTATTCCACATGCCAATCCCACTCGTAGAAATTATTATAGTAATAATAAATGTTTATAAATAACTTACTCTATCTTGGATAAGATTCTCCATACTTATCAAAGGTTTCGCATGATTATTTCTTTTTTAAAGCCATTAATTCTCTTTTGTATTATCAAAAATGGCACTTTGAAGATACTTTTATACTAGAATGCATTTATGAATACAAAAACACTCATAAAGTTATGTGATAAATGCTATTGGAATCCTCTTACGCAAACAGTAAGCGAGAATAATCATACCCTTGTGTTGACATCCAGTATGACTAAACTACTCTCTATGCTCATTGAACATCATGATAAACCTGTTAGTAGTGTGGATATATTTTTTCATATTTGGGACGATTATGAAAAAGAGTTCAATCCGAAGAATGTCCGAAATATGATTAGTAATTTACGCAAACGAATCCCCTGTTTGATTATCAATAACTATTACGGAGGACGCTATGTACTCAAAAAATATCGTGATAATATTCCCGATATCACAGAGTATGTCCTTGAAATACTTGATCAAGCAAAAAATGGAGTTACGATTTCAGATCCGAATTTACCGGACAACCCTATTATCTTTGTGAATGAAGCATTTAGTGAAATGTTCGGTTATACATCTGAAGAGGCAATTGGACGCAATTGTCGTTTTTTACATGGTGAAGACCGTGAACAAATTTCTATCAAAGAGATTCAAAAAGCACTGAATGAAGCGCGTGACATCACAGTAACACTTAGAAACTATACTAAAGAGGGTGAATTAATATATAATGAACTCACCATCAGCCCTATTTTCGACAAAAAAACAGAAAAATTAAAATATTTTCTGGGTGTTCAGAAAAATGTAACAGCCATACAGAAGTTGATTCAACAAATAAAAAGGATGTTATAAAAAATGGCAAAGAAAAAAGTGAATAACAGCTATGCTAACCTCACAATTGTAGGGTTAGGAGCAAGTGCTGGAGGATTTGAAGCACTCCAAAAATTTATTCAAAATATCGAGCCATCGAGCCGAATCGCTTATGTTATCGTTCAGCATCTTGATCCAAAACAGCCAACTTTATTAGGGACACTCTTAGAGCGTTTTTCAAAAATTCCTATTGTTGCCGTAAGTAATAATCTTGAGCCATTGGCAGATCATATATACTATTGTCCTCCTAACTCAGATATTGTAATCGAAGAAGGGCGTTTCAAACTTGTAACACCCTCTCTTAAACCCTATCCGAAACCATCAGTGAATCGATTTTTGAAATCATTAGCATTGGAGAAAAAAGAAAAAGCGATTGGAATCATTCTCAGTGGTACAGGAAGTGACGGTGCAGAAGGAATTGTTGCTATAAAACAAGGGGGCGGTATTGCCCTTGCCGAAAATGAAGATGCCAAATATTTTTCAATGCCAAAAGCAGCTATTGACACACATGCGGTGGATGCTGTTCTTCCCTCAGAGTTGTTAGCACAAGGAATCCCTTATGCCATTGATGATCCGAAATATTTTGATCGTCATTTTGATTTACTAGATAATATCGATAAAGTGTTTCGTTTACTCAACCAAAAAAGCGAAGTCGATTTTAGTGACTATAAAGAAAACACCATCCATCGCCGTTTAGAGCGTCGCATCATTGATACAAAATCGGAAAGCGTTAATGATTATATAGATTTACTCCAACGCTCTCCCTCAGAAATTATGAATCTCAAAAAAGAGCTCTTGATCATCGTTACCTCTTTATTTCGTGATAAAGAAGCATTTAACTCACTCGTAAAAGAAGTTGAAGCCCTTTTACAAGAGAAGCTTGATAATCACCTTCGTATCTGGGTTGCTGCCTGTGCCACTGGTGATGAAGCTTACTCCTTGGCAATTGTTATCAGTCAACTCTTAAAAAAAATGGGAATTACAAAGAAAGTGACTATTTTTGCTACGGATGTGAGCGAAGAGGCAATTGATGAAGCTCGAAGCCGAAGCTTTAGCGAAGAAGAAATCAGTGAAGTGGACTCGCATATACTTTCTAATTATTTTATTGAAAAAAATCGTAGATATACCCCTATAAAAACGATACGAGATATGATAGTATTCTCAAAACACGATGTGATTAAAGACCCGCCATTTCTTAATCTTGATTTGGTTAGTTGTCGCAATCTTCTTATTTATTTTAACTCTGAATTGCAACATCGTGTCATCAGTATCTTTTCATACGCACTACGCTATCAGGGATTGATGTTTTTAGGATTGTCTGAGACCATTGGAAATCTTACCTCTATTTTTGCAATTATCGATAACAAATACAAAATTTATCGTAAATCAAATGATATGGGAAATATCGATATTGAAGCACTTGCTTATTTTCAAAGAAAAGATTTTCAACGCGGTTCTCGAAAATTACGGGATGAAGTCAATGCACTCGATATAAACGGTTCAATTAATAATGCCGTAGCAGGATTTTTTGCCCAAAATGGTATTGTTGTAGATTCCAGCGGGGGCATTTTGTTTTTCAAAGGAGAGAATAAATACATCTCTCATCCAAACGGTTTGGCAACCAACGACATCTATAAACAAGTTTCCGATTTTCTTCGACTTGATTTACGAGCAACTCTCAACGAAGCAGTAAGAAACGAGCATGTTACCGTCTCTAAAAAAATTCGTGTTTTACCGCTTACCGATGATCGGGTTTATGTGACAATTACTGTTTTTCCGCTTCCAAGAAATAAACTTGCAGAAAACAGCTATTTTATTGCCTTTGAAGAGATTAATGAAACGGATCGTTCCGTACTTTTTTCCCACCAAATGCAGGTGCATGATATAAATGATGTCAATATCCTCGAAAATGAGTTGGCAGCTCTTAAAGAGCGTTTACAGATTACCATTGAAGAACTTGAAACTTCAAATGAGGAGCTTCAAAGTACGAATGAAGAACTTCAAAGCACCAATGAAGAGTTGCAATCAACAAATGAAGAGTTGGAAACCTCCAACGAAGAACTTCAAAGTACCAATGAAGAGTTACACACAGTGAATGATGAGCTTGAACATAAAAATAAAGAACTAGCATTTGTCAACGAAGCACTCAATAAAGTAGTTGAAGTAATCAATACCGATGTGTTGATTTTAGATAAAAATCTCGATCTATTTCTCCATACCAAAGGAATGGAGCGTTTTTTCAAAATTAACTACACACATAAAATTAATCTCAGTGAAATAATTATTAATTCTACGGTTTCTATCCCTGACTTGTTTGAAAATGTCAAAAATGTCGTCCAAAATAAAACAGAGGTTGAATATGATTTGATTATCGATAATCGTATTTATTGGTTCCAAATCAAAGCGTTAAACTTCTCCAGCGATGATTTTGGTGTAATTATCGGTTTTACCGATAAAACCGACATTATCCGTAATCAAGAGCTTATGTTTCAACAATCGAAACTTGCCAGTATGGGAGAGATGATTGGTAATATTGCCCACCAATGGAGACAGCCACTTAATTCACTTGCCCTTAATCTCTTTGCTATTGAGAAAAAGTTTCTTACCGATACCGTCAATAAAGATCTCTTTCACACATTTGTCGAAGAGTCTCAAAAAACAATCCAACACATGTCCACTACCATCGATGATTTTCGCGATTTTTTCAATCCAAACAAAGCAAAAATGCTTTTTAAGCTCTCCTTTGTAATTGAGAAAACAATCTCTTTCGTACATGACTCTTTTAAAAATCATGGAATCACTATTTACTATGACGATAAGAGCGATATTGAAATTTTCGGATATGAGAATGAGTTTGCTCAAGTTCTGATTAATATTTTCAATAACTCTAAAGATGCCATCTTGCGAGAGAAACGAGAAGATGGATTTATCCGTATAGGAGTTGAACACAAAGGGAATCAAGCTATCATTTCCCTCACCGATAATGGTGGTGGGGCATCTGAAGAGATTATCAATCGAGCATTTGAGCCCTATTTTACTAGTAAAGAAAAAAAAGATGGAACAGGTATCGGTCTTTATATGTCAAAAATGATTATCGAAAATAGCATGAACGGATTGATTCGTATGGAACCAATCGCGAATGGAATGAAAATAGAAATTTCATTACAGGTAACCTATAATGCTTAAGTCACTCACTCTTTTATACATTGAAGATGATGAATCAACTGTACGCTCTTTTATCAATGCTTTTGGTGATTATTTTAAAGAGGTTGTCATTGGACGAACTGCCGAAGAGGGATTAGAACTCTTTGAGAAATGTTCTCCTGATATTCTGATTACTGATTTACAGCTTCCTAAAATGAGCGGTTTGGAGATGATTAAGTATATTCGTCAAGCGAATTCCTCTTTTCCTATCATTGTTAACTCTGCTTTTAGTGATACGCATCTACTCTTGCAAAGTATTGCACTCCATGTGGATAATTATATTCTTAAACCAACTAATCCCTATCAGTTACTGCATGTACTGGAAAAAATTGCTCATGTTATTACATTAGAGAAAAAACTCAATACTACTCGAGAGATAATGCAGACAATCATTGATGGGATTCCGGACCCCATCCTCTATATTGAACCTGATTACACGATATCAATGATGAATAAAGCGGCAAAAGAGCAAACGGATGAATCGGTACTAGTAAATAAATGCTTTAATGTTGCACAAAAAACAGCTCCTACATGTTCAGAAGATAGTAGCTCTTGTCCTATGAGCAGTGTCAAAAAAACAAAGCAACCAATTACATTACGCCATATTCGAAAAGATAGAGAGGGCAACAAACGAAATGTCGAAGTATATATGCGTCCAGTTTTGGATGCAAAGGGAGAGATAACTGCTTATATAGAAATTACACATGACATCACCAAATATCTCTCTGTACAAGATGAATTGATAGCTGAAACAGAAAAATTATCTCATATTTCTATGCATGATTCGCTAACACATCTACCTAATAGACGACTGTTTATGGATAGGATTGAACAAGCTATTGAGCGTAAAAGTCGTTCAAAAGAGACATTTGGTGTGTTTTTTATCGATTTGGATCACTTTAAGGAAATCAATGATTCCCTTGGTCATTCAAGCGGTGATGCACTGCTCATTGAAGTAGCAAAAAGAATGCAACAAGTTATTAGAAAAGAGGATACGCTCTCACGCTTTGGAGGAGATGAATTTGTTCTCATTATAGAAGATGGTTTTACAATTGAGCATTTCAGTAAAATTGCGGAAAAAATACAAAAACTTTTTGAAGAACCATTTTTAATTAATACACATAAAGTTATAAGTAGTTGCAGTATTGGCATTAGCTTATTTCCGCAAGATGGAGTGAATGCTGAACTTTTACTAAGTAATGCAGATGTTGCGATGTATGCATCAAAAAATGCTGGTCGCCATAGATTTCAGTTTTTTGATTCAAAACTAATCTAAAAAAGTTGTTTCAAAAGTTTTAGTTTTGCTTGTAAAATGTGAGTGAAATTGTGAAAAAGAGTGTATTTTTTTGCGTACTAACATTTTAAAAGCGTTTGTATAGTTTTGGAACAATGGATTTAAAAGAGTCTTTGAAGCATCGTAATTTAGGGGTTTTTAAAGTAGATGGTGCGGATGGGGAGACTCGAACTCCCACACCTTACGGCACCAGATCCTAAGTCTGGCGTGTATACCAATTTCACCACATCCGCACATATTTTTCTATTTTGGTGGTACGCCCTAAAGGATTCGAACCTTTGGCCTATGCCTTAGAAGGGCATTGCTCTATCCAGCTGAGCTAAGGACGCACATTTTAGTCAGTTTGACCTGAATAATTCTTGATTTTGTAAAAAATCAAAGTTTAGTGACCAAGCGTCTAGCGTCAATAAATGAACTTTGTTCATTCATTGTTTAAATCAAATGGTACGCCCGATAGGATTCGAACCTATAACCCTCGGAGCCGAAATCCGAAACTCTATCCAGTTGAGCCACGAACGCTACTGTAATTTATTATTATTTTAGTATTAAGTTTTTACATTTTTCTCTATGGGGTGGGATGCGGGGCTCGAACCCGTGACCCCCGGCACCACAAACCAGTGCTCTAACCAACTGAGCTAATCCCACCATGCAAAAAATATAAAACTTAAAATTGTTTAAAAGTGGTCGGGGTGAAAGGACTCGAACCTTCGGCCCCTTGGTCCCAAACCAAGTACTCTAACCATACTGAGCTACACCCCGACCTGCACAAAAATCAAGCCCTAAAGCTGATTAATGAGGCGAAATTATAATCAATTACTTCTTAAATGTCAATACTTTTTAGCTAAATCTTCTCTATATTTACGATTTTAAGTATAATAACCGCAATTAGAAAAGTTACATTGGAGTCTAAGAGATGAACAATACAAAAGAGCAGTGCAAAAAGATTCTCCAACAAGAGGGAATTGATATCAATTCAGAGATAGATTTTGATGTCAATGGGAAACTTCACACTTTGAGCTTTTTATATATTATCGATAGTTTTATGCTCTCCTCAGAGGAGTCACAAGCTGTTTTTCTTCTCGCACTTGAAAAAGCTTTAGAGGCAAAAGAGATGGGAGTGGATAGATTTTTTGAGGGGATGGGTCAACTTCTGCTTATGACACACCTTTCAGACAAAATAGAGGTCTAACTCTTAGGTGTTGGCATGTGGAAAATTTCACATGCCAAAAGAAATTTAGAACTGTATCATTCCATCTATCGGTGAAGATGCAGTTGCGTAAGGGCGTTTTGGGATTCTTCCTGAGAGGTAACTCATGCGTCCTGCAATTACCGCATGTTTCATAGCCTCAGCCATTATCATTGGGTTTTGTGCTTGAGCTATCGCTGTATTGGTTAAAACTCCCGCAGCTCCAAGTTCCATCGCATACGCTGCATCACTCGCACATCCAATTCCAGCATCCACAATAACAGGTACACTTACAGCTTCACGGATGAAAACGATGTTGTATGGGTTTTGAATTCCTAAGCCACTTCCAATAGGTGCTGCTAAAGGCATGATAGCATGTGCTCCAGCGTCTTCGAGGCGTTTTGCCATAATCGGGTCATCCGAAGTGTATGCCATGATTGTAAAGCCCTCTTTTGAGAGTATTTCACATGCTTTTATCGTCTCCAAAACATCAGGATAGAGTGTTTTTAAAGTATCGCCGATAACTTCAAGCTTGATTAAATCGATACCCGTGGCTTCTCTTGTGAGACGAAAAGTAGTTATTGCTTCCTCAGCGGTCGTACATCCCGCGGAGTTTGGCAAGAATTTCACATTTGTACCTTTGAATGTATCACGAAGATTCTCTTGGTCTGGATTTGTGATATTGAGACGGCGAACAGCAACTGTGATAAGTTCACTCCCCGATGCAAGTGTTGCCAACTTTGTTGTTTCAAAATCTTTATATTTTCCACTTCCCACGATTAAACGAGAGCCTAGTTCATATTTTCCAATTTTTAATTTATTATCCACTTATTATTTCCTTTATTTTTTTATAACTTTGCAATACCATCAATCAAATCATACGGCGTGAGTGAAAAATCTGCACCTTTATATCCACATGCCAACTTTGTGTGAGCAAGTGAGCCATTTTTGGCAGCTTCGAGTGGTGTATATCCTTGTGCTAAAAGTGAGCCTATCAAACCACTCAAAACATCGCCGCTTCCACCCTTAGCCAATATTTGTGTGCCATGAGGATTGATAAAAAATTCATTTCCACATGCCACAATGACATTTGCACCTTTGAGTAAAAGCGTAGCATGTGGAAATTTCTTGCAAAACAATTCTACATATTTAAAGCGGTTTTTTTGCAAAACTTCTACACTTATATCTGCGATTTCAGTACGCTTTAAAAGTGCCACAAACTCTTTGGCATGTGGCGTTAAAACGACATTTTTTCTTTGCAAAATTTTTGTGAGTATTGGCATGTGGAAAATATCCGCATCGGCTATGAGTGGAAGCGAATTATCTAAAAACTTCGCCATTTCAATATCGCTAAATTCATCTCCTAAACCCATTCCACATGCCAAGGCAGTTGTAGTTTGAGGAAGTTCATGCGAATACATTATCATATGGGGAACTTGCACTTCTTCATAACCCACAAGCGTCACCAACCCAGCTCCAAACCTTAAAGCAGCCTCCGCACTCATAACACTCGCACCTGATTTATTTCCACAAGCAAGAGCCAAATGTCCAAAACTTCCCTTATGAGAATCTTTTTTGACTCTATGTGGAAGCTCTAAATCTTCCAAATCCAAAAGATGCCAAGAGCTTTGCGTCTCATAAACAGTTCGTGACACACCCAAATCTATCACTTCAATTTTGCCAACAAACTCTTTAGCTTCGTCAAGAAACATCTGTTTTTTTAAAGCACCCATCGTAAGTGTCACATCGGCTACGAAACACTCCTCTGCACACTCGCCACTTTGTTTGAGACCTGAGGGAACATCACATGCAATTTTAAAAGCTTTAAGTGCATTGAGCTGTTGCATATTCTTTTTTAACTTTGCATCAAATGTGCCATCAAATCCCGTGCCAACCACGGCATCCACCAGAACATCGCACTCTATAAGCTCAGCACAAACCTTTACACCAACGCTTTTTGCCCGTTTGTCTTGCAAAATCGCCATATCTGATTTTGGCTCTTTAAGATAAAAAATAGAAACTTCATAGTCGCCATGCAAAACTCTTGCACATGCCAAGCCATCCGCACCATTGTTGCCACTTCCACATGCCAAAACTATTTTTGAGCCTTTAGCGAAGTTTTTTTTAATGAAATTTGCAATGCCATTTGCGGCATTTTCCATCAAAATATCTTCACTCAAACCAAACTGTTCGTAGCATCTTCTATCGAGCGATGCAACCTCATCAAAGAGCTTTTGCATGGTTACTCTTTTACAATATACTCATCAATTCTTACTAAATTGCTTACGATATTGCTAAAAAGAAGCGTTTTATGTGATGTTCTATACTGATGAAAGAACTGATTCTTTGCTAATGTTTTGAGAATTGCTGTGTTGTAATACTCCAAATTGGAACACTTTCCAAGATACAAAAATGTAAATAAAAGTTTGAGTTGTGGATTTTCAAAAATCTCATGTGGCTGTGCCAAGAATGTAAATCCATACTTTTTGAGATTTAAAAATCCTAGCATGTAGAGCAAGAAGTCTTCGAATTTTGTATAAAATCCATCTAAATTTTTAATATCGTGAAAAAAGTAGTAGTAATTATCTAAAAGCCCTTGTGTTTGAAGTGTTTGTGTGAGCTTACTCGTGATATCTCTTTTGTTTGAAAAGTAGCGAGGATCTACCGCCATGTAGATATGTTTTTTCTCCGCGATAAGCTTGTCAAGTTCTACTTTAAACGCATCACTCTCATCAAATCGTATATAGTTAAAATGCTCATCCTTATAGCGAAACTCGATTTCATCTACTTTGGAATCTGCAAAATCAAGATACAAAGTCGCAACACCGCTATCTATAGCGTAATTTCTTATTTTACAAGCGAGATTTGTTTTCCCAGCACCCTCTTCTGCTAAAATCAAAGTATTATAGCGAAGTGCTCTCTCTTCAAGTTTTAATGCATTGATACTACTCTCAAATTTTCCTATAATATCTCTCATAATTTTCTCCAAAAATTTTTGTGAGTGATTATATCTCATCTTTCGTTTTTTTGCATTAGCTTCATCTCTATTAAATTTGAAACCTTTTGTTTTTAATGCAATAGAGCTAAGCTTTTTTGGAGTTTTTAATATCAAGTCTGGCATGTAGAAATTAAAAACGATACCCCACACTCACACCAGCTGTAGCGTAGTCATAAGAAGCATTGCCGCCACTTGCAGTAGTT
>JAABQD010000005.1 GCA_011391635.1 Sulfurimonas sp. | reverse complement strand
GAAACAGGCAGAATTAGCAATGTATCAATCCAAAAAGAGTGGGAAAAATGGATTGAAATTTTTTGAACCTAGCATGGAAAGTTTAGTAAAAGAACGAGCTGAAATGGAAAAAGAGCTCAGAAATGCTATAGAAAATCAAGAATTTGTGCTTTATTATCAAGCACAGATGGATGATGCACAAAAAGTAGTAGGGGCAGAGGCTCTTGTTCGATGGAATCACCCTTCAAAAGGTTTGATTTCTCCTCTGGATTTTATACCGATTGCAGAAGAGAGTGATATCATATTAAAACTTGGTAACTGGATTTTAAAGAGTGCTTGTGATGAACTTTACAGATGGTCTTTAACAGATACGATGCACAATATTACTCTTGCGATTAATGTCAGTGTGAAACAGTTTAGTCAAAACAACTTTGTCAAAAGTACACTCTCAATCATAGAACAGAGTGGTGCAAATCCAAAATTGATAAAATTAGAGATTACAGAGAGTATGCTTGTAGAGGATAAAGCTGGTATTGTAGAAAAAATGGATAAGCTCAAAGAGGTTGGAATCCGTTTTTCATTAGATGATTTTGGGACAGGGTACTCTTCGCTCTCCTATTTGAAGCAACTTCCAATTGATCAGCTGAAAATTGATCAAAGTTTTGTTAAAGATATACTCATCGATAAAAATGATGAGACAATATGTAAATCAACAATTGCTATTGCACAAAGCATGGGACTCAATGTTATTGCAGAAGGTGTTGAGACAGCTGAACAAAAAGAGATGCTCAATTTACTTGGATGTGCAACATATCAAGGGTATCTATTTAGTAAACCAATCGCAAGTAAAGAGTTTGAACTCTTTGTTAAGGCACATGCAAATTTATGAAAAGTTTAAAGCTTAAAATAATTTTCATTGTTAGTTTTATCATTTTTATGGTTTCATTTGTTGTCACAGGTTATACGATAATTTATGAAAAAAAACAGAGTCAATTGAGAATTGCAGAGGCACATAAAAGCGTTACAACAACTTATAATGAGAGTATGAACGAATTTGTCAATTTTTTTCAAGCAAGGGCGTATGAATTTATTACAGACAAAGAAATTTTTCGAGCAATTATTGCTAAAAATCATGATGAACTTTATCAGCTTACTCAAGAGAAATGGAGAGTGCTTCAGCAAGAAAATTCACACCTCATTGTTTTACAGTTTCACAATAGTGATGGCACATCTCTTTTGAGAGTCCATCAACCGACTTTGTATGGTGATGAGATTGCAAAAAGAAGAGAAATGCTCTTAGAAATGCATAGCAAACAGAAACTTCTTTATGGATTTGAAGAGGGCAGAGCTGGTTTTGTCTTTAGGGTACTAGTCCCTATTTTTGAAGCACAAAAGTATATTGGTGCAATAGAATTTGGTGTATCCGCTCAAAACTTAGCTGGACTGATAAAACATAATACAAATTTTGATTCTGTATTTTTTACGCATCGTAGTTATATAGGAAAATTTCAAGAGCTAAAAGATGCTATAACCATTGGTGATTTTGTTTCATTAAATATGCCTGAAGCACTCTTACCACTTATCAATAGATATCAAAAACTTTACACTACGCTTGAAAATAATTTTATAGATTTTGATGAGCACTCCTACTATCTCACAACAACACAGATTAAAAATTATAAAGGAGATGCGATAGGTTTGTTAGTCTTTTTAAATCAAATGGATGATTTGAATGATTATATAAGGAGCTTAGCACTTTCATCTTTTTTTATAACTTTGACATTGATCCTGATTGTAACCACCATAGTAAATATTTTGTATAATAAAATAAGCAGTAGAATGAACTTTCAAGAGCTCTTTAGTCAAGCAATTTTAGATGCGATACCGTCCCCAATAATTGTTACAAATGGAAAAGAGATTATATTGGCAAATCAAACTTTCTTACTCTATTTTCAATATAAAACGATTGAAGGGTTTAAAAAAGAGCATCAATGCGTGTGTGAATATTTTGAAGAGGGAAGTACAGATGAATTTCTTTTGCCTAAAGTAAACGATAAAACTTGGACGGAATATGTATTTGATCATCCAGAAGTAAATCACAAAGCAAAAATTACGATGGATGAAAAAACAACTGTTTTTGATGTAAAACTCTCTGCACTTCAGTACAAACAAGAGTCGAGATATGTTGTGGTCTTTACAGATATCTCATCGCTTCAATCCATAAGTATGAATGACCCGCTTACAGGTATAGCAAATAGACTTCATTTTGGCATGGTTTATGAACACTTAAGCGTGATTGCAAAAAGAGAACATAGTGATTTAGGCATAATATTTTTTGACATAGATCACTTTAAAAGTATTAATGACATGCATGGGCATTTAATTGGGGATTTTATTTTAAAAAGTATAGCAACACTTGTACAGCATAAAACAAGAAAAAGTGATATCTTGGCTCGATGGGGTGGGGAAGAGTTTATTATACTGCTTCCAAATACTCCATTGGAAAATTGTATAACCATTGCTGAAGGTATGCGTCTCATGATTGCAAATCAAGATTTTGAAAATTCTCTCAAAGTCACTTGTTCTTTTGGTGTAGCTACGCTGAGGTCAAATGAATCATCTCATGAGCTTTTGCAGAGAGTAGATTCACTTTTATATGAAGCCAAAGAGCTTGGGAGAAATCAAGTAGTATTTTAAAGCAAAAAAATACTATCATTCTTTTACAATAAAAAACAGCAGGTAGTATAAAATAAATGAATTTTAATAAAAATCTACTTGATTTTATGCAAGAGAGTATTCAAGCTTGGGACACAGAAGGGAAGAAGCTTTTTTCTAATAAAAAAGCAAATTTACTTTATGAGCTGAGTGATGAAGAGATAGAGTCGTTTGATGCTATCGCTTCAAAATGGACTTTTTTTGATAGTAGAGATAATGTTTTACCATCCACAGAATTGCCCACGATAAAAGTAATACAAACAAAAAAACCTCTTGTAAATGTAGCCTTAAAAATGGTCTCAGGGGAAACTACTAAATGGATAGTTCAGAGTGTGAATCCTATCTTTGATGCAAACGGAGAGCTAGAAGGTGTAGTGAGTGCTGATATAGACATTACACATCTAAAATCTCAAGAGACAAAATATAAAAATATTGCCAATTATGACCCCCTTACAAAACTTCCAAATAGATTACTTCTCTCAGATAGACTCTCTTTAGCTATTTCACATGCCAAAAGGTATGAAAATACGGTAGCAGTTTGTATGATAGATTTGGATGGATTTAAAGCTATAAACGATACGCTAGGGCATGATGCAGGAGATGCTTTACTTATAGAAGTAGCAAAAAGAATGCAAAAAGTTGTTCGTGGTGATGATACTGTAGCGAGGCTTGGCGGGGATGAATTTGTCATAATTTTAGCAGATATAGCAAAAACTGATGAGTGTGCAGTGACTCTTTATAGATTACTAAATTCTTTGTCATCACCTTACATAATCAATGAACATGAGGTGAAAACTATCTCAGCAAGTATCGGTGTGAGTTTATATCCAGATGATAAAGTTGACCCAGATATTTTATTAAGACATGCAGATGTAGCAATGTATAAAGCAAAAAACAGTGGTAAAAATAGATTTTGTTTTTTCGATATAGCTTCAGACCAAAAAATAAAAGCCAATTTCAAAACACTTGGCAAAATCAAAAAAGCTATTGTACAAGGTGAATTTTGTTTCTATTATCAGCCAAAAATAAACAGTGCTACTGGTAAGGTTATCGAAGTAGAAGCACTTGCAAGATGGAAGCATCCTCTTCTTGGTGTACTCTCTCCTGATGAATTTTTACCTCTTATAGAAAATGACAATGAATTAAGCAATGATTTTGATGAGTGGGCTATAAAAGAGGGAATCCTCCAATTAGATGCATGGCAAAAAGAGGGGATATTTATAAAAATATGTGTCAATATCTCTCCTAAACAGTTGAAGCAAGAAAACTTTGTATCTAAAATCAAACAGATTCTTTTAGAAAATAGTATAGATAGAGAGTTACTTTCCTATCTTGAATTTGAAATCTTGGAAACTGCTGCTGTTGAACATTTAAGCAATTCAAACCATGTGATACAAGAGTGTGAAGAGCTTGGAATCTCTTTTGCATTGGATGATTTTGGCACAGGACACTCCTCTTTGATGCATTTAAAAGAGTTAGTCATAGATACTATTAAAATAGATAAAAGTTTTGTGATGGGGATGCTCGATTGTAGTGAAAATATGGCAATTGTTCAAGCTGTGATAGGACTTGCAAGTGCATTTGACATTGCTGTAACGGCTGAAGGTGCTGAACATATAGAACAAGTTTTATCACTCATTGAGATAGGGTGTGATGAAATACAAGGGTATGCCATTGCCAGACCTATGCCAAGAGATGAGATGAAAGATTTTATCTTAAAATTTACTCCAGACCCAAGATGGAAACTAGCATCTCAAACATTGCCATCAAAAACTGATTTTGAACTTTTACTTGCTGAAACGAATCATAAATATTGGATAGAAGTGGTTATGAATGAATTTAGTAAAGATGATATGAACGAAAAATTTTTCCAAACTACACATAAAGAGTGTAAATTTGGAAGATGGTTTGAGAAAATCAAAAATCAAAATAATTTTATAACGCCTAATTTGAAAAATTTAGATTTAATTCATCAACAAGAGCATGAAAAAGTGCATAGGCTGTATGAAGTATTGAAAAAAGAAAAAAGAGCTATAAATAGTGATGAAAAAAAGGAAATTTTGCAGATGAGTGGTGCATTAATGACTCTGTTAGGTAAAATAAAAAAAGAGTATGAACAAGAAAAAAAACATATAAGTTTGGCAAATAAAATCTTAGAAAAAAGGAAATATCATGGACAATAGTGAAAAAATAGTTTGGAATAGTGATTATGATACGGGGGTTGAAGAGATGGATGAACAACATAGAATCTTAGTAAACACCATTAATGAAGCTAGAGAAAAGCTATCAAAAGATGCATCGCTTGAGGCCTTAGAAAATATTACAAGAGACCTGTTGAGTTATGCACTCTATCATTTTGAAACAGAAGAAGAGATGATGCAAGAGCATGATTATAAAGCTTATAGCCAAGAAGAGTATGAAACACACATGAAGCAACATAGAGATTTTTCTGCTCAAGTTGTAGCCGTAAGAGAATCGATAAAGTTAGGAAATCCTATAACCAAAGAGGACCTCATAGAGTTTTTAATGAGTTGGCTCATCAATCATATCAACAATACAGATAAAAAATTAGCAAGATTTGTAAATAGCAGAATAAAATAGAGTTTAAATATTGGCATGTGGAAACTTCCACATGCCAAGAGTAAAGAGTTATGCTAATAAGCTCTTTACACACTCGTTGATTCTTTTGCCATCGGCTTTGCCTGAGAGCTCTTTACTAGCCATACCCATTACTTTTCCCATATCTTTTGCAGTAGTTGCTCCAACTTTTTGGATGATTTCTTTGAGGGCAGAACTGAGCTCTTCATCGCTGAGTTGTGCTGGAAGATAGAGACTATAAATCTCTATTTCATCAAGTTCAATTTGCAGTAAATCATCACGCCCAGCATCTTTGTACTGTGTTGCTGCATCGTTTCTTCTTTTGATTTGCGTTTGTATGATTTTGATGACATCTTCATCACTTAGCTCTTTTCGCTCATCCACTTCTATCTGTTTAAAAGCACTTGTCAAAAGACGAAGAGCATCTCTTTTTTTTGCATCTTTTGCTTTCATTGCCTCTTTGACATCATTGTTAATTGTTTCTCTTAAATTCATTCATTTTCCTTGGAACTATTTTTGCTAGTATTATAACTAAACATATACTACTATAAAAGAGTTTATTATGAAAAGAAGCGTTTTAACAATTTTTGCATCTCTCTCTACGACGCTTTTTTTAAGCGGATGTACGGCAGGTTTGACAGAACCAGAAATCAATTTTGAGCCTCCTGCCTATGTAGAACAGATGCCAGCCAAAGAGGAGAGTCAGGATTTCGCATCGACTGGAAGTATCTTCGGGCAGGGCGATAATCCTCTTTTTTCAGACCATAAAGCGATGCATATGAATGACATTGTCAAAGTTGTTATCTCTGAGACAGCATCAAGCTCAAGTTCAGGAGCAAAACAGCTTAGTGAAGATGATAGTTCGGCTATGGGTGCAGGACTCATTACACCTACTGGCGGTGGAATTGCTGGAACAATTGCAGGGGAAGTAAATAAATTTAGCAATGTTGGTTATTCTGCGACTGGCACAAAAGCATTCAAAGGTTCAGGAAAAGCAACAAAAGATGCGACTTTTTCTACTACAGTTACTGCAAGAATCGTAAAAGTGCTACAAAATGGAAACTATTTCATCTCTGGAACGAGAGAGATTCTTATTGATGAGCAAAAGCAAATTATCCAACTCAGCGGTGTTATCCGTCCTTATGATATAGATCAGTATAATTCTATCAATTCAAATCAAATGAGCGAAGCGAAAATTCAATACAAAACGCAAGGGGATGTTGATCGTGCTACACAACAAGGTTGGGGAACAAAAATGCTACAATCAGTTTGGCCGCTTTAGTCTAGTTTTTTTACTAGGCTTCTCTTTTTTAGAGGCACAAACATACTCAGAGTATAAACAAGCACAAGAGAGCTCTTTTCAAAAATACAAAGATGAAAATGATGCAAAATTTCATAGCTATCTCCAATCAGAGTGGGAAGCTTACACTGCACAAATCCCTTCCTACCTCTATCAAAAACCAAAACCAAAAAAGATACCATCCCTCACTCCAAAAGTCGCACCGGCTATTGGTCCTCAAATAACGATAGAAATTCCCTCAAAAAAAGAGAGACCACTTCCAAAAGAGAGTGTAGTTGCGGGTGCAAATGTGAGTATGGATTTCTATGGAACTTCCTTAGAATTTTATGTTCCACATGCCATAAATAATGCAAAATTTACTCCTCAAACACAAGAGGGGATTAGTAATTTTTTTGACTCAGTCACACGAAGTGAATATACAAATTTATTGGGTGCAATCAAACAAATTGCACAAGAGAGAAATCTCAATGATTGGGGCATATATCAGCTTGTGATGAAACTAAGCCAACAGCTCTATGCAAGAGAAGATGAAGCAAAACTCCTAAGTTGGTTTCTCTTTAATAAACTAGGATATGCGGTCAAGGTGGGCATTTCCAATGGGCATATTGTACTGATGCATTATGCACAAAAAACAATTTACTCTACGCTTATATATACGATTGACGCAAAGAGGTATTTTGTTCTCTTGGGTGATGCAAAAAAGGATTTAGGAGAGGTTTATACTTATGAAAAAGATTATCCACATGCCAATAAACCGCTTGATTTGTCTCTTTTTACTTTGCCGAACCTCAGTGAAAATCTAAAAAGCAAAACACTCTCATTTGAGGAGTATGCACAAGCGTATAGCCTCTCCTATGAGTACAATCAAAATCTCATAGATTTTATGGCATCGTATCCTCAAGCCGAGTATGAAATCTATTTTAATGCACCGCTGGAACCCCGAAGCTTCAAAGCAGTAGCAACAGCCTTGAAAAAATATGTAGATGGCAAAAAAACGAGCGAAGCGATGAATTTTGTTCTGCATTTTGTACAGAATGCTTTTAAATATAGAGTAGATGATGAGCAGTTTGGCAAAGAAAAAGTGATGTTTGCACAAGAGACTCTTTTTTATGATAGTTCTGACTGTGAGGATAGGGCGGTACTTTTTGCATATCTTGTCAAAGAGCTTTTTCATGTGGGTGTCGTAGGTGTCAAGTACAAAGACCATATGGCGACAGCCCTCTACCTCCCAATGCAAGGAGATGGTGTTAAGGCAGGTTCAAAAAAACTTGTTATAGCTGACCCAACGTATATCAACGCCTCGATAGGCGAGAGTATGTCCAAATACAAATCTATCAAGCCAGAGCAATTTATAGTTGTGGGAAATAGTGCTAAGTAAGTTTGAGAGAATTGGATGCGTTCATTGATTGAGAATTTGTATCAATCCCTACAAAATTTTCAACGGCTAAAGCCTGAAAACTTACGCTCACAAAAAATTTCTATCGTGGACTTGATGTCCTCTAGCACAGCAATATCATCTTCAACTACAAGGATATGTAAGTTTTTGAGTAATTTTAAATTATTTGTGTCAAGTTTTCTATTTTTGTAATTCATAAGAGTATTCTATCACTTTGAAGTTTCATCAAAGTTTCAAAATAGCCTAAAATAGGGGCACATGTAAAAATACTTCCACATGCCAAGATTGTTTGGCATGTGGAACTTTGAAGAAGTTATTTTTGAAGGGAGTGAAGCTGTTCTAAGACTTTTTCCTTTTTAGACTCTGCATCGGCTAAAGCTTCACGATTTTTAGCCAAAACATCTTCTGGAGCGTTGGCTACAAAGCGTTCATTGTTTAACATTCCAGCTAATTTATCTATCTCTTTTTGGAGTTTTTCATCCTGTTTTTCAAGTTTTGAGATGATTGAACTCAAATCTATACTCTCTGTCGGGATAAAAGTCTCACAACTATCAGCGATGTCACTCACTGCATTTTCTACTTTGGTGTCGGTAAATTCTACCACTTCCACTTTTGCAAGTCTTGCGATGAAAGGCAACATCATTGCTTTGTCCTCTTCGCTTATTCCGTCGATTTTTACGAATGCTTTTTCGATTTTTTGGTTTGCCAAATCAACGAGAACTTTGGCTCTTCTGATAGAGACGATAGCATCCATAATGATTTCAAACTTCGCTTCCTCTTTTCTCTGTTTTGTTTTACTTGGATAGCTCATAACCATGATAGATTCGCCATTCTCAAGTGTTGTGCCTGAGAGCTCATGGTAGAGGTATTCTGTGATAAAAGGCATAAAAGGGTGTAGAAGTTTCATCGCTTCTTTAAAAATCGCTCCAAGCTCTACTATCGAGCCTTTATCCGCTTTAGAGAGTTCAATTCCCCAGTCACAAAATTCATTCCATAAAAAGCGGTACATGACCAGTGCTGCATCGTTAAATTTATACTCATCAAGGTTTGCACGAACCTCTTTTGTCGCAAGATTCAGTCGTGACATCATGTAGCGACCCAAATCTGTTTCAACGCAAAAACCTTTCATATCAGGGAAAGTTTCTACATTCATTTGCAAATATTTTGTAGCGTTGTAGAGCTTGTTTGTGAAGTTACGGTTAAGTTCGAGTTTCTCGTTGCTCATACGAATATCACGCCCTTGCGCGGCAGAAATAGCCAGAGTAAAACGAAGCACATCGGCACTGTATTTCTCTATCATATCAAGTGGGTCGATAACATTGCCCTTTGATTTACTCATCTTGTCGCCGTTTTCATCACGAACAAGTGCATGAAGATAGATGTGATTAAATGGAAGTTGTCCAACAAAACTCTCTCCCATCATCATCATTCTTGCAACCCAAAAGAAAAGGATGTCAAAGCCAGTGATGAGAAGTGAATTTGGATAAAAATCTTTCATATCTTCTGAGCGGAAAAGTTTGTCCATCTCCGCATCGCCATTTCCCCAGCCTAAAGTCGAAAAAGGCCACAGAGCAGAGCTAAACCAAGTGTCTAAAACATCAGGGTCTTGTGCGATTTTTTTAGAAGCACATTTAGGACACTCATGCTCTTCCTCTTTTAAACTTGCCCACTCATGTTCACACTCATCGCAGTAAAATACAGGAATTTGATGTCCCCACCAGAGCTGACGAGAAATACACCAGTCACGCAGGTCGCCCATCCAAGAATTATACGAATTTATCCAATGCGGTGGAAAAAACTTCGCTTCGCCGTTGTTTGTTTTCTCAATTGATTTTTTCGCCACTTCGCTTCTGACAAACCACTGTTTTGAGATGTAAGGCTCAACAATATTTTTACATCTGTAACAATGTCCGACTTGGTGTTTATGCTCTTCGATTTTGACCATAAAACCCTCTTCTTCGAGGCGTTTTACGATGATTGCACGGGCTTCAAGTCTCTCAAGACCTTTGAACTCTCCCGCATAATCGTTCAAAATTCCCTTCTCATCAAAGATAGTGATAAACTCTAAATCGTGTCTTTTTCCAACTTCGTAGTCGTTTGTATCGTGGGCTGGAGTTACTTTTACCACACCAGTTCCAAACTCCATATCCACATGCTCATCGGCAATGATTGCTACTTCACGCTCTAAGAGTGGAAGACGGATTTTTTTGCCTAAAAGGTGTTTATATCGCTCATCCTCAGGATGTACCATTACAGCGGTGTCTCCGAAGTAAGTCTCAGGTCGCGTCGTTGCCACTTCCACATGCCCGCTTCCATCTGCAAAAGGGTACTTGATGTGATAAAACTTGCCATCATGGTCTTCGTGTTCTACTTCGATGTCGCTGAGTGCACCATCATGTGTACACCAATTGACCATGTAGTTTCCACGAACGATAAGCCCTTGGTTGTAGAGATGTACAAAAGCCTCTTTTACAGATTTTTGAAGTCCATCATCCATCGTAAATCGCTCTCTCTCCCATGCTGGAGAGACACCCATTTTACGAAGTTGATCTGTCATAATTCCAGCGGATTCTGCTTTCCAAGCCCAAGCTCTCTCGAGGAATTTCTCTCTTCCGAGTTCCTCTTTGGTTGTTCCCTCTGCTAAGAGTTGTTTTTCTACAACATTTTGTGTAGCGATTCCTGCGTGGTCCGTTCCTGGTTGCCAGAGAGTTTTGTAGCCATCCATGCGTTTGTAGCGAGTAATAATATCTTGGAGTGTAAATGTAAGTGCGTGACCTATGTGAAGACGCCCTGTAACATTGGGTGGAGGCATCATGATAGAGAAGTTTTTTCCCTCTTCTTGGATAGATTTATTGCCATCTATCTCGAAGTATTTTCGACTTTCCCAAATTTTATAAAATTGTTCTTCTACTTTTTGTGGTTCATAACCATTTGTTGACATCGTTGTAGCCTTGTAAATATAATCTTTTAAATAATTCGCGATTATATCTAAAGTGTCATCAAAAAATTAAGCCTAGGCGTGATTTTTTTTTAGATTTCTTCTAAAGAGAGACTCAAGCATAAGTGCATCTGCCAAAAATGATTTATCAAGATAGTGAATATCATCTACATTTTGATGGATGAAAATACTGTAGCACCAATGCATAAGCTCATCAGAAACTGCTAAGATAATATCATAATACTCTTTGTAATTTTGTGTGTAATCAATTGTTTCAAATATTATAGAGAGCTTGTTTATAGAAAAAGTCATATTTGATAATTCGTCAATTTCAGACAAAACAGTTGCAAATTTTTTAAACTCATCTGCAACTGTAATAGCATTTGCATAGGATGGATTGTTAATAAACTTGTTGATATGTAAATCAATACCCTCATTGATTGAAATTAATTTATCGGCAGTTAAAGTGAGTTCTGTTGGATAATCTTCGATGAATTCTTTTGCAGAAATTGGGTCGTAGCGTGTAATGAGCAGGTCTATATTACTCTCTTCTAAGAGGTTATCCTCTTTGTCATCAAAAGCATCTTCTTCTATCCGTTCTTCATGATGTTCCTCAAATTTCAACTCTTGGTCTAATTCTTGTTCCATAAGGTCTTGAAAGTTGTAAATTAACTGTAAATCACTGATCTCGAGTGTGACTCTCGATAAAATAGGTATGATTTTTTTCTCTTCGAGAGGAGTTGTGATAAATCCAGCGATACCCATGTTGATTAATTCTATAATTTCATCAGGATTTTTATTTTTAGAGACGATAATAATTGGTTTTTTGAAAGCAATGTTTTTGATTTTTCTACAGATTTCTGTTGTCTTCATATCTGGAAGAGATGCACTTGTGATGATTAAATCAAAGTGACCACTTTGAAAAATTTTGATGGCATTATCAGCATAAGTTGTGACAAAAACTTTATTGAAATAGCGTCTTAAGAGTCTGCCTAGTCGTAGTCTTGTTCCTGCATGATTTTCAACATACAGTACATTTAATTTTTCTGCATTCTCTTTGAGTGCTTTTCTCTGAAATATCTCTTTCTTCACCTTATGCTCCAGTGCCAATTACTTAAAAATAGTCCTTATTCTACTATATAAACCTTGAAATAATATATTTTGCTATAATCACGCTCCTAAAATTTTCAAAGGAGGAGCAGATTTGCCACTATCTCGTTTAAATTCAGAGCAATATGCAGCTGCAACTTCTTTATCTACAGAAAATCTCATCATCGCTTCAGCTGGAACAGGAAAAACCTCTACTATCGTTGGAAGAATAGGGCATTTATTAGGCTCAGGTGTAAAACCACAAGAAATTTTACTGCTCACTTTTACAAACAAAGCCGCCGCCGAGATGGTCGAGCGAGTTGCCGAGTATTTTGGTAAAGAGATAGCTGCTAAAATTGATGCGGGAACTTTCCATGCGGTAAGCTACAGATGGCTCAAAAAGCATGATAAAAAAGTGGTTTTAAAACAGCAAAGAGAGCTAAAAACACTCTTTAGAAGTGTTTTTGAAAAACGCACATTTTCGCAAATCGGAGCGGAGATAACTTCGTATGGCGGAAACTATCTCTATGATGTTTATTCGTTTTATCAAAACACAGAACTAGAGATGAGTTTTGAAGAGTGGATAAAAGAGAAATACCCAGAACACGAGCTTTTTGCCATGATTTATGCGGACATTGTCGATGAGTTTGAAGCACTTAAAAAAGAGTACGGTTTTGTCAATTTTAATGACTTGCTTATCAATTTTCGAGAGATGTGCAAGACAAATGATTTGGGCTATAAAGAAGTTTTGGTAGATGAATACCAAGACACAAACGCACTTCAAGGCACACTTATAGAGGCGATGAAACCGCCTTCACTCTTTTGTGTGGGGGATTATGACCAGAGTATTTACGCTTTTAATGGAGCGGATATCTCTATCATCGGTTCATTCGCTACCAAATTTCCACATGCCAAGGTTCACACTCTCACAAAAAATTATCGCTCATCTCAGCCGATACTCTCACTTGCGACAAAAGTCATCGAATACAACGAGCGAATCTATCCAAAACAGCTCGAAGTGACACGGATTTATAATGCACAACCTCCAAAACTTCTCGCATACGATGAACTTTTCGACCAGTATCATGCAATGGCTGCACAAATCCGTGATTCACAAACGCCAAAAGAGGAGATAGCAGTTATCTTTAGAAATAACTCTTCAGCCGATGGTATCGAAGTAGGTTTGCGAGAGCTTGGAATTCCTTGTAAAAGAAAAGGCGGGACAAGTTTTTTTGACTCTAAAGAGGTCAAAGCCGTTCTTGATTTATATACTTTACTTGTCAATGAATCCGATATGATGGCGTTTATCCACCTTTTTGAGTTTGCAAAAGGGATAGGAAGTGCGATGGCAAAAGAGATGTACAGTGCACTGAAAATTTTAGGGCATGGTTCTATTTTTTATGGACTTTATGCACCTGATGTCTCCATAACGAACCCTTTTGAGAAGAGAAAAGTAAGCCACCAATTAGGGCTCTTTGATGATTTTTTAGAGCTTGGTGCTGTTGGAAAATTTGCAAAGCTTGGATTTGAAGATAAGTTTATGAATAATCCGATTTTAAAACATCCAAAACTGACAAAAGACGGAGCAACTTTTTTGCATGATTTTTATCTTTTGTATCGTGATTTAAAGGGGATAAAACAGCCTAAAACCATAGTCAGTAAAATTGCTGCATCCTCTTTGTATAAACATATTTCAGATGTGTTGTCCACCAAAAGAGCGACACTCAAAGATGGTTCTATAGATGAAAAACAGCAAACTGAATCACTCAGTAGAATTGCTCGAAAAATGATACTTTTAGAAGAGTTATCGAAGCCATACTCCGAACATGAGCGATTTTTAAATGCCATGATTTTAGGCTCATCTGACCTTACGCAAGGCGAGGGGGTAAACCTGCTCAGTGTTCACGCTTCAAAAGGTTTGGAGTACAAAGAGGTTTTTGTTGTCGATTTGATGGACGGCAGATTTCCAAACCGCAAACTCATGCAACGAGGCGGTTCACTCGATGAAGAGCGACGCCTTTTTTATGTCGCCGTCACCAGAGCCAAAGATATTTTGTACCTAAGTTATGCCAAGTATGACAAGATAAAAAAGACAAATTTCGTCGCTTCGCAGTTCTTGTACGAAGCAGGACTTGTCCCAAAAGATGAAGTCTATAGAGGTTTGGTTATGAAGGGTGAGGAGAAAGAGGATGCATAGTTGGCATGTGGAATTTTATTTAGCACTTACATATTCACCTAGAAATCAACGATGAAATCCAAAAAACTTGCACATATTTTTTATCAATGGGAGGGCGATATTCTTGTGCTAAATATCTTAGGAACGCCTAGTGCCAAACGCGATGTTATCGGAAAAGTAAAAGCACATCAACTCAAAGTAAGCGTTACCGCCGCACCTGTGGCTGGGAAGGCAACGGATCATATGGTGAAATTTCTAGCCAAAGAGTTTGGGGTGAGTGCCTCAGATTTTGAGGTTGTGTATGGTCGTATGAATATCAATAAACAACTACGAATTAAAGCTCCAAAAAAACTCCCCGCTTGCATAGAGTTTGAGTAAAATATTGGGCTGTATAGGCATTAAAACATATCCACATGCCAAGAAAGATACATATGAAAATTTTATTTTTTTGATACACTGTTTTTATAATCTTCTATTGCTTCGATAGACATATTTTTAATACTTTTGAGTTCTGTATCTATATCAATAGTAAACATAAACTCTTTTATTAGCTCTGTTACCAAAAAAGATTGTTTCAAATCTCTATCTCTTTTCATTGGGTCTCTGTATGTTTGTGAACTCAACCACTTTTTGTAAACAGCATATTCTAAAGGGTTTATAGTGGTTATAAAGGCACATTTTCCACTATCCCCAATAAGCAGTTGTTTATGAAGTTTTGAGCTTTCTAGCCATTTTATACCTTCCATTTCTAAATTGATTACGCCACTAAAAGCTTCTGGTTTATAATTTTTTGTTGGAATAGGTGTTATCAGCTCTACAACAACTTCATCTTTATTATAAAATCTATATGGGGCTTCATCACTTTTTTTGAAACTCTTGTCTATGTCTAACAATATCCCTTTTAGGGTTTTATTTGGTATTTTTTCTTTAAAAGCTATGGACACCTTTTTATCTCTTTTATTGAGTATGTCAATATCCAATGTTGCCAAATGTTTATTTTCTATAAATACACCACTATATGCTTCATAAGCATAGAGACTGTTTGTCCCTATCACTATCACTTTATCATCAAGACCCAATTCGTTAATTCGTCTAAAAAGATTTATAAGAACATTTGGTACTCTTGATATTTTTGTGAACTTATTTATTTTTTCTTGTCTTTCCAGTAGTATTTTAGTCTCTTTAATGCTCTCTTTTAACTCTTTTTTCTGGAGCTTAAATGAGTTATAAATAATTTCAGTATCTTCACTTCTCACCCCAAGTGATTTTCTTTTTTTAGTATCAAGACATTCTCTAAAAAGGTATTCTCTCTCTTTTACTTTTTGCCAACTCATTCTATATCTAAACGATTTGTCATACTTTTTTTTCTTAGATATAAAATTTTTATACATCAATTCTGCATTTATGAAAGTTTTTCTTTGTTCATCAGAATAGGGGATAAAATCAAAATTCATGCATAACCTTTTTTGTATTTCTTAAATTATACTGTTTTATTTAGGAAACATCAATAAATAGTATAATTTAAGTTTTATTATAGCTCTGAACCACGCAATTTTCTAACCTCCACAAAATAAACATGTCCTAGATAAATCACATAAAAAATAGCTCCAAAGAATATGGTAAATGGGATAAGAGAGAGGAGATAAATTGCGAGAGTTTTTACTCTGAGTGCGTTGGCATTGAAATATTTTATCTTTTTTGCTTCCTCTTTTGTACAGATGTTGGATGCGATGTCGTAGGTCATCGCTTTGTGGAAAAAGTAGTAGAGTGGGAAGTTTAAAGCGATGATGTTCACAAGTGGTATAAGATAAAATGGAATAAGTGCAAAAAAGAGTAAAAGCATGATAAATGCCCATTTGAGGAGATTAAAAACAGCCTCGATTA
The DNA here is from genome assembly GCA_011391635.1 of Sulfurimonas sp. Classification (GTDB taxonomy): domain Bacteria; phylum Campylobacterota; class Campylobacteria; order Campylobacterales; family Sulfurimonadaceae; genus Sulfurimonas. The sequence goes on along the minus strand of JAABQD010000005.1, from coordinate 57,991 downwards.
TATTTGAATCTCCACTCATTGCAACATCTCTGTAGTGTCTTTGCTGAAGCTCTTTGAGTACACTTGGAGTTAAAAATCCTATCACGATAACCGCTATAAAAATTGAGACATAAAGCATAAAAAAACCACCGACTGCATAGACCAAAAAGCTTACAATCCATGAGGTAATGGCATGACTCATCAAAAATTGTACAATCGCAGAGCCTTCAAGGAGTGCTGAACTACTCTCTGTGTGAGTTACTCCATTTTGCATCGTTGTCTGTGAGCTTTCTATGCTTAAAGTGCCAAGTTGTTCAAGTCCCATACCCGCGATAACAAAAAAAAGTATATACATAATTACGACGGTTACTAGAAAAGGCATGAGTGCAAATTTGAGCATTTTAGGTGTCAAAAAATCGTTGACGCTTTGCAGAAGTAGGTTCGTGTTTTGGTTCATCGTTTGCTCCATAATTTTTGATTGAGTTTGAGTTCTTCGACGATGCTCACCGCTAGGTGCAAGGTTTTTACATACTCCATCGCCACTTTATAATCTAGGAGTGAGTGAAAGATGGCAGGTTCAAAAAGGTCTTTGTTGTAGTCAATTGCCATATGGATAGATTCGCCTATAAATGAAAGATAAAGAGGATGTTTTGACTTTTGTTTGAAGCCAAGAACTCTTTGCATAAGCGAGTGGGAGAGAATATATCGAGCTTCGATTTGGTCATCCGAATAGACAACAAACTCTTTTTCAAACTCTGTATCGTCCATTTTTACAAGTTCGCCCCTTGTGAAATTTTTGGATTGTAACCAACCGCCTATGAGATTCCCAAAAGTGCTTTGTGCTGTGTCGGGGAGTACGATTGTTTTGCCATGAAAATTTTTGTTAAATTCACAGACGAGAAAAAGTCCACGAAAGAGAGTTTGCCACTCATCTTTGCCCTTTGAATTTCGATGTTTGGTTTCTACATGCAGGTCTGAAAACTCTATTTTTATTCCATCAATTTCACCTTGTACAAGGTCATTTCCACTTATTCTATCAGGTGAAGAGGTAAAGAGTTCTGAGCGTTCAAAAAGATGTTGTGGCATGTGGGAATCTTGTGCGTAGGTGAGTTTCTCATCGATGGCATACACAAGTGGCTGGATGATTTTGTCTTTGAATTCATTGGTATAATCTTTGGTAAGATATTTGTACAAAAATCCACCGATTCCAAGATATACAACCACAAAAAAGCCCAGAAATTCAATACTCATTTGCACATGCCCAGCCAAAGCCATAAAAAGAAGAAAAAAGATGAGCGTATAAAACATACCAATGATGGCGATTCTATATCTTAAATTTTTTCGCTCAATCTCTAATTTTTCAAGCGTAGGGTAGAGTGATTTATAGTAATAATCGGTAAGTTCGCTCACACTTTTCATAAGTTATTTAAAAAGCTCTTTGACATTTACATTTTGTCTCTGGCTCTCTACTATCGTAAAAACCTCTTTTTTTGTATAGCCCATAGCATTTGCCATGAAGTTTGTAGGAAGCATCTCAATTGCATTGTTATAGTCAGTCACTGCTTGATTATAAGCGCGTCTAGCCGCTGAGATTTGCTCTTCTACTTCGTTAAGAGAGTGTTGCAAATGCATTACATTTTCATTTGCTTTTAGCTCTGGATAGTTCTCAACCGCCACCATGATAGAGCCAAGAGCTGAACTCATTTTTGCATCCAGAGCCATTTTTTCATGTGTATCTACATTTGGTTTTGAAGCGTTGGCACGAAGTTTTGTCACCTCTTCAAGAAGAGATTTTTCATGCTCCATATATTTGCTCACAGAAGCGACGAGATTTGGGATAAGGTCGTAGCGTTTTTTAAGGACGGTATCAACACCTGCAAAGATATTTTCAACCTGATTTTTCTTAGAAACGAGTGAGTTGTACATCAACACTAAGATTAGTACGACAATGATGAGAACTATAAGCGATATTGGCATGTGGAAATCCTTTTTTTATGAAATTTGAATAAATTCACTTGGAGTGATGATACAATCTCTTCCTCTGTTTTTTGCTTCATAGAGACATTTATCAGCTATTTTTATAAGCTCTTCTGCCTCATCAGCTATTTGAGGCACTGTGCTACTTATACCAAAACTAAGTGTAACTGGCTTATGTTTTTGTGGCTGATTTTCAAAAAGATTGAGTTGTGTGAGTGCATTTTGAATATTTTCACAAAGCATTGTTGCCTCATAAATATTTGTATCATAGAGTGCTATGATAAACTCCTCTCCACCGTATCTTGCGACAAGGTCACTCTCTCGTTTGAGAGTATTTTTCATCGTTTTTGCCACTTCTATAAGAACATAATCACCCACAGCATGTCCAAAAGTATCATTGATATCTTTGAAGTGGTCAATGTCGCACATGATAACCGAAACTTTTGCATTGCTTCTTTTTGCAAGTGTCCAAATATTGGAAAAATAATTTTCAAAATGTCTTCGATTTGCTATATTTGTGAGTGGGTCAGTGATAGAGAGTTGGAGTAGTTTTTTATTTGCCTCTTCGAGTTCTTGTGTTCTCTCTTGCACTTTTTGTTCGAGTGAATTATTGGCTTCATCGAGGAGTTTGGCATGTGAATTTATTTTTTCGACCATCGATACAATTGCATTATGGATAATGCCAACTTCATCTTTTCTATCGAGTTTTGTGAGGTGAAAATTGTTGAGTTTTGGGTCATACGAGAGAACATTTTTGCTGAGTTCTCTGATATGTTTAAACTCTTTTCGTGTCATAAATATAAAAATGAGAAGTAAAACAAAAGAAGTTATGAAAATCTGAATGGTTGTAACTCTATTTTTCATTTGCATGATTTCAAACTCTGAATCTGAGAAATGCATATGAATAGTTCCAAGTTTTTCATCTGTAATAGAGTCAATAAGTTCTTTTGTTACATAGTTTAAATTATTTTTGTGTTGTGTTTCGTTTTGTTCTGTACACTTTTCGCCATAGTTATAAATTAAGATACCCTGTTTATCTATGATTTGAAGTAATTGTAAATCTTTATTTTGTTCTGTTATCTGTTCAAGATACTCGTTATTGGAAGAACTCAAACCTAGAGATATATTTAAGCTGATAATTGGTGAGATAGTATTGAGAAGCAAATCATTTTTTGATTTTTTAGATTCGACAAACTGATTTGTAATATTTTGGGAAAGCAGGTATCTATCAAGTCCAACAATAAAGAGCGTAAAGACAATAATCCCAATAATTGCTTTGATTTCAAGGCTTATATTTTTAATATTCATTTTTCATATCCGCAGAGTATATTTTCGATACTCTTAACAGGGTGTTGTCAAACTCTATGCCATTTGCATTGATAGAAGAAACATTGAGAAAAGGGATGATTTTTCTCCCAAGGTAGAGTGAAATATTGACTCCATCCGCCAACAAATCGGCATTATAAGAGATAGTTAATATTTGGTGTAGCTTTGCAAAATGGAGACTTTGTTGGATGTTCTCTTCTGTTGTATCAAACATAAAAAGAAGCTGGGCATTTTTACATGATTCTAAGTGTTGGTAGTATTTGTCAATGAGTTTAATTTTATAATTTTTAATACCAGCGGGATAATTTGCATGAATTTTTCCCATCAAAGAAATAGCACTTCTCTCATCAAGTTTCTCATAAAGCACACACATCTCAATCTCTTCTTTGACTTTGTGAAGCTGAGAACTCATCAAAACAAAACGAGGAAGCATTTTTGCAAAAATATCTAAAGTGTCTTCATCATACGAAGCATATAAATTAGATGCATTCATCGATAAAAGCAAAGAAAAAAGAATAAAAACATTTCGTATGCCCCGTTTACTCACTCTGATACCAACTCTCTTATTTTTTATATTTCAACCCTACAAGCAACTAGATTTATAATATAATAGAGTATTATAAAGTCATTTTAGAGGAAAGTATAGCATGAAAAAAGTTATCTTATCGACTATTGCACTAGGGCTCATGTTTACAGTTGCACATGCCAGTGAATCAGATGATTTTGAATCCCTTGTAAACGAAGTGAGTGATATTGCGACAAAAAAATCTCTCAATGTGGATTATCTCCCTTCTGTTGTTACAGTTATAGATGCTCAAACTTACCTGAGTGGTGGTGTTACAACACTTGGCGAGGCTCTTGGTATGCTTCCTGGTATTCAGATGCAACTCAGCCCTATGGGCTACACAATGACGACTGTACGAGGACTTAAAAATCCAAATGCGTATATATCTGACAAAATCAAAGTAATGGTTGATGGTGTCGCAATTAATAATGAAATCACGGGCAGTAGCAATTTTTATATGGATTTTCCTATACAACTCGTAGATAAAATTGAAGTTTTGCGAGGCCCAGGCTCTACGACTTATGGTGCTGGTGCATTTTATGGTGTGGTAAATGTAATTACAAAGCTTGGAAATTCTATTGGTGAAAATCAGGTTTTTGTTGGTATTGGGAGCTACAATTCTAAAATTTTGGGTGGTAATCTCAATGTCGTCGATGGGGATTGGAAAATATTTACAGATGCCTATTATCAAAACAATGATAAAGCAATCTATGACCAAGACAAAGACAATAGCACCGATGAAGCACTCCGAGATCTCTCACTTGGCATCAAAGCTGTCAATGGCGGATTTGAGCTTTTGAGTCGTTACAAGCGAAATGTCTCTGGAAATTTTTACAGTTATGAGGGAGAGTATAATCCTATACCTGATAAAAATGAGGAGCATGCAAATGCTTACTTTTTTACACAACTCTCTTATAAAATCCCTTTGAATGCATATAAGCTGGAAACAAAAGCAAGTATTTCACATAGAGAGTTGGATACGGCAATCAATATGTACAATGTCGAGGATGCGGCAAGTAGATTTGAAAAAGTTGGCATTACTATGCAAGAGGGGTTTGTAACAGAAGAAAAAACCCAAGAGATCAATATGCAAGTAGAGACCATTTTGACGCTCCCTACAATCGCATCGAATGATATTTCCGTAGGTGTAGGTGTACAAAGAGCAGAGATAAAAGAGGATGATTTTTATAGCAGTGTTGAAAATACAATCACTAAAAACTTGAGTGCAATTTTGAATCATCCAAATTATAATGATTTTAGATATAGACAAACAAAAGAACCAGCATTTTGGGCAAATCCACAAACAACACTTTTGAATGGTAATCCAAGTCGTAATATTTTCTATGCAAATGCCGAGGATTTAATTTCACTCAATGAAAAAACAGATTTAATTCTAGGACTTAGAGCTGATAACTATTCAGATTTTGGTACAAAATATAGCTCACGAGCGGGAATTGTTTATCGATCAAGTGATGAATTCACTTATAAACTTCTCTATGGTTCTGCATTCCGTGCACCGACATTTACAGAAGCCTATCACAATGGGCATATTAATTATCGTGCAGGGGATGAAAATCTTCGCCCAGAAGAGACGAACACCTATGAAGCCATGGCAATTTATGCACCAAATTTGAATAACAAGTTCTCCTTAAATCTTTTTTATTCTGAACTTGATAATGTTATTGATCTCGAAGAGGATGAATTTACAATTGATGGGTACGCAAATTATAAAGATAGATATAGCAGAGGTGTGGAGTTTGAATACTATTTTAAAAATATGGCACACAATTTCTATTTGAATGCGACCTATATCGATGCAATTTATACGATACCGCCAGAAGAGGGTGAAATCTCAAAAAATCAGAGTATGCCAGATATCTCTAAAATAATGTACAAAGCGATGTATATCTATACTCCGGTAAGTAAACTCTCTTTTGGGACAACATGGAAATATTTCGCACGAACGACATCCACAGAACTTCAATGGGTGCTTGATGAAGCAGATTTATATGATGCTACGGCGAGAGAAGCACACATATTTGATGAAACGATTACGTATCGAATCACTGCAAATGCACAAGCTAGACTCAGTATAAAAAATATTTTTGACACGGATGTACGTCAACCAAGCTATTACTACTATACATCTGATGGTGGGATTTTGAGAGAAGGGCGTAATTTTCTTCTTAGCTACTCTTATACATTTTGAGTAATCGCTTTTGCTGCGGCATAGCCACTCGCCCATGCAAAAGCGAAGTTGTAACCGCCTCTTTTTCCTACCACATCTAAAACCTCTCCACAAAAGTAGAGGTTTTTTTGTTTGAGAGATTCCATAGTTTTTGGATTTATTTCTCTCGTATCGACTCCACCGCCGCTCACTTCAGCATGACGAAAACCATGTGTCTCTTTGACTTCAAATCTCCAGTTAAGCATTTGATTTGCTATCTTTTTTATTAGTTTTATCTCTACTTCTTTCGCTACTTTGGCATGTGGAATCTTCAAATCATCAAGCAGGGAAGAGGCGATTTTGGTAGGAATTAAGCCTACTAAAATATCAAGCAGTGTGAACTTTGGCATGTGGAGTGCAACATTGGCGATATGTTCTGTGAGTGTTTGAGCATTGAAGTTTGGGAGGAGATTGATAGATATTTCCACATGCCAAGAGTTCATCAAAGCGACACTTGCTTTTTGAGAAATATCAAGAATCGCAAAACCTGAAACCCCGTAATCCGTGAAGAGAATATCACCGCGGCATGTGGAATCTTTTTTATTATTTATAAAAAGTGTAACTTCGCCAAAAGTTTTTGCTCCCGACATTTTATGAGCGATTTTGGAACTCAGATGGAGTTGCACAAGGGATGGATAAGTCGGAATGATGGTATGTCCAAAGGCTTGGGCAAAGTTGTGTCCATCGCTGTTGCCACCAAGATGACTTGCTGCTTCTGAACCTGTGGCTACAACAACTTTATCATGTGTTTTGAGGAGTGCTTTGATGTCTGTTATTTTGGTATCTGTATGAAAAATAACACCTAGATTTTTTGCAACTTCTTCGAGAAGTTTCGCAACAGATTTGGCTTCATTACTCAGCGGATAAACGCGTCCATCTTCTTTAATATCAAGCAACAGTCCAATCTCTAAAGCAAATTTTTCAAACTCTTTAAAACCGAAATTTTTGAGTGCATCATTGACAAAAGAGGGGTTTGCACCGAAGAAATCATTTTGACTAAGTTTTATATTGGTAATGTTACAACGCCCATTTCCAGAGACTAAAATCTTTTTGGCACATCTGTTGTTTTGCTCGAAGATTTCCACATGCCATGCCTGTCCTCCTTGGTTGAGGGTGGATTTCGCACAAAATATGGCACACAAAAGTCCAGAAGCACCACCGCCTACAATTGCTACTTTTTTCATGCGTCTCTTTTAATTGTCATATTTATAGATTTGGATTTGATTTCTACCATTTTCTTTGGCAAGATAGAGACAATCATCAGCAATTTTATACATTTCGTTGGATGTTAAACTGTTTTGTGAATCTTTAAAAACAACACCAATAGAGACTGTTACAAAGCTAGATGCTGAGTTGTTGGCATGTGGAATTTGCAGATTTGTAATTGTATCCGCAAGATGAAGTGCATACTCTTCAGCCTTTTGAAGATCTTCTGAGTGATAAAGCAAACCAAACTCTTCTCCACCTAATCGAAAGGCATAATCTCCTGCACGATTTGCAAATTCACTCAGAACTGTACCAATTTTTGCAAGAACGATATCTCCCTCTTGATGTCCATAGGTATCATTGTAAAGTTTAAAATGATCCACATCAAGCATCAAAAAAGTTATGCTAGTAGCATCTCTTTGGACTCTGCGAAGTTCTTTCTCAAGAACTTCATTAAAGTAGCGACGGTTATAGAGTTTTGTTAATGCATCGGTTATGGATAACTCTTCTATGCGTTTTTTATCTGTGATATCTTGCCTGATTGCCATATAGCCTGTTTTAATATTATCATCATTAAAAATTGGAAAAATGGTTGCATTGACCCAATAGAGTGAACCATCTTTTTTAAGATTTTTGACTTCACCACTCCATGTTATATCTTGAGTGATGGTATCCCACATCTGTTTATATGTTGACTCTGGCGTATCTATGTCTTTAAGCATATTATGATTTTCTCCGAGAAATTCCTCTCTGGAATAGCCTGTGAGTTTACAAAAAGCTTCTGAAACTTCTATGATGTTTCCATCTAAATCTGTTGAAGAAGAGATAATATTTTTATCCATAATATGAGCGTATTGGGCTATTTTTTTTTCTGCAATTTTTAATTTTGTTACATCGGATGTATTTAAAAGAAGTCTTTGCTTATCGGGCATCATAGAGATAGAAATATTTACATTAGGAGATTTGTTGTTTGCAATACATTTTTTTTCCAAATTTTCAACATATCCGTTGCTCATGACAGTTCTTATAGCCTCTTGCGACTTTTCTACATCATCTATATCTGTAAGCTCCACACAGCTTCTTGTGAGGAGTTCCTCTTTTGTAAAGCCTGTTATGCGTGAGTAAGAGTTGTTGACGAGAAGAAAATTCGTCTCTAAATCTGTAAGTGCGATACCATTTTGTGATTGATTGAAGATAGTCTCAAACTCTTGCTCGGCTTGATCTAACTCTTTCATTTTTTCTTGGAGATTATTCATCGCTTCTGAGAGTGAATTTTGCAATTTTTGCTTGAGGAGATGATTTTTTACTCTGACAAGGAGTTCCTCTTTTCTAAAAGGTTTGGTGAGATAATCAACTGCTCCCTCATTAAAGCCTCGAATCATGCTCTCTTCATCATCTTTAGCGGTTAAAAATATAAAAGGGATAGTAGATGTGTATTTTGTATGTTTAAGATGGTATGCAACCTCAAATCCATCCATCTCAGGCATAGAAATATCCAGTAGAATTAAATCTGGTCTGTTTTGAGATGTAGCTATTTCCAATGCAGATTTTCCATCCGTTGCTACATACATTTCATAATCAGAGCCAAATATCCCCATGAGTATGGATATATTTGATGGCTCATCATCGACTAAAAGTATTTTAAAGTTTTTCACGGATTTTCTCCAATATATTTGTAATGATTTGATTCGCTTCTTTGTATTTATAACTGTTCATATAATTCTTTAACTCTCTAAGGGTATCTTGTGGAATAACATCGAAGAGCATATCACTCATAGTCTCTACACTATCATTTTTTACAGCTTTAAAATGAATTAAATCATCTTGTAAGAGTTCTAAAAAATTTATTTTTTCTTGCGTCTCATATTTTTGAATCACCTTCTCTTTTTGACTTTTTTTTGTGTTGTTTCTGATACTTTGAACTGTCTCATCGAGCAACTTTATAAGCTTAGGAAGAACTTTTTTTTGCTCGTTTATATCTTCTATTTCGTAGATATTTTTTGAGAGCATGTGAATATCATAAAGGTCTAGATTTCCACTTACGCCTTTGAGCGAGTGGATGAGACTATTGAGCTCTTTTGCATCCATCGCATTATTGCCAAAGAGCTGTGCTGGATTTTCATATTGGAGAGCAAATTTTTCTAAGAGTTGGATGGCGAGTTCAAAAGAGTGTATTTTTTTTATTAAATTATTGAGATCAAAACCTTTGATATCGAGTTGTGTCTCTGGTATATCTTTGATTTTAGCCTCTTTGCTTTTTGTGTCAGCATGTGTTTGTGGTTGTATCCATTTCAGGAGTATTGCAACAAGTTCATCTTGATCTATGGGTTTTGCAAGGTGTGCTACCATCCCTGAGGCTTTAGTATTTTCTTTGTCTTGCAACATTACAGCTGCACTTAGGGCAATGATAGGTGTATTTTTATGATTTGGAAGCTCTAGTATCTGCTTTGTTGCTTCATAACCATCCATGATTGGCATCTGTAAATCCATGAGAATTAAATCATAATCATTCTCTCTTGCCAAATCAAGAGCCTCTTTTCCGTTAAAAGCAACTTCTGTTTGCACCTCTAAATGTTCTAACATCCCAAGGGCAACTATTTGATTTATTTTATTGTCTTCGACTAAAAGTATTTTAGAACCTTTGAGTGCATCTGTACTGTAGGAGAGACTACTTTCATCTGCTTCTAAATCACTTTTTTGTTCTTGAGAAATCTCATTCTCGTTTACTTTTCCAAAGGTAGCCGTAAAAAGAAACTCACTTCCAACTCCTTCAACGCTTTTGACCCAAATATCGCCACTCATAAGATTTGCTAACTGCTTCGAGATAGCGAGTCCCAATCCAGTTCCGCCATATTTACGAGTAATAGAGCTATCTGCTTGGCTAAACTCTTTAAAGAGATTCTCTTGTACCTCTTTACTTACTCCAATTCCACTATCTTTGATGGAAAATTTTAATTTTTTGTAGTGCTCATCCTCTTGGATAATTTTAACATCTATGCTAATAGAGCCGTAGTTTGTGAACTTCACTGCATTGCCTACAAGATTTGTGAGTATTTGCGTCAAACGAAGTGCATCACCAATGAGGGTTGTGTTTGCAACGCTGTGTATATGAAATTCTAAACCTTTTTTATGAATTTCATATTCAAACAAATCTCTTATATTTTGTAAAACATTCTCAAGTTCAAAAATATTGTTTTCTAAATCTAATCTTCCTGCTTCTATTTTAGAGTAATCTAAAACATCATTGATGACATATAAAAGTGCCTTTGAAGAGGTTTTTACCTTTTCAAGATACTCTTTTTGTTTTGGGTTGAGATCTGTTTTTAATGCTAAATCTGTTAAACCTAAAACTCCATTGAGAGGGGTTCTTATCTCATGAGACATATTTGCCAAAAAGTCGGATTTGGCTCTATTGGCACTCTCAGCTTCATCCTTTGCTTTTTTCATTTGATTGGTTCTCTCATCGATTTTTTCTTGCATGAAATAGAGTGTGTCCGCCAAATCAGACAACTCATCATGCCCTTCAAATTTGATTTTTTCTATTTTTTCATTATTGGATATTTTATCTGCAGCTTTTTTTATCTTTTCAAGATTGGATGTTAGTTTACGTACTATAAGCCAAGTGATAAGAGATGAAAACAAAATCTCTAAAAGAACTAAAATAAAAGCATAAAAACGATTTTCATTGATTGATTCGATATTTTGTGTTGTGTCAAAGAGTATTTTAATACTACCGATAACAGAGTTATTCATACTGAGTTGTGAATGACGAAGAATTAAATGCTCATGCTCTTTTGGCAGGTTTTTCATGTTGTTGAATTGTTCTAAAGTATGAATATCACATCTACTTTTTCCAGATAAGAGAGTCTCTTGGGTATCGTAGATAATAACAGCCTCAATCTCTTGAATATTTAAAAGATTGTTAATAACATCATCAAGTGTCGCTACATCGTATGTCGCTGTTGGAATTTTCACTAAGCTTATAGTTAGATTTGTGAGCTCTTTGACTTTATTATCCAAAAAAGATTTTGAAGATTTTTCAAAAAGTAAAAAATTGGCTCCTACAATTAGAAGAATAAAAAAAGCTTCTATTAAAACAAAAGAGAGAATAAAACGGTATTTAAACGAATTCACATCTACTCTTTAATCTCTAGTTTTTCTGATAATTTTCTCACAGTAGCATATTCACTATCATTAATTTCAATCAGTTTTTTCATACTTAAATCATTTAAAATATTGCTAGGAATAGAGAGGAATGCATCTTGTAAAAGTTTAGATTCCTTTGCACTCATACGAGGATGAAAAGCTATAGGATGGCTTGGATAGGGTGCAGTCGTATAGATGATTTTTAGTTTCTCTTTGGTCTCTTTATCTTCTATATTGTTGAATGTTCTTTCAATTCCTCCACCAATATCTCCAATACCTCTTGCAACGCCTTTATAGACAGAATCATGTGAATTTACATACATGAGAGAGCAGTTTTTATCTATATTAATGCTATATTTTTCTTCGATTTCATATTTGGTTACAAGTGTGGCAGCAAATGCCAAAGGAGAGGGAAAAAGATATTTCATCTTGCTAAAATCAATTGAATTTATATCAGCATCTTTGCGTGATACCAAAATGCCGACAATCATCTCAGTATCTCTTACAGAGGCTAGATACCCCTGTTTTTTATTTGCCACAACATAGTGATATGGATTCATATAGGCTATGTCATATGCTCCATTATTGAGATGTTTTTCAAACTCTGGTATAGATTTTTCAATATTTAGTACAATATTTAAACCTGTCGTTTTTGATAAATAATTGACGACAGGTGTCCATTTTTCTATTAAAATAGCTGGACTTTGCTGTGGAACAACACCAAAAATAACATCTTTCGCAAGAAGAGAGAGTGTTGAGAGAGCCATAAATAAGAGAATAAAAAATTTCATTTTCCAACCTTTATAAAATTGATACTACTTTAGATTGTAACACTTTCTCTTGATATTGTTGTTAAAGCGTCACGACTTTTGCACCAAATCCGCCCATGTATTGCGGTGCATCTTCAAACTTTTTAACTTTTGGGTGGGATGCGAGAAAGTTTTTCACCGCATATGAAAGTTTTCCAGTACCTATCCCATGGTAAACCAAAACTTCATCCCAGCCATTTATGAGTGCATCGGAGATAAATTTATCTAAAACTTCTTCCGCTTCTTCAGCTCGCATTCCGTGTAAATCGCATTTTAAACCAGCTCTTTTTTCTACACTGATTTTTACATCGGTTTTGTGTTTTGGTTTGATAATTTCGGTATGTTTTAACTGTTTTGTTTTGACACGAAGTTTCATTCCCTCTATCTCTATCATCGCGTCGTTGTTGCTTGTGAGAGAAACGATGACACCTTTTTTGCTGTGGTACTTTACTTTATCGCCTACATGAAATTCCACATGCCGAGTTTGCTCTTGCAGTTTTGGCTGAGGGATTGCTTTTTTGGCTTTGTCCATCGCTCTGTGGATTGCGGCACTATCTCCAGCTTTTGCGGCATTTTTTGCTTCGTTTATCGCCGCATCGTAGCTGAGTTGAAGTGTATCTTTTTGTTTTTGTATCTCCAAAAAGAGTTGTTCTCTCTGCTCTTTGAGTGCCAACTCTCTTGCTCGTAGCTCTTCAAGTTTTTCATCGACAGCTTTGTGTTTTTGCTTTAATTCTCGCTCTAGCTGTGAACCTCGCTCGATGAGGATATTGAGTTTTTCACTGTTATCGCCATAGACCACTTTTGCTTCTTGGACGATTTTATTAGAGATGCCATAGCGACTTGCAGTTTCAAAAGCGTAACTTTTTCCGATAATTCCCTGCATAAACTCATAAGTCGGCGTTCGAGCCTCTTCGTTGTAAATTGCTGCCATAAGTTCGACATCATCACGGTCAGCCATAAGAGCGGCAAGTCGTTTGTGGTGGGTCGTAACTATTATCTTTTGGTTTTTTGCAACGAGTTCTTCAAGGATAACTTTAAAAAGTGCCGCCGCCTCGTCGCTGTCTGTTCCGAGTTCTATCTCATCGACACCCACGAGTGCTGATTTGTACTCAAAGATTTTAGAAAACTCTTGCATTCTTCCTGCAAAAGTTGAGATATCATTTTTGACATTTTGCGGGTCATCAATGATTGCCAGTACATTTTTAAATGAGCCGATATGCGATTTATGCTCGTTGATACTCATGGGAATAATGTACTTTGCCATAAACGCTGATGCCAATATGGACTTGAGCAACATCGTTTTTCCACCTGCATTCACACCTGTAATCATAAGAATGTTTTTAGAAAAATCCACATGGATAGGTTTTGCTTTGTGCAGAGCAGGGTGGATGAAGGTATCGAGAACTATTTTAGAGTCATTTTTGGATTTTATGAGGCTCAAATTTTTGGCTCTTGCAAACAAAACTCTTGCTTGGTAGTTGTCGAACTTGTCAAACTCTTTGTCTATGAACGCGATAAAAGGCTGAAGTTCGGCTAGTTTTGCAGAGAAACTTTTTGCGTAGGAGTAAAAGATGCTCTCTCGCTCTTGTTGAATATAGCGAATCTGCTCTTTTGTTTTTAAGATGATGTCAGGGGAGACATAAAAAAATCCACCGCTGCTTCTTGCGATAACCGCACCTTTGAGGACATGGTTAAAACCACCACGCACTAAAAGACACTCTTCATCATTGATAAAGTGAACCTGCGTATCGACCAAATATCCAGTCAGTTTTGGGCTTGACATCATGCGTTTGAGTGAGCCGTTCATGTTGGCTTTATGCTCTTTGATTCTTGCACTCAAACCAAAAAGTGTCTCATCAAGCCCCTCATTAAAATGTCCATCAGCACTAAAATACTCTTCTATCTCATTAAATCTTTCATCGATGATAAACTTACTCATCCACTCGCCAATAATTCCACTTAACTCACGGTTTTTGAAGTAACGAAAATATCGCACAACTTTGATGATTTCAAAAATTTGCTCGAAATTTAAAACACCTCGTTTGCTCAGATGTGCTTTGATATTTGCAAAGTTCGCAATTTTTGGAGGTGCATTAAATTCGATGGCATCGAGTGCTTTGATGTAACGAAAATGAAGCTCTTGATCCCCTTCGATGAAGAGAGAAGCCTCACGGGAGAAGAAGTTTTTAAATGCGTTGATATGCTCGTCTAAGTCAAGTTGTGTAATTAACAACTCAATTTTAGATTTGTTAGAAGTTTCTACTCGCACTCTGAGGCACTAATCATTTGGTTGGCATGTGGAGTATTTGGTTTGCCTATAAAGGTGTAAGTTCCGATGCTAAGGGTGTAATTGGTGCTGTTTACATCTTCATTTTTACATTTTATAGTTTTGTTTTGCTCAAATTCTCTCACAGCATTGAGTAGTTTTTCGCTTTGTGCATTGGAGTAACTGTTGTAAGAAATTGCACTCAGAACGATAGTCAATAAGATGGTTGTAACTGTTATCTTTTGAGAGCTTGTAAACTCTGTAAAGTAGTGCATAGCCAAGAAGAAGAGGGCTACAACACTGACTCCGATGAGATACGCCATTATGCAGTTCCTCGTATTTGGTAGGTAAGGTCTCCTGCACCAAAGCCGATAATAAGACCACGATCAAGTGTTTTAATATCTTCTTTGTTTTTGATGACTCTGATTTGATTATTGGCTCTTGTGATAGTATCCGCCATTGTGAGGTTGTAGCCTTTAAATTTCTCTTTAAAGTCAATTTCACGCGGTGCTTCTCCAGCAGACCAAACAGGTAAGATGATAAGTTCCCCAGCCCCTTCAAAACATTTGATAAACTCTTCGAGATTATCAATCGTGCGAGAGTATTTGTGTGGTTGCCAGATAGCTGTAATTTTGTCAAAACCTTTGAGTAAAGCGTACTCTTTGACGGATTGGAAAGTTGCTCTTATCTCCGTTGGATGATGTCCATAATCATCAATAATAACGCTATTTTCCTCAGATGAGACAATATCAAAACGTTTTTTGATACCCTTGAATGTCAAGATATTTTCGCGTATAGTTTCGATATCCATTGATTCATGGGCGGCCAAAATTGCCAAAGAAGCGTCCAGTGCGATGTGTGCTCCAAATCCCCAAACATCGAATGCACCCAAATCTTTGAGTGTAAATCTTGTATGTGGTTCATTATCGATGAGAATATACTCTAAGTTTTTGATGTCAATACTTGGAGTGAGCCAGTGTGCTTGGATATTCTCTTCCTCTTTTAAGATTTTGAGAAATGGGTCTTCAGCATTTAAAACACGGCATGTTGCGGAATTTATAAAAGTACGGTACGAATCATAAAATCTTGCATAATTGTAGTCATAATACTCCATATGCTCAGGCTCAGCGTTGATCACTATCGCACAATGTGGATTAGAGTTGATAAAACTTCCATCGCTCTCATCTGCTTCAAAAACCATCACATCTGTTTGTGCATCATAACGAACATTTGAGCCAAATGCTTTGGATTCTGCACCGATGATAGCCGAGCCACTCATAATAGCTGCAAGTATGGCAGTTGTTGTACTCTTACCATGAGCTCCTGCGATAGAGTAAACTTTTTTGTCATTCAAAATTTGTAAAAGTGCTTCTCTTCGTGCTAAAACTTCTATCCCTTTGGCTTTTGCAGCAACCACTTCTGGATTGTCAGGTCGAATGATGGCAGAGTGTACGACCAAATCTTGGTCTGTAATCGCCTCTGCAGCATGTGGAACTGTTACAGTTATGCCTAAAGTGCGTAATTTTTTTGTGATAGCCGAATCAGAAATGTCTGAACCGCTCACTTCATGCCCTTTAAATCGCATGAATTGTGCGAGTCCTGAGATACCTATGCCCCCGATACCAATAAAATGTATTTTCATAGATTACTCCGTAACTGTTTTTGATTTTTCTAGCAAATTTTGTGCCTTTTTTGTAAAGCAACTTATATAAAAGAGACCAGCGTTTTGTGTTGCATCAATATCTGCAATATTTTCGATGAAATTATCGAGAGAAATCCCTTCTGCTGAAGCTATCCAATGGAGTTTGAGAGCGGATGCAAATTTTGTATCATTTGTAAGTCCACTGAGCACTTCAAACAATGCACTTGCATCTGCAATTTTCCCTGCACTGTAATGTTCAATTGCGTACTCATACAAGGCTCTGATGGTTGCAAAATCCTGTACTTCACTCATATCCATTACGCGGTGTGCTTCGAGTGTCTCTGTGAGCCTCTCTAGGGCTAAATCAAGGATATTTGCATAAAATGCCATGAGTGTATCTTCATCAAATAGATCTTGTGCTTTTTGCTCCAAAACATAGAGGGATGCGATATCGGAGTTTTGTTGTGCTTCGAGAACTTTTGCTTTTAAATCTTCAACACTGCTCATGCAAGAGCCTCCTTGATTCTTAGTAATGCACTTTTTGTCTGTTCTACGCTCTCAACTAAAGCGATACGGATAAAATCTTTTGCTGGATTCACACCGTTTTTATCTTCTCGTGCCAAATATTCCCCTGGCAAAACTTTTACATTATACTCTTCGTAGAGCTTTTTTGTAAACTCTATTGGCTCTGCAACTTTAAGCCAAAGGTAAAAGGTGGCATGTGGAATCTCTACACCGAGAATCTCTTTGGCTAATTCAAAGTTTTTTTTGTAAATCTCACGGGAAATTGCAACATGCTCTTCATCATTCCAAGCAACAGCTGCGGCACTTTGAAGAGGAAGAGGAGAAGCACACCCTATGTAAGTTCTGTACTTCATGTACTCTTTTAAAATTGTCTCATCTCCTGCGATAAATCCTGAGCGAAGACCTGGAGCTGAGGAGCGTTTGGAGATAGAGTTGATAACTAAAATATTTTTAAATGTTGTGTTTCCCACATGCCAAGATGCTTCAAGAAGTGAGGGAATTGGTTTATCTGTGTAAATTTCGCTGTAACACTCATCATTTATAAGAATAAAATCGTGTTTAAGAGCCAGATACACCCATTCGCTCAGCTCTTCTAGGCTCAGTGTAGATGAAGTTGGATTGTTAGGAAAGTTTAAAATTACCAAATCACAACTGCTTAATTCCTCTTCGTTTATAAGAGGTTTGAAGTTGTTGCTCTCATCCATGTTTAGGTGGATTACTTTTGCTCTTGAAGCGATAGCAGCACCCTCATAAATCTGATAAAAAGGATTTGTGTACGCCATAACAGGATTTTTTTTGTCAAACAGTAGAAATTGTGGAAAGTTAAAAAGCACTTCACGCGTACCAAAAGTAGGGATGATTTGCTCACTTTTTAGTTTCGTGTTAAATCTTTTTTGAACAAAATTGATTTGAGCTTGGATAAGTGACTCTTCGCCAGAAGTTTTAGGATATTTTCTAAGTAGATGTGCATTGTCACAAAGTGCTTTTTGGATAAATGCAGGTGTCTCAAACTGAGGTTCGCCAATGGTCAAAACGGATGGAGCATAATTATTGTTAGGTGTGATATTTTGGAGTAAATTATTTAGTTTTTCAAACGGATAGGGTTCGAAATTCATATTTTTGTTCCTTTTATTTATTCGCGTAATTGTAGCTAAAATTACTTTATCTCTGTTTATGTACATAAGTCAATTCGAGCTTAGAGTTGTGTATAATACTTCACTTTAAATTTCAAGGATTAAATATGAAAATAGCGATTTCGTTGGTTGTGGCACTCTTTTTACTAGGATGTGGACAAGAGAGTAAAAAAGAGGTAGAAGCAAATACAACAAAAGTAGAAACTTCAGCTACTGTTACTCCAGTTGCAGCAGTTGCAGCTACTCCTGCTGCTCCTGCAAAAGAGGCGGTAGTCACAAATGAGACAGCAGACAAGGTAAAAACAGCGGTTCATGATGTAGCCGATAAATCCAAAGAGGTGACAAACAAGGCTGCGGATTCAGCAAAAGATGTTGTAACTTCTATGGCGGATACAATGACATCCATGATGCCCACAACAGCTACACCAACTGCTTCAGGAGAAAATATTTACAAAGTGTGTGCAACTTGCCATGGTCAAAATGGTGAAAAAGCGGCATTAAATAAATCTCAAATCATCAAAGGCTGGAGTGCTTCAAAAGTAGCAAATGCTCTTCATGGCTACAAAGCAGATACTTATGGTAGCAGTATGAAAGGTATCATGAAAGGTCAAGCATCTAAACTCAGCGATAGCGACATTCAAGCAGTTTCAGAGTATATTTCTAAACTCTAACTCAATTCTTGGCACCCCAAGGGCATTTCTTCGCTTTGCTCACGGCACATGTGGAAACTTCCACATGCCAGTTCTTTTGTTAATAATTTTGCAATTTATATCTATCATATATTATTTTACATTGATATTCGCGTGTATCGTTATAGGCTTTTGTTAGATGAGCTTTCGCTTTTTGTTTCACTTCTTTTGTATCTTTTGATGCCAAACATGGCTCACATATTTCACATTGTGCCTTTTTATCACCACTTTTAATTGCTAGAGAGTACCATCGCATAGCCTCTTTGTAGTCAACTGAAATCCCTTCTCCATGTGTGTACATATACCCTAATCTTGATTGAGCGACAGCATTACCTTGATTTGCAGATGCAAGATACCATCGTACAGCTTCAGGTAAATTTTGTTTCACTTCTATGCCATGATAATACAATTCGCCTAGTTTGTATTGTGCTGATGCGTTCCCCTGATTTGCTGAGAGTGTGTACCATTTTATCGCTTCATCTATATCTTTTGTGACACAATTTCTACCCCAATAGCACATAGTCCCCATCGTGAGTTGTGCAGTTGGCTCACCATTTTTAGCTAATGGTTCTAAACATTGTACAGCAGTAGCAAAATCATTTTTGCTATGTGCATCTAATCCTTTTTTTAATTCAACTTCAGAGCTAGGTTTGGTTGTAGTGAGCTCTGAAACAGTT
Source organism: Sulfurimonas sp. (assembly GCA_011391635.1). Taxonomy (GTDB): domain Bacteria; phylum Campylobacterota; class Campylobacteria; order Campylobacterales; family Sulfurimonadaceae; genus Sulfurimonas. Next base: position 38,824 of record JAABQD010000005.1, on the reverse strand, counting down.
ACAAGAGTTTCTGTTGCCCATATACTGCTACATACAAATGCTAGGATTGCGATATATTTCATTTTATTTATTATTTTGGAAGTCCAAATTTTTGTGTTATCAACTCACCCTCTTCATTAAAAAAGAGATAGTAAAGCATATCTTTTTTGACACTTAGCCCTGCTAAATATCTTAATGCCAAATTTGCTTGGAGTGATGCGATGTGCATGACGATGGGTGCTGCGATTCCTGCCGGGGTTTTGTTCACTATTTTAAAAGCATCGGTAAAAGAGGACTCCTCAATGAACGCAACTTGACCATGAAAAGCTTCAACACTTCCATAGACCCACGGGAGATTTTTATTTTTTGCATAGGCGTTTATCTCTGCACGGGTAGGGAGATTGTCGGTTGCGTCGATAAGTAAATCTACACCTATGTTTTTTTCACTAAACTCTTGAAAGTTGCACTGATGTGCCATAGCTTTGGCATGTGGACATCTCTCTTGAATCAATTCTGCATTTAAAAGAGCTTTATTTTTGCCCTCGTCACCCATTTTGAAAGCAATTTGTCTGTGTATATTGTGTAAACTGACTTCGTCAAAATCGACCATGTGAATTTCACCGATACCACTCGCACCCAGAGCAAAAGCAAGAGAACTTCCAAGTCCACCTGAGCCTATAATGGCGATTTTTTTACTTTGAAGTTGCTTTTGTGTCTCTTCGCCCCAAAGTTGGATTTGACGATGAAAATAGTGCATCATAGAGCTTTTCTTTTGTGTGTCATCTCATGAAATCCCCAAGTGCGACGAGAGTGAACTACCTCACTGTGGTGCATATCGACTATCATAAGCTCCTCTTTGTTGCCAAGATGGTTGAGGATATCACCATCTGGAGAGACCAAAAGAGAGTCTCCATAAAAGTGCCAAGTCACATCTTTGTCCTGATATTCGCCGATACGGTTTGCTCGTAGAACAAAGCAGTTATGCGTAAATGCACGGGTTTGTACGAGCATTTTCCATCGCTCAAACGAGTCAAAAGTGGAGACGCTTGGTACAAGAACACAGTCGATATTTTTTTCGGATATATGCGACCAAAGTTCATCAAAATGGAGTTCAAAGCCACTTAGGATGGCAAATTTAAAGTTATCTACTTTAAAAGTTAAAGGCGATTTGAGTGGTTTGGCTTCGTTTGCAAAGAATTTTTCTTCATTCCAGTGTGGGTAGTTGATGAGAAGTTGTTGCTGATAGTATGCTGTGGATGTTGGAGAAAATTTGACAATAGTTTTATATACTTTTTGTTTTTTAACAATGACAAGAGGAGCTACAATCGTCATGCGATAGGTTGTTGCCAACTCTTTGAGTACTTTTGTTTGATGCTCTGCTTGTTCTTTTATCATTGCAACAGAGAGAGATTTAAGCTCTTTAAAAAAAGGGTTGAGGATATATTCGCCTAAGAGCAAAACTTTGACGCCATTTTTTGAAGCGATACGGATATAGTTGTAAAGTTTGGTAGAACTCATGCCTTGGGCACTGAGCTGAAGGACGGCTGCTTTCACTAGTTACTCTTTATTTCATTGATTTTGATGACTGCTTCTTCAAGCATTTTTTGTGCCTCTGTGAGTTCGCCCATCCCTTTTTCATAAGCTTTTACACTCTCTTCAAGTGTAATTTCAGGATTCATGAGTGTCTCTAAAATCTTTTTCGCACTCTCTAGTTTTGTTTCAAACTTCTCTTTTGCCATCGAGTATATCCTTTACATAATCTTCAAATTTATCAAGCTCTACTAAAAAAGCATCATGTCCATAATCGCTCTCTATATCGAGATATGTATGGTTTGTATTTCCGATTTTTTTGAATACATTTTCTATCTCTTGCATCTCAGAACTTCGAAAGAGGAGGTCATTTTTGAAGCTCATAAGGTGTAACTGGGCTTGAACTTTTTGCATCGCTTCTTCAAGCGAATCAAAACCTCTTGTGATATCAAAAATATTGATAGCTTTTGTGATGTAGAGATGCGTGAGCGGGTCAAACCACTTTGCAAAATTGTAGCTATTATACTCGAGATAGGATTCCACTTGAAACTTGCCAAAAAGTTCATAAAGTCCATCTGTAAGCTTATAATCGCGACCAAATTTACTTTGCATACTCTCAGGAGATAAGAAGCTGATATGTCCAGCCATGCGTCCAATGGACATGCCAGAGAGTCCATATTTTTTGACATGTTCACTTTCATAGTAGCCATGTTTAAAATCAGGGTCTTTTAAAATTGCCTCTTGAGCGATTTTATTAAAAGCTATTGCCCATGGCTGTGTTGCATACGTTGTAGCCATAGTGATGATTTTTTTGGCAAAATTGGGATAATGTACTGCAAAAACAAGTGCCTGCATTCCGCCCATAGAACCACCGATAATGGCATAAACATTGTGAATACCCAGTCTGTCAAAGAGGATTCTTTGTGCTTTTACCATGTCTTTGATTGTGACGACTGGAAATTTATAGCGGTAGTGTTCATTGTGTGGATATCTTAGACTCATCGGTCCAGTAGAACCAAAACAACTTCCGATAACATTAGAGCAGATGACAAAATATTTATCTGTGTCGATTGCTTTGCCTGAGCCGATAAGACCATCCCACCAACCAGCTTTATTATCATCTTCATAAACTCCTGCACAGTGGTGTGAACCTGTGAGTGCATGGCAGATGACGATGACATTACTTTTATCATCATTGAGCGTTCCGTATGTCTCATAAATAATATCATACGGCTCTAAAATACGCCCACTCTCCAAGTAGAGTGGATTGGTAAAATGCTCAGTGTGTGTTTGTAGGTTGAGTGACAAAAGTTACGCCTCTAATGCCTGTTTCATATCTGCAATCAAATCTTTTGCAGACTCTAATCCGCAAGAGATACGGATAAGTCCAGCAGGAACTCCACATGCCAAAAGTTCTGCATCATTGAGTTGTTGATGCGTTGTAGAGGCTGGGTGTGTGATAATTGATTTAGAGTCACCGATGTTTGCAACAATGGAAAAAATATTCACTTTGTCTAAAATCTTTTTTGCCGTTTCAAAGTTTTTGACTTCAAAACTAAGAATACCACTTGCACCTTTTGTTAAATATTTTAATGCATTTTCATAGTTTTTATTTCCTTTAAGTAAAGGATAATTCACTTTAACCACTATGCTTTGAGATTCGAGCCATTGTGCCATTTCTAAAGCATTTTGTGAATGTTGTTTTATTCTAAGATATAAGGTCTCCAATCCTTGTATCAATAACCAAGCATTAAATGGACTGATTACCGCACCCGTATCTCTTAACAACACCATTCTTGCTCTAAAAGTAAAAAGTATTCCACTTACAACAGAATCTGCAAAAACTAAACCATTGTAGCTAGGTTCTGGTTCATTAAAATATGGATAACGAGTATTGCCTTTTATTTTTTCAGATAGGTTCTTTCTTTCAACAATGAGTCCGCCGATTGCAGTACCTTGCCCTGTTGTATATTTACTTGCACTATGCACAACAACATCTGCACCCAAAAGAAGAGGTTGGAGTAACATTGGTGTAGCAACAGTATTATCAACGATTGTAAGAATATTGTGTTTATTAGAAATTTTGATAATTTCATCAAAATCAGGTACATCAATGCTAGGGTTAGAAATTGCCTCAAAAAAGATACACTTTGTTTTATTATCAATCAAAGGTTCTATTTCGTGCAGGGAGTGAACATCAAAAAATCTTGCTTCTATGCCTAGTTTTTTCAGTGTTTGAGTAAATAGAGTGACAGTTCCTCCATAAAGTTGATTAGATACAACTATATTGTCACCAGCTTCGGTTATATTTAAAATAGAGTAAAATATGGCTGCCATTCCACTAGCAACAGCTAAACATCCACTTCCATCTTCAAGTTCAGCAAATCTTCTCTCTAAAATAGCATTTGTTGGGTTTCCAACTCTTGTATAGACATGGTCTGTACCTTGCTCTAAATTAAAACTACTTGCTGCAAAATCTGTTGTTCCAAAATCATAAGCAGTTGTTTGATAAATAGGAACAGCCATAGTTCTGTTAGAATCTTTTTCATATCCTGCGTGTAATGCTCTTGTCTGTAAATCCATCTTGTTTTCCCCATTTTTAAAATTACGAGTCTGAAATATTTTCGGTATTTTAGCAAAAATGACTTAAGAGAGCGTTTTACTCTCGTGTCTCATCGTATATAACGGCTGTTCCTGCTACTAAATCATGCAAAGTTCTTTTATCTTTTCTCAAAACTGCCATAAAAAAACCAAACAAAAGAGGAAGTGTCGAGAGAACATAGCCAAGTGAGCGGATAATTGCTTGTTTGTTGCTGATAGCACCAAATGTAGTGGCATCGACAATTTTTATGTGCAACATTTTTTTGCCAGGAGTGGCTCCACTCCATTTTTTCCAAAAAAACAGAGTAATAGCTAACACAGATAATTGAAAAAGAAGTTCCCACTCTGTAGAAGTTTTTGGTTGTATATCTGTGGCATGTGGATTTCCGCTCATTGCCATATTCATATTTTGTTGGTACTGAGCAAAATCAAACCAGTTTCCATCACTCAAAAAGTAGATAACTACACCAATAGGAAGGGCTAAAATAAAAAAATCTAAAAGTGAGGCGATGAAACGAATCCAAAAACCAGCGTATGTAATGTTGTTCATTGTGGACTCCATAGAAGTTGGCATGTGGAAATAGTTCCACATGCCAAAAGGGTGTTAGATATGGTAATTTGGAGCTTCTTGTGTGATGATTACATCGTGAACATGGCTCTCTTTGAGTCCAGCACTTGTTATCTCTACAAACTCTGCTCTGTCCCAAAAAGTCGCTATATCTTTGCTTCCGCAATATCCCATAGAAGAGCGAAGTCCGCCCATCATTTGATGCACAATTCCAGCAATACTTCCACGAAATGGAACACGACCTTCGATTCCCTCTGGTACGAGTTTATCCGCCGCAGTTCCCTCTTGGAAATATCTGTCAGTTGAGCCTGTTTGCATCGCTCCGATACTTCCCATACCGCGGTACGATTTGTATTGGCGACCTTGGAACATTATTGTATCTCCTGGAGACTCTTCTGTCCCAGCTAAGAGTGACCCTGCCATAATACAACTCGCCCCCACAGCTAAAGCTTTTGCGATGTCGCCAGAGTATTTGATACCGCCATCTGCGATAACTGGAACACCATGTTTTCTTGCTGTGTCTGCACACTCTGCGATAGCTGAAATTTGAGGTACACCCACACCAGCCACGATACGCGTCGTACAAATCGAACCTGGTCCGATTCCTACTTTGACACCATCAGCTCCAGCTTCTATAAGAGCTTCTACTGCTTCTGATGTTGCAATATTTCCAGCGATAATATCGACTGCAAGAGTCTCTTTGATTTTTCTCACTGTATCCAAAATACCTTTGGAGTGACCATGTGCAGAATCGAGAACCAATACATCACATCCCGCATCCACAAGTGCTTTTGCACGGTCAAATTGACCAACACCGATAGCTCCACCTACTATAAGTCTGCCAAAAGCATCTTTGTTGGAGTTTGGATATTCGATGCGTTTTTTGATATCTTTGATAGTGACAAGACCTTTTAAGAAGCCATCATCATCGATGATTGGAAGTTTTTCGATTTTATTTTTGTGCATGATATCCGCGGCATCATCTAAAGAGATTCCTTTTTTTGCAGTGATAAGAGGCATCTTTGTCATCACATCACTCGCAAGTTTACGCATATCTTTTTCAAATCTCATATCACGATTTGTTAAAATTCCTAGAAGTTTATTGTGTCCATCGATAACAGGAACACCAGAAATTTTAAACTCTTTCATAAGTGCATCTGCGTCTGCAAGTGTTGCATCTGGATGAACATAAATCGGGTCGATGATGATTCCACTCTCAGATTTTTTTACTTTTCTGATTTGTTTACACTGTGTTTCAATATCCATGTTTTTATGAATAATACCTATCCCACCAAGTCGAGCCATAGCGATAGCAGCACGGTACTCTGTTACGGTATCCATTGCAGCAGAAACCATAGGAATATTGAGAGTAATATTACGAGTGAGTTTAGTTTTGAGGCAGACCTCTTTTGGCAATACTTCTGAATATTGTGGTACTAAAAGTACATCTTCAAAAGTGAGGGCGCGTTTACGAATTTTCATGAGAATCCTTTTGGTAATAAAAAATGGCTATAAAATTCTTTGGATTATAGCTTTTGTGTGGTTAAAAAGAGGTAAAGAGAGTTTTAAATGTGTATAATTAAAGAAGATAAAAAAATGATTAAGGTAAAAAAATGAAATCAAATGTACTCTTTGTATCTGTAGAAATTCCTATAGTGATAACTAAGCAAGATTTAGAAAAAGAGTTTCCTGGCTTGGTGTTAAGCACCATAGAAAAGTCATTTATAGGAGAAATTGCAAATAATAAATTTATATTTACTACCTCTTTTGGGGTTATAACCTTTTGTAACTTCAGCCATGATGAAATAAAATCATTTCTTCAACGCCTCAAAATTAAAGAAGCAAACAACTATGAAACAGCGTTGATTAATCAGGATTATCCAATGTTGATAGATATATTGTATGAAAAACCGCTTATTGACACACATACTATTAAATATAATAAGTTTAACAACTCTGTTGCATCTATAATATCACTTGCTCTTTCTCAAAGTGTCGGACTTGAAATAAGAGAAAAATCGCTTGAGAAAAAAATGCTTGAGAGTAAAAAACTCTATGACAAAATAGAAAATATTAAAGCAAAAGACAGAAAAAATTTAATGAGTTTTGCAGGAGGTATCGCAAAAGAGAGATTTGAAATACTAAGTCAGCTCTATTTACTCGATAAACCAGATATTGTTTGGGATGATTTAGAGCTTGAGTCTCTCTATAATCAACTTGCACTTCAATTGGAGTTAAAGTCAAGATTTGAGACTGTAGAGTATAAGATATCATTTTTAAAAGAGTCTGTAGAGTTTATAACAGACAGAGTGAACCAAAAATCGAGTGAATTTTTGGAGTGGATTATTATTTGGCTTATCGCTATTGAGATACTTTTTTCAACCTATGAGTATATTATAAAGCCAAATTTTATTTAAAAGCTATTTTCTATCGAAGTGATAGATGGAACTATTTTCTTTTGGTTTTTGATTTTCCCAGCTGAGATAGGAGCTTTTGAGGTGTTTGCCATTGTTGGAGAGTTCATGGATGATTTGGTGCACATGGTCTTCATTGGAGCGACATAACTCTGTACTCATGTCACAGTCAAAAACAATTCTTTCCTTGGTGCTCACAGCAAGATTGGCTAAAAATTCTGGCTGATTTTGTTTGACACAGTAGTGTGTTGCTTTGACTTGTTGGCACTCAGAACTTTTACAGTGATACATGGTAACCATCTGTTTTTTTGTATTTGGCAAGAGGTCCTCTTGGACGGTGCTTTTTGCACCGATAGATTTAAAAGCTATTCCTGTCGCATCTGTACCAGCCAGAGGTAAAACTGCTTCATGTTTGTAGGAGTCAGTTCCTGTCTGATTTTGAGCAGGGGAGAGCGTCCAATTGCCATCAAGTGCTTCTATCCACCAATATAATTCAAGAGGGTCAGCCTCCTCGGCATGTGTAAATGAAAAGAGTGAGAGTGTGAGTAGGAGATGAAAAAAAGTTTTTTGAAGCATTGGAGTTCCTCTACTGTTTTTTGATTTTTTCATATAAATTGACTAACTCAAGAAATCCACTAATGTAATGAGAAAAAAAAGTCATAAATTTCACATCTTCTGCAACAAAATCACCCTCTTTGTTGAGGATTTGCAAAACACCTAAAATCTTTTTTTGTGAATCAAAGATAGGAGAAGTACCGATATTTTTTGTAATATATCCGGTTTGTTTATCGATGTCAGCCAAGAAATGAGGACTTGAATAGGCATCATTTTCTATGCAAGGCTCTTGGCTTTGTATTGTATAGCCTACAATTCCTTTATCTGAAGGTACAACGATTTTTTCAACCCCATCCGCTAATGTAGTCCATAACTCATTTTTTTGTGTATCATAGATAAATATGGAACATCTTTGAGCTCCAATAACATCTTTTGCATATTGCGAAATGAGTGGTAGTCCATCCATAAGGGATGGTTTGTCAAGTAACTCTCTTCCAAACTGAGCTAATTTTGTATAAGCTTTTGAGTATTTATTCATTAGAGTTCACTCTTCTTAGTTGTATATTTACACTTTACTCTTGTGCATAGTTTATAGCTTTTTCCAAACTCAAAGCCCCATCAAATAGTGTCTGCTCATCGTATGCTTTAGCGATAAGTTGAAGTCCTACTGGCATTCCTTCACTGCTTTTTGAGATTGGAAGTGCGATGGCTGGAAGTCCTGCTAGGTTTACGCTGATAGTGTAAATGTCGCTCAAATACATCTCCATCGGGTTTGAAAACTCGCCGAATTTGTTTGCAACACTTGGTGCAACTGGAGAGAGAATCAAATCCACTGTTTCAAATATTTTTGCATACTCATCTTTGATAAGGTGACGCACTTTTTGTGCTTTGACATAGTATGCATCATAATATCCGCTTGAGAGAACGAAGTTGCCAAGTAAGATACGGCGTTTTACTTCATCGCCGAAGCCTTCACTTCTTGTTTTTACAAAAGTGTCATTCAGGTCTTTGCCGATTTTACGGTTTCCATATCTGATACCGTCATATCTAGCCAAGTTTGTTGTAGCCTCTGCGGTCGCTGTGATGTAGTACGCTGAAATGTCATATTTTGCGTCCATAAGCTCTTTTTCTACTATCTCATGTCCAGCGTCTTTGAGTGCTTGTGTCGCTTTTGCATACGCATCTTTTACATCTTGTGAAGCGTTTTCAATGTACTTTGGAAGTACTGCGATGCGGAGTTTACGGTCTGGATTGAGTTTGTCGCAAACTTTGTCATTCATGTCTGCACTTGTGGAGTCTTTTGCATCATGTCCGCTGATAATGTCGTACAAAATCGCCGCATCTTCCACATTTTGCGTCATTGGTCCTATTTGGTCAAGTGAAGAAGCATACGCACCTAAACCATAACGGCTCACGCGTCCATAAGTTGGTTTCATCCCAACAATTCCACAAAATGCAGCAGGTTGGCGGATACTTCCACCCGTGTCACTTCCAAGTGCAGCGATGGCAAGACCCGCTCCAACAGCCGCGGCACTTCCGCCACTGCTTCCGCCAGGAACACGGTCATTGGCATGTGGATTTAATGTTTTGCCATAAAAGCTTGATTCTGTTGTTGAACCCATAGCAAATTCATCCATATTTGTTCTACCAAACGGGCTTAAACCTGATGCCATCATCTTCTCGATAACAGTTGCATTGTAAGGAGCGATGTAACCTTGAAGGATGTTTGAGCCAGATGTTACCGACCAATCTTTGACTTGGATATTGTCCTTAATAGCTATCGGCACACCTTCGCCGATGTTGAGTACATCGATGTAAGCGTTAAGTTCAGGATGCGCTTGTATCTTCGCTTTTAAATCGTTTTTGAAATTTTCTAGTTCTTCTTTACTTAATTTTAATGCTTCTTTTAATGTAATCACTAGTTTTCCTATGGTTATAAATTATGGGGTGTATTATAGCAAAATGTGTCTGTTTTTTCTTTAGCGGTGTTTTATAAGATGAAAAAGAAGAAAAACCAAAAAGCTATGGAAAATATTTATAAATTTTTTTATGGAGCCACTTTCAAATTCTCAAAACAACCTCTTAATTTAATATCAAACCCATTTAACGAATAAACCACACTATTTTTGAATTTCATCGTCATTGTACAAGTTTTTGGCAATGAAATAAAATCATAATAAATATGTTAAAATTAAACATTGTTTTAAAAAAGTTTTTTCATGTTGGCAAAAATTAAAATCTAAGGATGGGCTATGTTTTATTCACCGAATCAAAAAATATTGGCTAAAGGGAATCTTGTAAATAAAGAGAGTGTGAAAATAGTGAAGTTAAGCGGCAGTAACTATGAAATCGGATATCAACATGGGTACCTTTTGGCCGATAAAATTAAACTTATGATAACGCAAACATTGCCGGCAGCAGCGTCCGTCGTTTCTATGACGCTACAAAGCAGTTATGAAGAAGCATACAAAAAAATGGTAAAGGGTGCAAAAATTGCGGAAAAAAATACACCTTTAGAGCTTTTAGAAGAGATGCAGGGGATAACCGATGGAGCTAATGCAGCGGGATACGATGTAACTTTCGATGAGATTAAACTGTGGAACACGATGTATGACCAATGGTGTATATATGCACATCCCCATTATTGGAATATTGATGATGAAAGCGTGAAGGGGCAATATCCTCCTGATGGTCCCGGTACAACAGTACTTACTGGCTCCGGATGCAGCAGCTTCAGTGCTTGGGGCGATTCGGTTGGTGGCAACGGAGATATGATTTTTTGTAAGAATGAAGATAATTTAGATTTACCTTATCAGCTTGAAAATCGCTACTTGTATATTGTAAACCCAGATATAGGAAATGCCCATCTTTATATGTGTTTTCCGGGTATGATTGGAATGGATGGTGGTTTCAACGAAAAAGGTATCTCTATGATGACGCAATATAACGCTTCAATCTATGAAACGATGGATGGTTGCGGTATCGGTATTTTTACACGCCTTTTATTGACTCATGCAAATAATCTTGATGAAGCGGTTCAAACTTTTTACAATCATCCAAGATGTACCGGTATAGCGTACCATTGTGCCGATGCTCATGCCAAAAAAGCTGCAGTCGTAGAAACTTCGGCAAAAATGGTAGTCGTGAGACACCCTATGCAAAATAATACTCGGCTATGGCAGGCCAATGATTCTATCTGTTATCCCGGATATCAAGATTATGAGGGGTACAATATGGTTTATGATCAGCAACTTGTATATCAACTAAACGATGTCAGCAGTATTGAAAAGTATTTAAACAGTCAAAAGGATCCTTATAATTTTGTTGTTCCTGCTCCTTGTCGGTTTGAGAGATACGATATTTTGCTTCATGAAAATTACGGAAATATTGATGTAGATACGGCGATAAAGATTATGTCTGACAGATATGACCCTTACACAAAACAAACCAGACCTAAAATGGCTACATCTTACACAAATAATATTTTAGCCACCATCAGTGCAAATTATCCGAAAGAGCTTTTTACCGATAACCCTAACGGCGAATTTAAAGCAGGTGTTGCTAATTTGTGGAGTTTGGTCTCATATCCTGCAAGTGGCGATTTTTGGTTGGCAATAGATGATTTTCCCGCCAATCAAGGTACTTTTCATCATTTTAACTTTTTTGAACTTTTAAAGAGTGAGGAACTCTAATGTATAAACAGATACTGGATAATCAACCCTATGCAATTGCCAAATTTTCGCCTGAGGGTAATTACCTTTTTGCCAATAAAGAGGAACAAAAACTAAGAAATATTTCACATGAAGATGCTAAACAATTTAATATTTTTGATTTTTTTATAAATGATGAAAAAGAGAAGCTAGAAAATCTATTTGAAAAGTTAGTTCATTTAAAAGAATATGAGGCATTTTTTGAGTACCAAGAGGGCTTAAATTATTTTCAAATGAGGCTACTTAGAGATGAAAACGGTGATATAGTCAGTACCCTTACAAATGTTAGCGATGAAAAAAAGATGCAGCAAAAATTAGCTGACAATGAAGAGGATATAAAAAGGCTTGATGATGCCGTAAGGGGTGCAAATATAGGTTTTTGGGACTTTTTCCCTCAAGAGGGGCGTATTTTAGCCAATGAAACATGGGTAACACAAAAAAAATATAAAGATGAAGATTTTAGAGCAGATAAAGCTCTGTTTTCAAATATAATAGACGGACTCAACAAATGGGCTTCTATCGTCCATCCTGATGATTTAGCAGCTACGGGTGCTTTGATTGAACAGCATTTAAAAGGTGAAACAGAGATTTATGAAGCCGAATTTAGAATGATGTGTGGTGATGGCAAGTACAGATGGATTTATGATTTGGGACAAGTGTTCCAAAGAGATGAAGATGGAACTGCAATCCGCATGAATGGAGTACATATTGATATAACAAATATCAAAAATCTTCAAATGGAACTTGAGCTAAGAACCAAGGAGTTAGAAATTGCTAAACAAAAAGCTGAACTTGCAACAAAAGCAAAATCAGAGTTTTTGGCAAATATGTCGCATGAGATAAGAACACCGATGAATGGTATCATAGGGATGAGCCATTTAGCACTTCAAACACAATTGGGTAACAAACAAAAAAGTTATATTCAAAAAATAGACAATTCTGCAAAATCACTTTTAAATATTATAAACGATATTTTAGATTTCAGCAAAATAGAAGCCGGAAAACTCACAATTGAAAAAATTGAGTTTGATATGTTTAAAGTGATGGATCGTGTCGTAAATCTTATAGAGTTTAATGCACATGAAAAAAATCTTGAGATAATCGTAAACTACGGGACGGAAGTAGGAAAAGAGTTTTATGGGGATAGCCTAAGAATATCTCAGATTCTTACAAACCTTATGAGTAATGCCGTGAAATTCACTCATAATGGTGAGATAGGTATTTATATTCATAAAGTCTGTGAAAATAGATTTCGATTTGAGGTAAAAGATACTGGAATCGGACTCAGTTTAGAACAACAAACTAAACTTTTCCAATCCTTTTCTCAGGCGGATGGAAGCACCACTAGAAAATACGGTGGCACAGGTTTGGGACTTACGATATGTAAACAGCTTGTTGAACTCATGGACGGAAAAATTTGGGTAGAGAGTGCATTAGAACAAGGAAGCAGTTTTATTTTTGAGATAGAATTACTCGCACTTGAAACAAAAAAAAGAAGCTACAAACAGTTTAGTGATAAAAAAGTTTTGATTGTCGATGACAACAAAACATGGCACGAAATTTTAGAAAACATTTTGGATATGTTTGATATAAAAGCCGAACATGCCTACTGTGCAAAAGAGGCGATAGAAAAAGCTTATGAATGTGAAGGTTCTTTTGATGTGATATTAATGGATTGGAATATGCCTGAAATTGATGGAATTGAAGCTACAAAAATGATAAATCAGATGTGCACACTTTGTAGGAAAAAAAATATTTGTCAAAAAGATATGCCACCGGCTGTTATTATGGTAAGCAGTTTTAGACAAGAGACTATTGTAAAGTTGGCTAAAGAGGCAGGGATAGATATATTTTTGCAAAAGCCTATAAATCCATCAATTTTGAATGATATTTTAAGCGGAATATTTTTAAATGATGTGGAATATGCGTATAATGATTTTGCTCATGAAATTACTCTCAAAAGTGACATCTCTCTTTTAATCGGCAGCAAAATATTATTAACTGAAGATAACACCACAAATCAGGAAATAATTTTAGGACTTTTGGAAAACAGCGGCATTATTGTTGATATAGCCAATAACGGTAAAGAGGCAGTAGAGATGGTTCAGGCAAACAGTTATGAGCTTATTTTTATGGACATCCAAATGCCGATTATGGACGGCTATGAGGCTACAAAAATCATCAGAAGCTTCAATAAAGAGATACCAATCATCGCTCTTACTGCAAATGCTATGAAAGAGGATATAGAGCGTAGTAAAAATACGGGCATGAATGAACATCTCAACAAACCAATAGATGTAGAAAAACTCTATGCTACGCTTTTAAAATATATTTCTAAAAAGAGTACGGTTTTAAATACGGAAAAAATCGAAGAGGAATCGGAGATTCCTATTTTTGAAAATATAGATACGGTTATAGGGTTAAAATATTTAGCAGGAAATCAAAAACTCTACCTAAAAATATTAAATGATTTTTATAATAACTATACTAACTATAACTTTAAAACACTGGGCAATGAAGAGTTTAAAAGAGCAATCCATACACTCAAGGGGTTAAGTGCAAATATAGGTGCTTCATCCCTCAATAGAATAGCCAAAGAGATAGATGAAACACAAAATAAAGAGTTGCAGGAACTTTTAGACACGGAGCTTAAAATAGTTCTCAATGAACTCTCAAAGATTGTGCAACTAAAAAAACAGAGTGTTTCCTCCGACGAACTGAATCAACAAAAAAGAGATGAACTCTTTTTGCAACTCAAAGAGTCGCTCAAAACGGCAATGCCAAAAAAAATAGCTCCGGTGATACAAGAGATACAAAAGTATAAATTACATGAGAGTGATGAAAAAATATTTGACGGAGTAAAAAAGATGGCTAAAAAGTATATGTTTGAAGAAGCACTTGAGTTGATGGAGCGTTCAAATTGAGAGAAACTGCAACAATTTTAATTGTGGATGACACAGAATCAAATATAGATATTTTAGTAGAACTTTTAGGTGACGAATATGATGTAATTGTCGCCATGAGTGGTGAAAGAGGCATTAAAATAGCAAATACTAAAAAGATTGATTTGATTTTGCTTGATATTGTGATGCCGGATATGGACGGGTTTGAAACATGTAAGAATCTTAAAAATAATGAAGAGACAAAACATATCCCAGTAATATTTATAACGGCAAAAACTGATGAAGAGAGCATAGAACATGGGTATGATGTAGGTGGGATTGACTATGTCACAAAACCTTTTAAACTCAAAGAGTTACGAGCAAAGGTTAAGACACAGATTCAGCTTAAATTTTTTATTCAACATCTTGAATATATCTCTTCTTATGATCAAATGACTGGTATTTATAATAGAAGAAAGTTCTTTGAAATGAGTGAAAAATTATTTAATGCCAAGAAAGAGGATATTTTTGCCGTTATGATAGATATTGATAATTTCAAAGATATTAACGATAAATACGGTCATCCAGACGGTGATAAGGTTATAAAAGCAGGAACAAAAACCATAAGCAATTTGCTTGATTCTCATTCTGTATTCGGGAGACTTGGCGGAGAAGAATTTGCTATTATATGTGCCAATACAAGTTTTAGCGAGGTAGAAAAAAAAGTGGAACTCTTAAGGGCTGAGGTGGAAAAATTAGAAGTTATTGCAGACAATAGCGATGTAATAAGATTTACCGTTAGTTGCGGATTTTCAAAATTAACACCCGATATTTATAAAATAGATGAGCTACTAAAACATGCAGATACGGCTCTCTATAAAGCAAAAGAAAACGGGAAAAATAAAGTGATGTTTAGAAATTAAAAGAGTTGGAAGAAGTAAAAATTAAATATGGGCATACCTCAATGTAACAATTCAGTTATTCATACTTTTGACCGTTATATTCTAGCCAACCACCAACATGACGCTTATTTGGATCACGGTGCGTCCAACGTACAACTCCACCCTTTGCGTTATTTTCATATTCGCCACAAAACTTTACAAAACCACCTTCTTTAAGTGAATTTACTTTTGGTGCTAAATCAATATTGTGAGCAATCTTTAACTTGGATATTGTCCTTAATAGCTATCGGCACACCTCCGCCCATGTTGAGTACATCGATGTACGCGTTTAATTCAGGACGCACTTCTATCTTCGCTTTTAAATCGTTTTTGAAATTTTCTAGTTCTTCTTTACTTAATTTTAATGCTTCTTTTAATGTAATCACTAGTTTTCCTATGGTTATAAATTATGGGGTGTATGATAGCAAAATGTATTTATTTTTATAGTGTAATATGAAATGAAGCCATACAATAGTTGTCAGTGTGTCAGCTAAGAGTAAGTTTTATTTTACTACTATTTAAACTAATAATAATTGTATGAAGGATGTTCGTGTATAAATTCTTGAGAGTTCTAAAAAAGCTATTTGTTTTGAGTCTCATACTTTTTCTCGGTGCTTGTAGTGAAAATACGCAGCATGAAGAAGTGCAAAAAGAGATTTTTACCATGCCTTATAAAAACCAGTCTATTATGGTAATAGTTCCGACCCTTCATGCAGACTTGATACGGGGTCCTATTCTTGAACAGGCGAAGCTGTTTGAAGCAAAAACCGGGGCAAAAATAAGGGTTGTTACACCTAGTTGGGATGAGACTATTAGTAAAATAAAACAATCTTTAAATGATAAAAATCTTCACTATGATATTTTTGTCGTGATATCAATGTGGAGTGGTACTTTGCTCGAGAATGGCAATATTGAACCTGTTCCGGATTGGGTAAAAGAAAAAATTGAGTGGGAAGATGTACTGCCTATCTATAAAAACTCGGTATTGTCGCATAATAATATAGCGTACGGTATGCCTTATGATGGAGACTGTATAAATCTTTATTATAGAAAAGATTTATTTGAGAATCCTGACATAAAAAACAAATTTAAAAAAGCTACAGGAAATGAGCTGGGTGTACCAAAAACATGGGAAGAATATAAGCGTATTGCCAAATTTTTCACAGGATGGGATTGGGATGGTGATGGAAAAATTGAATATGGCAATGCACTTTTAAGAAAAAAAGGTGATGTCTCGATGTTGCAGTTCTTTGCAACAGCTGCAACTTATGCTAAACATCCGAATGACAAAGCATACTTTTTTGATCCCGATACAATGAATCCAAGAATTAATAATCCTGCATTTAAACAGGGCTTAAAAGACTATATTGAGTTAGTTGATTATGCCCCGCAAGGAGTTCTTAATTTTGCAGGACATGATGTAAGAAATAGTTTTGTGACAGGGGAGGTTGCTATGGCACTCGATTGGGCAGATCTTGGCATATATGCAGTCGAAAATAAGATATCGGTTTTAAAAGACCATCAAGTCGGTTTTGCTCAAATACCCGGTTCAGATAGAGTGTATAACTCAAAATCAAAAAAATGGGAAAACAGATATAACGATGCCTCCTCCATTAGTGGAAGCTGGAGCTTTTTTGTCAATAAAGATTCTAAAAATAAAAAACTAGCTTTTGAGTTTGCCTCATTTATGACCTCAAAAGAGATGACAACGAAATATATTACTGTGAGTGGGAGTGCCGTAAATCCGTCTAGGTTTTCACATTTTAAAGAGTATGCTTCATGGACAAAAAGCGGCTTTACTGAAGACGCGGCTAAAAGGTATTTAGAAGAAATATCCAAATCATTGACACACGCAAATATGGTGTATGATATCACTCTTCCAGGGGCGGGGGAATATTATCAAGCCCTAGATGAATCTGTTTATCAAGCACTCAAAGGTAAGCTTAGTGTAGATGACTCCTTAGATGAAGCAGCCAAAAAATGGAATGTCATTACCGATACCATAGGCAGAGAAAAACAGATTCAGTACTATAAAGCAAGTCTAAACCAATAAGATAGAGAGAATATGAAACACCTAAGCATTAAAAAAATAGCACTTTATGGATTTGGTGCTGTCTTTACAACTTTTATTATTGCTATAGTTGTAACTATTTTTTATTTTAATGAGATAGAAATGCTTGAGAAGGAATCTAACTTTTATGAAAAATCATATAATTCACTTTTTGAGTTTAAATATTATACGGAAAGACTTCTAACTACAGAAAATTTAAAAGCAGAAATGCTCCTTTGGTCGAACTCTAAAGGTAATTTTGACAAGTATTTTAAAGCAATAGAAGACAATAAAGAAATAAACTATGAAGACTTTGTGACTTTTTGGCATGTCATAGATGATGAATCAAAAAAAATAGAAATAAAGCTTCAAAACAACTTATTTGATAAGAGTAACACTCATGAACGCTCACTGTTAAGAAGGCTTGGCGAAGGTCTCAATACAAATAAAAGCAGTGATTATTACTTGGCACTATCAGACTTAAAGAACTCTATAGATTATATAAAACAATATGAAGAGTTTTTACTTGATGAGCTTAAACTGATACAATCTCAAAAGTTAAGCCATATATTCGGTCAAATAAATAAAGCTAAAGAGGCGGGGGCTATTTTTATCTCTATTTTTATACTTCTCTCTTTTAGTATTTTATATTATGTGGTTAACTTGATATCCAAAGTTGAAGAAAAACTCATAAACTCCTTAAAAGAGCTCAAAATATCCAATGATGAAAAAGAGTTGTTAAACAGTGAAATCTTAGAAAATTATGAAAAAACATTGTTCGCATTGGTTAAGATATTGGAAGAAAGAGATACCTATACGGGTGGACATTCTCAGAGAGTTGCAAAATATTCTGTCATGATTGCTCAAGAGATGGGGTATGAAAAAAATGAACTCGAAAAGATTTATCAAGCAGGGATGCTGCATGATATAGGGAAGATGAATATTCCCGATTCTATACTCCTAAAACCGGGAAAACTGGATGACATTGAGTATGCCCTTATCAAAAGCCATGCTGAAAACGGGTATGTATTTTTAAAACAGATTCCTATGTATTTAGAGTTGGCAAATATTATTCATTTCCATCATGAACACTATGACGGCAAAGGGTATCCATCAGGAAAACAAGGTACGCAGATAGATATTTTTTCCTATATCCTTTCCGTCGCAGATGCCTTTGATGCTATGACTACAAGTCGTATATATAAGGGTAGAAAAAATATTGAAGAAGCCTTAATCGAGATTGAAAAGTTCTCTGGCACGCAGTTCCATCCAGATGTTGTAATTGCGACTATTAAAGTATTGAAAAATGTAACAATTGACGCTAATATTTCTCAGCTTCCAATAAATATCCTTGAGATGGAAAGATTTTCCTATTTTTATAAAGATAAAGTCTCTGGCATATTTAATGAAGAATATTTAGATTTTATGTTAACTAAAAAATGCCATGAGCAAAAAAGTGCATACCTAAATATTTTTTTTATGAGTAATTTTAATCAGTATAACACTAAACATGGATGGAGTGAGGGGAGCAAACTTCTTGCTGCATTTGCACAGTATTTAAAAAATGCATTTAAAGATTCTATAGTTTTTAGGGTGCATGGAGATGATTTTATTGTTCTCCATGATGAGGAGACACCAATTGAAGAATCTTTTTATATGAACCTTGAGATGATGCAAGGAACTCTTGTAAACATACACCACAATTCAATTCATACAGCCGATAAAAATATTTGTAGTTTTAAAGAGCTGGAGCGTTTATTGTAAAAAGTTAAAGTTATAAATCCTCTAATTTCCTAGACTTTTTTCCTAATTGAACAAGTGCAATCCCGACACCTATTATGACAAATATCACAGCTACGGTAACTGCGATAAATGTGAAAGAAACTGGCTCTGTGAAGTTAGGCACTTAGAACCTCGCTACATCTTTGGCATGTGGATTCTTCATTTTCTGAATGGTATTTCCAACATCTTGGGCATTTTGCTTTTGTCGCTTTTGAGATAATAAAAGTATCTTCATTGACTTTAAAAGTTCCAAGTATCTCTTCTTCTGGTTTATCTTCAAATATGCCAGAGACGACGAACCAATCCTCAGCTTCCGTTGTGTTCATATCAAGTGCTATTTTGGATTCGGTATGCAAAACAAGCTCAAGTGTACTTTTGATGATTTTCTCTTTTTTGAGTTTATCGACTACTTCGTAAAAACCTTCTCTTGCTTCATTCATATACTCGGCGTTGAAACTACTCTCTCCAGCTTCGATTGGAGCGTACATTAACTCAAAAATATCTTTTGCATCGCCTTTGATAATCGCTGGTGCATTGTCGATAATCTCATCCGCTGTATAAGTCAAAATCGGAGCGATTAAAAGCAGGAGTGATTTTGTGATGATAGCCATTGCACTCTGACTTGCACGGCGGTGTTTGTCATTTGCACCGTCACAGTAGAGTCTGTCTTTTGTGATGTCAAGATAAATCCCGCTTAACTCATTAACGATGAAGTTATTTAACAAACTCATTCCATGCACAAAGTTGTAGTTTGAAAATGCTTTGTGTGTGTCGTCGAAAACTTTTTTTGCAACTCCAACTATCCATTGGTCAAGTTCGCCCATCTCGGCATGTGGAACTAAACTCTCCAAGTCATTGATATTTGCCATCAAAAATCTAAAAGTATTTCTAAGTTTTCTGTAGTTTTCAGCAGTCTGTTTTAAGATGCCATCTGAGATTTTTAGGTCACTTTGGTAGTCGCTTGAAGCAACCCAAAGACGAAGAATTTCACTTCCGTACTCTTTCAAAACGCTCTCAGGAGCAACAACATTGCCCTTGGATTTGGACATTTTTTCGCCCTTTTCATCGACTGTGAAACCGTGCGTTAAAACGCCTTTGTAAGGAGCTTTGTGTTCGACTGCTGCACTTAAAAAGAGAGAAGATTGAAACCATCCGCGGTGTTGGTCGCTTCCTTCTACATAAAGGTCAGCTTGATATGCACCTGCATCATAGTTGCGAGATTTTAAAACCGCATTCCATGTGGAACCGCTGTCAAACCAAACATCTAAAATGTCCGTTACTTTTTCAAGTTCGTCTGCTTTGTAACCACTTCCTGCATAAAGTAGCTCTTCAATTGGCATCGAGTACCAAACATCACTTCCCTTCATCTCAAAAATCATAGCTGTAAAGTTTAAAACTTTTTCATCCAAAAGAACTTCGCCAGTTGCTTTTACTCTGAAAAATGCTATCGGCACACCCCAGTCACGCTGACGAGAAATACACCAATCAGGGCGGTTTGCAACCATAGAAGTGAGTCTTTTTCTTCCACTCTCAGGCACGAATAATGTTTTTTCTACTTCGCTCAGAGCTATCTCTCTTAAAGTTTTATCTTCGCCTAGCGGTTTTTCATCTACGGAGATAAACCACTGTTTCGTCGCTCTAAAAATAAGTGGAGTATGACTTCTCCAACAATGTGGGTAGGAGTGCGTAAATTTACTTACTTTTAAAACACTTTCACCCATAAGTTCGATAATTTCATCGTTTGATTTAAAGATATGTTTGCCCACAAAAGTTTCGGCATGTGGAATCAGACCAAGCCCTACAACTGTCTCATCAAAACAACCCGTTTCATCAACTGGCATAACCACTTCTAAATCATATACAAGTCCAACACGGTAGTCATCTTCACCATGTCCTGGAGCAGTGTGAACACAACCTGTTCCGTTGTCAATCAAAACATGCTCACCTAAAACTATGCGAGAAGTTCTAGCGTTGAGTGGGTTGATTGCAAGTAAGTTTTCAAACTCTGTTGCTTTGAATGTTTGTGCGATATCTCCGCTTAAAACATTCTGCTCTATGAGAGAGTTTAGAAGTTCTTTTGCTACGATATAGCCCGTAGTTGTGAGTACATACTCTTCATTTGGATTGAGTGAAATTCCCGTATTTGCAGGGATTGTCCAAGGCGTTGTTGTCCAGATAACTGGTGCAGCTTTACCATTTATGCCAAGTTTAGCTTTTGCTTCATCACTCAGTTCAAAAGCGATAAAAATTGAGTGAGACTCTTTGTCTTCGTACTCAACTTCTGCTTCAGCGAGTGCAGTTCTCTCCGCCCATGACCAAAAAACTGGTTTGCTTCGCTCAATCAAAAGACCTTTTTTTGCAACACCGCAGAGTGTGCGGTAGATGTTCGCTTCAAACTTATAATCCATCGTGACATAAGGATTTTCCCAGTCCGCCAAAATACCAAGTTTTTTGAACTCATCTCTTTGAATGTTTACAAATTCTGAGGCATGTGCACGACAAAGTTCACGGATTTTTGCAGTTTCAAGTAACTCTTTTTTCTGTTTTCCGCCAAGTTTTTTCTCAACTTGCTGTTCAATCGGTAAACCATGACAATCCCAGCCTGGAGTAAAACGAACAGATTTGCCGTTAAAATAGTTGTGTTTTACAATGATATCTTTGAGGATTTTATTGAGTGCATGACCGATGTGCGTATGACCATTTGCATAGGGAGGACCATCATGAAGTGTAAAACTTGGTGCATCTTTACGCAAAGTTTTCATTTTGTCATAGACTTTTTTCTCATACCATGCGGCATATCGAAGAGGTTCATTTTGTGTTAAGTTGCCTCGCATGGCAAACTCTGTAGTAGGTAAAAGTAGTGTTTCTTTGTAGTCCATCTGTACCTCGAAAATTATGTAAAAAGTTTTGCATTATATCTCTAAAGGGTTTAAAAGCTTCTTTAAAGAGGAATGAAAGGTGCTACAATAACCAAAATGAATCTAGTTTGAAGAGGCTCCAACAGCATGAAATTACATCTTTTATTTATAGGAAATAAGTTTTTACACAATACATCTTTGAGAGAATATGTCATAAGAAAAGTAGAACAAAATACGAACTATATAACACAAGTCACCTATTTTAAAGAGAATGATAATTCACTTTTTTTATACCTAGAAAAAGAGATTCACTCCACTACAAAACTAGTGATAGTTACGACAAAACAAAATTTTTCAACAATTGGTAAACTTATAAGTACAGTTACAAGTGATAATCAAATTCTCAAAGAAAATATGCTTATTCCCTCGAATAGTTCAATATATGAAGATGGAAGTTATCTTTTGGAGTATCAAAATTCTGTTATTAATGTGATGCATGTAGATGAAATGCAAGAATTCCCAGAGGTGCTGATACAAAAAAAAGAGTCGAATGCGGTAATTCATATTTTTGATGAAGACAAAGAGAGTGCTTTGGCAATTCTTACTCCAATAGCACAAATGTATGATGTAACACTTGATATTCTCATCTTGGTAGATGGATGGCTTCGAATAGACATAGAGAGTAAAAAATATGGAAATATCTCGAAGTTTATCAATTCTGCAAAACAGCTCATACCAAATAATTTGATATCTGCATCAAATATTGTGCAGTATATTATAGAAACTCTTTCAAAAAATCAAAAAAAAGTTTCATTTGCTGAGAGTTGTACAGGCGGGCTTTTGAGCTACTATTTTACAAAAAACAATGGGGCATCAAAAATCGTGGATGGCACACTTGTCACATATTCGAATGAACTCAAAGAGAATTGGCTCGGTGTTGAACATAACTCTATAGAAGAGTTTGGTGCAGTAAGTGCGGAAATCGTTTCACAAATGAGTGAAGGTGCTATGAATGTGAGTCATTCGGATTATGCTCTCTCCATTAGTGGCATAGCAGGAGAGGGTGGTGGAACTCCTCTTAAACCCGTTGGAACTGTCTTTATCGGGGTAAGAAGTAGGACAAAACACAAAGAAGTACATTTGAATTTAAAGGGCGATAGAAACTATATACAACATCAAAGTGTATTATATGCTATCAAAATGCTTATTCTCATAGACAAAGAGTTATTTTTCTAAATTTAATGGCAAAAACTTGACAAACAAAATCTATTTGCCTATAATTTCGACCTCTTAAGAAATAGAGGAAAATGTCTTGTTAGCTCAGCTGGTAGAGCACGTCACTTTTAATGATGTGGCCGATGGTTCGAATCCATCACAGGACACCATAAAGTTCGATTTATGGGCGTTTAGCTCAGTTGGTAGAGCGCTACCCTTACAAGGTAGATGTCACAGGTTCGAGTCCTGTAATGCCCACCATATTTTGTGATATATGCACAAAGCTTGAAACTCACATACTTGTAGTATGCTTCGCTTCAACCTTAGCACATCTATCAAAAAATACAAGTTTTTCTTTAAATATTAATGAAAGACAAATTTTTTATATACGCGGTGGTAGTTCAGTTGGTTAGAATACCTGCCTGTCACGCAGGGGGTCGCGGGTTCGAGTCCCGTCCACCGCGCCATTTTTTTGTTATAAACCTTATTGTTTATGAAAGTGACCCTTTCGTCTAGTGGCCAAGGACACTATCACTTCATGGTAGGGACAGAGGTTCAAATCCTTTAGGGGTCGCCATTTTTTGGTGTTTTTAAAGGGCGTTTAGCTCAGTTGGTAGAGCGCTACCCTTACAAGGTAGATGTCACAGGTTCGAGTCCTGTAATGCCCACCATATTTTGTGATATATGCACAAAGCCTGAAACTCACATACTTTTAGTATGCTTCGCTTCAACCTTAGCACATCTATCAAAAAATACAAGTTTTTTTTTATTATATGCGCGGTGGTAGTTCAGTTGGTTAGAATACCTGCCTGTCACGCAGGGGGTCGCGGGTTCGAGTCCCGTCCACCGCGCCACTACCTTTCATCTCCAAAATATTCATTTCAATCACAATAATTTTTACTAAACTGTTTTTTCAATTTATTGACATTAAGCCAACTCAAATATCTCTTCATCTATTTTATTTTGTTTTGTTTTATCGGAGAGCTTAAAGAGTTTTATTTTAATATCTTCATGCATGATATGGTCTATAAGCGTATGTTTGGCTAAAACTTTCATTTTTGTTTTTATGATTCCTAATCTTGCTGGTGTTTTGATAAGTTCTGCAAGATGTTGTATGATAGTTTCATGAATATTTTTATGTTCACTCAGTTCAGGGAAGTGTATAGAATTCATATACTCCTCTTCATCTTTGAAGTGTGTACGCATATAGTCGCTAAATTCATATAAAATAGTTTTGAGTTCCTCTTTTGTGCTATGTTCTTCATCTAAAGCATAGAGTCTATTAACAATTTCAAATAATTTTTTGTGTTGTATATCTATCTCTTGGATACCTAAACTGTACGCATTATCCCATAATATAGATTGATTCGCTGGCATTGTGTCCCCTTGGAATAGTTTTAGTGAGAGCCTAAAAAGAGTTGAAGTATCTTATGATTCCCAAAACATTTTATTGTAAATATTTTTTTCATTTATAGGTTTTAAGAGTATATTATAGTCTGTTTTAGTTGCTTTTTTATGTAATACTTCTACCTGTTTTGCAGATGCTAAAAAATATATTCCTTTATTATTAGTAATTTCGAGTGTGGGTGGAACTTTTTTTTGAAAGTAATTAAAAAGTTGTAGTCCATTATTAAAAACTGTATCTTGGAAATCTAAATCTATTATGAGCGTATTGTACTGCGTGATGCTCATACTACTTTGAAGTATGGCAGCGTTCGTATGGACTGAAATTTCCAATAGAGGCAAATGTTCAGTAAGTTTATTCTTGAAAATACTTAATAGTTCTCTATTGTTACTGAGGATTCCAATTTTGACTTTGTCATATTTTATAAATTTTTTCATCTCTTCTTTTTCTATTTTTTTAAAATAGTAGAGAGCATTATGAGTATTTGGCATTTTATTTTTGAGTTTTTCTTTTAAATAATTTGCAATAACAGGTGTACTTTTTGCTTGATTCCAAAGTGTACTATTGACTTCATAAACATAATAGGGAACAAGTTCATTTTGAATTTGATTATAAAAATGCTTAAAATGGTGTTGTAATAAAGAGAGAGTTTTCTTGTTTTCTTTAAAAATAGGAAATACCTCTACAATTTTTGAAGCATCTGTATAGTTAAATATTTTGCTTTTCATATTTTGAATTTCATCGATATGGCTTATGAGTGCTAAAACACGCTTCGTTTGAAAATTTGCATCTAGTTTGGAAAGTAGCTCTATTAAGTCAAAAAAATAGGGAAAAAAGTCATCATAACAGAGAGGAATTGTATGCTTTATATTTTTTTTAGCAAGAGATAAGATGTGATTGATAGGATGGATAAGAGCATATTGTATCTCCTCTTTTGTAGAAGTATCTTCAAGAATCTCTTTGGCATGTGTAATGATATCTTGAAAATTATTTTCTAAATCCAGAGAGCTGTATGCATCAGGCTTATGCCAAGAGTTATATATCTCGCGAAGCACTCCAAAATCGATAATATTTTCACTTTTTATCTCTGCAAAATAGTTTTCTAGGATGGAGCTTAGCATCATATAGAGTTCATCATTATCAAT
Source organism: Sulfurimonas sp. (assembly GCA_011391635.1). Classification (GTDB taxonomy): domain Bacteria; phylum Campylobacterota; class Campylobacteria; order Campylobacterales; family Sulfurimonadaceae; genus Sulfurimonas. The sequence continues at coordinate 13,189 of JAABQD010000005.1, read as the reverse complement.
AGTGTTGTAGTGTTTGAATTCGGATTCTACAAAGGGAAGAAGTATTTGTGTCGAGAGTATGAACCCTTTTTGTGCAAAGTAACTATCTATCCATGTGCAAATATGTCTTTTTTGTTTCTCGTGAACGAGTTTTATCTCCGTTTGCTTTTGTACTTTTGTCTTATATTGCAATTGGAGGATATTGACTTGTTCGCAAAAAGTGATGTCATTAAATGGCTTATGAATAATTCCCACACTGTACTCTTTGCTGGTTGGACTCATACTAGTTGCAACATTGGGAGTTGTAATAAAATACAACTCTAAACTATCGATTTTGCCAATATCAATTAATATCTCTATAAGCTCTTCACCGTTGAGTATAGGCATCATGACATCTGAGATGACAAGGGAGATATTTTTATTTTTTCCTAAAATTTCAAAAGCTTGCATCCCATCATGTGCAATATAAATATTCTCTGGGGTAAAGTGATGATTTTTTATTTTATTTGTCAGAAGAGCTTTTGTGACAAGTTTTGTGATGAGTTTGCTATCGTCTATTACGAGTACATGGGTGGGCTGCATTTTTATTTCTTAGAGGGTTAAAAAGTTATACAAATCTTTTAGTTCCACGGTTATCATACATATCTCTATATCGAAAGGTAATCAAATTTTGCATAATAGCAAAGAGAATGATAAAGGTGATAAAACTACTTCCCCCATAGCTAAACATAGGTAAAGGAATTCCGACAACAGGGGCAAAACCCATAGTCATTGCAATATTGACAGACATATAAATAAAAAACATAAAAGAGATAGATATGGTCACGACCTTGATATAGTAATCTTTATTGTAGTAGCTCAAACTCATGAGATGCAGTATGATGGCCATATAGAGTACAATGACCCCCAACGCCCCAGCAAAACCAGCTCTCTCAACTAAAAATGCAAAAATAAAATCACTTGTGGCGATGGGTAAAAATTTCATTTGTGTCTGTGTCGCATCCTCTTTGGACTTACCAGTAAATCCTCCCGAACCAATGGCTATAATTGACTGTTGCACATGATAGGATGGTTTTTCGCTGACGAAATCTGTGATTCTCGTTCGTTGGTAATCATGGAGTAAAAATTCATAGGTAACAGGAGCCATTATACCTATGACAATGACTACTCCAGCTACTATTTTCCAGTGAATTCCTACAAAAAATAAAACACCATATCCTATCAGTAAAAGTACGAGAGCTGTCCCTAAATCGGGCTCTTTTGCAATAAGAAAAAATGGCAAAAGTATATATGCACTGATGATAGAAAAATCTTTGAGTTTATAGCCGTAGAGCGGAGGAGGGTTTTTCTGAATCAAATAGGCTAACATGAGAATAAGTGCTGGTTTGACAAATTCAGAAGGTTGAATAGTTGCATTGATAAAGGGTATATCTATCCATCTCTGTGCACCGAGTCGTGAGTGTCCAAAAAATTCAACTCCTAGCAAGAGAGCGATACTAAGCCAATAAATAAGTGGAATAAGCCAATTCATGCGTCGTATAGGCAAAAAAAGTATAAAAATAAAAAATAACAAAGATACGCCAATATAGGCAATCTGTTTTTGTGCAAGCATTGGAACAGCTTCAGAGATGAGCCAATTCGAAGTTAAGACAAGCGGGATGATTAAAATGATGGAAAAAAAGTCAAATTGTGATAAAATATGCTTATCAAATCTCCACAAATTCGTAACTCCAAGTTAAAATTATGAAATTGTATCACAATAAGGGACACAAATGAGCGATATAAAAAGCTATGTAAGCGATACAACAGAACGATTAGACACTTTTTTAGCTTCGCAAATAGGGCAAACTCGTTCACAAATCGCTCAACTTATTAAACAAGAGTGTGTCTATGTGGATAATAAACTCATCTCGCGTCCAGGTGTTAAACTAAAGCTAGAACAAATAATTAAAGTAGAGTTTCCACATGCCAAGATAGAAAAAGCTTTGGCGGTAGATTTTGATGTAGAAGTTCTTTATGAAGATGAAGCTGTTTTAGTTATCAATAAACCAAGTGGCGTCACTGTGCATCCAGCACCAAGTGTAAAAGAGGCAACTCTAGTAGATTGGCTCAAACACAAAGGGATACGATTGTCCACTTTGAGCGGTGAAGAGAGACATGGTATCGTTCATAGACTTGATAAGGGTACGAGTGGTGCAATGGTAATTGCAAAAAATAATGAAGCACATGAGTTTTTATCAGCACAGCTTCAAGATAAAAGTATGGGAAGATACTACATCGCAGTAATAACTCCACCTCTCAAAGAAGATAGCACAACGATTGAAAAAAGTATTGGCAGAAGTGCCTCGAATCGATTGAAGATGGCATGTGTAGAGAGTGGAAAATATGCAAAAACAGTGTTTCATACTTTGGCACTCTCAGAGGATGAGAAGAGTCAATTGATAGCATGTAAACTTTTTACAGGAAGAACGCATCAAATTCGTGTTCACTTAGAGACACTTAATCGACATATTATTGGTGATCATATTTATGCATTAAGCCCAAAAGAGGAGAAATCGGAACGAATTTTGCTCCACGCATATGTAATATATTTCATTCATCCAACAACAAAAGAGAAGCTATTTTTTGTAGCCGAGCTTGATAAAACAGTTAAAAATTATATAGATTCTAAATTTACAAAGGAGCAAATAGATGAAGTTATGGACACTCGCTACATTCTGCACAGTTTCACTCCTCATTCTTAATGGTTGTTCTAATAAACCTAGACCAAGTGACAAAGCACAGTTAGATGGAACACTTCCAGTTGTTACATTAACACAAAATGGAGTTTTTGTTGATACAAGCTCTATCGCATTTGAGTGGCAAAGTATCAATGATCCAAGAGTCAAAGGTGTGTATGTTTATAGACAAATTATGAGAAAGGGTGAACCGCAACAAGAGTATTATGATACTATTGAAAGTCGCTTTGCTACACATTATGTCGATACAAAAATAGAACCAGACACAAAATATAGTTACTCATTCAAAACATTCTCAGATACAACAGAGTCACAAAAGAGCAGACCTACTGTAGTAAGTTCTCTTGCTCCAATTAAATCTGTACCATGGGTGCATACAGCTCAAAGTATGCCACGAAGTGCAAAAATTATCTGGAAGCCTCATGAAAGTAAGTTAATTAAAGCCTATATTATAGAGCGAAGCACTCTCGAAGATACGGATTGGGAGAAAATTGCAACAGTTGAAGGACGCACAAACATAGAGTACATAGACACAAAATTGGAAGATGGGCATGTCTATAAGTATCGCATTCGTGTTTTAACCTATGAGGGTGTTACCTCTGCACCAAGTATGGAAGTAACAACAACGACAAAAGTACTACCAATAGGTGTTACAGAAATCACAGCAACAAGAGATTTACCAAAAAGAATCAAAGTTACTTGGACACCAACAGATGCGGAAGATTTTAGTGGATATAGTGTTTATAAATCTGATAAGCTCGATGGAAGTTATAAACTTCTTAAACGCACGAAAGAGACTTCACTTATTGAGTCTATCAATGAAGATGGGAAAAATTATTTTTATCGTGTAAGTGTTGTGGATAGAGATGGGCTTGAGAGTGACAATACAAAACAGTCTGTTCAAGGACAAACACTTGGTAAAATGGGTGCTTTATCAATTACTGAGGCGAGATTAGAAGATAATAAAATAATTCTTAGCTGGATGGGCGGAGATGCGAATATTGTCAATTTTACTGTGACAAAAAAATCGAGAAAAGGTTTGTTTAGCTCAAACAGTGAAGAGTTTACAGGTATAAGTGGACACACTTTCGTAGATTCTGCAATAGAGCCTGAGACAACTTACACGTATCAGGTATATGGAGTAGATCAAAACTCTATAAAATCCGATCCAAGTATCGAAGCAAAATTCACAACGACCAAAGCACAAGGGAGAGTTATCCCAAAAAGTAGTTCAAAACAGGGTGCAACAAAAGCTCCAAGTAATGATGATCAAGAGCTAATGCAAAATCCAGACAATAGCCAAGAAGTTGTACAACCAATCCAAGATTTAATTGAGATTTAATGCCACATTTACATATAGAAGAGTTTAAAGAGATAGAGTTTCCACATGCCGAAGATGGTGTGACATTTGATTTTATAGCAAAAAATGCAAACCATAGTGATGAAAAACTTATTGGTGTTAAAGTTGATGAAGATGAGTTCTTTTTACTTGTCAAAGAAGAGGAGAACAAAAACCTACTCAAATCAGATAAGCTGACAAGACCGGCTTCTATCTTTAATGTGCATAAGGCATTGATGTGTTATGCCAAGGTAGCGGGATTGAAAATTCTCTCTTCAAATGTTCCAACAAATGCAAAAAATATGCATTTAGAAGAGGTGGATTTTCTTAAAAGTATAGAATTTTTTGCTTCAAATTTTCCACAAGACAGAGAAGTGCGTATAGAGGTGGGATTTGGTTCAGGGCGACATATCCTCCATCAAGCAGCACAAAATCCAGATATTTTATTTATTGGGATTGAGATTCATAGACCTTCGATAGAACAGGTGCTTAAGCAAGTCAATATCCAAAAACTTGATAATTTACTTGTACTTGATTATGATGCAAGACTTTTCATGGAGCTTGTTCCATCGAATATTGTTGGAAAAATCTATGTTCATTTTCCTGTTCCTTGGGATAAAAAACCACATCGCAGAGTTATCTCTACCTCCTTTATTGAAGAAGCAAGAAGAGTTTTAAAAGTAGGTGGAACACTTGAACTTCGTACAGATAGTGAAAATTATTATGCTTATTCGTATGAAACTTTTATCGCTTTTCATAAAACAGTGCTTCATATCAATAAAAATAGAGATATCGCCATCAGCAGTAAGTATGAAGACCGATGGAAAAAGATGGAAAAAAACATTTATGATGTTACGATGATTAATGAAGAGGAGTCTGCTCCTCTCATCGTTGAAGGCAGTTTTGATTTTGCTCCTGCAACACTTCCACATGCCAAGATACTTGAACTTCATGGTGTAACCAAAAGATTTGATGCAGGTTTTTTACATTTTGAGAGAGTTTATACAACACAAAATGGAGTTATGGCAAGAATTTCAATGGGAAGTTACGATCGACCAGAGCATCTTTATGTGGTCATTGACAAAAACAAAGTATCATACTACCCTTATTTGCCGTTGAAATCGAGAGCTAATTTAGAGTCGCATAAAATTTTAGATGGAGTATTGCATGGATAAAGTCATAATTGCTGATAATTTATCTTTATCGTATTCTAATGATGAAGCGATTATCAATCAGGTGAGTTTTTCTATAAATTCTGGCAGTTTTGTTTTTATTACAGGTGCGAGTGGAAGTGGTAAATCAACACTTCTCAAATCACTTTATGGGGCATTAAAACCTAAAAATGGAAGTTTGATTGTCGGTGGAGTGGAGCTTAGAAAAGTCTCTAACTCAAAACTTAATTTTTTAAGAAAGCACATAGGCATAGTTTTTCAAGATTACAAACTCGTAAAAGAGTGGACGATTGAGAAAAATATAATGCTTCCACTTATTATCAATGGATATGAAAAAAGCGTAACAACAAAACAAGTAGATAGTCTATTAAAACATGTGCGACTCAAGCATCAAGCTGGAAAATACCCACTTGAACTGAGTGGGGGTGAACAGCAAAGGGTCGCAATGGCGAGAGCTTTGGCACATAATCCTATTCTCATTTTAGCAGATGAGCCAACAGGAAATCTTGATGATTATTCATCACAACTTATTTGGAATCTTTTAGAGGGTGCAAATACGCAGTTAAAGACAACAGTTATTGTCGTTACACACCATATTCCTGATAGTATGAATGTTGAGTTTAAACATTTTCATATAGAGTATGGGAGAATTCATGCAGTCAATTAAAAATCATCTCTCTCTTATTATTGCCCTTTTTAGTATTATTTTTTCTATGCAGGTTTTTATTGTCGTGGATAGGTCTATCAATGCTTATAAGCAAGGTTTGACAGATAGTTACTCTGTTATTGTGGTGAGTCAAAAGAGTATTGATACAAATACAAGTATGAATTTTAGTCCACTCGTGAGCAGTGTTTCAGAAATAACTCCCGATAGTGTTATCAAGCGACTAAATACAAATATGAATAATAAAAATATAGAACTCCTTAAAGTTTCTCTTCCAAAATTTTATAAATTGCAACTCAATACTTATCCTTCGCCTGATGAGATAAAAGAGTTGACAAAAAGTATCCTGCAAAATCCTTCCGTCACAAAAGTAGAAGATTTTGCACATAATCATGACAAAATTTATAAGCTACTGCTTCTTTTTAAAGGAATGATAGGAATATTTGCAATCACTATATTTATCGTGACTTCATTGCTTATTTTTAAAGAGTTAAGAATTTGGCAACTCAAACATAGTGAGAGAATGAGTATTATGGGGCTTTTTGGTGCTCCGATGTGGTTGCGTTCTGCTGTTTTATTTAGACTCTCTATTGTGGATGCATTTATTGCTAGTCTTATTGCTTTTGGTGTTTTTACCTATATTTCAATGGAACCGTATGTTTTACAACAATTTAGCAATATAGGCATTAGTGTCGTAATATTTAACAAGATAGATGACTTTATACTTCTCTTTAGTGTCTCTATCTTTTTATCTGTTTTATTGGCGATGTTAATAGTGTTAGGGCATAAAGAAGAGGCATGATTCGTTTATTTATAATTTGTCTTTTTTTTATAATTTTAGATGCAAAAGAGGATTCGAGCAAAAAAGCTGATTCTCCTAAAAAAATTGAAGTCCCCAAAAAAGAGGAAATCAATAAAAAAATTGATACAACAAGTAATGAGCTAGACTCTTACAGTAAAGATTACACAAATGTGAATAAAAAAATGCAAGAGAATGCAGATGCAATCATCAAGCAAAAAGAGGAAATAAGCAAGCAGCAAGAGAGTTTGAAACAAGTTCAGCTCGAGTTTCAAGATAAAGAAGCAAATTATAAAAATATTAAAACACAACTCACTGAACTTAAAACATACAACGGCAAGTTGAAAAATGAGCAAGATAGTATAGAACAAGAGTTGGTTTTTGTGATTGCACAGAGTGTTTCACTCTCTCTCATTGTAGAAGAAGCGTACGCAGTTGATGCTGAATCATTGATTGAGTTTGAGGTACTTCAAAAAATGCTCAATGCCTCTAAAAATAAAGTAAACAATTTGAATCAAAACTTTTTTGATAATTCGAAGGTAATAGAGGTACTTAAGGAACAAACGAGTGGTTTAGAGCTTGAAATAGCGACTATTGATGCAAAAAGAAAACAGATAGCGGCTGCTCATACAGCTAATAAAAAGTTGTTAGAAAAGCTTGAGATTGACGAACAAGCGTATAAAAAAGAGTTAAAAGAGCTTCTTGGTAAACAAGATGAACTTAAAAAGACGCTTGAGAAATTAAATATCATCAAGTTGGATGCGATTAAAGAAGCACAAGAGAAAGAGGATATCAAAGTTGCTTTTGATAATAAACCTATAGTTTTAAGTAAGGATGCCCCCTCTGTAAAAAAAGTAGGCGATAGTTTTCAAGAGGCAAAAACTGCAAAATATGCTGGTGAAAAAACTATTGCACCGCTTGATTCCTATACCGTTACAAAAAAATATGGAGCGTACACAGACCCTGTCTATGGTCTGAAAATTTTTAATGAATCTATCTCCCTCAAATCAACGGAGCAAAATGCAAAAGTAAAAACGGTACTCAATGGTAAGATTATTTATGCAGATAAGACAGCTGTTTTAAATAATATCGTCATTGTAGAACACGATGGTGGTCTGCATACAATTTATGCAAATCTTGCACAAATAGCACCGAATATAGAAAAGGGTCAAAAAGTCAAAAAAGGGTTTACAATAGGGCGTATTACGGATGAACTTGTGTTTGAAGTGACACAAAAGTCATATCATATCAATCCAGTAGAACTTTTTCAGTAAGTTCTACTTTCTGGCATGTGGAAATACAAAAATTAATTTTGGACATGCCACTCTCAAATAAGTTTTATAGACAATTCGCTACAATTTCAAAAAATTAAAAAAGAGCATACTAATGAACTTTATTCAAACACGCGGATGCGATGCAACAAAACCAAAGAGTGTAACATTTTCACAAGCTATTTTAAGTCCGATTGCCTCTTTTGGCGGTCTTTATGTCCCTGAGATACTTCCAGATTTAGGCGAAGAGTTTTTAACTAAACATCTGAACTCTTCGTATAAAGAGTTGGCAAGTGACATGTTGGCAAGATTTGAGATAGATATAGACAAAAGTGTGATAGAAGAGGCTCTTGCACTCTATGATAATTTTGATGATTCAAAAAATCCTGTTCCTGTTGTTAAAGTAAAAGAGAATCTCTTTGTGAGTGAACTCTATCATGGACCAACTCGTGCATTTAAAGATATGGCACTGCAACCTTTTGGCGTTGTACTCTCTTCAATAGCACAAAAAAATAACGAAAACTATCTCATCTTAGCTGCTACAAGTGGAGACACAGGTCCAGCAGCATTAGAAACATTCAAAAACCGTGCAAATGTTAGAGTCGCTTGTCTCTATCCTGATGGCGGAACGAGTGATGTTCAAAGACTTCAGATGGTTACAGAAGATGCAACAAACCTCAAAGTTATCGGGATTAACGGTGTTTTTGATGATGCACAAAATGCTCTTAAAAGACTTCTGGCTTCACCTGAATTTAACAAAGCATTAAAAGAGAAAAATGTTCTTCTTTCTGCTGCAAACTCTGTAAACTTTGGACGCATTATTTTTCAAATTATCTATCATATTCACAGTTATTTAGAACTAGTGCGTCAAAATGCAATTGCTATGGGCGAAAAAGTGTATCTAAATGTTCCAAGTGGAAATTTCGGTAATGCTCTTGGTGGCTATTATGCATGGAAAATGGGACTTCCTGTAGAGAAAATCATCATCTCTTCCAATGAAAACAATGTTCTCACAAAACTCATCAAAACAGGAAAATATGACCTCAGAGACTCAAAAGTCATTTGTACGACTTCTCCAGCGATGGATATCTTGAAATCTTCGAATGTAGAGAGAGTTCTTTATGATTTGTTTGGAGATAAAAGAACAAAAGAGTTGATGGATGATTTAGAGAGTAAAAATGTGTATGAATTGAGTGAAGATGAACTTGCAACACTTCGAGAGTGTTTTGATGCAGATTTTTGTACTGGGGATGAGGGTAAAAAGTATATCAAAGATACATTCCAAAATGATGGTTATTTGATGGATCCTCATACTGCGACATGTTTTAAAGCATTTGAGACTTGCTCAAACCCTGCGATTAAAACTATCGTCTATTCAACAGCTGAGTGGACAAAATTTTCTCCAGTGATTGCAAATGCACTTACGGGCGAAGTGGATGCTGAGGACAGTGTAGCTCTTGAATCTATCTCAAAAACTGCAAAGCTTGAGATTCCAGCAATGATTAAAGGGCTATTTTCTAAAAAAATAGCACAAGATACAATTATAGAAAAAGAAAATATTGAACAAGAGATATTGAAGTTTTTATAGTTTAGATTTCCACATGCCAACTTCTTTTGGCATGTGGAAATATTTATGCGTTAAAGCTCTGTAGCTTTTTTGTACGCTTTTTCAACTGCATTGATACACGCACTTCGTACACCACCATCTTCCAAGGCACTGTATCCAGCAGCTGTTGTACCTCCAGGACTCATGACACCATCTTTGAGAAGTGCAGGGTGTATCACTTGTATAAGTGAGCCAAATCCATCAAATAAACCTCGCATGAGCTTCATTGCATCCTCTCGTTTTAAGCCTTGTTTGACTGCTCCATCTGTAAATGCTTCAGCTATAAGTGCTAAATAGGCTGGTCCACTTCCAGCTAAAGCTGTTGCGATATCTATCTCTTTCTCACTTGCTAACCAGAGCGTTGCACCAATAGTACCTAAGAGTTTTTCTGCTTCATCTTTGTACGCTTCATCGCCTGTGAGTGTTGTCATAGATTTGCCAATACTCGCTGCTAAGTTTGGCATTGTTCTTACAACGGCATGTGGATTGAAATGGGTGCGAAGTTTTTCAAGTGAAGTTCCCGCTAAAACAGAAAAGAGAACTTTTGCTTTGCCATTTATCTTTTGTGAAACTTCTGCAACATTCGCAGGTTTTACGCATAAAAGTACCATTTTGTCCGTCATATCAAACCCGTCCAAAAGATGTTTTTCTACACTCACACCAATACTTTTTTCAAATTGTTCGAGCTTTTTCATCTCTCTGCCAACGACTTCTATTTTATACTTACTCTTCAAGCCCTTCGCAATACCCAGTGCCATATTTCCATTTCCGATAAAAGTGATAGTTTTCATAGTCGTCCCAAATGATTTTATGGTAGTATAGCATTTATGATACCAATCTGCCTACCTAGGCATATATGAAGGCTAAAACAGTGGAACAATTTTTAGAAGAAGCAAAATCTGCGAGTCGCGTATTATCAGCTCTAAGCGGTCGTGAGAAAAATAGAATTTTAAGAGATATGGCGAACGCACTTCGTGCAAATACGATGAATTTAATCGAAGCAAATGCTCAGGATATGTCGGATGCGGATAAAAACAATCTCTCAGCTGCACTCAAAGATAGACTCCTTTTGGATGAGAAAAGAATCGAGGGCATGGCAAAAGCTATCGAAGATATCGCCGCACTCAAAGAGCCAGTAGGGCGTGTTCTCGATGGCTGGGTTACGGAGACAAACCTCAAAATAGAAAAAGTGAGCATCCCGATAGGGGTCATCGGTATCATCTACGAATCGCGTCCAAATGTGACAAGTGACACAGCAGCTCTGTGTTTTAAAAGCTCCAATGTGTGTGTCCTCAAAGGTGGGAAAGAGGCGGAAAATTCTAATCGCTCAATTGCTCAAATACTTCAAGCAACACTAGAGAAGAACAACCTGCCAAAAGCTTTGATTTCTCTCATTCCAGACTCTTCAAGAGAGGGTGTTTCGAAGCTTATTAAAATGGATAAATATGTAGATTTGATTATCCCAAGAGGTGGGGAAGGGCTTATTCGTTATGTGAGTGAGAATGCAACCGTGAGCGTAGTTAAGCACGATAAAGGGCTTTGTCATACTTTCATCGACAAAGATGCGGAGATACAAAAAGCTTTGAGCATATGTGTGAATGCGAAGTGTCGAAGAGTAGGGATTTGTGGTGCGATGGAGACACTTTTGGTGCATGAAAGTATCGCAAATGAGATTCTACCTCTTTTAAAAAAGCAGTATGACCTTCAAGGAACAACACTCAAAGGGTGTGAAAATACAGCCAAAATTATAGAAGTTCCACATGCCACTGAGGAAGATTTTCATACAGAATATCTTGATAATATCCTTTCTATCAAAATAGTCAAAGATGTCCAAGGTGCACTAGAGCATATCCAAACTTATGGTTCAGCACACTCTGACGCTATCATCACAGAAAACTATACAACAGCCGAAGAGTTTCTAAACGGTGTCGATTCTGCATGTGTTTATCTCAATGCTTCCACACAATTTACAGACGGTGGAGAGTTTGGTTTTGGGGCAGAAGTAGGCATCAGTACGAACAAACTTCACGCTCGTGGACCAATGGGAATCGAAGGGCTTACAACCTACAAATATAAAATCTACGGAAGCGGACAAACAAGAGCGTAATCTTGTTTTAACCGCTATAATTGCACCCCTAAACTTAATACACTTTTTGGAGCTTTTTTTATTATGAATATGATTTTATTGTCGTCGCTCTTTTTTCTTTTTGCAATTCTAACAATGAAGTACAAATCAAAGAAAAAAGGAAGAATCTATTTGGATGTTTCTTTTTTTATTCTCTTTGGTTTGCTTACAATAGCCTATTTTGTAGCGACCTATTTTACAGGAAACGGAATCAATGAAACCGTTATCGCTACACTCAATCTAGGTCTTGGAAATGCTGGGTTTGAAGAGTATATTTTACTCATAATAGCCTCATTTGGTGGTTTTATCGCTCTTTTTGTGATGGCATATTTTTATTATCATCATCTGGGGAGTGTTGCACAGGAGAGTCCAAAGAAGATAAAAGCATTTTTGCATAATGGTTTTTTAGTTTTGGCATTTTTGGTGCATCCGACACTCCATGATTTGAAAAATATTTACCAATCTATGACGCTTGAACAGGCGAATGATTTTTATGAGTATTATAAAACTCCAAAAAACACAGCTCTCACACAAGAGCAGAAGAAAAAAAATATTGTCTTTATTTATACGGAGAGTCTTGAAACTACCTATTTTAACACGACAATTTTTCCAGACCTTGTGCCACATTTGAGTGAACTTATCAAAAGCCAAAATGCCATTGAGTTTACAAATATCGCTCAAACAACGGGAACAAACTACACGATTGCGGGGACAGTTTCTACGCAGTGTGGTATTCCTCTTTTTTCTACTTCTGATGGCAATTCTATGGATGGTGTGGATAAATTCTACCCAAAAGCGGTCTGTATAGGCGATGTACTTAAAAAAGAGAACTACCATCTGAGTATGCTTCAAGGTGGGAGTGTCAAATTTTCTGGCATGGATAAATTTTATAAAACGCATGGTTTTGAGAGTGCAGAGGGAAGAGAAGAGTTGCTTGCTAAAGTGAGTGATAAAAAGTATGTCAATGGCTGGGGTTTGTATGATGACACCATGTTTGATTTAGCGTATGAGAAATATGAAAAATTGAGTGCATCTAAAGAGCCTTTTGCACTCTTCATGCATACGCTTGATACGCACCACCCAGAGGGACAACTCTCCAAATCTTGCTCAAAATATCTCTATGGCGATGGCAAAAATTCGATTTTAAATACTGTGAAGTGTTCTGATAAATTAGTTTCTACATTTATTCAAAAAATCCAAAACTCTCAAGATGCAAACAATACGATTATTGTTGTCACTTCCGACCATTTAGCGATGCGAAATACAGCGAGTAAGTTCTTAGAAAAGGTAGAAAATCGAAGAAATCTTTTTGTTGTCTTTGATTCCAATAGCAGTGAACACAAAAAGATAGAAAAAATGGGAGTGCCTTTTGATGAAGCACCTACTGTTTTATCTCTTGTAGGTATTCAAACAGATTTGGGCTTAGGGCGAAATTTATTTGCCAAAGAGTCCATTCACAACGCATTTGATGACTTTGGCACAAGACTCAATCAGTG